>CAVPPM010000009.1:0-360361 GCA_963707255.1 uncultured Sphingobacteriales bacterium | reverse complement strand
TCCTACGCTTCCTGGGACACACTCTGCTACGGTGGGCACAGACTACAAATTTGTAGAACGAAGACGAAGGGCGAACATATAACAGGGGGTTTGCTGCTATGCTGGCTGACGAAAATAGCAGCGGTTCCGGGCGGACGAATACTAATTCCCGTACTTCGGAAAGCCTAAGTGGTAATACCAATTTGGCCCTAAAGTGAAAAAGGATTAAGATGTTAATTAACGAAGCCACCCGGAAAAATTGAAGGTGAAAAAAAGCAGAGCTCGAGGAATTTCATTACTCAAAATGAAATGAAACGGCATCCTATATTCCCAGTAATCCATAACAATTATTTTGTTTAGTCAACTAGTTTCAACAGGTTATTTTTGTCTGAATTAGCATAAAAAAACTGCCAAAAAATTGATTTATTTAGTTCATTACAATTTCCCGCAAAGTTAGCCAGGTAGCCCGGAAACAGGAACCCTGGCTTCAGGCCCTTTCACCAAGGTAGTGGCTCGATTTTTTTCTTAAACTCAGGGCTCACAGCACCAGGCTATCCTTTACAAAAAATCTCGCCCTCCACCTTGCCTTTATTCCGGGTCTACTGGCTGGACATGGCTGTAATTGTCATTATTAACAGCTTAAATTATTTATGTTATGTCACATCAGTTGCATTTAAATCAGCAAACAAACACGTACAGCTTCTTCTCCGTTCAGGAAAAAGCATGGCATGGCCTGGGTACCATCATTGAAAATTATCCCTCCAGTGCTGAAGCGCTAAAATTCGCAGGACTGGATTTTGAAGTCATTAAAAGGCCCAATATTCATCTGCTGGATGATGGGAAAGAAATTATTTCCAAAGATTCCTTCTTTACCTACCGGAACGATACCGGTGATGTTCTGGGAAGTAAACTGGGCAAAGATTATGAAGTCGTACAGAATACCGATGCCTTCGCCTTCTTTGATGCCATCGTAGGAGGTGATGGGATTCTCTACGAAACAGCAGGAGCCCTTGGAAAAGGAGAAAGGATCTTTATAACCGCCAAGCTACCAGGTTATATCTCAGTAGGGCAAAATGACCTGATTGAAAAGTATCTGTTTCTAACCACCTCACATGATGGTTCTTCCGGAATAACCGCAGCATTCACACCCATCCGGATCGTTTGTAACAATACCCTCAGTATGGCTTTAAGGAATTGCACTTCAAAAGTAACCATCCGGCACACCAAAGACGCTAAAAGCCGATTGGAAAATGCCCACAGAGTGATGGGAATTGCCAATAATCTCTCCGGAGAACTGGAAACAATCTTTAATGCATGGTCACGGATTGGCATCAAAGATCAGGAGGTACAAAAACTGATCCGCCTGGCAATGACCCCACCGAAAGAATCGCTGCAAACCCAGTCAAAAGCAAACAGCAGAGGCAATTTCTACCTATTTACAAAAAGCCTGTGACACGGTTTATGCATACGCAATGACCTCTCCAAGCCAACAGATGCCGACAACAAAAGGTACCCTGTTTGGAGCTTATAACGGAATAACCGGGTATTTTCAAAACGTCAAAAACTATAAAACCGCAGAGGATAAATTGAATAGCCTCTTCTACGGTGGCCTTGGGGAACAACGCAGCAAGACTGCCTTTAAACTCTGCCAGGGATTTGCCAAATCCGGAATGCTTAGATCAGTAATCTCTGGAAAAACAGCTAAGGGGCGGTGGCTTAGGCCACCGCCCCTTTTATCTTATGAGGGATCGGGGATCCATTCGCGGGATTAATAAGATGAAACTATTTTTATAACTAATACGCATAATATGGATCAAATTATTACTTTTACTGAGGAATTGAGATTGAATCATAGCTAAAACGAAGGAATGATGGAAATAGGGCTGGTTATATTATTACTGTTCCTGGCCTGGCGCTGGAGAATCCGCGATCTGATCAAACGGGTATTGATCGTATTACTCATTCCGTTCCTGCATCAGTACTTTTTAAAACGCTCAGAAGATCCACTGGTCTTTCAACAATGGACACTGGTAGTCATAGGGGTAGTCTTACTGTTTTGTCTGATGAAAGCCATTAGTTGGGTGAAAAATATCATTCGCTGAAAATCACTCAATAGCTTGCTTACCCTTTTACGGCTTTAATAAAAGAATTTAATCACTATCAGGGTATAAAGAATATTACATTCTAGATATAATATCTTGCTCTTTTACATAAAGAAATATTATCATCAGACAACTTATCGAATTTCAACATTTAAAATGATGTTCCATCATTAAATCATAGCCGTATGGATTTTAAAGAATTTGGAAATCGCCTGCAACTGGTCAGGGAAGAGATCCTGGAAATGAGCCAAACCGAACTGGCCGGGTACCTCAATATGTCACAGGTCATGTATTCCCGCGCTGAAAATGGGCTGGGCGGAAATATCAAATTCATCTTTGATCTCATGAATTTTCTGCACAGCCGGAATTTACAGGGATATATGCTGTTTCATGAGCCATTTGATATCCATCATATATCCAATACATATCGGGCATCTTCTCCCAATCAAAAATCAATGGAAATGCTGAAACAATTGAAAGAATCAGCCAAGGAAGATTATGAAAAGATGATCATACTGATGGATATGTTTTCATGATTGTATAAAGAGAATAAGATATCAATGAATACGTAGTAATAAATTTATCCCAATAAATCTATTGAATCAGGTAGCAAAGTCGAAGTCTCGGTAAATAAATGACAAGTGTGGTACGGTATTGATTTGTTTAATCAATGATGATAATTTAAGGAAGCAATCCTCCAAAATATAAATGATTCCATTCAGTTTATAACAACTGATGAGTGTGGAATTACACCTCTTTTTTTAGGTATTTTTCTAGTTGAATTCTGATGATTTCCACATAAATATTTCTGCACTGCTGTGTATCCTTGCAGTATGATACATCACACAGATTTCAAATCAGATCAATGGGAAGCCACCTATATTTCCATTATAGAAGAAATGATTAATTGACGGTTATTGCCTTAGCTCATGTCCACCCGATCGTGAATTCCTAAACTGGCTTAAGTATGATAAGGGGTACTCCTGGCACGAATCTATTCGTGTGGATATGGTAAACATCGAAGATCTGGGTGCCGTATGGCGAATCATCATTTCATCAGAATTACAAACGGATGAATATCATCATCTTGAATAAGTTCAGATTCAAATAATCCTGTCTCCCTAAATACTTTCATTTCTTTTTGAATTATTCTCCTATGCTAAGGAAGAATAGACCAGTGCAATATTGTTGTAATACAATCGATCTTTTTATGGAGAAAATTAAACTGGCCATACTCGATGATAATCCCTTGTATTTGTATGCCTTTGGAGATGTTTTATCCCTGTTTGATGAATTTGATGTCATTATTAAGGTCAGCTAGCTTAAAGGAGCTTATAGAAAATCTTGCTGATCAAAAACCAGATATCATTATAGCAGATTATGAGATTGTGGTCCTCCGATGAGGAAAAGAGATATATTGGTATGATGAGCCTTTACCCGGATATTTCTATTTTATTGATGAGTTTTCATCACCCCAGCCAATTAAGTCACTACCAAAAACTGCATCCAAAACTTTCTTTTTTATCTAAAGCGACAGATTTAGCCATTATCGCCAATAAACTGATCTACATATCCAACTATTCTGGTTTTCTCAGAAATGAAAACAGCTAATTGAATCTGAATAGATTATTCATCAGCAAGCTTTTAACGACGGTTACATTTGAATATCACGCAGTTAAAATTCATTTAACAATGAAGTCACCGTCCATTGAGGGGGGTAAAGAATACTTTCCCGCTTTTCATCGAGTGTTTGCCACAATTCTGCCACTTTCAAATTTAAGGGGCGAAGATTCATTGGATTTTCCAGGATGGGCATGATTTGCTTGAATTGCGCTTCCTTAAATCCAAACCGAATACGCAGAATATTGACCAGTTGTTCTTTTAACTGGAGATTAAGTTGCTCCTCCTGGTGCATTGTTTTCCGGTGTTTAATCGCAAAATTCAGGTGCGTGATGGTTTTCCCTGTTTTGGTCGAGGTACAAAAAAAATATATGTCACCGATTTCCTGAAGTTCCTTTTCAGCTGGTCGGATGATGTGTTTGATGATATCCTTTGTCCGAGGATATTTATTTTCAATCATCATCCATTTTCTAAACTGATCTATGGAAAAGGTAAATACAGATTTGTCTTTCCAATGGCAAATAATCTCATAGAGTTTCTGGGTATAGGGATTATCGGTCATAAACATTATGTCTTCACAAAAACAGGTCAAGCCGTGTGATACTTTAATTAGTTCCGCAGCGGTAGCTTTGTGCATGGTAAGGGTAATTGTCCTGGAATGTTTACGCATGACTATTCGTTCGATTAATCCTGTTAGGATTAATTCCTGCTCTGGTTGTTTTTTAGATCCTTTCACATAGGGCAGGCAGATCTCAACATCCAGATTTCGGAGTTGCTGCAGTGATTTTTTAACGGAAGTATAATTATTGGAATTTTTAACCAGACCATTTAATGGGATGGTCAGTTCAATGGTGCTCTCATTGGTCATAAACAGTTTTAAATGTTCAATAGGAGTTCCTCGTTCTATACTGGTTATTTCCCGCTGCATAGCAGAGATAATCCGGGTTAAGATCCTTTTTTGGAGTACGGTGAATTTCCACCTGGCCATGGTAATCCGGTATGGTTGCCGGATGATGCGAAACCCTAAGTTTTTGGATTCAGGTGAGCTTTTTATATTGGCCTGTTCACGCATGGTGAATATGGGGGTGCTTGATGAGATCCTCTCCAGTCAGGTCAAGAATCAGGTTCTGGATTTCATGGAGAAAGCAGATTTTGCGATTTATTCCCTGGCAATGCAAAATCACCTGGTCCTTGTCTTGTAGAATGTCAATCAATATCTTTGTATTGCCTCTCAGGTGCCAGTTATTAAACGGAATTTGATATTTCTCTAATATATCCTTAGATATCGGCACGCCTATAATGTTCATTTCATCATCCGCTTCGTTTCGGTTCATCAAATGCACCAGGCCTGGTTCCAACATCAATACCCTATCTGGATTTTCCGGCTGATCAATTAAGGCTACAATATTTCCCAGGCGTAGAATTGTTGCTTTCACTATAGTAGAGTTTACAATACTTTAAAAATCAGATTTAACGCGAATGCATCCAGTAGTTTATTATTATAGTTCAATATCAACTAGTTTGTACAAGCAGTGAAGTGATTTTAATGCGCATGCTTTTTTCGTAACTGGCTCAATCTTTCATCAGCCATATTATTAGATTCTGATCCTTGTATATTGTCTTCCCTGTCCCATCCATTGCAGCAGTTCTTTCCGGGAACAATAGATTTTTTTTCCCCGTTTCATAAAGGGGATCTCCCGATGGTGTGTTTTGTAATAAAGGGTCGAAAGCTTAATATCCAGAAACGCTGCAGCCTCTTCGGCAGGCAAAAGATCATCATGCGGTTCCTGTTGAAAGGAAGCTGTTTTTTTAAATTCTGTCAACGCTGCCTTTACAGCACCTTGAATCATGTCCGAAAGTGTTTCCTTGTTAATTGTTATTATTATCCCTTCCATATATAATTGTATTTATCATTGCCTAACTTCACATCTGCTATCAGCGTTCTAATATACAATAATAGTAAATAATTATTTAATAATAAATAAAAATAAATTAAAGTGTCAACTTTTTCTTCACGCCTGGAAGCAGTTTTAGAACATCTTGGGATAACTGCCTATAAAATGGCTAAAGACCTGGGGGTGACCGCCGCGGCTATTGGTAATTTCAGGGCCGGTAAAACAAATCCATCTTTTGATTTTGTTGAGAAACTCTTGAAGTGTTACCCTATGATCAATGCTAATTGGCTCATTGTAAACAAAGGGGAAATGTTTACTGATCCAAAGATTAAAACCAATGATAAACCACAACGATCTGAACTGATGGCTTCTCAAAAGGAAATCATTGCACTTCAGGCCGAGAATATCCGGATGAAGGATCAAAAAATCAAGGAATTACTGGACGAATTGAAGGAATATCAGAAAGCAGGTGAGTATATTAAGGTGGCTGCAAAGAAGCGGGAAAGCGTTAAAAAACGGGATAAGAAATAATCTGTTGTTAATATTGTTGTTAACGGAAAAAAAAAAGGGTTACAAATCTTGTAACCGTTTGACTATTAAGCTCCTCAGACTGGACTTGAACCAGTGACCCTCTGATTAACAGTCAGATGCTCTAACCAACTGAGCTACTGAGGAATTTCCCCTAAAAGGGAGGCAAAAATAAGGAATTTACAATAACCACAAAATTAAGGGTTTTGACAGGCCTGAAATGAAGAATGCGGTCTTCAGGCAGCACCTCTAAGGGCTACTTTGCTTTTGCCGCCTGCAAAGCCGTCAGTTTCTGTCTCACAGCAGCATTTTCCATGATAGAAAGCGCCTTTTCATAATTGGAAATGGCATTGGCCGTATCCTTCCTGGCAGCATACAAATCACCAATTGAAGCATAGGCAAAATGACTGCCGGGGTAATTGGCAATATTCATATTAAACAGGCTCGCTGCCTTTGTGTATTGTTTTTTGCTGAGTGCGTCATAACCGAAAAAATAAATGATCTTTTCCGGGGGGGAAACTTTATAGCCAAATTCCCGTGAAATGATCTCATACCTTTTCTGGTATTTCCTGGCAAGGAAATCGGTGGTGTCCTCAAAGTCCTTCGGCTTTAATGCAATATCATAAAAGTCAAAAATAAACCTCAACCCGTCGTACTGACTGATCAATGGTACCGTCGTATGACTGTCATTTGCATAATACTTGCTCGCATATTTTAACCCGTTATTTTTTACCGACTTCAGGTGATTGTCGAGTTCAAAGATATCACGCATATGCCGGGTATCACGGGAGGTGTCTTTTTTCATTTTTTCAAAACTCATCCCATCAGGCATCGTATTGGCAATGCCCAGGTATAGTCTTGTATGGCTATACTTTGTTTCGGACAATTTCTTTTTCACTGTCTTCAAATACCTTCCTTTATCGTACCACATACTTGGATCAATACAGATATAGGCATTGAATAATTTCGGATGGTCCACAAGAATTTCCATCGCCAATAAACCGCCCAGTGAGTGACCGATGATCATTTTATAGGGCTGTGTTGGATAACTGGAATCGATATACGGAATCAGTTCCTTTTCAAGGAATGAAATGAATTTTTCTCCGCCACCGGTTCTGCGTGCGCTCAAACTGTCAAAGTAGGGAGGATCGATTTGAGTACGGGTAGGTGTAAAATCCCTTGTCCGGTCAGTATTTAAAATACCCACAATAATCATTTCCGGACAAACACTATTTCCATTCACCTGGCTGAGGTTATGGACAATGCCAACAACGGTTCCAAAGTTAGCATCGCCATCAAGCAGGTAAATAACAGGATAGCGTTTGCTGGTGTCATGGTATTGGGCATAAGTATCAGGATAATATATCCATAGTTTCCTGTTTTCGTTCAATATTTTGGACCTGAAATTTTCTATCTTGCCAATGGCGATCTTATTATCAGTTTGGGCCACGATGGTAATGTGGGCCATCACCATTATTGCGATAGCAAGGAAAGATTTCATATACTGTTGAGATTTCACGATGGAATTATTATTGAGAAAATGCGTATGCTGTTAACCGGGGTACGGAACCTGTTTTGTCGAAGATAAAAAAACAAGTAATATCGCTGAGCTTAACGGGGACCAGCGGTAGTTGTTACGTCAATGGCTTTTCTGAATCCGATGTTAAAGTCTGATCTTAAACCCGCCATTCACAACGAACCCATCCACCGGTGCATAGATATCCCGGAACACGGGTTGGTCAATCGTCCCGGTATAGATAGTATCGAACTTTGTCTGGCGCGTATCGGTAAAGTTTTCGAGGTTCAGAAAAACAGAAAATTTCTCCCAGAGCTTTTCTCCCATCAACCCAAATATCCAGTAGGATTTTCCAATAGTTCCATCGGTCAGTATCTGCCTACTGAAATAATAGGCTTCAAATCCCAATTTCAATTTCTCTTCTTTTTCAAACATCAGCACATTATTCAACCTGTGCCTTGCCGTTAGTGGAAACCATGCTTTATTTCCATCAAAGTGTGAATTGACATCCGCATAAGTATAGCCGATAAAGAGCTTGAAATCACTGTAAGTGAACCTTAGGTTGGTTTCAAGGCCTTTTGTGTCGATGGTGCCATTGGCGTTCACGAACTCATAAACGGATCCCGTCTCTTCCAGTACGAGGGGTTTGTTGAGTCTGGTATAAAAGAACAACTGGTTGAATCCAAAGCCCAGGTCGCCGAAATTTGTGCGGTAATTGATATCAATATTACCTCCCACCGACCTTTCATTGATCGTAGACGGGATATTGATAGGAAGAATATTTTGGTACTGAACCTTCTCCGATTCTTCGTTGAAAACGGTGGGCGTTTTATACCCAAAACCACCACCAATCCTTGTTGTCAGTTTTGGTGAAATGCGAAACATCGCTGAGATCCGGGGAAGTAGTTCGAATCCAAAATCTTTTACATAATCGCCCCGGAGCCCTGTTTCCAATGTCAGGAAATTTTGTGGCGACCACTGGTTCTGTATAAAAATCCCATAGGTGTTATAATGATAGTCCCGCAGGGGCACAGCAGTCTGCAATAGTTCATTGAAATCATCGGTCAATACATTTGCCCCGATGATCCATTCCGATTGTTTGCCGCTGTTGCTATAAGTAAGTTCCGAAAAAGTGGATTGTTGAAGCCCTTCGAAGTTATAATTCGGTATGGCGATCTCCCTTTTAAACCGGGTATAACTGTTTTTAAAATTAAGTGAAGCTTGATCGTTGAACTGGTGACTGATCCCGAGCTGGGTAGTAAAGCGGTTGGTATTGTTCTGTTCAAAATATCCGGGTGTTTCGTCTTTAATATAGTCCATTGATCCGCCCAGCCGGTTTTCCGTTATGTAGCTGAAACCAATATTTGCCGTAGTGGCCGGGCCATAAAAAAACAGTTTGGGATTAATGGTGTATCGTTCAAATTTCGGAATGGCGGAAAGACCGATATCTGCAGGGTCGTAGGGACTTCCGGTGTTACGTGATCCAAATATGGTCACACCGAATTTTTCGAATCTCCTGCTATAGTATCCACTCAGGTCAAGCCCTTTTGCCGTAGTGGCGTTGGCAAGAAAGCTGAGTTCGGGTTTTTCTGTGGGTAGTTTCGATACCAGGTTCACTAGACCGGCAATGGCACCCCCGCCATACAGCGTGGAGGAAGATCCCTTGATCACCTCAACCTGCCGGAGGTCCAAGGGCGCAATTTGCATAATACTTAAGCCTGATGAAAATGAGCCATACAGTGGAAATCCATCCCTCAGGATTTGTGTATACCGCCCATCGAGACCCTGGATGCGTATACTGGAATTGTATGAGGTGGCAGAAGTTTGCTGGGTTTGAATACCCGTACTTTCGTTAAGCATCATCCGGATATCACCGGGCTTCATATTTCCTTTTTCAATAAGCTCTTCACCACTGATCACTTCAATGCGGGTGGGGGTATTGGCAATGGTTCGACTGGTTCGCGTGGCCTGCACAATGATTTCTTCTTCATGCTCTTCTTCATCGGATTCCAGTAATATTTCAATGTTTAATGTGGCAGGTATGGTAACCGTGACCTCCTGCTGTAAAAATCCAACATAGGAAGCCACCAATGTATAAGAACCTGCGGGCACACTAATGAATTTGGCCAGCCCCGTGGAGTCTGTTGCGATCGTCCTGCCCAATATTGGGATGGCTACGGTTGCACCACTCATAACTACATTTTCTTCCTTATTTTTTACCGATACTGATAATGTGTATTGTCCATAGGAATCCAGGCTCGCCAGTATACACACTATCCATATTAAAATTTTAATCATCTGTTGAATTAATTGAAACAACGCACTATTGAATTATGAATGGCCAAACATGATAAAGATAAAATATATGTTATAGGTTCATGAGGCTGCAAGTTAGCTATTATTGAATATGCAATTCGCTTAAAAGAAGCCATATCATTGAAAATGCTGATAGCAATCTTGACAAATTAATTACCGTTCTCGCGCAATTTATTTTTTCGAATGTTCGTTTTTCTTCCTCATCTGTTTTAATATTTTAAGTATGCATTTTCGATTGATTATTTTTTTCCTTATCATCGGCAATTTATCAACTGCACAGGTCATTACTTCCAATATCAAAGAGGATCCCAACTTTCGCACGCATTCAATTAACTGGGCGCTGAGGGAAAAAACGGACTACCAGGATGGAGAGAATATTATCAGGATTGAGAATACGGGAAACAAATTGATGCAACTGGGATATACTGCAAGGCTAAGTACAGTAAAGCATGGAATTAATATCCTTCGGATAGATCCGAATGGAAAGGAGATCGGAAGCAATAAACTGGAAAACGGAGAGCGTCAATTTGGCCCGGTACGTGCAGCTTCTACTGAATTCAAAAACAGAATCTTCCTTTTGTACTTCAAATATGACGATAAGGACAGCATGCGGTTATACATATCAGAAATCGATAAGAAAAACCTTTCATTGATCAATACAAGGTTCCTGTTTAGTTACCAGCAGAGCAATGTAGGGATCCTGAAAATGACGAAAGCACTGGAAAATCCGATCATGTCAGTTTTTTCGCCCGATAGTTCTAAATTCCTGATGGCTTACCAGACACCCAGAAATGAACTGATTACCTGTGTCTTCGGAGAAAACTTACAGGTGCTTCGCCGCAATATGTCAAAACAGGCCATTCCAGAAAATGGAACCCTCACAGACGTATTTATTGAGAACTCTGGAAACGCTTCACTGGTAATTTCGGAAGATAATAATTCATTTTCCACAAATCCCCTGAAAGGGATTTATATGCAAAAATTGGATGGCAGGGAAAAATACCAGGATTATACGGGTGATGGAAATGGATTTTTACTCAACTGCCATTTGCAGAATTCCAGAGATAATTCTAAACTTTTCATTTTTGGTGATTATGCCGGAGCCATTGGATCGGCTGGTGTATGGATGTCTGAACTGGAATCAGATAAACTCCGCATCAGCAAACCATCCTATTTCCCTTATTCAAATGAAATAAAGCAGTCTGTCCATAAATTGGGTTTTGGCGTAAAGAAAAAGGGTGACTATGGAGTGCTTGATGTGAATTATCAATTGGTGGAGTTCGACAACGGGTCATTTGCACTTTGTGGTAATCCGATTTTAAGAGAAGACAACCAAAGAGTTTATGGAATGGGCGATAATAGTGTACATGGTTATATAATCTATTACGCCGGACCATTGATGGTAGCATTTATGGAGAAAGACAGGACTGGCCGGACTTTTGGAATGATACCCCGAAATCAGAATATGTCTGTTGGAAGTGAAGGAATCTATATCCCCTACCAGGATAAGTTGATCGTTTTTTACAATGACTATAAGGCAAATCTTAAAGAATCAACAAAGGATGAGAAAGTAAATCAGAAAGGCGGAACCATCATCCATGAATTATCCCTGGCGTATGCCGTTATTGAAAACAACGGTGTTGTTAAGGAAAAAAGACTGCTTGCTGAAGGCGTATCCAGGATGAACTGTTTTAACACCCGACTTTACCAAAAAGTCAATGACAATAAATACGAAGTGCCTTCCGAATCTCTTGATAAGAAAACAGATAGCTATAAGGTGGTGGAAATAATGATCAATTAGCAGGTCAGCCTCGGTGGATGACACCGAAAGATGGATTAATCGGGCGTCTGCCAGGGAATAATGCCACCTAGAATCACAAATGAAGATTCTCGTAAAAGAATTCGGGACTGAGCTCCGCAACCTCCCCGGGCTTTAACTTGCCAAGTTCAAGGTCTTCAATGGAAACCCTGATCAACCTTATGCATTTATGATGTACGGCTGCCACCATTTTCCTTACCTGGTGAAATTTACCTTCCTGTAAAGTAATGCGCAACCAGGAATACACTACATTTTCGTGCAATGGGATATCGGCTTCATGAACGAATACAGGTTTTTCCAGCAGGGTAACCTCGCAGGGATCTGTCAGATACTCAGTGCTGTTTGCCGCACTTATGGCAATTCCACTGGCGAGCTTTAGCACTGTTTCAGGACTGACCTTATTTTTAACCTGGACTAAATAGGTTCTCTTATGCGGTTGCTTTCCCTGGAATAATAACCGGGTGATCTTTTTATCTGTCGTAAGCAATAAAAGTCCCTCTGAATTTTTATCGAGCCTGCCAATGGCATGGGTGCCTTCCGGGAAATTAAAACTAAGGGATCCAAGGAGCCTGACGTCATGGGTGCTGACAAACTGGGACACCATATTGAAGGGCTTGTTCAGAATAAAATACCGGTGTCCCTTCATGAGCCTGCAAATTAGCTAATATTGTGCATGCAACAAGCCTCAAAGGATCCATTACATGGAAAAACACTGGAGCGTATTGTCACCGACCTGGTCAATTATTTTGGCTGGGAGGTCCTGGGACAGCATATCCGCATTAATTGCTTCACCAGCAACCCGAGTATTCAATCGAGTCTGAAGTTTCTTCGCAAAACACCCTGGGCAAGAAAAGAAGTCGAAGATTTATATATAAGAATGATCACCACCAATGATCAAACTTAAAATGCTATTGGATGGATGTTTTTCGTAAATTGTTCTTTATTGTCTCAATGCGCGACAATAACATGATTTTTCCATATTAATCTTATCAATATGTTCAGTAAACTGTTCCATGCAGCATTATTCTTAGTCATCGGTTTTTCTGTTAATGCACAGGAAGCCATTTTCAGGGTAAATGATATTGTTTCGCCGGAAATCGCGGCCGACAATAAAGTGACCTTCAGGGTATACGCTCCCAACGCAAAGTCGGTGAAGGTCTCCGGAGACTTTCTACCACCCGAAGGATTTATGCCGGGTGCGGCAACCATGACCAGGGATGCTAAGGGCTTGTGGACATACACAACCGGCGCGCTGGCGCCTGAACTGTACAGTTATGGCTTCGTGCTCGACAGTTTCAGGACTACAGATCCCAGCAACCCATTCCTGGTAAGGGATGTGGCATCCATTACTAATATATTTATCATCGGCGGACAACAGGCTGATTTGTATAAGGTCAATAAACTGCCCCATGGTTCTGTCACAAAAAGATGGTATCCGGCACCCGGTCTGAACAGTGAACGTCGCATCACCATTTATACTCCTCCGGGATATGAAACTTCGAAGGAAAAATACCCCGTACTATATCTTTTACATGGTGCAGGAGGTGACGAAGAAGCCTGGATCACGCTTGGCAGAACAGCACAGATCATGGACAACCTGATAGCTTCAGGCAAGGCTAAACCGATGATCATCGTGATGCCAAATGCAAATGTTTCGCAGGATGCCGCTCCGGGAGAAGACAGCAAGGGATTTTACAAGCCCGTGTTTATGGCTCCCGGAACTATGAGTGGTAAATATGAAGAAACCTTCACGGACATCATCAAATTTGTAGAGTCGGCTTACCGGGTTAAGGCGGATAAGGCCAACAGGGCCATTGCCGGCCTTTCAATGGGTGGATTTCATACACTTCATATTTCCCGCACGCTGCCCAACACCTTCGACTATATGGGCCTTTTTTCTGCAGCCATCATGCCAAGGGATTCCACTGCAAAGATTTACCAGAATATGGATGCCACGCTGGCAAAGCAGAAGAGCAACGGATATAAGTTATACTGGATTGCCTGTGGTAAAGATGATTTCCTGTACAAGCCGAATAAAGAGTATCGTGAAAAGCTCGACAAAATGGGTATGAAATATGTGTACAGGGAAAGTGAGGGCGGACATACCTGGCGGAACTGGAGGGTCTATCTAAGTGAATTCACTCCGATGTTGTTCAAATAGTTCAGCTAAAACTATATAGATAAGGGGCCTTATGCGCGCCGCCTGAGAATTTCTTCTGGTGCCTCACGAGTATGCCCATATTCAACATTTTTCTCTGGAAAGTACCCCTGTGCATTTTTTCACCAAGGATGATCTCGTAAGTTTTCTGCAGATCATTCATGGTGAAATATTTGGGCAGAAGGTTTTTGCCAACGGGCTTTTTGTAGAGGCTGTCCCTGAGTGTCTGCAATGCCTTTGCAATGATCGATGCATGATCAAGCATTAGTTTGGGAAGTTGATTGATGTCGTACCATTCACAGCTTTCTGAAAGAGCATCGGGTGTTGGCGTAACATCATGGTAATTGATCAATGCATAATAGGCAACAGAGATAAACCTATCGAGCATCCATTTATTCCTGCCCGTTTGTAATCCATTAGCTTCAAGAATAGTTTTCATCACTTCTGGCTTGTATCTTTTCAGATCACCGAAAGTGTAGAATTGTTCAAGGTAGATTTTATGCAGGCCGGTCCTTTCTTTAAGCCCTTTAATAACGGCATCATTCAGGTTTTCATGTATACCGACAAAACCGCCTGGCAAGGCGTAAAGACGGGTGTTCCGGTATTTCAATATCAATACTTTCAACTGGCCTTCCGAATAACCAAATATTACGGAATCGTAGGCTATATGTGTCAGGAAACCAGGCTTCATTGGGTTACAAGATATGATGTACTAAAAATAGTGCAATATCACCGGGTATCAACGTTGGAAAATATTGGGATGAATTTGTATCTTTTGTTTGCTATGAAATGGCAGGTGTGGAATGATAAATCTTTTCATAATAACACAAACTGCTCTATATGAAATGGCAAAGAAAGTTACTCCGGATCACAGGTATAACACTACTTACCATTCTTGTCCTGATCATCATTATCGGGGCATACGTTTATTTTAGTTCCGAAAGCAGGATAAATAAAATTTATAGCGTTACTATACCACAGTTAAATATTCCCGCGGATTCGGTTTCCATTGAAAAGGGAAGGCACATCATGTTGATTCGTGGTTGCGGCGAATGCCATGGCAGTAACCTGGAAGGAAAAATATTTTTTAATGATGCAAAACTGGCAATGCTGACGGCACCAAACCTGACCAGCGGTAAAGGTGGTTTGCCTGCAGATTATTCAGTTTCCGACTGGATAAGAACCCTGAAACATGGTGTTGACCGAAATGGCAGGTCGCTGATGATAATGCCATCTGATGAATTAACCAGGATGAGTGATGAGGATATAGCTAATGTGATCGCCTATTGCCGGCAGGTAGCACCGGTCGATAATGAATTGCCTAAACTCCACCAGCTTGGGTTTATAGGTCGGGTCCTTGTGGTACTTGATAATACGACGATACTTCCTGCTGAGAAAATTGATCACAGTAATGTTTCGGTTGCTGCGAAAATACCTAACGCCAGTGCTGATTACGGCAAGTATCTTGCGGTTGGCTGCGAAGGTTGTCACCGCAGCAACATGCAGGGCGGACCGCCATTGGCACCTGGTTTTCCCGAAGTACCCAATATTACCTCCAAGGGGAATGCCGGGAGCTGGACGAAGGATCAATTCATTAATACATTACGTACGGGAATCAGGCCCAATGGCATTGCTTTGAAGAACGAGATGCCCTGGCAGATAACAAAACATTTTACAGATACTGAACTTGAGGCGTTGTATATCTACCTCCAAAGTTTGCCTGCGCAAATTTCAGAAATTGAGTAGTACGTATAACCTTAGGAAATTATGTCCTGCACATTGATCCGGATGTTCTCTGCAATTTTTGCCATGGGAAGATCATTGCTGTCTATGCCAAATGGATCTTCAATTTCCTCGGCGATCAGTTCAAGACTGGCCAGTATATAGAAAATGAATGTGGTCACAGGGATGGTAAACAGACCAAGGTTGAATGCAAAACCAAAGGGCATCGTGATCACATAAATGAAAATGAATTTTTTGATAAAGGCACTGTAACTATAGGGTATAGGTGTATTCTTAATTCGTTCACATGCGCCACAGATATCTGTGAACGACTGCCATTCATTATTCAGCATCAGCAATTGAATGTCACTGATCTGCTTTTGCGATGCAGATTATTGATCTCCTTCAACATGGCATCTGCCAGTTGGTTTGGAAGGTGCAGGGTCGGGAGTTGAGATCCGGAAATTCGGGGTGGGGATTTTCATCCAGAGCAAACTGTGTGGTTTCTTTCACCAGGTGGCGTCTCAATGCAAAAGCGTAAAGCGGGATGATCTGTCTAAAGAAGCTTCGGGAATGTTGGTTGTCGGCAGGCATAAAAACTTCAGCTTAATGGCGAGATTCCGGCTGTTGTTAATAAGCGATCCCCAGAGTTTACGGCCTTCCCACCACCTTTCATAAGCGGTATTGGTGCGAAAGACCAAGAGCATGGAAATGGCAAATCCCAGCAACGAATGCATGATCGTAAGATTCTTTGCATGGCTGATTTGCCCGATCCTCAGGTATTCCCTTTCGAGGTAAAGATACGCCCCAGGAGTAAAGGGCAATATGATCAGAGAAGAGAAAAGCGTACCGAAAAGTGTCTGCCTTATGAATATCGAAGATGGCAGTAATCCACTTTTTCGGATCATATAGAACCATGGATTTTTAAGTAAAACTAAGCATTCAGTTTGAAAACATCCGATACCTGTAGTTCTCCTGGTAAGTCCGGATGACGAAAGGTTTATCGTAAATTTATATGACCTCTTATTTTGTTCTTTAAAAAACATTTTATGAAAATATCCCCGGGCCACTGGATGGTGGCATTTACGCTATTTCTTCCAGGAATACTGTTTGCCCAGAAAACGTCATCATTTAGCCTTGCAGAATTACACTCAAAGGGGAAACTCAATGTTGTTGGCAGAAGCATAAAAGTTGAGACGGAGGGGACTAAAAAATTCATCAGGCTTTCAGAAGACAGTAAGGAAGGACTGGTTTGGCTGAGTGGTGAATCTTTCAGTAATGGGCAGATTGAAATCCTGATGCGGGGAAAGGATGTATTGCAAAGAAGTTTTATAGGGATTGCTTTTCATGGCCTTAATGATTCAACTTTTGATGCCGTGTATTGCAGGCCATTTAATTTTTTAACGCCGGATTCTGTCCGCCGGATACACGCCATCGAGTATATTTCCCATCCGCAATATACCTGGCAGAGATTAAGGGCTGAATTCAACGGGCAGTTTGAAAAGGGCATCTCAGATCCTCCTGACCCCAATGGATGGTTCCGGATGACATTGCTTATTGACGGAAAGTCTGTAAAGGCATTTATAAATGACAAAAAAGAGCCGTCGTTAGTGGTTGAAAAACTCAACCCACGTTCAACGGGCATGGTGGGAATATTTACAGGAGATGGTAGCGGGATAGATGTTGAGCAAATTACTATCAGGCATAAAAATAATTAGCGGAACAATAGCCGGTAAAATGATGTCACATCTGATCTCCTGCGGAATTGATTCTTTTCTTTTGCAGAAGGAAAAGTACGGGCGACTTCGGATGGCCATCGTGACCAATGACGCAGCTACTACTAAGGAAGGATTAATGAGCAGGGCGGCACTGCTGAAGAATCAATTCAACCTGGTCAGGATATTTTCCCCCGAACATGGAATCACTGTTAAAGGAGATGATGGTGTATTGCAACCTGATAGCCTTGACACCCTGACCGGGCTTCCGGTGATCAGTTTATACAGTGAAAAACTTGGCCCTTCCGAAGAGGAATTACAGGACCTTGATATGGTATTGTTTGATATTCCGGATGTGGGTTGTCGTTTCTATACATACTTATGGACCATGACCTATGTAATGGAAGCCTGTGCAAAATACAGGAAGCCATTGGTAGTACTCGATCGCCCCAATCCGATCGGTGCGATAATGGAAAATGTTGAAGGACCCATGTTGGATGAGCAATATTGTTCTTCATTCATTGGTCGATGGAATATACCGCTGAAGCATTGCTGCACATTGGGGGAACTGGCGTTGTACTTTGCATCGACCAGGCTTCCTGGTTTATCCATTGAAGTGATAAAGGCAGTTAATTACAGGCGGCATCACCGCGCCGGGCAGGATGTTGAATTTGTTCCCACGTCTCCAGCCATCAGGAATATCCATACGGCAATGTTGTACCCGGGAACCGGTTTATGGGAGGGAATCCTGGTGAATGAAGGCAGGGGTACCGATAATCCCTTTGGGCAAATCACTTCGCCATGGATAAAGAGCAATCAACTCTGCGATGCGCTGGTTCCTGTGCTGAAAAATGTAAGGGTAGCGCCTATTTCCTGTATTCCCCGGTCAGGCGTTTATGCAAATGAAACCTGCTATGGCATTACATTACATATTACACAACCCTCCGAATACATGGCGGTAGAGTCTGGGATCCGGATTGTTCAGACAATAATGCGGTTATACCCGGACGAGATTAAGGAGCGACACTATGTTACCAATGCCAACCCTACCGGAGAACGTCATATGGATAAACTATTAGGTTGTGTAGAGGCATATGAACGGCTGAAACAACATGAAGATATAGATGTCAATGTTTCCGGAGAATGGCATAAAATGATTTATCCCTTCCTGCTGTATTCCTGAGCCGGCGCCTTCATTATTTAGTTGGCAATTTGCGTGGGTTGATCAGGTATGCTGAGATAGCTTCTTCCATATCAACCTCCATCAGGTTAGCGAGCGTCAACAACCACATCATCACGTCTGCAAATTCTTCTTTTGCATTCTCGTGATCGCCACTCGCAATGGCAGAAGAAAGTTCTCCCACTTCTTCATGAAACCATAGGGCGGTGTGATATATGCCACGTTCCCGATCAGTACTAAAATACCGTTCTTTTACAATTCTTTGCAGTGCTGAAATTTCCATTGCTTTACTATTTATTCATTATTGTTTTCCCTTGGAGTAGATCTGCTACCGCTATACAGTTCGTATTCCAGCAGCCGGCAATCAATGGTGCTGGTATAAAATTCGATACGACGTTTGGCCTTAAGTCCTATTTTTTTCGCCAGGTCAAGATTACCTGTAAAGACATATCCTGTATATCCTCCACACTGCTGTTTCATAAAATCACCGATGCGGCTGTAAGTTTCTTCCAGTTCCATGATCTGTCCGAGTCTTTCACCATATTCCGGATTGACATAAAAAATTCCGGGAACACCTGGTGGAATTTCAGTAGCTGCAAAATCACAAACAGTAAAATCGATCAGGTCAGCCACGCCTGCCGCCACGGCATTCTTGCGACTGTTTTCCACTGCTCTTGGATTATAGTCGGTGGCAATGATACGAAGGCCGGGAACATCGATAATTTGTTTTTCAAGAGCGGCATCTTCGTCGATATAGACCGATTCATCATAATCCTGCAGGTGCATGAAAGCAAAGTTGGTCCTGAATAATCCGGGCCTCCTGTTGGTGGCGATCATGGCTGCCTCGATGGCTATCGTGCCCGATCCGCACATCGGATTTATGAATGCTGATTTCCTGTCCCACTTTGTGGCGTAAATGGTTGCGGCCGCCAGCGCCTCAAGCATCGGCGCCTGCCCTGGTATCTTGCGGTAACCGTGTCTTGCCAGCGAATCGCCCGAAGTATCTATGAATATTTCAGCGTTTTCATTCTTCCAGAATAAATGAATGACGGCACCAATGAGCGCGGAACCGGTAGCCGGGCGAACGCCCCGTTTCTCCCTGAGCCTGTCCACAATCGCATCCTTCACCCGGAGGTTGGCAAACATGCTGTTATTGATGGTGGGATTATTGACATTGCTGGTGATGGAAAAATAGCCGTTTTCCGGAAGTATCTTTTCCCACGGATAATCCAGGACATTCTTGTAAATGCCTTCGGCATCTTCGGCTTCAAACGGTTTAAGGCTGTATAATACCTGGCTTGCACAACGGAGGTTGAGGTTTAGTTTAATACAATCATTGATCGTGCCCTTAAGCCTGACACCGGTAATAAAAGTTTCCTGCGTAGTGAAACCCAATGCTGTTATTTCCTGTTCCAGGTAGGGTGCAAGTCTTTTCGGACAGGTAACAATGATGGTTGCTTTATCGGTAAATAAACTCATGGTGGGCTTAAAGGTAAGCTATACACCATACCCATGTTAAAAGGGACCAGCGGTAATCATGGTGCTCATATAAATTGTACCTTCTGGATAGCCTAAATCAGCATACCATGAAGATTATCCTTATTTCGCTGTTGTCATTGTTTTACAGCTTTCATGCACCTAACTGGGGCGGACATAAACTGACCCTCCAACAGGCCGAAAGAATTATGGGAGAATCATGCACATTAAAAGAAGATAAAGTCAGCCAGAAAGAAGAGGGGCATAAAAGCATGATGACCTACCTGGCCAATGCCAGCGATAAAAATGCACTGTATTATTCTTTCGAAAGTTTCAAGGACGAAGCGTCGGCGATAAAGCTATATAATGACCTGGAAGGAGTCAAACCAGGATCAGAAAGGATTTGAAATCCTCCAAGATATGGGGGATGATGGTTTCTTTCAAACTGATAACACCAACTTTTATACACTGATCACCCGGAAAGGAAATGAAATACTGGTAGCTAAAGGTCAACAAGATATCTCCCAAAACTTCCAAAGAGGAGATGAAAAAAGTGACTGCAGAATTGCTGAAAAGAATATAGAAAGCACTGTGTTTTTACAAGGGGCAGGGTTAACAACCTGCCCTTTTCTTTTTTAGTAACGGTAATGACTGGCCGTAGCCGCAACAGGGACTAAAAAATAATTTACCGGGATCATTATTTTATATACCTTATCATTCCCTAAAACCTTAACTATTGCAACGAAGACCTGTTACAATAATACTCCTCCTTCTTGCCATTACCCTGCAATCAAAAAGCCAGGAGAAAGATATTAGCAAGGGCAGGGTAATTTTTACCGCCCATTGTGCAAGATGTCACGGCATTGACGGCGTCGGAGGAGAAGGTCCCGCGCTGAACCGGGCTTATTTGCCCAGGGCTGCGAATGACGATGCTTTTATGCAGGTTGTGTTTAACGGGATTCCGGGAACGGGAATGCCCGGAACATGGATGTTGAGCCCACCGCAGGTGGAACAGGTCATGAGGTACGTGAGATCTTTAGGGACGATAAAAGAAGAACCCATAAGGGGTGACCGGCAGAAAGGGCTTGCCGTATTGGAGAAATCAAATTGCCTGTCGTGCCATTCCATAAAAGGAAAGGGTAAGAGTATCGGCCCCGACCTAACCGGCATTGGCCTTCGCAGGGCAGCTGAGTATATAAACGAAATGATTGCGAATCCGGGCAAGCAGAAGATTAAAGACCAGGAGGGGTTCATCCAGTTCCTTGTTGTAGAAGTCACCACCGCAGATGGACAAAACATTAAAGGCGTCAGGATCAATGAGGATACCTATACGATCCAGATGAAAGATATTGAAGGCAGGCTTTATTCTTTCCGAAAAGAAAACCTCAAGTCCCTGAAGAGAAACCCGGAGGCGAGCCTCATGCCTTCTTTTGCCCAAATACTTACTAATGAAGAAAAGCAGAATCTTGTTGCCTATCTTCTTACCCAGAAATGATATGAAAAAATTACTGGCGCTGATAATAGTAACGATTGTACTATCCTGTAATAGCAATAAAGAAAAGGCAACAGAAAAAATAACCGCAACGAAGTATGGTTCCGGCCTTGTTCCTTATGAAAGGATTGTACAGGCAGGACAGGATTCAATGAACTGGCTCACCTACTCCGGAAATTATAATTCGCATCGGTATTCATCATTAACCGGGATAAACATTTCCAATGTTGCAAAACTGGGCGTTGCCTGGGTGTACCAGACCAGCCCGGGATTGGTTGAAACTTCACCCGTTATCGTGGATGGGGTAATGTACATATCGGAACCACCAAGTACGGTTACAGCACTTGATGCAAAAACGGGTAGAAAATTATGGACCTGGTCACCCACCATGCCACCTAATGTAAAAGCAATCGGTTTCCCATGGGTTAACCGTGGTGTAGCCATCCTGGACAGTACAATATTTGTGGGAACACTGGATGCACATATTGTGGCATTGGATGCAAAGTCCGGCGCCGTAAAATGGAATACACTTGTTGCCGATAATAATATGGGCTTTGCCATCACTTGTGCACCGGTGGTGATAAAAGATAAAGTGATCATTGGAATAAGTGGTGGTGAAACGGGAATTCGTGGATTCCTGGATGCTTATGATGTTGCAACGGGTGAGCGTAAATGGAGGTTCGAAACTATACCTGCAGAAGGAGAAAAAGGAAATGACACCTGGGAGGGTGATAGTTGGAAGACAGGGGGTGGCCCAACCTGGGTACCTGGAACCTATGACCCGGAATTGAATTTATTGTATTGGGGGATTGGTAATCCGGGGCCCGACTGGAATGGTGACCATCGCAAAGGTGATAATCTGTATACCTGCAGTGTTGTGGCACTGAATCCTGACAATGGAACCATGAAATGGTATTATCAATTTACCCCTCATGATACCCATGACTGGGATGCCAACCAGACTTCGATCCTGATCAATGGAATGGTAAAAGGCAAAGAAAGAAAATTGCTTGCCACCGCCAACCGGAATGCCTTTTATTATTTGCTGGATCGCGAAACAGGAGAATTTCTGCTTGGCGTTCCGTATGCAAAACAAACCTGGGCCGAAAAAATTGATTCTACCGGGCGACCTGTGGTCATTCCCGGAAAAGAGCCATCAGAAAAGGGAACATTTTTATTTCCCAGTTTGCAGGGAGCCACAAATTGGTATAGCCCTTCTTATAGTCCCCAGACAGGGCTGTTTTATGTAGCCGTTCGTGAAATGGGATCATATTATTTTAAATCAGAGGTGGAATATGTTCCGGGCACTCCATTTATGGGAGGTGGAGAACAGGCGGAATCGGGAGACAAGGCCAAGGGGGCCATCAGGGGCCTGGATGCATTAACCGGAGAAACTAAATGGTCCTTCGATATTATTTCTCCGCCTTGGGCAGGAGTAATGGCGACTGCAGGCGGACTCGTATTTGCCGGAACCAACGAAGGAAATTTTTTAGCCCTGGATGCAAAAACGGGTAAATCACTCTGGGATTTTCAGACAGGAGCAGGTATCAGGGCGAATCCTGTGTCCTACGGCCTCGATGGCGAACAGTTTATTTCGGTTGCCTCAGGAAATGCCATCTATGTTTTCCATGTTAAACCCTGAAATGGTGATCATTTTTTTAATACATTACAGGGCAAGCCATTTCAAAAAATAAAAACAGCATAATGAAAAGAAGGGTTTTTTTACAGGGCCTGTCACTGGGCGTGGCCGGCTTATATGCCGATCAGATATTCGCGGGAGATTTTGCCAAAAAGAAAGCACCATTAGGGGTTCAGTTATATACCGTCAGGGATGCCGTGTCGAAAAACCTTGAAGGCACTCTTGAACGGCTGGCTGGCATGGGATTTAAAAACCTGGAGATATTTGGATATAACGGGACCTTTTTCGGCAAATCTGCTACTGAGTTTAAGACCATTCTAAAAAATACCGGGCTTAACGTCATCAGTTCCCACCATACTACCGGTAAGGCCATGAAGGGAAAGGGCACCCTTACAGACGGATGGGATAAAGCGATCGAAGACATACATACCATCGGAGGAAAGTATATGGTATGCGCATTCCTTTTCCCTAATGAAAGAACTCCGGAAATGTATAAATCCGTACCGGAACTGTTGGACAAATCCGGAACAGCTACCAAGGCAGCCGGAATACAGTTTGCCTACCATAATCATGATTTTGAGTTTGAAAAAATGGATAACAGTACCGTGTTTGATTTCCTGATCACCAACACCAACAAGGATCTTGTGAAAATTGAATTAGACCTGTACTGGATTTCCAAAACTGGCCAGGATCCTGTTGCCTGGTTTGAAAAATATCCAAAACGATTTCCGTTATGGCATGTAAAGGATATGGCGGCCAATACAAAGGAAATTACAGAAGTGGGAAATGGTACGATTGACTTTGACCGGATTTTCGCTGCCAAAGAAAAAGCCGGCATGAAATACTGGTTTGTTGAGCAGGATACCAGCAAGGGCGACATATTCGAAAGCTTAACGACAAGCAAAAAATATCTCGCTACCAAGAAATATTAATTAAATTTTTTTTGAATGCCACTGCAAAAGGCTGTCCCCATCCTTGCATTTCTTGATTTGCAGGAATCCGTAGCTTTTTATAAAAAACTTGGGTTTCAATGTAATGATAACTGGAAAGAATACCTGATGTGCAGTCGGGATGACATTGAAATACACTTATGGAAAACTGCTGATCCGGAAGTTCCAAAAAATACAGGATGTTATGTGCGAGTGACAGCGATTGAAAAATTGTATGAGGAATATAAAGCGCTGGACCTTATCCATCCCAATGGTCCGCTGAAAGACAAGCCCTGGGGCATGAGGGAATTCAGTGTCCTGGACAATAGCGGCAACATCATCAATTTTGGGGAGAGTATAGTTTAACCTGGTTCTCTGCATGGAAATTATTGAAGCTAAAATGCAAGAGTTCAATGAGCTGCAGCAGATAAGCAAACAAACTTTTTATGAAACATTTGCCGATGTAAATACGGCAGAGAACATGCAAAAATTTCTGCAGGAGGCTTACGATATTGACAAGCTCAGGGCTGAAATGGAGAATCCTGATTCGGCATTTTATTTTGCAAAACTGGATGATAAAATAATTGGTTACCTGAAAATAAACTGGGGTCCTTCTCAAACTGAACTTAAGGGTATTGATTCCCTTGAAATAGAGAGGATCTACGTATCCAAAGAGTTTCATGGAATGAAAGTGGGACAGCTGTTACATGAAAAAGCCCTGGACATTGCCAGGGAAAAGCATTGCAGGTATGTATGGTTAGGCGTTTGGGAAAATAATGCAAGGGCGATCAGCTTCTATAAAAAGAATGGATTTGTTGAATTCGGTCAGCACAAGTTTATGCTGGGTGACGATGAGCAGCGGGATATAATGATGAGGCTTGCGCTATAGGGATATTGTCCTCGGTTTTCTTTACTGAACTGACAGGGTGTTTTTGCTTTTTCTCAAATAACCAAGATAGCTTCCAGCCAGAATTCCAACAATAAGGCTGAGGGCCGCAAGAACATCAAACCAGATGGGATTATCAGCTCTCTTGGTGACAATCAACCACGTGGTTTCACAAACCACTAAAATGCACATGATATAGTTCGAAAACCTATTCCTGTAATTGTTGATCCTGTAAGCTATCCAGCCTGCTGCAACGGCGGAAAGGAATGTGCCAAGCCCTGCAACTGCCAGTACGAGAAAAGATGACTTGTGATAATTGACTCCATGGAATATCCATTCCTGTACTGCCGTAATGAAGAGGCCCATTAATGCATAGCTAACCAATGCGGCAATAACAATTATGGCAATATTTTTTAAATGGATATTCATAAAACCATTTACTAAACGGCAGAAAGGTAGGGATTAAGAATAATGGATCGGTCATAAATGTGATGAACGGATCAATAGTGTCTCATTCAGCTATGCTGTCTAAAACTTCAATGTTTCCGGCAAGTATTTTCCTACCAGTTCCAGGTAGTAGGGCCGGAGTTCTTCCCAGCTTTTTTGATTCGGATTTTTTGAATAGAGATCATAGGGGTTGAACAATCTTACCCATTTGAACATTTCCTTATCATGATCATTCATCAGGTGATCGTATGCATTTTCCCTGTGTTGTGCATAAAAGGAATGATAGCGAAGCATATAAAGTCCTTCTTCAGGAAGATGGTCCTTCATCATATGGTAAACATATTCATCATGCCCCCAGGAAAGATGGACATTATCGAGTCCGCAATTGGGTTCATACACACCATATTTCTGGCTGTACAGTTCATTGTTTTTATCGGGGTTGTCATCAAAAAATTCGGGGTAGACTATTTTGTCGGAGAACGCACATCCTACCGGGAAGGTATCTCCAACGACGGACCATTGTGGTTCACCAAACAGGCAAAGCACTTTTCCCATATCATGGATCAATCCCACCAATACCATCCAGTCGGGGTGACCATCATTCCTGATCGCTTCTGAAGTTTGCAGCAGATGCTGCATCTGGTCGAGGTTGGTATCCGGATCAGAATCATCCACCAATTCATTCAGGAAGTCAAAGGCGCTCCAGATCGGCATCTCCCTTTTATTGAACTGCAGAAAATCTGCTTTCTTCTGCTGCACAAAATCATAGGTCTGATATTTATGGTTCAGCCGGTAGAATTCCTTTACCGTGTCCCTTTCTGTTTCCTCATAATTGCGGAACTCTTCTTTTGTCTTGCCCTGCGCAATTGCATCCGGGTCGGGGTAGCGCTGCAATACATCCATTTCCCACTCATCGAGGCTCGCCAGCGGCTGATTATTTATATCGGGATTGTTGACATTAGCTGAAGACATGGCAATCTTTTTAGTATGATTTCTGCTCTACTAAAATCGTCATTTTTTGGGGCATTTGCAACTTTATTTAGCCTACCAGAATACGGTATACAGGGCCACCAGTATTCCTGAAATAAGCAGGGAAGCAACAATAAATCCGGGCGTCACCCTGAACATAGAAGGATCAATGTCAATCTGGTGTGCGTTATTTTGTTTTTTAGGATGCGCCAGGCTCATAATGATCATGGTGATCACAATGATTCCAAAAGTGATCGACATCCGGTCAAGGAAAGGAAAATCAGGGAAGGCATTATTGGTCCAGGCAGGGAGAAATTTCAGGATGGTTGAAATGGGTATGGTTAGTAGTGCACCGGCCAGTGCCGCAGCGGAGGTGGTGGGTTTCCAGAATAATCCCAGCAGGAAAATGGCGAGCACGCCTGGTGAAATAAATCCCACATATTCCTGTATGAATTGGTATGCCTGGTCCAGTGATCGTAAGGCCGGGGTTACCAGTGCCGCAAGCACCATGCTGATCACGACTGCCCATCGTCCTATAAGCACAAGCCTGTATTCAGAAGCATTTTTATTGACAAACTTTTTATAGATATCAAGGGAGAAGATGGTAGAGATGCTGTTAGCCTTTCCTGCCAGCGATGCCACTATAGCAGCGGTTAGCGCCGCAAAGGCCACTCCTTTCAATCCTGCCGGCAACAGGTTCATTAATGTGGGATATGCATGATCCGGTTTTATAATGCCGAGTTCATCCGTCATTTCTTTTTGGAACATACCGTTCTTGTGCAATACATACATGGCGATGCCTGGTAATACGGCTATAACGGGTATAAGTAATTTGAGGAATGCGGCAAACAGAATTCCTTTCCGGGCAGTGACCAGGTCTGCACCCAGCGCACGTTGTACGATGTATTGATTGCAGCCCCAGTACGCCAGGTTGTTGATGAGCATTCCGCCGATTAATACAGACAGGCCGGGCAATTCAGGATAATATTTGTCAGTGGGTTTGAAGATCATGTGGAAGTGCGTTGGCGCTTCTTTTCTTAGTATGCCAAGGCCTTTCCAAATATTGCCGCCATACCCGTAGTGTTCCGACAATAATGATATGGCGAGGTAAGTGGTGACCAGTCCGCCTACAATCAAAACAAATACCTGCACCACATCGGTATAACCAATAACCTTCATTCCACCCAGGGTAACAACAATGGCAAAAACACTTAATCCAACGATGCTAATGCCAAAACTGATATTGGTGATGGAAGAAATCGCCAGCGCGCCGAGATAAATGATCGAAGTGAGGTTAACAAAAACATAGACGAGCAACCAGAAGACTGCCATGATCGTGCTTACGGTATCGTTATACCTGACCGACAAAAATTGCGGCATGGTATAGATCTTGTTTTTCAGGTAAACCGGAAGAATAAAAATGGCTACGATGATGAGTGTAGCTGCTGCCATCCATTCATAAGTGGAAATGGCCAGACCGAGTGCGAAACCGGATCCTGACATCCCGATAAAATGTTCAGCCGAAATATTGGACGCTATCAGGGATGCGCCGATTGCCCACCAGGTGAGTGATCCTTCTGCCAGGAAAAAATCCTTCGAACTTGTCTTTGCTGATTTCTTTTTGTGATAGATATAGTAGCCATAGGCAGCAATGACGACAAAATATATAAAAAAAACGATGTAGTCGGCAGTTTGCAATCGGTTCATTAAGGGAATAATTTAGAAGCGTACGGGGTATTTTTCAAAAGGCTGCTGTCCTCAAATTATGTATATTTTATAACTTGGATGAGGGAGACGAATACCTTTTATGAATGTTATGCTGATTGATCAGTTCAATAGCACGATCGACAACTGGATCGATGCTTTGGATCAATATAGTTTAGATGAACTGTTATTCAGGCCCAACCATGAGAGCTGGTCACTTGGACAGGTATATATGCACCTGCTCAATGAAACACAGTATTATATTTCACAAATCAGGTACTGCCTGGAGCATCATGAAAATATAAACGAAAGGATGAAGGATGCCGGTGCAGTGATGCTTGCCAACAATTCTTTTCCCAATGAACGGATCAAGGGAGATCCGGAAGTCACTTCTAAGATCGGGCAACCTCAGAATAAAGAACAATTATTGACCGGTATGTTGGCTGTAAAGGAGGAAATGAACAGTTGCTGGACTGCCATTGCCAGGGATGAAAGCAATAGTAAAACAATGCACCCCGGACTGGGCTATTTTACTGCAGCGGAATGGTTACAGTTTGCAGAAATGCATTTACGGCATCATTTCCGGCAAAAGACAGGCATTGATAAGCTGCTGAATAAATGGTAAATTGATCTAACGGGAAAGAGATATACCTAATATTGATTTTTATTGATCCCTGAGGCAACCACGGTTAACAATATTGATCCTATATATAACTTGATGAGTAAGATCTTTCTCAACATACATTAATAGTACCTATGAAATAACAACATATGGAAAAGCAATACTTAATGCCCACACAGGAATCAGGCAGGGATTTCATGATGCGCAGGATAACCGGTCCTGTGGTTATGCTGAACATGCTTCGATTTAAGGAATTTGCTGATTATACCGAATCTCCTGAATTGGCGCCCGATGAGCCCATCAGCGGAGAGGAGGCTTATCGTTTATATGTAAATCATACTCTTCCATTTCTCAAGAAGTCTGGCGGGGAAATAGTTTTTATGGGTAAGGGCGGAAATTTTCTGATTGGCCCTTCGGAAGAGTACTGGGACGCTGTATTGCTGATCAGGCAAAACAGTGTTGAGAGTTTTATTGCCTTTGAATCAAATGGAGCTTATATGGCAGGTATTGGTCACAGATTGGCTGCGCTGGAAGATTCAAGGCTTTTGCCGCTGATCCAGGACAATCATGCATAATATGGATAGCCGTATAAAAGCAAGAATCGAGTTACTTCACCCCAAGAAACTGATAGGTTGTAAAGTGAGCACCTCGTTGTCGAACAATAAAACCTACCAGGTATGGCAGCGTTTTATGCCCAGGAAACATGAAGTACAGCACCAGGTAGATTCCTCCCTCTATTCATTGCAGGTGTATGAACCTTCTTATTTTGAAGCATTCAATCCCGAAAGCGCTTTCGAGAAATGGGCGGCTGTTGAAGTGGACCGGTTTGAGAATATCCCCGAAGGAATGGAATCTTTCAGCCTTGCCGGCGGTTTGTATGCGGTTTTTGATTACAAAGGTTCAAGTTCGGACACCGCTATTTTCAATTATATTTTTACGTCCTGGTTGCCGGCCTCATTATATACATTGGACAACCGGCCGCATTTTGAAATACTGGGAGAAAAGTATAAAAATGATGATCCGGATTCAGAAGAGCAAATATGGGTACCCATCCGGCACCGGACATTGGTGACCATATAGATTGCAGCGTTTATAGAGAATTACGCAATTTCAAGGTGAAGGGAACTTCCAGCATCTTTTTTTCATTGCTAAGCACCATTCCGGCCGCCATCTCACCCATCTTCCTGAAATCCGTACTGATGGTGGTAATGCCATTTAAAATGAAACGTTTCCATGGCGTTTCATTATAAGAAATGATGCCGATGGTCTTGCCCAGTTCGAGATCGGTATCGCGTATTTTCTCCAATAGTGTCACCAGGTCATCTTCCATCAGGTTAATATATACTTCGCCGGCATTGATTTCTTCTTCAGCAATATTGGGAACCACTTTGTAGCTAAAGGCAAATTCCTGGCAAAACGATTTGAACCCCTTCAGTATTTCTTCGGGGAAGTAGGTATAGGAGGGGAAGATAAGTTTGAGCGACTGGTACCTCGATAATTGAGGCAGGGCTTCTTTCAGTGCATTGTAAATGTCTTGATCGAAATTTTCGTAAACAGCGCCATAAGTATTTTTAATGCCGGGTATTAATTTATCCAGCAAAATAAGATTGCCTTTCACCTCATTTAGTATTTCTGCAGCATGTTCACCTCCTTCCAGGAAATGCGGGATGATCACGTAGTGCGTGTAGTTGGTCTTACCGGCCAGCAATAGTTTTTTAAACAGCGCATAGTCGTTATTGTAAATATAAAAATCGATGGCGGCCTGTTCGCCCAGCGTTGCTGCGAATGAATCATAAATAAGTTTCTTGTGTGCGCTAAGTTTATTGAACAGGAGGAAGACTTTTACTTTTTGCCTGAAGTCCGTTTTGGAAATAAAATATCCCTTACCGGGAACGGATCCGATAACTCCAAGTTGTTTTAAATAGCGATAAGCTTTTTCCGCGGTGTCCCTTGATATATCCAGTTCAAAACTGAGGTCGTTGATAGATGGTAATGAATAGTCCCTCCCGATATTACCTCTTTCCACAGCAAGTAAAACGGCGTTGGCCAGTTGCAGGTATTTGGGCGTAACTGATTGTTCATCGAGATGAATAACCTGGTAAATGTTCTCTATCTGCATGGCCATCGTTGATGTGCAATGTATCTATTTTTTAAATGGCAGGACAGGCAGGATGGTACAGGATGCTTACCCCGCAGGTCAATGGTAAATTTGAAGCTAATTATGATCTGCTGATAGGAAAACCTGTTTTAACGCGAGGTGTCCAGCCCAGGTCATATTTTTTAACAGTCCCACCCGGATTTTAATTAAGTTGATAAGGATTCCTAAACGACAAGCGTCATGAAAAAATTGATCCTATTGTCCGCAACGATTTGTCTTATGATCTCTGCCTACACGCAGGTGAAGCAGGACACATTGCTCACCAAATTTCAAAAGCCCCCGGATGCTGCAAAACCAAGGGTATGGTGGCACTGGATGAACGGGAACATTACCAAAGACGGCATTCGCAAGGACCTGGAGTGGATGAAACGCAGCGGGATAGGAGGTTTTCAAAATTTTGATGCGGCATTGGCCACACCCCAGATCGTTGAGAAGCGATTAACTTATATGACGCCCGACTGGAAGGACGCATTTCTTTTTACCACAAGACTTGCCGATTCTTTGAAACTGGAGATGGCGATAGCCGGATCTCCCGGATGGAGTGAAAGCGGTGGTCCTTGGGTAAAGCCGGAAGATGGTATGAAGAAGATCGTCTGGACGGAAACCAGGGTTAAAGGAGGAGCAACAAATATTACTGTCCCCAAACAGGCAGGAATAACAGGGCCATTCCAGAACCTAGACAAACAGGCTGGTTTTGGTGACGCTGTGGATCTTGATAAACTTCCGCTGTTTTATAAGGATATCGCTGTAGTTGCAGTAAAGCTTCCCGATACGGACAAGTCCTTATCGGAGCTCAATGCAGTGGTTAGTTCCAGTGGAGGAAATTTTAATCTCACACAATTAACGGATGGGGACCTTCGGACAACCAATCTTCTTCCTTCCGATTCTGCAAAGGGTTTTGCCTGGATACAATTTGCCTTTTCAACACCACAAGCCATTAAGGCAGTTAGCATGGTCGGCGGTGGCAATAAGGGTCCCTTTGGTTTACTGGGAAGTTTTGCAGATACCCGAAGCCTGGAATCAAGTGATGACGGCATCAATTTCAAAAGAGTGACTTACATACCAGCAGGCAATGTGTTGCAACAGACCATTTCGATTCCAGCCACAACGGCAAAATTTTTCAGGGTAACGGTTAAGAATCCACCGGCTCCTGTTAATCTTGGCGGAATGTTTGGCGGCGGTGGGCCGCCACCGAAAGCCCCGCTGGGCACGGATATAGGAGAAATTGTTTTGCATAGTGCTACCAGGATGAACATGTTTGAGGAGAAAGATGCCTTCGCGCCTTCTCCGGATATTTACAGTAAGGCCAATATGAATGCTGAAGATGTAATAGCACCTGCTGATATCATCGATCTTACCGGAAAACTAAATGCCGATGGAACCTTAAACTGGACCGTACCTGCGGGCAACTGGAAGATAATACGCTTTGGATATTCTCTGATGGGGATCAATAACCATCCCGCTTCGCCTGAGGCTACCGGACTCGAAGTGGACAAACTGGATCCGGTCGCCGTAAAGAATTATTTCAACAACTATCTTGACCAATACAAGAGTGCTACCGGTGGTTTGATGGGAACAAAAGGCGGACTTCAGTATATGGTGACAGACAGTTGGGAGGCCGGTGCGCAAAACTGGACCGGGAATATGCCGCAGGAATTCCAGAAAAGACGCGGTTACAGTATCGTCCCCTGGTTACCCGTGCTGACAGGCCATGTGGTAAAGAGTGCAGAAGCCAGTGAGCAATTTCTTTTTGACTTCAGGCATACCCTGAGTGATCTCGTCGCAGAATATCATTACGATGCATTGACCACATTATTGGCAGAACGTGGGATGAAGCGCTATACAGAATCTCATGAAGATGGCAGGGCAATGATTGCCGATGGGATGGAGGTCAAACGGACTGCAGCAGTCCCTATGTCGGCCATGTGGACGGCAAATGTTTTTATGAACAATAACAGCCAGTTAAAGTACGAAGCGGATATTCGTGAATCAGCATCCACGGCCCATATCTACGGACAGAATCTCGTTGCTGCGGAATCACTCACAGCACTCGGTATTATGGGAGCCGCCTGGTCCTATTCACCTGAGAACCTTAAACCAACGGCTGATCTCGAACTGGCCAATGGGCTGAACCGATTTGTCATACATACATCAGTGCACCAGTCGACCGATGATAAAATACCAGGTTTGGGTCTCGGTCCGTTCGGGCAATGGTTTAACAGGCATGATACCTGGGCAAACCAGGCTAAGGCATGGACCGATTACTTATCACGGAGCAGTTATTTACTACAACAGGGAAAATTTGTTGCTGATGTCTTAGTCTATTATGGGCAGGACAATAATATTACTTCTTTGTACGGTAAAAAACTGCCTTCGATTCCGGAGGGATATAATTATGATTTTGTGAATGCAGACGCGCTAATTAAGTTATTGTCGGTAAAAGATGGCCGGATCATTACTCCGAGCGGGATGAGTTATCGGGTACTCGTGCTCGATAGTAATGCAAAAAAGATGACATTACCTGTTCTGCGTAAAATCAGTGAACTGGTGAAAGCAGGAGCAGTGGTGACGGGTATTAAACCGGAAGGCACACCCAGCCTGAGTGATGACCAGTCGGCATACAGTAAGCTGTTGAATGAAGTATGGGCATCTTCCAATACCAAAGTATATACCGGCAAAGACCTCGGAGAAGTATTAAAGGAGCTGAAAGTGGAACCTGATTTTGTGTATAGCAAGCCGCAGGCAAATACCCGTTTGCTGTTTGTGCATAGGAAACTGGCAGATGGTGATATTTATTGGGTGAATAACCGAAATAACAGGAATGAAAAACTGGAAGCAAGTTTTCGTGTAACCGGAAGGGTACCTCAGATATGGCATCCGGAAACAGGGAAGACAGAAAAGGTATCCTACACCATCGCCAACGGCGTTACCAAAGTTGACCTATCCCTTGTGCCGGAGGATGCTTTGTTTGTCGTATTTAAGGATAAGGCTACAGCCACTTCATATAGTAGGCCGGAACTTGCAGAAAGAGAACTTGCAACCATCAATGGAGAATGGAAGATCAGTTTCCAGGAAAACCGCGGGGCTCCGGCATCCATCAGTGTAAATGCATTGACATCATGGACAACCCATACGGATGCGGGGGTTAAATATTTCTCAGGGACTGCAACGTATACTAACAATGTCACTGTTGCTTCAGACTGGTTGAATAAGGGCACTTCATTGTACCTGGACCTGGGCGATGTAAAGAATATTGCCGAAGTACTGGTCAATGGAAAATCCGTGGGTATTGTATGGAAGAAGCCATTCCGAGTAGACCTTACCGGTGCGTTGAAACCAGGTGTTAACAAGCTGGAGATTAAAGTGACCAACTTATGGGTGAACCGATTAATTGGTGACCAGCAACCCGGAGTAACCAATAAGATCACGTACACTTCAATGCCTTTCCATGACGCAAAAGCGGCCCTGTTACCTTCAGGTTTGCTGGGACCGGTAAGAATAATAGCTTTGAAATAAATCTCTCAACCCTCAACCCCCAACCCTCAACTCTCAACTCTCAACCCTCAACTATTAGCGATGCAGGCTGTTTTAGGAGTAATATTTCATTTCATCGGTGGCTTTGCCTCAGGTAGTTTTTACATGCCTTACAAGAAGGTAAAGGGCTGGCATTGGGAGAGTTTCTGGATTGTAGGAGGGCTATTTTCCTGGCTGATCGTTCCGCCCCTAGCGGCTTATCTGACCATTCCCGGGTTTAGTGACATCATTAAACAGGCAAGTTCCTCCACCATTGGAATTGCCTATTTGTTTGGGGTGTTGTGGGGTATAGGCGGACTCACCTACGGATTAGGCGTTCGTTATCTTGGCGTTTCCCTGGGCAGCAGTATTATACTGGGCCTGTGCATGGTCTTCGGTGCGCTGATACCATCCATGTATTATAATGTGTTTCCCAAAGAAGGTAAGGATACTTTCAGCATGTTGGTGGGTTCCACCTGGGGACTTACGGTTATGGCCGGACTCGCATTGTGTGTGGTGGGAATAATTATTTGTGGTAAGGCGGGTATGATGAAAGAGAAACAATTATCGGCGGTCAGCTACTACTGATCCGCATGGAATGGAAACAAAAACAGAATATAAATTCGGCCTTGGAATGTTTGTTTCCATCGTATCAGGTGTGCTTAGTGCCTGCTTTAATTTTGGGCTCGAAGCCGGTAAACCAATGGCAGATACTGCCAATGAAATATGGAAAGCCGCTAACCCCGGGCAGGGTAATTTTTTGTACCAGAATAATGTAACCTATGTTGTAGTCTTGTGGGGCGGACTGACCACCAATTTTATCTGGTGCATGATACTGAATGCACGTAACAAAACATTTGGTGATTATACCAATAAGAAAACACCTCTATTTCAAAACTATTTGTTTTCTGCTTTGGCAGGAACCACATGGTTTCTACAGTTCTTCTTCTATGGTATGGGCGAAAGTAAACTGGGCAATGGCGCCAGTTCATGGATACTGCATATGGCGTTTATCATTCTCATTGCCAATATGTGGGGACTGGTATTAAAGGAATGGAAAGGGGTAGATAAAAAAACAACAGCAACGATCATCATCGGAATTATTACGATCATTCTCTCCGTTTTACTGGTTGGGTATGGTAATTCCTTAAAATAATAATTCCAGCATTTTAAAACATTAGGTTATGTCAACAACTGGAACAATGAATTACAAACATGTAAGCTATCTCTGGGATGAAAATAAAGCCGCAGCGCTTTCCGGGGATGAAGTAGGACTATTGGTCTATCGTTCCAATTTACTGGGCGCTGATCTGCGCTTAACCAATTACGGGGGAGGAAATACTTCCTGTAAGGCAATGGCTAAAGATCCGCTTACAGGAAAAGAGATGGAAGTGATGTGGGTAAAAGGAAGCGGTGGAGACCTGGGGACGATGAAACGTAATGGCCTTGCTGCTTTATACGTGGACAGGCTAAGAAGTTTAAAAAATGTTTACCGGGGTATTGAACATGAAGATGAGATGGTGGAATTATTTAATCACTGTATTTACGATCTTTCATCGAAGGCGCCATCCATCGATACACCCTTACATGGATTCCTGCCTTTCAAACATATTGATCATCTGCATCCCGATGCAGCCATTGCCATTGCTGCTGCAAAGGATGGAGAAAAAATTACAAAAGAATTATTCGGAGGAACGATCGGATGGGTAAAATGGCAGCGTCCAGGTTTTGATCTCGGGCTTCAATTAAAACAATGCCTCGATGAAAATCCTGGTATCCGTGGCATCATGCTGGGGTCACATGGATTATTCACCTGGGGAGATACCGCTTACGAGAGTTATATCAATACGCTCGATGTTATTGAACGCTGCGCAGCATATGTAGAGGAGAAGATAACATTACAGCCTGCGATCTTCGGTGGTCAAAAACTATCATCACTGGCTCCTCAACAGCGCAGGCAGGCTGCAGCATCGCTGGCACCGATACTGCGTGGTTTCTGTTCTTCACAGGTGAGTATGATCGGTCATTTTACAGATGATGAAAGAGTGCTGGAGTATATTAATTCAAATGATCTCGACCGGTTAGCCCCGATGGGAACCAGTTGCCCTGACCATTTCCTGCGTACAAAAATATCTCCGTTGGTATTGAATCTTGCACCAACTGAGGACCTGTCTGATGTAAAAAGTATCAAAGAAAAAATTGCTCCCTTATTTGAAGCTTACCGGAAAATGTATTCGGAGTATTATGATACCTGTAAGCATTCGAATAGTCCGGCTATGCGTGACCCCAATCCCGTGGTGATTTTGTATCCCGGTATTGGCATGTTCACCTTTGCCAAAGACAAACAAACGGCAAGGGTAGCCGCAGAATTTTATATCAATGCCATCAATGTAATGAAAGGTGCTGAAGCGATGTCGGAATACACATCATTGCCCAGGCAGGAAGCATTTGACATTGAATACTGGTTACTGGAAGAAGCAAAGCTTCAACGGATGCCCAAGCCAAAACCGCTCAGTGGACGCATTGCGCTGGTTACAGGAAGTGCCGGCGGAATAGGAAAAGCTATTGCCAAAAAGTTTGCCGGGGAAGGCGCTTGTGTGATCCTGAATGATATCAACAGGGAAAGGCTGGATACCGCCGTAGAAGAATTCCAGGCAGAATTTGGAAGAGATGTCGTGTCGCATGCATTACTCAATGTGACTGATGAAGATTCCGTCAATGATGCCCTTTCCACATCCGCATTGGCTTTTGGCGGTGTCGATATCATTGTTAACAATGCCGGTATCAGCATTTCCAAACCCATTACCGAACACAGTATTGAGGATTGGGATAAATTGTATGATATTCTTGTCAAAGGACAGTTCCTGGTGTCAAAGAGTGGAATAGAAGTAATGCGCAAGCAGGGAATGGGCGGAGATATTATCAATGTGGTTTCGAAGAATGCGATCGTTGCGGGACCTAATAACGCCGGTTATGGCAGCGCAAAAGCAGCACAGGCACATCTTTCCCGTTTGCTGGCGGCGGAACTGGGGCCCGACAAAATACGCGTGAATACCGTAAATCCGGATGCCGTCATTACCGACAGCAATATCTGGAGCGGGGGATGGGCCGAGGGCCGGGCAAAAGCTTACGGCATCACCGTTGAAGAATTACCTGCTTACTATGCAAAAAGGACCCTGCTGAATGAAACGATTCTGCCGGAAGATATTGCCAATGCATGTTTCGCTTTTGTAGGCGGACTGCTGAATAAATCCACCGGCAATACGCTGAATGTTGATGGAGGAGTGGCCGCCGCTTTTTTAAGATAGCTTGAGTTGACTATTTCTGTAAGATAAAACAGCATATATGCAGATTGAAAAATCCCGGATCGAGGAACACAATCATCAACTCCTTGGTGAACATAAAAGGAAGTTTGAATTTATTGCGCCCGGCATCAGGAATGTTGACACCATCATTGGAAAATTGATCGCATTTAATGTGGCGATTCCTTCATGGGCCCTGGGTACAGGAGGAACAAGGTTCGGCAGATTCTCAGGACCCGGTGAACCGGGAAACCTGGAACAAAAGCTGGAAGACATCGGAATGCTCCATGCCCTGAACCGCTCAAGCGGAGCCATTTCGCTGCATATTCCCTGGGATATTCCTGATAATTATGCATCCATCAAGGCAACGGCTGCACAACTCGGATTGAGTTTCGATGCCGTGAATTCAAATACGTTCCAGGATCAGAAAGACCAGCAACTGAGTTATAAATTCGGTTCACTGCAACATGTAAATAAAGCTGTACGAAAACAGGCCATCGACCATAATATTGAAGTGATAAGTCATGGTGTTGAACTGGGATCAAAGGCACTGACTGTATGGCTGAGCGACGGCAGTTGCTTTCCGGGACAATTAAATTTCCGGAAGGCTTTTCAAAATACTTTGGAGAGCCTGCAGGAAATTTATGCAGCACTGCCCTCCGACTGGAAAGTATTTGTAGAGTATAAGGCCTATGAACCCAATTTTTATTCCATGACCGTGGGTGACTGGGGCCAGTCCTTGTTGTATGCCAATAAACTTGGGCCGAAGGCTTATACATTGGTAGATCTCGGCCACCATTTGCCCAATGCCAATATTGAACAGATCGTCTCATTACTATTGATGGAAGGAAAACTTGCGGGCTTTCATTTCAACGATAGTAAGTATGGCGATGATGACCTTACTGTTGGAAGTATTAAGCCATACCAATTGTTCCTGATATTTAATGAACTGGTGGAAGGAATGGATGCGCGGGGAATGAATCATGCCACCGACCTGGGATGGATGATCGATGCGTCGCATAATGTAAAAGATCCGCTGGAAGACCTGTTGCAATCTGTGGAGGCCATTATGCTGGCCTATGCACAATCGTTGATGGTTGACCGAAAGAAACTGAATGAAGCACAGGATGCCAATGATGTTGTTGCGGCACAGGAAATCCTCCAGGATACCTTTCGCACGGATGTCCGAAGTATTGTTGCCGAAGCCAGGCTTCGCAGCGGCGGTGCGTTGGATCCGTTGAAACTGTTCAGGAGCCTGAATGTTCGTGAACAGCTTGCTTCGGAAAGGGGACATATGACCATCGCAACAGGATTGTAATGGAAACCATTGCAACGATAGCGGTTTTTGACATCGGCAAGACCAATAAGAAGTTATTGCTCTTTGATGAACAATACCAGGTTGTCTATGAAGAGAGCACAAGGCTGCAGGAAATAACAGATGAGGATGGTTTTCCCTGTGAAGATATCCATACACTAACGGACTGGGTCAGGGTAAGATTTGCATCGCTGTCTGCAGACCCGCGTTTTGATATCAGGGCGGTAAATTTTTCCGGCTATGGAGCAAGCCTGGTATACCTGGATGAAGATGGCAATCTACTACTGCCTCTATATAATTATCTCAAGCCTTTTCCCGAAAGTCTTGGGTGAAAAATTTTATCGCGATTATGGCGGACAATCCCTGTTATGCCGCCAGACAGCATCACCGGCATTGGGCAGCCTGAATTCCGGGTTGCAGCTTTACCGGTTAAAGTATGAGCAGCCGGATGTTTTTAATAAAATAAAATTTGCCCTTCACCTGCCACAGTATCTCAGCTATATACTAAGCGGGTCATGTCATGCAGAGTTAACCAGTATTGGCTGCCATACGCATTTATGGGATTTTGAAAAAAATCAGTATCATCATTGGGTGATCAATGAAGGCCTTGTTGAAAAATTTCCTGGTATTCGTAATGCTGATGGTGTTGCAGGTATTTATGAAGGGAATATAAAAGTGGGAATGGGATTACACGACAGCTCATCGGCCTTAATTCCTTATACCAGTTCTTTTTCTGAGCCATTTGTTTTATTGTCGACCGGCACATGGTGCATCAGTCTCAATCCCTTTAATCATGATCCGCTAACAGATGACGAGCTTCAGCAGGACTGCCTTTGTTTCCTTTCCTTCCGGGGATTGCAGGTGAAGGCATCAAGACTTTTTGCCGGGTACGAGCATGAACAGGAGGTAAAAAGAATTGCGGAGCATTTTAAAAAACCTGTTGAACATTATGCGGGCTTAGAATACAGGAAGTCCGTGATGTCTGCGCTAAAGACTGCGGCTTTAAACAATACGGTAACGAATAACCGTAAATTTGGTAACCGCGATCTGCAGTCATTTGGAAGCTACCCTGAGGCATATCACCAGTTGGTGGCGGATATTGTATCGCATCAGCGAAACAGTACAAACCTTGTGCTGGGGAATGTAAAACGCATTTTTGTTGACGGTGGTTTCAGTAAGAATGAGGTCTTTATGCACCTGTTATCTGCTGCATTTCCGGAACTGGAAGTGTATGCGGCATCGGTATCGCAGGCTTCTGCCATTGGCGCGGCACTGGTGATGCATGATCACTGGAATGGGAGGACGAAGCCATCGGACCTTATAGAAATGAAATTATATGCCGAAGCCAGCCGATACTGATAAAAATCATGTATCGCTTCATATTTTGGAAAGGCAAATTCAGGTAACTTGTTTTCATGTGCAGATGGCTCGCATATAAAGGTTCTCCCATATTGATGAGTGATCTCATCATCAAGCCCAAAGACAATCTCATTCATCAAAGCCTTCATGCAAAATCTCCCAGGACCCCAACAAATGGTGACGGGTTTGGTGTGGGATGGTATGATAAGCATCCGGTCCCGGGTTTATTCCGGACCATCAGGCCTGCATGGAATGACCTGAATTTACTGGACATCACGTCACATATAGAGTCGCCTTTATTTATGGCGCATGTACGGGCAACTTCGCTGGCGACTATCCAGGAAACCAATTGCCATCCGTTTCGTTACAAGCATTGGCTCTTTGTACACAATGGGCAGATTGCCCAGTTCGGGCTATTGAAGCAGGAATTGATAGGGTTGATTGCACCACAGTATTTTGACAATATCCTTGGATCAACCGATTCCGAAACCATGTTTCACCTGGCGCTCACTTTTGGACTGGAAAAGGATGTTGTGTCGGGCGTATCAGAGATGGTGAGGGTAGTGGAGGCAACGGCAAAAAAACGCGGAATAGATGCTGCCATCTGGATGACACTTGGCATTTCCGATGGAGAGAGTCTCTGGGGTTTCAGGTATGGAAGTGATGGGAAGGGACCCACATTGTATGTAAGTCCGGATATGGCGGAACTGAAAAAACTCAACCCGGATATTGAGCATAAGATCGCAGATTTTTCCCGGTGCATCGTTTCTGAACCGATCGGAAATTACCAGGACAAATGGCACGAAATCCCGGATAACAGCAGGATTTATTTACACGGTGACCAGGTAGTAGAAACCGGTTTTCAACCATAATTTATCTTCTTTTTAATGTATCGATGGAATAGTTTTATGTTTTAATTTAAAATATGAAACGACCAGGCCCGATTGATACAGTGTCACTTTTCCAGGATCTTGATGATGAACTGAATTCACTGCTACTTTCTTTAACAGCGGAGGATTGGCAGAAACAAACCATTGCCCGGGAGTGGCAAGTAAAGGATGTTGCTGCGCATCTGCTGGATGGCAATATCAGGGCTATATCCATGTTCAGGGATCATTACTTTCCACCAAAGCCTGAAAATATTAATGACTACAGGGACCTGGTGAATTACCTGAATGATATCAACAGGAACTGGGTCAATGCCATGAAAAGGGTTAGCCCCGAAATGATAACGGCCTTACTAAAGACTTACCGGAAACGAATATTTGTCAATAATCAAAACGCTGGATCCTTTTGCAAAGGCGGTTTTTTCGGTGGCCTGGGCAGGAGAAGATGAATCTTTAAACTGGTTTCATATCGCCCGTGAGTACACGGAAAAATGGCATCATCAACAGCAGATCAGGCTGGCGGTCTCACAAACCAGCGTGTTATTTTCAAGGAAATATTATTATCCCTACCTGGATACTTCTATGCGCGCCTTGCCTTTTCATTATAAAGACATACAGGCAAATGAGAGTACATTGTTATCCTTCATTGTTGATGGTGAAGGAGGAGGCAGCTGGTTCTTATACCGGCTTGATGACGGCTGGATACTGGTTGAATCAGCGGATAAGATACCCGATCTATCGGTAAACATAAACGGGGATATAGCCTGGCGGATTTTCAGCAAGGGAATATCGGCAGAAGAGGCCAGGAAGGGTGTTCGGATTTCGGGCAACCAGGAATGGGGCGAACATTTCCTCACCCTCATTGCTGTAATGGCCTGAATTCCGGGAATTTACCGGGGCGACCGTAGGCTTCGTTTATATATAAGCGTTAGTTATTTTCCTTCCACGGTGGCCAATGCTTTTTCTACGATCTCGATGTCTGTAACTCCCCGGAATCCGCTGAATCCAACAGAGAGTTTGGTGCCGTCTAATAAAGTAAGTGGTTGTCCGCCCACCCATCCGATATAATCAGGTCTTTCAATACCAAAGCTTTTCTCGTCAATTTCTTTATTGAAGGCGAGCTTTTCAAATTCCCCGGTTTTATAGCCTGTGATGTGCACCTGGCTGGCCTTTATCCAGGCGATACGGAAAGATTCCCTGGCCCTTATTACATTGGATCCATACATTTTGCCATATATCATACCATCGCTGTCGATCAGGCAGATCGCACAGTTTCCATTGGAGATCCTTTTGTCTTCATCGGAATTCATATAATAAGGAATCAATTTTTCAGCTTCTTCGATAATGCCCTGGATCAGCGGTACTAATTTTGAACTCTCCATAGTTTATTTTTAAATGATAATGATGATTTAAGTTCCTTAATTCAAACCGCCTACTAGTCACTCTCCAGTTTCTCAACGTCTCCAATCTCAACTTTCTCTCCAGTTCCACAACACAATATCCCATTTTGCACCTTCATAATCTAATGTATTGATAACCTCAAATCCCGCTTTTATATGTGCCTTTAATGACCTTGGGTTATTCTGTGCAATATCGGTGATGCAGCAGTCAAATTTCCCCGACAGGCACTCTTTATAGTATTGATATAAGCGAGTCACTAATCCTGTGCCACGATGTGATTTTGCCACGCATAATTGTCCAACTACAACATAAGCTGAAGTACTCAAAAGTTTGCCATGATACACAGTCTCATCAATGGCAGTAAACAGCCCTGACAGTAATTCATGCTCCTCCCTTATCGCAGGATCTGCCACCAGGGCATATCCTACTACCCTGTCACCGTCTTTGGCAATGACTGACGGCCCGGCCTCATGCATTTTCCTTAGAAAATCAATGCTATACTCGGCAGTCACAAAACCTTCGGCATTGCTTTCTTCAGCACTGATATTGTGCTTCAGGTTTTCCTGCTGAAGTCTTTGTATGCCTTCCAGCTCAGCAGGCGTATCGACGCGTTTAACAATGATCATTCTGAATTAATTCTGGCTTTTTTCTCCTACAAACCACTGTTCTTTATTTTTGAACAGCACATTAAAAGTGGTCAGTGAACCGTAACACCTGGTGATGTATTGTTGAAGGTTAACCTTTTCCTCGTCACTCAATGTTTTACTGCTATTGATATTTTGTTCAAGGACCCTCATCCTGTCGCGCAGCATTACGATTTTATGAAAGAAATCTTCAATTGGAATTTCCTTTGGCTTTAGTGTTTTGTCTGCCGGCTGAAGTAACATCGTTCCGTGTTGCCAGCGGTCGCCCAGGGGCACAATTTCACTGAGTCCTCCCCATAGCCGTAATATTTTAAGGAGACTTTTTTCGATATCAAACTGGGTTTCTATTTCTTCTGATACGTTCTCGGGAATGATCTCGTCGAGTTTTTCGTCTGTCTTGTCGATTTCTTTTATTCCCGTATTGATAAAGGATATCAGGTAGGTGGCGTACTTCACCGCAACAATTACTCCCTGGCCGTGCAGTGTATGTTGCAATCGGGTGCCGATACCTAGTTTTGTCTGGTCCATATTTTTTATTTCTGCTATAAAATTAATGATATCGGGAAATGTCTGCATTTTAATTCGGGAGCAGCAGTTTTCATGCCGTTTACAGCGGATAGGTTCTGATAATTTGAAACGATTAAATCAAATGGTTCAATATTCTAAAGTGTATTTTTGAATTCATTCAAGTAAAATTCTGCTGGATATGAAAATTTCGTCCCGGTTTGCTATAGTTATCCTGCTTGTGGTGGGGTGTTTACAATCGTAGGAGCCAGACAGCTTTTCCCAAAGTCATTCCATTTAAGAGTGGCGGATCAGCCACCATTTACCAGCCACAGCCTGAAAAGCTTGATGGGAATAAGATCACCAGCAGGTCTGCAGTTTCAGTGAAGCGAATGCCCAACAGCGAAGTGGTCTTCGGAGCTATTTTTTACGATGGATTTATCTCTACCGACAAGGGGAGCAGAACGGCCATTGTCGATTCAATTGTCATAACGAATGCCAAATTCAACGGTGTGGATGATCAGAAAAAAATTGACAGCCTGGTAAATTTTATTGAGGCAGAAGTACCTAAATGGAAAATGGAGATTTCCCTGGATGCCCTGGTGGCGACGATAAAAAGGGATTTTCCTGATGCTGAAATATATAATAATGAGCCGCCAAAAATTATTTACGCTGTCAAAGCCGACTACCCTGGTCATTATAGATGGCGAACCTAAAGTTCAAAAGGATAAGGACCTCGATGCGGATCGCGTTGTAAATACCCCTGCACTAATTTTTAAAGAAGGCAGCCAATGGAACATGTATAATGGTGGTATCTGGTATAAGTCTGCTTCCATTACCAGCGGATGGACGCCTGAAAAATCAATGTCTAAAAAGGTGCAATCCATTAATGAGCAGATCAAAAAACAGGAGAAGGAGAATAATGATGGAAAGGCCGTCACTGAAAAACCTGAGGCTACCGATATTATTGTAAGCACCGTGCCTGCTGAGGTAATACAATCAAAAGGAGATCCGGTCTATAAAAATATTGACAGCACAAAGCTGTCTTATATTTCAAATTCTCCTAATAATATTTTGAAGGATAATACCACACAAACGATCTATATCCTGATTGCAGGAAGATGGTACACTTCAAAATCATTAAATGGCCCATGGACATTTAATGAGCCGGATAAATTGCCGGCCGACTTTTCCAAAATTCCGGAAGGGTCGGAGAAGGACGTATGTCCTGGCGAGTGTCGCCGGAACCGATGCGGCGGATGAAGCGATGATAGATGCCATCATTCCTCAAACGGCAAAGGTTAACCGAAAAACGGCCACGGTAAAGGTTGAATATGACGGGAAACCGCTGTTTAATCCTATTGAGGGCACCAGCCTGGAACTTGCAGAAAATTCGAATCTCACCATCCTGAAAGATGGAAGCGGTAAATATTTTGCCCTTGACAATGGCGTATGGTTTACCGGTTCATCTCCTAATGGGCCCTGGGCTGTAGCAACAGAAAGGCCGTCAGACGTAGAAAAAATTCCTGCAAAATCCAAAGCGTATAATGCAAAGTTTGTGTATATATACCAGGTGACACCGGAATATATCATACAGGGATATACTGCTGGTTACCTTGGCAGTTATATCCAGGGTGATCCCGTATTAGTTTTCGGTACCGGATTTTATTATGCTCCATGGTATGGTGCAATATATTACCCTGCACCTGTCACCTGGGGTTTCAGCTTCGTTTATAACCCCTGGTATGGCTGGAGTATGGGAGTAGGATATAATGTCGGGTTTATGCATGTTGGATTTGTGTTTGGAGGAGGTTATGGATATGGTGGATGGTATGGTCCGCCCATGTATCGTCCTCCATATTATCGTCCTCCATATGGCGGCGGTTACTATGGCGGAAATCATGTTAGTCATTATGGAAACAATAATATCAATATCAATACCGGTAATACAATCAATATTAATAATGGCCGGAATAACCTCTATAAGAATAAGGCCGGGGTATCTACCAATGATATCAAGAGGAATAACAGTTCCAGCAAGGTGAGTAATAACATGGCAAATCAACGGCCGGGTACGTCAGGCAGTTCAAGCAACAGGCCTGCTGCGAGACCTGGTACTGGTTCCAATAATGTGTATGCCGACAGGGACGGGAATGTTTTCCAGAAGGATACTAAGGGAAATATCAACCAGCGGGACAATAAATCCAATAGCTGGAACTCAACAGGAAACCGTGCTTCCAATACCCAGGGGCAAAACAGGCCAGCGCCGGGAACAGTGAATAGTGATATGTATTCAAGGGACAGAAGCACACAGCGGACCAATAATTACAATCAGTATCAGAACAGGGGAACAGCAAGGCCCGTCAGGTGGTGCAAGGCCTGCTGGCGGAGGTGCAAGAAGAAGATAATTTTCTAAAATACTATACGGCCGGAACTGGAAATCTTTTCAGTTCCGGTTTTTTTGTGCCTTATATTCATGGTTAAATATTCTTTATGCCGGTAGAAATTATTGCCGCAAAAATTGAGCATCTTGATATTGTGGCAGACCTTTTTAACCAGTACAGGGTATGGTATCATCAGCAATCTGACCCTGAGGGCGCCAGGCAATTTCTTGGTGAGAGGATCACAAATGGAGAATCAACCATTTTCCTGGCATTTAATAATGGCCTGCCTGCAGGTTTTGTACAGCTGTATCCCATTTTCACTTCGGTCGGAATGAAAAGAGCCTGGCTGCTGAATGACCTGTTTGTTAACGAGCACCACCGTGGTGCAGGTATCGCTACGATGCTGCTGGAAAGGGCAAAAGAGTTGGGAAGGAGCAATAATTCGAAATGGCTGTTATTGCAAACCGACCAGTCTAACAGCCAGGCGCAACAATTGTATCATAAGAACGGATGGGAGACCGTACCTGATATGTTCTTCCAGTATAGTTTATAATAATGGCCATTCCTGTTGGGTAATTTATTTTCATACTCTTTAGTAAAGCAAACTGTACTAGGCCTGGAGATTTCCGTTCCGGAACCTGGTGAAGTGAAGAAGTCGGTATGAAAGTGACCAGCTCGCCGGGATAGTTAAGCCCTTCCCGTTCTGGTCGCGGGTCTGGCCTTCTGCACTGGCTATTTCATTATTCCTGGAACGCTTCCCGCACTATGTTGACGCTAAAAGAGTACTTGAACTTGGGGCCGGACTGGCCCTGCCTTCGTTTATTGCTTCCCGTTATGCAGCATCCGTAATAGCGTCCGACTATATCGAAGAAGCAGTGAATATGATTAGATTTAATATTGATGAATTGAAGTTGGATAATACCAGGGCGGAACTGCTCGACTGGAACAATCTTCCTGCCGGTATCAGTGCAGATACCGTTCTAATGAGTGATGTGAACTATTCGCCGCGGTCCTTTGATTCCCTGATTCACATCATTGAGTATTTTTTAGGTAGGGATGCTACCATCATCCTGGCAACGCCGGCAAGGATTGTGGCAAAATCATTTGTTGATTTCCTGATGCCGTATATTGCATGCCAGGAATCGATGGATATTTCGGGCACAGAAGTCTTTATTGCAGTACTTGTTAAAAAGACCAGATAACATGAGTATTACGGGCAGCAGGAAAGCTATTGAAAAATCAATCTCAGTTTATGAGAAACTGTTGAACGACGTAACGGAAGATTTATTCACGCAAACACCGGCAGAAGGCGTCTGGTCTTACTCGGAAGTGTATGCACATATTTTCAGCAGTAACATCGGATGCATTAAGGCGATAGTAGCCTGTGCAAAGGGAACGGCGGTAGAAAATGCTGACCCTCCGCCTTTTCCGATCAGGCTTGTATTATTTTTTAAAAGGCTGCCTCCTGGTAAGAGATATAAAGTACCTGATGTGATTGCAAAAGACGTCAGAAAGATAAGCAGGCAGGAAGCTTCAGAACTTATTCGTACCTGCAGAGAACAACTGGACCGGGTATTTCCACTGATCAGTACAGCCTCTGCCACACAAAAAATAAAACATCCAAGACTGGGATTTCTTGATGCCCGGCAATGGTATACATTTATTCATATCCACTTATTGCACCACCAGCGGCAACTGGTCAGAATCCGGAAACTGTTGGCAGTTGACAGTTGACTGTTGACAGTGAATACAGACTAGGATGAGAGAGAATTCTTGGCGTCTTTTCTTGCCTTCTTGCGTCTTGTCTTCGCGTCTTTTCTTGACGTCTTTTGATTTTACGCCAGTTCTTTCAGTGCTTTTACCAATACATCAAGTTCTGCCGTTGAAGTATATACATTTGGTGTGATCCGGCATCCATGCACATTTGCATAGTCAATGGCCACCGTATAAATCTTATATTTTTTCAAAAGTGTTTCCGCGAGCAGGGCTGGTTTCATATGTGCAATGCCTACATTGGCAATACCGCATGCCCTGGCAGGATCTGCCGGTGTGTTCACCACTATATTCGGAATATTTCTCACCTTGCTGGTCCAGTATTGCTGAAGATACCTCAGTCGCAATTCTTTTCTTTCCGGTCCAAGGTCCATATAATAGTCAATAGCATCGGAAACGGTGATCTCCGTATGCACGGGGTGTGTTCCGGTGTGGTTCAGCCTGGAAATGTCATCTTCTTTCCTGTCGCCCTCTGCCAGCAGCGGCCAGATCTTCCCGATCTTATCTTTTTTTACATACAGTATACCAACACCCAACGGAACACTCAACCATTTATGCAGGCTGGCCCCATAATAATCACAATTCAGTTCGGGTATCCTGTACTGAAAGTGGGCAATGGCATGAGCGCCATCCACCAGAACCTCCACACCTTTGCTATGGGCCATATCGCAGATCTTTTTTACGGGGAGTATCTGCCCGGTAATATTGATCATATGACAGACCATCAGCAACTTTGTTTTGGAAGTAATGGCATTGGCATACAGTTGTACAATTTCTTCATCTGATGAAGGAATATTGGGGATAGAAATGATCTTATTTACTACACCATGTCTTTTGCTGACCTGTTTGAACATTTCCAGCATGGCACCATAGTCCTGTTCTGCCATCACGGCTTCATCTCCTGCCTGCCAGGGATAACCGCCGATGATCATATCCAGTGACTCGGTGGTATTCCTTGTCATGATCAGTTCATCCGCATTGCATCCTGTTAAGGCTGCGAGTTTTGCGGCCATTGCTTTTTTATTGTCGTACTGTACGGTACGCATATAGTATGCACCTTCCAGGTTTATTTGCTTTACATGTTCAATGAATTTTTCCATTGTCGGACGCGGCATTATATTATAATAGCCATTCTCGAGGTTGATATAATCTGGCTTAAGGAGATAATCCTTTCGTATTTTTTCCCAGAAATTTTCATCGGTCATTATTTCCTTATTCGCAACATGTGAGAGATCCCTGATGAGATTATCCATAGTATGTCCTGTTAATGGTATAGACAGACCGGCTAAAGTCAGACCCTTTAAAAATGCTCGTTTGTCCATCGAATCAAATGTCTTATTTTTAAACAATATATACTGGTTAAAGCAAAATAATACATATGAAAAAGAAAGGACGCAAGACGGAAATACCCAATTTCAATCCCGGCACCACGGTTAAGGGCAAGACACAACAACCCAAAACCGGCCTGAGTACCAAGGGTAAGATCGATATCAAAGCAAAGAACAGGAAATCCCAGTAGAGGCAGGAGACGCAGAGAAGAAAAGACGCAGGGAAGGCTTAAGAAAAGACGCAGAGAAGGCAGCGACGCAGGGGAGAGAGAAGACATGCTGTAAAATTTCAGGCAAGGTTTTTCAAAGCCTCACGTTTACTCAGTGGGGCAATCTTGTTTTTACGGACAAATTCTCTAACCCAGTCTGGATTGGTCTTTGCATATTCCCTGAGCATCCAGCCAATGGCTTTCTGGATAAAGAATTCGTCAGATCCCGATAGCTGTGAAATATACTTTGTCAGCAGTTTTGTATCCAGCGCCTTTTTGTATGATTTCTGGAAAAGCAGGCTGCTCCGGTTAAGCCAGATATTATTGGCATTATTCCATCTACCTGTTACCGGGATAATCTCGTCAGGGAATTTTAAAAAGTACGGACCCGTGCCTTCGGAGCTCAATGCATCTACCGTATCCCACCAGCTTTTATGTACAATGCAGTATTCGATCAGCCGGATGATTTTTTTTGTCCAGTTTTTTTTATGAAAACCGATCAGCTCCTGCCCGAAATACTGGTATTCCCGCTCCGGTAAATTCCATAGTTCTTTCACCACAATAAACAGCTCCTTTTCTGTCAGCAGGGGGTTGTTTTTCATATGGTCCCTGCAGATCATTCTGCGCTGGGGTGTCTTGATGCCGTAAAACCTGAACTGGTTCCGCATATAAGCCTCCATGGGACCGGCATTTGTCGGGTTCGACAAATCCTTAAATGCTTCGCTCACCGGCCGAATATATGGATGCATAGAAGGAAGGGAAATTATAAATTTATATGTATAATCCCGAAAGAATAAGGTAGTTTAATCATCTATAGTAAGTACAACAACTGTCACAAACCATTATTATGAAGCCAAATTATACGCCCCGGCTGCTTTTCTCCTCCATTTTTATCCTTGCCGTTTCTGTGTCGACTGCCCAAACGGCCAGGTGGACGGAAAAAAATCTTGATGAGAAGATTAAGATTGTCACTAATACAGGAGGCCGAACCCTTGGCTATTCCACTGCTTCAGGGGTGAAGATACTGACGGTAGGCGGACTGGCATTTAAAGACCTTAACAGGAATGGGAAACTTGATAAGTATGAGGACTGGCGATTACCTGTTGACCAGCGGGCAAAGGACCTGGCATCACAGATGAGTGTGGAACAGATTGCCGGGCTGATGCTATATAGCGGACACCAGTCGATCCCCGCCAGGCCAAGAGGATTTGGCGGCGGTACTTATAATGGTAAGCCTTTTCCCGAAAGCGGTGCCAAGGCATCAGATCTTTCGGACCAGCAGATCAAATTCCTTACAAAAGATAATCTCCGGCATGTGCTGGTAACCACGGTTGAATCACCCGAAATTGCTGCGGCATGGAGTAATAATGTCCAGGCACTGGTAGAAGGCAGCGGATTGGGCATTCCTTCTAATAATAGTTCGGATCCCAGGCACAATGCAGTGGCCAATACTGAATACAATGCAGGCTCCGGCGGAAAAATATCCATGTGGCCTGAAGCACTCGGAATGGCAGCAAGTTTCGATCCTGAACTGGTCAAGAAATTTGGATCGATTGCTTCAAAAGAATATCGTGCACTGGGAATTACTACGGCATTGTCGCCCCAGATTGATCTTGGTACTGAGCCAAGATGGAACCGTATTAACGGAACCTTTGGTGAAGATCCGCAATTATCGGCCGATATGGCAAGGGCATATGTGGATGGATTCCAGACATCTTCCGGAAAGGATGAGATAACTAACGGTTGGGGATATACGAGCGTTAATGCGATGGTAAAGCACTGGCCCAGTGGCGGACCCGAAGAGGGTGGCAGGGATGCGCATTTTGCCTATGGAAAGTTTGCCGTTTATCCCGGCAACAATTTCCAGGAACAGATGATTCCTTTTATAAATGGCGCATTTAAGTTATCCGGAAAAACAAAAATGGCTTCAGCAGTGATGCCTTATTATACGATTTCCTATGGGCAGGATAAAAACGGCGAGAATGTAGGCAATGCATACAGTAAATATATCATCACCGATCTGCTTAGAGAGAAATATAAGTATGATGGCGTTGTTTGCACCGACTGGATGGTGACGGCTGATGAGGGAAAAACACCCGATCAATTCATGGGAAAGTCATGGGGTATGGAAACGAAGTCTGTGGCTGAAAGGCATTATAAAGTAATCATGGCGGGTGTGGACCAGTTCGGTGGAAATAATGATGCGGGACCCGTTATCGAAGCCTACAATATGGGGGTAAAAGAGCATGGTGAAGCGTTCATGAGAAAGAGAATGGAACAATCGGCGGTGAGGCTACTTAAGAATATTTTTAATACGGGATTATTTGAGAATCCATACATCGATCCTGCAGTAACAAAGACTGTTGTGGGCAATCCTGAATTCATGAAGGCAGGATATGAGGCACAATTAAAATCTGTGGTGATGGTAAAAAACAAAGGAAATGTGTTGCCCGTGAAAAAAGGAAAGACCGTGTATGTGCCGAAGAAGGTTTTCCCGGCTGGCCGCGACTGGTTTGGCAATGTAACACCGGAAAAGATCGACTATCCTGTAAACATGGAAATAGTTAAGAAGTATTATACGGTAACAGATGATCCTGCTGCTGCTGATTTTGCCATCGTATTTGCCAACAGCCCGAATAGTGGAGTGGGGTATGATGCAAAAGACAAAGAAAAGGGCGGTAATGGATATGTTCCTGTAAGTCTGCAGTATGGCGCTTATACCGCAGAATTTGCCAGGGAAAAAAGTATGGCTGCTGGAGATCCTGTAGAACCCGGAATAGATAATCGATCTTACAAAGGCAAAACCATTACTGCGGCAAATGTTGCTGATCTGAAATCTATCCTCGATACTAAAGCTGCAATGAAAGGCAAGCCGGTAATTGTATCGCTGGCACTTTCCTTGCCGATGGTGATGAGCGAATTTGAAAAAGATGCTGATGGAATTCTGGCCGGTTTTGGATTGCAGGCACAGGCTATGCTGGATATTATTTCCGGGGCAGCCGAACCTTCCGGCCTTCTTCCATTACAAATGCCTGCCGATATGAAAACGGTGGAATTACAAAAAGAAGATGTTCCCCATGACATGCAGCCTTATAAAGATTCCGAGGGACATGTGTATGATTTCGGATATGGCTTGAACTGGAAGGGGGTAATTTCAGACAGCAGAACAGCCAGGTATAAAAAGAAAAAATAATTTATTACATTAGTCTGACGCGGGAGTAGCTCAGTTGGTAGAGTGTCAGCTTCCCAAGCTGAAAGTCGCGGGTTCGAATCCCGTTTCCCGCTCTTCTAAGGTACTGAAATGTTTTCATTGCGGGTTCCCTGCCTGCGTCCGTCGCCAAAGGCTTTGGCCGCCGGCGACCGCAGGCAAGTGACCTAATCATTGCATCAGGTACATATTCAGTTGTTTCAACTGATCCTTCCTTTTTTCAGGGTTTAGGAATTTTGCATTGAGTTTACTGATCGGGAAAATCGAAAATGATTGCAGGGGTGTTCTGTGCAGGCTGTCGTCGTCACTATGGACGATGAGCAGGTAAGGTTTCTTCACCGTTGCTGTATCAATAATTGCGGGTATTGTTTTCAGTTCTGCATCAAGGTAAAATTCCAACGGGTAATTGTACCGGGGCTGTAATTGAACAACCGGGTAATCCGGGAATTGCTGGTTTGCGAATGCAGCTGCCGTTGTTCCACCCTGGTAGGTCAGCAGTCGCGGATAAAAAAATCCATTGAGGTAAAAGTTTACAAAGACCATTACAAGTACAGATCTCCCAATAATGATCCATTTCCCGGAAACCCGGAATAGCCTGGGAAGCAGGAATATCAGTACCAGCACTAGCACCATGAATATCATTACGGGAATATTCTGAATGGAAGGCTTGAAAAACAGGTGAAGTCCTGCCACGCCAACCACAAGCAATCCGAGAATGACATTCTGGGTTATCCTGATCCACTTTGTATTTTGTATTTCACTGATAAACACTGCCGTCATGATAGCAAAAAATGGAAACACGATATTCAGATAATGAGGCAGCTGAAATTTAGACAATGAAAAAACCAGGAAGGTGGCCAGCGCACCGCAGATGGTATACCATTCAACGACTGGTTTTTTCTGAACAGCATTTTTGATCCTGTTGTAAATGGCCACATACAAGATGATCGACCATGGCAGAAATGCCCAAAGTGTAGTATGCAGGAAAAATCAAGGATCGCCCTTTCCTTTAATTGGACCGGTATTGAAGAAACGCCCGAACTGGCTGTCCCAGAAAAAGAATCGTAACCCGAAACACCTGTCTTACCAAATACAATTTTTTCCGGATGAAGGTCAAACTGGTAATAAAGCGCATATAGTTCCGGAGTGATGAAGAGAAGGATAAGTACACCTGCAAGAAGCCATCGAAGATTGAATATTTCCTTCCAGTTGCCGGTAAACAGCAGATGTCCGCCGATGGCGGCGCCAATGGGTATGATGGCAAAAATCCCCTTCGTCATTATCGCAAAAGCCGTGAACAGGGATCCCGCAATAAGTTGCCATGTATTTTTTGTTGTATAGGCTTTCTGAAAATGATATACAGCTGCAATGATGGTAGTGGTGAGATAGGGTTCGGCCCTAACGTCAGTATTTGACAGGATAATATGTTCGGCAGTCAGCAGAATTAAAACGGACCAGTTGGCGATTGTTTTATCCTTGTAAATGATCATCGCGAACTTCCAGGTATACACCACGCCCACCATCAGAAAAAGAATGGCCGGAAGTTTATAACTCCAGTTGCTGATCCCGAATAGTTTAAATGAAATTGCGGTTATCCAAAAGGGAAAGTGTGGTTTATCGAGCCAGTCGGTCCCATTACCAAACATCTCCACATAATTATCTTTCATTACCATAGTCTTTGCTATGGCCGCATATAGCGTACCGTCCGGGCCAATAATGGTGAGGAAGAGACCCGAAAAGTTAACCGCTATCGCCAGGGTTAGCAGTAGTTTATTCAGGTTGGCTGAATCTGCAGAGGGCAGTAATGGTGATGATTGCGGTGAGTGGGTCATATTGCAAAATGGTATTGCAAATGTGTGGAAAGATCACCAAAGGGAAAAACTGCTTTCTTCGAATCCTGCGTATATGCCATCCTCCCTTGTTTCCACTGGATATGTTTTAAGGTAATATCCTTCACCACTCGTATTACGGCCGTTGGCAATGGAGAATTTATAACGGTGCATCGGGCAAACGATATTGCCTATGGCGTCTATGAAACCATTAGCCAAAAGTCCCGAAGCGTGCGGGCATTTATAGGCAAAGGCATAGAGTTGTTCATTATACCTGCCTATACAAATGGTTTTGCCGTTACAATCCGTAACGGCAATATTATTTTCGGCAAAATTCAGTGAAGCGGCATCTGCAGCAATCCTGAACCATTTTATTTTTTTTCCCATCAGGTGAAGAATTCTGATTTATATGGATACCGGATTCTGTATAATTCCTTCACCTTCCCCATAATGGTAGACCTCAGCTGATCAATATTTTTTCTTTCTGTAGCAGAAATAAACACACAACTATGATTGGTCTCGTTTTCCCATCGTTCCTTTAAATCCTGCAGCATCTCTTCTTTCACCTGCGGTTCAAGCCACTCATCAAAGCTGTTTTTTTCGTACTGGTCCATCTTGTTGAAAATGGTGATCATGGGTTTATCATGACAGTCCATTTCCATGAGCGTGGTCTTTACCACATTGATCTGTTCTTCGTATTGCGGATGAGAAATATCGACGACATGTAACAGGATATCACTTTCCTTGACTTCATCCAGGGTGCTTTTAAAACTTTCCACCAGGTGGTGGGGGAGTTTACGGATAAACCCGACAGTATCGCTTAACAGGAAGGGCGTATTTTCACAGACAACTTTACGCGTGGTAGTATCGAGGGTGGCGAATAATTTATTTTCTGCAAACACTTCAGATTTGCTTAGCAGGTTCATCAGGGTGGATTTCCCGACGTTGGTATAACCGACGAGGGCAACTCGGATAAGTTCACCCCGGTCTTTTCGCTGGGTAAATGCCTGTTTGTCGATTTCGGCTAGCCGTTTACGTAATAAACTGATCTTTTCCCCTGACAATACGACGGTCTGTTTCAATTTCCGATTCACCCGGACCCCTTGTACCGATACCACCACCGAGTCGTTCAAGGTGTTTCCACATACCTCTCAGCCTGGGCAGGATGTACTGGTATTGGGCCAGTTCAACCTGTGCCTTTGCCTGTGCGGTTTTGGCACGTCGGGCAAAAATGTCCAGGATAAGATCACTTCTGTCGATGGTTTTAATGCCGATGGCCTTTTCGATATTGGAAAGCTGGGCACCACTGAGTTCATCGTCAAAGATGATCAGGCCCACGTCTTTGCCTTCGGTATATTTCCTGATTTCTTCGAGCTTACCCTTGCCGATATATGTTTTGCTGTCGGGGTGCGGCAGTTTTTGAATAAATCTTTTCAGGGTCACAGCCCCTGCGGTTTCCGCAAGGAAGGCCAGTTCATCCAGGTATTCCAGCACCTGCACCTCCCGCTGGTCTTTAGTCACCAGTCCAACTAAAACGGCTTTCTCCTCGTGATTAAGTAATTGTTTTTTATCGATCAAAACGAAACTTTAAGCCAAAAGTAAACAATCCCACTCAGGGAAATGTGCAAATGTGCAAATAGGAAAATGTGCTAAGTGGAATGCGAAAATGTCGCAAATGCGGCCGACAAGCTAACGAAGACTTTGCAAATGTGTAATTGGAATTCCCTGAATTCGTTAATGCGCACAATCCGCCAATGCGCCAATCCGATAATTCGCTGCAGCCGTCAGAGTCCACTGATCGTGAGACCCAGCGACCATGGCTTCACATTAGGGCCCTGGAACTCCTTGAAGAATTCTGTTATAGTATAGGCTCCGAAAACGGTAAAGTGACCATATCCGATCCTGGCCGTAGCGACAAGCCGGGTGCCGTTGAAGAATTTTTTATCCTTGACTTTTTCCACATATCCTCCATAGCCATCAGCATCCAGGTCCACCTTAGCCTTTGTTTTGGCATCTAGCATTGTACCCAGTTTGGCACCCATAGCGAACTTGAAGCCTTTATTCATATTTTCCGGTGAACTTGAAAACCTGAGTTCCACGGGCAATTCAAGATAGCCGACAGCAAGTTTATACTTTTTGTACTGGTTGATGGTATCCCTGTTGAATTCCGCCTTGACACGGTTTTTCAGGTTGATATCCATCTTGTCGAAATAGATATTGTCCGTTCCCACACCCGGACCTATCGCCACACTGATCTTTGGATTGGTCTTGAACGGAAAATCAAACATAAGGTACACATTGAAAGTGCGCCCCACGCCCTTGGTAGTGATACTGTCGGGCGTTGATGCCCAGTTGTACATACCAATCTGTATCAGGAAGTGATCCGCTGATCTTCTGCTCAGGTCAACCTTCGTCCAGTCTTTCTTTTTCTTCTCTTCAGTTTGCCCGATTACGACATTTCCAATCATCAAAAACACCAGAGCAATAAGGATCGATCTCATAATTTATTTTGTATGCGCAAAACTATCCTGACCCCCGTTAAGGAAAGGTTAAGTTTCCGGATTTCAGGAAGGGGCAAAATTAGGGTTTTCGGGATGATTGAACTCATTTTTATGGACCGGTGATACTGCAGCGTTGATCGGGCGAATGATCAATTTTGGCCTTCATCCAACATTTCATAAAAACTTCCGACTTTCTTTTTGTGGGACCACTTTTAATTACACAAAACCCGGGACCGGAAAACTGAATCATATGCGGACGATAACTGTCCGTAAATGAACACATCCTGCCCAAGAATATTAGCTAATAATTTGACATTCAGCATGTTACAATTATGGCATAATACTGATGGCAAACTGATGCTGGTTCACCTTTTTTCCCGGGCAAATGAAAAATGATAAGTATGATAAACTCTTATTTCAAGATGATGTGGCGCAGTATGAGGGCAAACAAAATGTTTTCCGTTATCAACATACTCGGACTGGCCATCGGTTTTACTTCCTGCCTGCTGATTGCTTTTTACATTTATCACGAAACCAGTTATGATCACCACCAGCTGCTGAAAGACAGGCTTTACCAGTTGGGAACGGTGAGCGCTATAGAAGGAAAGGAGGACAGATACAGTACAACGCCTGCACCGATGGCGCCTGCCATGCAACAGGAATTTCCCGAAGTGGAAAGCTATGCACGAATGATGAGGCTGTTCCAGGACGATAAAACGCTTTTTCAGTATAAGGATGGAAATGATATCAAACCCTTTTATGAAAGCCTGGGATTTTTGGCAGATTCCACCTTTTTCAGATTGTTCACCTACCGGTTCAAGGAAGGCAATCCCAATACTGCGTTGAACGAACCAAACTCACTCGTGCTTTCCGAAGAAACTGCGAGAAAGATATTTGGTAACGAACCTGCCCTGAACAAGATCATTCATATCAATAGCAATACAAACGGGGTTGGGGAGTATAGAGTAACCGGCGTGTTTATCCCTTCCCAGACACCTTCCCATATCAATGGCCGTTTTTTCATATCGATGAGCAGCGGTGAATTCGGTCAGTGGATAAGGACCGTCACCAATATGACCAACAACAATATGTTCTATACATACCTGTTGCTTAAGCCAGGGGCCAATCCTGCAGTCCTTGAAAAGAAATTTGAATCCTTTATCCAGAAACACGCCGGTGAGGAACTTAAAGCTTCGGGGCGTACAAGGGCGCAGGTCCTGATACCGGTGGAAGATATTCATCTCAAGGCGGGCACCCAGGGCAATGTAACACCAGACGGCAGTATCGGTTACCTGAGAATCCTGCTTTCCATAGCATTGGTTACCCTGCTGATCGCCTGCGTGAATTTCATGAACCTATCTACCGCCCGTTCATCCAAACGCGCCATCGAAATTGGTGTACGTAAAGTAATGGGGGCAGAAAAGAATTCGCTCATTGGTCAGTTCATATGGGAAGCCATCTTTTATGCAGTTCTGGCCTTTATCATTGCCGTTGCCATGACGCTGCTGTTGATGCCTCTATTCAGGCAGACCTCAGGAAAGGAGCTGGTATTCTCACTTCAACAATCCATCGGACTATTATCCGGCTTCCTGGTAGTGGCTGTGTTAACCGGCATTGTCGCCGGTATATATCCGGCATTTTATTTATCGGCCTTCAAACCTATAAAAGTATTAAAGGGAAAATTTTCCAATTCGCTTGGCGCTATTTCATTCAGGAAAGTTTTGGTGGTGTTCCAGTTTATTATTTCCGCTTCGCTGATCATTGCTTCCCTGATCATCGGTAACCAGATGAATTATATGCGGGAGAAAGATCTTGGATTTCAAAAAGATCAACAGATCATCATTCCGCTGAGAACCTCCACGGCAAAAGATATATACCCTGCATTTAAGAATGAACTGCTTAATAATTCCGCCATATCCAATGTGGGCGCATCAGAATATTATCCCGGGATCACCAATTTCCGCGACTGGCTGATGTATAAACAGGGCACACCGGCGGACCAGACCAGGCAGGTGTTTATAAATACGGTGGATGAAAGTTTTTTGCAAACGCTCAATATAAAAACAGTTGAAGGGCGCTTGTTCTCAAAAGATTTCCCGGCCGATACCGCCAACAGGATCATCCTGAATGAAGAAGCCCTGGCAGATTTTGGATTTGCTTCGGCAGAGGATGCCATCGGGAAAAATATTGCTACAAATTGGGGCAATGGAGAAAACCTGTTTCCTATCATCGGTGTAGTGAAGAACTTTCATTTCCAGGGACTGCATGATGAAATAAAATCCTATGGATTCCTGTTAAACAACCGGCCATATTACAATTACATGGTGGCCCATGCAAAGAATGGAAAGATCAAAGAAGTATTGCAGAGCATTTCCGGCAGCTGGAAAAAGCTGAACCCTGATGAACCATTTGAATATAGTTTCCTTGACCAGGATTTTCAGAAGAACTATATCGCAGAAGAAAGACTGGCTTCTATCATTCGCTATTTTACCATCATTGCCATACTCATTTCATGCCTCGGGCTATTTGGGCTTACCACGTTTTCCGTTGAGCAGCGGACAAAGGAAATTGGCATACGAAAAGTACTTGGTGCACCGGTAAGTTCACTGGTGGGACTGTTGTCGAAAGATTTTTTGAAACTGGTGGGCATGGCGGTAATTATCGCTACACCCATAGCCTGGTATTCCATGAATAAATGGCTTCAGAATTTTGAGTACCGGATAAACATGACATGGCTGGTATTTGCTGAAGCTGCTTTCATGGTAGTGATCATCGCATTTTTAACCATCAGCATGCAGGCCATCAAGGCTGCATTGTCGAATCCCGTTAAAAATCTTCGTACCGAATAAATTCATTTTAAATCCAGAATATGTTTAATAATTTTTTTAAACTGGCGATCAGGAACATTGTGCGGCATAAGGGGTTTACATTTATTAATATATTCGGACTTACCCTGGGTTGTTCGGCATTCATCCTGATCTGCTTATTTGTGTGGGATGAGAAAAAATTTGACCAGCATGTTCCCGGGAAGGAAAATATTTACCGGTTGTATGTAAACCGGATCACCGACGATGCTAATGAAAATGTGGCCATGGTGCCCCCTATTTATGCACCCACGTTGAAGCAACAGTTTCCCGAAGTGGAGACGGTCACCAGGGTATTCAGGCTATATAATAAGCAGCTGCTGGAATTTGGCGATAAGCAGCTGTACCAGGATAGGGCTGTGATAGCAGACTCTTCCTTTTTCAAGATTTTTCCTTTAACATTTGTCTATGGCTCACCGGCCGGAGCAATGAAAGAACCCGGCTCAATGCTGATCTCTGAGGAAGTTTCAAGGAAGATCTTCGGGAATACAGATCCCGTGGGCAAATCAATCGCCATTAATAAAATTAACTACCAGGTGAAAGGGGTTTATCAGAATAATCCCCGTTTTCATTTGCAGATGGCATACATGCTTCCGCTCGACATGCTGTTAAAGGAAGTCCCGGAAGAACGGATGAAAAGCTGGATGTGGATGCAGTGGTTTACTTATTGCAAAGTGAAAGAAGGGACTAATATAGCAGCGCTGGAAACAAAATTCCGGCAGATCGCCCAAAAAGAGGGAACAAGATTCAGCAAAGGTGAAAAGTATGATATCGTTCCGCATTTTCAGCGTCTGACGGATGTTCACCTGACTTCTTCTGATTTCAAACACGATATGGCCATTCGTGGAAATGGTAGTTATGTCAGTGCCCTTATCATCATTGCCTTTTTCATTTTAATGATCGCCTGTTTCAATTTCATTAACCTGGCCACTGCCAAATCATTGCAAAGAGCAAAGGAAGTAGGGGTAAGAAAAGCTATCGGTGCGGGCAGGAGCCAGCTGATCTTTCAATTCATCGGCGAAGCCATTTTTTTGTCGGTCATTAGTGTAGCCATTTCCGTTATACTCACTTTTATCGTGCTGCCCTCACTGAACCGGTTCACAGAGAAAACTATAGATTTTCCGCTATTCACCAACCCGTTGATGATGATCTTGCTGATCTTTTTCACGTTGCTTGTGGGGCTGTTGTCAGGATTTTATCCTGCCATCGTATTGTCAGATTTTAAGCCCGTGGAAGTATTGAAGTCATCCGTTCTCGCACCCGTGAAAAATGGAATTGCACCCTTTCTCCGCCAGGGATTGGTCATCGTACAGTTTACCATTTCCGTTGCACTGATCATCAGTGCCATCGTAGTATACCGGCAGGTGAACTTCCTGCACAATAAGGATCTTGGTTTTAATAAGGAAGAAATTATGTTCTTCCAGATGCGGGGTGAAAAGATGAATCGTGACTACCCGACGTTTAAAAATGAACTCTTAAGGGTTCCCGGGGTTTCTTCCGTATCCATCGGGTATGGTTTCCCGGGAGATGCCACTGCCGGCGACCAGATCATCGTTCCGATAAATGGAGAAGAAAAGAAAATGCCTTCTGCCCAATTGATGGTAGATCATGATTATATCAAAACACTTAAACTGAAAATCATTGCCGGCAGGGATTTCTCCAAAAATATTCCTACGGATTCCACGAGTGCATTTATAATCAATGAAACAGCAGTGAAACAGATGGGATTTGGCAGTCCTGAAAAAGCCCTCGGAAAAACGCTGTTATGGCCGGTATGGGAATCGCAACAGCCCGATTCATTAAAGCGCGGGCAGGTCATTGGTGTCGTGAAGGATTTTCATTTTAAAAGCCTTTATGATAAACTGGAGACTACGGTATTGCAGATCTATCCCCAGGCCTACTGGAAGGTTGCCGTTAAGTTCGATACCAGGGATGCAACATCAACGATAAACAAAGTGGAAGAAACCTGGAAAAAATTTGCTCCTGACCAGCCTATCGAATATACTTTTCTTGATGAGAGTTTTAAGGTCATGTACAAACCGGAGGATAAGCTGAGGTCATTGTTATTGATCTTTACGGGAATTGCCATTTTTATCGGCTGCCTGGGTTTGTTTGGGTTATCGGCTTATGCTGCTGAACGTCGTAAAAAGGAGATCGGTATCCGGAAAGTGCTTGGTGCGAGTGTGGAAGGGATTGTCTTATTGTTATCAAAAGATTTCGTTCGGCTGGTTGTCATTTCCCTGTTGATCGCTTCCCCGATTGCCTGGTGGTCGATGACCAACTGGCTGCAGGATTTTCCCTACCGGATGAATATCAGCTGGTGGATTTTTGCCTTATCCGGACTGGTGGCAATAACAATTGCGATGGCCACCGTATTTTTCCAATCCATAAAAGCGGCACTTATGAATCCCGTGAAGAATTTGAGGGCGGAATGAATACATGGGTACCGATGAGTTTTTATCTTACATTACTGGTTCTTTAGTCAATTTGCAATTTGTCGCAGGCAGCGATGCATTTTAGCATCAAAGGACAATACATTCATCATTCAAATCAACGATTATGTCAAATACAGTATCCAGGAGAAAATTCATTCATAATACGGCAATGGCGGGTACAGGATTGTTGTTGTCGGGCGAAATGTTGGCCGGCTTTAACCACAGGCTATTTAAGGGTGTCCAGGTAGGTGCCATAACATATTCTTTCAGGAGCATGCCTGGTTCTGCGGAAGATATTTTGAAGTATTGCCAGCAAAGCGGGATACAGGCCATTGAGTTAATGGGCGATCCTGCTGAAGCATTTGCCGGGAGTCCGGCCGGACTAATGCCACCGATGGGACCAAGGCCTGCGAGTACGGGTGGAACAGCTCCGGCGGGTAGTGCACCGGCAGGCGGACCGCCTGTAGATTTTCGCAAGATGATGGAAGAGCGTAATGCGAAAGCACGGCCATGGCGGGAAACCGTGGGTATGGAGAAATTCGTTGAACTAAGGAAAATGTATAATAAGTCAGGTGTATATATTTATGCCTATAAGCCTGATGCGCTGAATGAAAAAAGTTCGGACAAGGAGATCGACTATGCGATGAATGCTGCAAAAGCACTGGGTGCAACATCGGTAACTGTTGAGTTGCCCAAAGATGCAGCGCATTCAAAAAGGCTGGGTGAATTTGCATCCAAACATAAAGTGTATGTGGGTTATCATGCACACACACAGGCAACTGATACTGCCTGGGATGAAGCATTGGCACAGTCGCCCTACAATTCATTGAACCTCGACTGCGGTCACTATATTGCTGCAGGCGGTAACAATACAAAGGAAAGCCTGCTGGCGCTTATTGTTGCAAAGCATGACCGTATCACATCCATGCACCTGAAAGACAGGAAATCAAAGGACAATGGCGGCAAAAATATGCCCTGGGGAACGGGCGATACGCCGATCATAGAGATACTGCAGTTGATGAAGAAGAACAACTATGAATTCCCGGCATCCATCGAACTGGAATATGAAATTCCGGAAGGATCCGATGCCGTAAAAGAAGTTGCCAAATGCGTGGCTTATGCGAAAAAGGCACTGCAATAATATATTGCAATGCCTTTTACAGGTAAAATTTTTTGACTTACTGCTTAGGGAAGTTGGGATCTGCCATTACTTCTTTCATTTGCTCCACGTGCCTGTTGGAATGTGCACCAATGAACAAAACCATCTGGTAGCAATCGAATGAACCTACAGGCATGGCGCCAACGTGATTGCGCAAATCATCTTTGGTTGATTTTACATAATTGATCAGTTTAGCCCTGTTCTCCTTGAAAGAAGCAGTGGCGTCTGATAAGGTCTTGAAGCCGGTATTTTGAGGTTCGAGGGGTGGAAAGGTTTTCACTTTATTGGAACGGTCGGTAATGTTTTTCATCACGTCCTCATCACTCCATTTGATTTCAGATCTCTTCTCCGGATTTGCAGGAGTCTTGACCGTTCCTTCGATCATGGTCCACAGCATTGTTTCTGATGCGGCAATATGCATCATGCATTCCTCGACGCTCCATTTGTCGGCCGCCGGTTTAAATTTCAACTGCGCCTCACTGAGTTTACTGATAGCAGAGAGTGCATTCTTTTCTGAGTCTTCCAGGAATTTGGCGGCCGATTTTCTCTCTTTTTTAGAGATTTCTGATGGGGCGGCCGTAAATGACAGGAAGGCGATAACGATAACAAGCATTGATGACAATTTCATATAGAAGTATTTAGAATTAGTCAGAAGAAGTGAATCAAACCCGTATTTAATTGGTTTGCAGGGTTCAAGTTAATGACAAATATAATATGATCGAAAATTTTACGGTTTTGATAGTGGTACCCCGGCCCGGCTTTTCTTTTCAATGACCTGGTTTCCGTTTACCCACGGTAGCCTTACCGTTTATACCTGATTTTCGTTTATTCATGCAGTAATTTGCAAATAATACCTCAACAATTGCGTGAATTTGCGTTTTTAATCTTTATCTTAATCCTTCCAAAGCCGGACATAATTGCTTAAAAAAGAACGACAAGGACATATCCTCCACCAGGTCAATTTGCATAACAAGGTGCTTGTTTCGGATCTTTGCGTGAATATGCATGTTTCTGAGGACACCATTCGCAGGGATCTTAATGAGCTCGCAGATACCGGTAAGATTGTCAAAATACATGGGGGTGCCCTGTCAGTTTCCTTTCAGTCGTCCTTACAGTATACCAATGTGTATTCACGTGATGAAAAACGCCTGGCTGCGCAGAAAGTACTCCAGTTCATCAAGCCTGGCATGTTTATTCTCACTTCGGGTGGAACCACTATTATCGAACTGGCGCGTATCCTTCCCCCGGAGCTTAAAGCCACTTTTATTACCCCAAGTTTACCGGCAATGATGGAATACGTGCGGCATCCCAATGTGGAGGCCATTTTCATTGGCAGTAAAATCTCGAAGACCTCGATGATTTCCGTTGGCGGTGAAACCGTTTCCCAGTTAAAAGAAATCAGGGCTGACCTGTGTATCCTTGGAGTAAATGCCATAGATGCCGAGCATGGTATCACGGATAATGACTGGGAAGTAGTACAGGTAAAAAGGGCGATGATCGAATCATCTTCCTCGCTTTATGCATTGACCATCGCGGAAAAAGTAAATACCGTACACCGGATCACTGTTTGTGAAGCTGAGCGGATCGATAAACTGATCACAGATGCTGACCCGGATAATCCATTATTTGATTCATTCCGAAAGAAATCAGTGAGGGTGATATAACAATTCTTTGAAATAAAAAACTACACAGCCAAAAACTACAGTATGAGTAAAACCAAAGTCAGCCGGAAGACAGCAAGGAAATATGTCCTGCTGTTTTTATTTCAAATAAGCTGCCTTGCCACCCTGGCCCAGGTAACCATAACCGGTAAGGTAACCGGGAAGGATGGGGCCGGTATTCCAGACATCACGGTACTCGTGAGGAATACAACCATCGGTACGGTCACCGATGCGGGAGGCAACTATACGCTTACGGGAGACATTCCCACAGGTCCACAATTCCTTGATTTCTCCGGTGTGGGATTCAAGAAGAAGGAAATGCCGTTTAATGTTGGGCAGGACAAATCAATTACCGTTAATGCTGATGTTGAGTCGGACGCCATGGGCCTTGAGGAAGTGGTTGTCACGGGTACTTCCCTGGGTACTACCAAGAAGCAGTTGGGTAATTACATTGCTACCGTAAAAGGGGATGCCATTACTAAATCAGCACCACCCAGCGTTCTTGCCGGTCTGCAGGGTAAGACGCCAGGTGCGCAGATCATCCAGAACAGTGGTGATCCCGGTGGTGGCATGTCGGTACGACTAAGGGGCGTCAGCACCATCAGTTCATCGAGTGAACCATTGTATATTATTGACGGAGTGATTGTGAGTAACAGTGCGCGCAGGGTCACCAATACGCAATCTGATTATGATGGTCAGATATCTGTTGCACCCAATCGCCTGGTAGATATCAACCCGGCCGATGTGGAGCGTATTGAAGTGTTGAATGGAGCTGCAGCTGCGGCCATTTATGGAAGCCGTGCCAATGCCGGTGTGATCCAGATATTCACTAAGCGTGGCAGCAGTGGAGCGCCGGTCATCAGTGTAAGTACAAATATTATGGTGAACCAATTGCGCAAGGATCCCGGTCAAAGTTCGGCGCCTACTAAATTCGGCGGGCCTACTGACGGACCTACTGCACAAACACAGGATATCCTTACACCCACACTGACGAATACCACAGCTGTTACCAGGTATAATTACTGGGACTATATTTTCCGTGACGGTATCGGGACGGATAATAATGTTTCTGTACGTGGCGGAAAAGACAAGACCAAGTATTTCGCATCCGCTTCTTATTTCTATAACCAGGGTGTGGTAGAGAATACGGATTTCAAAAGGTTCAGTTTCCGTGTGAATATTGACCAGGAACTTACCAGGTGGGCAACATTTTCCGCAGGGTTGAACTATATCAACTCCGCCGCCAATGAAAAGCCCGACGGTAATACTTTTTATTCGCCCATCAACAGCGTAACCATTATAGGGAACTTCCATAATATCTGGCAGCGTGACCAGAATGGTAATCTTCTTGCCGTTGGTGAACGCGGCCGTGTTAACCCGGTGTCAGTGATTGAAGACATCAAACAAAGACAGGAAACCAACCGGATCATTTCATCATTTGGCACTGAAGCTGAAACCATTCCGGGATTTCACCCTGGACTACACCATGGGGATAGACAATATTGCACAGAATGGCACCACTTATATCCCGCCTTATGCATACAATGCAAGTCCGGGTTTCTGGGGCGGTGGTCTAACCCTTGATCCTACGCTCAACGGTTATGCAAGTACCGGAAATAACCAGCAGTTCCTGATCAATCATGAGATCAATGGTACGCTGAATAAAAAAATCGGCAAGGACCTGGTCAGTACAACACAGATCGGTTATTCGTTGCAGTATGAAAAAGGCAATTACTCTGTTTTGCAGGGAAGGGGCCTTGCTCCGTTTGTACAAACCGTACAGGGAGCCAGCACGGTACTTCCTGGTGTTGACCAGCGTTTTGAAACCTCCATTTCAGGAGGTTACCTGCAACAGAATTTCAAGTTCAGGAACAAGTTATTTCTTACTGCTGCGGCACGTATCGATGGATCTTCCGTTTTCGGGGAAGACCAGCGCAACCAGCTTTACCTGAAGTTCAGCGGTTCTTACGTGCTCAGTGATGAAGGATTCTGGAGCAAGATGGGGCTCGACAAATGGTGGGATTACATGAAGATCCGTGCAGCCTACGGCGAAAGCGGTAACCTTACCGGTATCGGCGCATACTCACGCTTCAATATCTACAGTGCTTCACCATTGGTTGGCCGCACGGCACTCAACAGTCCTGGACAACTGGCAAACGAAAATGTAAAGCCTGAAACACAAAGGGAATTTGAAGTAGGTACAGATATGTCGTTCATACAGGGAAGGATCAACCTCACCTTTAACTATTATACAAAAAGGGTGGAAGACCTGTTGATCAGCAGGTTCATTAATCCCAGCCAGGGTTATACCAGCCTGTTGGGAAATGTGGGAACACTGTCCAATAAAGGTTTTGAAGTGGCTCTTGGTGTTGTTCCTGTCAGAAGCAAAAACTTCAGCTGGAATGTAGATGTGATCTATAATAAGAACAAGAACAGGGTGGAAGAAATACCACAGGGCCTTATCCAGTTTAACAACCCTGCAGGAACCGTTTCCCTGCTACCCGGATATCCCGTGGGTGTCTTTTATGGCTTCTTCTTTGCCCGTGAAGCGGACACATTGCTGAAGAATACTACCGGTATACCTGTACAGGAAAGAGGCGTGCAAACATGTCCTACCACCTATACCACACAGCGTGATCCCGTTACAGGATTGCCCACGGGTACACCGTTACGCCGTGTGATCGGTGATCCGAATCCGGATTGGACGGGTACACTGGTGAATACCTTTAACTATAAGAAACTAAGTCTCAGGATCCAGCTGGATGCGGTCCAGGGCCTTGAGATCTGGAATGCCGATTTCCGGACCCGGCAGGGCGTTGGTAACGGTAGCGAGTATTGCGCAACGTGAACATAATGGTGAATTGCCCAGGGGTTATATCGCGGGTATTTATGCCGTTGAAGAATGGAGGATGGATAACGGAAGTTTTGTAAAGCTGCGGGAACTCGCGCTGAGCTATTCTTTTGGAAGAGTAAACAAATCCATTAACGATCTTACGCTAACTTTTTCAGGCCGCAATATTTACAGCTGGGATAATTACAAAGGATTTGATCCTGAAACAAACGCAGGTGGCGGAAGCACACTGGTGCGTGGTGTAGATTTCGGTAATGTGCCCATTCCGCGCACATTTGCCTTCACCATAAATGCAAAATTCTAATTCATCATTCCAAAAGATCAAGCTATGAAATCAATATACAGAATATCACTGATCGTTGTGATCGTCGCAGCCGGATTGATGGGTTGTAAAAAAGACTTTTCCAATCCAAACGACGCTACTAAAGACCAGACACTGAACTCCCCTGTTGGACTTACCGGTGTTGCCGTGGGTCTTCAGAAAGCCTATAGTAATGGCAGGACCGGATCCCTTTATAACCTTGTTTGTGCCAATGGTTTTTCAAGTTTCGAACTGAGTAACCGGAATACCGGTAATGTGGATGAGACCAATCTCTTCAATCGGCGGCATTGCCGTAGATGGTAACAATAACGTGCTTGGCAATCTATGGGCAAGCAAACCTGAAGGTGATCTATGATGCGGATAATGTTATCAATAATGCAGCCGACCTTGGGGATAAATCCTATGCATCTGGACTGATCGCATATGCATCCATTTTTAAAGCACTTGCTTATGGCGGTCTTGCAGAGTTCTGGGAGGAAGTACCCGATACCGTTGGCATTGGATTAATTCCTTCATTCATGGACAGGAATGACGCTTATGCCAAAGCCATCGCCACCCTCGAGAGTGCACAGGCTGCTGTTGCTGCCAATGCCATCAGCGCTGATTTCCTTACCAAGATTCCTCCCGGTATTGAGATCCCCAATACGCTGGCGGCATTAAAAGCACGCTACCTGCTTTTTTCAGGTAACTATCCCGCTGCCCTGACAGCTGCCAATGCGGTTAACCTGACTGTCAAAAAGTGAAATGCGTTTCGACGCCATCACCCCAAATCCCATCTTTAATGTGTCAACCTCCACCAATAATGTGTTCCAGGTGAAGGACAGCACATTTGGATTGCCTGTTGCACTTCGGCCTGTTGCTGCCGACAAACGCATATTGTTTTATATGCTGATCAATACGGCAGCTGCTCCACGATGGAGGATCAATGGATTTGGCGCTGCGCTGACCACGCCATGGCCATTGTATCTGCCAGGTGAAGTAACGCTGATCAAGGCTGAAAGCTATGCCAGGGCTAACGACCTGACCAATGCCGTCGCTGAACTTAATAAAGTCCTTACCAAGAAGGCAGCCAATGATCCTTTCGGTATCGGGGCAGACCTTCCGGCATATGCAGGAGGAAATACGCAGGCCGAAATCCTGGAAGAAATCTACAGGAACCGTTGTATCGAGTTGTATATGCAGGGCTGGAAAATGGAAGACCTGCGTCGCTTCAACAGGAGCAATGCACCTAACGTAGAGAAAAACAGGAACTTCTATCCATTCCCTTTCCGTGAAAGGGATAACAATCCTAACACGCCAGCGGATCCTTCTTTCTAATACATTTCAGTAGTTGGTTTAAAGTTAACGGGCCCCATTCATGGGGCCTGTTTATTTTCACCTTATACCTCAATGAATTTTTTTTCTTTCAGTGACTGACTGTATCCGTTGCCGTTATTAGTGAGATTTTTAAAGAAATCCACCTTTCCTGTTTCAACACCATATACTGCACCAATGATTCCAATCTGCCCTTTCGAAAAAAGATCTTTGACAATATCGCTCCTGTTAAGGATCTGCTCCAGGCTGTTATCAACATTGGCGTAGGCCACATGATCCTTGAACAGGTGATCTTTATCATCTCTCAATAATGCCTTGCTGAAGGATGGCTTGATCAGTTCCAGCAACCCGGTAATATGTCCGTCTTTCACCCCGTCCTTAGCACTTTTAATGGCGCCGCATTCTGTATGACCGAGTACCATTAAAACCTTGGAGCCTACATACTTTACGGCATATTCAATGCTGGCAATGATTTCGTTGTTAACGACATTGCCGGCAATCCTGATACTGAAGAGGTCACCTAAACCCTGGTCAAAGATCAATTCTGTAGAGGTACGTGAATCCATACAACTCAGGATCACCGCAAACGGGTACTGTCCTTCGCGGGTTTCATTGATCATTTCAAGGTGGTCATGGTCCCTATGGAGGTTACTGATGAATCGCTTGTTGCCTTCTACCAGTAGTTCAAAACCCTGCGCTGGGGTAAGGTTTTGCAAAAATTCTTTGGAATGCTTTCTGATAACGTATAGTTTTTATCCGTGCCCGGTAGGGCACTGATGGTTTAAAAATCATGATGTCAGTGGACTATCTCCGTAAAAATCAGAGATAATGTGTACCAAACGGTAGTTTGTCTAAAGTTGGAGTCAGGAGAAATTTGGAGGCGGAACGAGAATCTCATGATGGTAATCGATAAAGATGTCCGCATCATGTGATCCAAATTGATTGATATTATCGCTACAGAGTAATGTTTGATCTGAATAATCGTGAAGGAATTCTTCCAGCGGACTGTTAGTGCCCGGCACTTTTTCTTCAGTGTTGTTGCCGAAAGGATTGCAGCTTTTTTCTTCCACTGGTGAGGATGGTATGTCGGACTGCTGGCCTGACAAGTCATCACTATCCATCTGGCTCCTGACGGTTAAAGGTGCGGATACTGTCAGGAACAATAATGCCATTATCATGAAACAAGCATGAATCTTTTGCTGCAAATTAAATTTCTGCTTGACTGGTTTCATAACAGTTAATCCTGAGGGATATCCACCCTTATTACAAATTTAACGTAACAACATTAAAAATACACACTTAGTTTTTTTTACGCAAATATTCCTCATCAAATCAAGCCATAGTTGATTGTGTTTATAACGTATGCCAGCGCAAATTGTTAAAATTCCTTTAAAAATTTGCTATAAAGGTTGGCTGAGCATTACCGAATTAACCACTATATAATTTGCCGACCGTAGCCAACAAGGCTGATAACCAGTGGGTTTGATGGGGATAAGCCATCCGGGTTTGGGAAAGCGCACCCAGGCAGTTGGAGTACTGAATAATATTGTGGGGGATGATATTAAAAGGGCGGGCAATAAATAAATGAACCATTATCATTTGGAGTTGTAATGCATGTTAAATTTTTTTAGCGTTCAAATCAATGAAAAAAATTCTTTTGGTCGAAGACGAAGCGCATGTGGTATCGTTTATCAGGAAAGGACTTTCGGAAGAAAGGTATGAGGTAACAGTGGCATTTGATGGTAAAACGGCAATTCAGCTTGATGAAATAAATAGTTTCGATCTCATTATCCTGGATATCATGATTCCGGAGATCAATGGCATTGAAGTGTGTAAATCAATCCGGTCGAAAAACAGCAATATTCCGATATTGTTTTTGACTGCGCTCGGTACGTCAGAGAATATAGTGCTTGGCCTTGAAAGTGGCGCTGACGATTACCTGGTCAAACCATTTAAGTTCATTGAACTTGTTGCGCGTATCAAATCGCTGATGAGAAGGTCTGATAAGGGCGTTGAACCGGGTGAAGGCAGGAGTGTCAGGAATATATACCGGATAGCTGACCTGGAACTCGATGATGATAAGAAAACAGTAACAAGGGATGGAATGGAAATTTCACTTACGACTACAGAATACCGTTTGTTGTTGTATTTTATTCGCAACAAAGGCAGGGTGTTGTCCCGCGTGATGATACTGGAAGAGGTTTGGGGCGTAGATTTTGATATGGGCACCAACGTTGTTGATGTATATGTAAATTACCTGCGTAAGAAGATTGATCATTCGTTTTCAACAAAGATTTTACATACCGTTATAGGCATGGGATATGTGTTGAGGGAAAATTGACTTAACATCAGGATAAGAAAATGAAGATCCATACCAAAACCACCAGGCTTCTATTAACAGGCTATTTTGCCATCATTGTTCTTTTCAGTCTTTTTGTTTACTGGACGCTGTACAATTATTCACATGATGATTTCAACCGTTTGCTGGGAATTCGTTTACTGACTGCAGCAAAGGTAGAACTGGATGGTGTAAAAAGCCAGGAAGTAAAGGATATCAGGGAAGCTTTTTTTGAAAAGTTGCCGCAGGAAAAAGACTATTATTTTTTTATTGAGCCCGGTAAGACGTTTGAGCGTGAAGCAAAGCAACTGAATGTTCCAATAAGTTTTTTTGAAACCATCCTGAGGGAAGGAAAAGGGGAGTATAATTTTAAGGGATTATATTTCAAAGGGATAAAATATCCCAGCAGCAAAGGTGATTACCTGGTGATTGCGTCCGCCGAGAATTATTTCGAATTGCACCATTCTGCACAGCTCAAACAAATTTTGATCGTTGCCATTGTATTGGCTTTGCTGATCTCGTTTATAATCTCCTACTATTTCTCCAGGTTTTTGTTTAAACCCCTGAGCAACATTACGAATAAGGTAAAACAAATCAGTTCGGAGAACCTTCACCTGAGGCTGGAAGAAAACAGAAGTGTAGATGAACTAAGGGAATTATCAGGCACATTCAATTTCATGTTAGACCGGATTGAGACCGCATTTGAGACACAGAATAATTTTATCAGTAATGCATCCCATGAATTACGCACTCCGCTAACTGCCATCATCGGCGAAGCTGACGTGTCCCTGACCAAATTAAGAAAGCCGGAGGAATATATTGAAACCATCAGGGTGATCATGGAAGAGGCTGATAAGCTGGACAGGAAAACAAAGGCCCTGCTCTACCTTGCCCAGACAGGGTTTGACGGCAAAACGCAGAAATACAGTAAAGTCAGGATCGATCAGTTATTGTGGGATGTTAAGGAAACACTGGAGCGCATCGATCCCAGTAACAAAGTCCATCTTGACCTGAGCCTGCTGCCGGAGAACCCAATGAAACTCAAGGTGCTGGGAAATGAACACCTGTTGCATTTGGCCCTGACCAATATCATTCAAAATGCCTGTAAATATTCCAATCATAAGGTGGTAAATGTTTCCCTGGGAGCATCAGATGACAAAGTAATCATTGCGGTTATCGATAAAGGTATTGGCATCCCCAGGGATGAGATCAAACATATTTATGATCCCTTTTTCAGGGCCTCCAATACGAAAAAACATGAGGGATATGGTATTGGTCTTCCTTTGACAAGGAATATAATACGATTACACAATGGGGAATTGAATGTTTCTTCTGAAATCAATAAAGGTACAGTGGTTGAAATCAAGATACCTGTCGGTCGTTTTGAAAACCCGGGATGGGAATGATTTTAATCTCATTTTAATCCCGCGACCAATATTCTAATCTACTTTTCATCCTGCCCTTATTCAGTCTTAATCTGGTGAAAATAGTTTTGTAGCCGAAAATGAAAAATAATAAAGCTATGTACAAAACTATCCTCCTTCCCACAGATTTTTCCATCGAATCATTAAACGTTTTAAAGTCGGTTATCCAGGATCAGCCTGACAATGAGGAACTTAATATTATCCTGTTGCACGGTATGCATCTTACGGATTCGATAACCGAGCTGATGTTTTTTTCCAAGCCAAAAGCACTGGCACCTCTTATTAGTAGTGATTTTAGGGAAGCCTGTGATGTTATCAGGAACAAATACTACTCAAAAGTGAGATCAATTCGTGAAGAATTGTTTACCGGGTACAACCAACGGGCATTTGACATCATGATGGGATCATTGAGGGTTGATGAAATTTATCTGCCGGATGGTTTCAGGTTCACAGCTCCGGGGAAAAGAAGTTTTGATACAATACCATTCCTCAGAAAATGTAAAGTTCCTGTGAAGACAGTAACATGGAAATCAAGCCCCGTTGTGTACGCGAAAGGCCAGGTGGCAGAAATATTTTTCGAGAACGCACTATTTCAATAATCCATTTATCACTGCGGCAATGAAGACATTATTCATATACATGGCAGTACTTATTTTTTGCGTCTTCTTGTTTTTAGTGATGATTAGTGCTACACCGGTTCCTGAAGCACTTATCCAGGGTGAGTGGAAAGAGATGAACTGGAAATACGAAACCATAAAAAAGGGGAAGGATGAATCGGCCAGGCAACAATTAATTTCTGAAGAAGTAAAACGAAAAATTGGGCAGCATCTCGTTATACACACTGCAGAGACATGGAAGTTTCTACCCGATCATAAACTGGAGTTAAGGAAAGGGCCTGAGGTGCACATTGTTGACTGGACCATCAAGGGACGCGGGCATGTTTTACAATTGCGGTATAATGAAAATTCGGTAGAGCATTATAATATCGTCACCTTATCCAATAACATGATGCAGCTGAACTTTGACACAGATGTTCAGGCGCGCGGAATAGCAAAGCTGACATTCAGGAGAGTGAATAATTGAAACATTACGTTGTATGCTAAGGAAATTCAGTAATAGTCGGACGCTCAGTGAGAATATAAAGCTGGGGGTGCTCACCGCATTTTCGGCGGGAATGGTAAATGTGGCATCACTGCTGATATTTTTTTCATTTACCTCAAATGTGACAGGGCATTATGCAATTCTTGCAGCTGAAGTTGCAAAGGGCAATATGTTCCAGGTGGCAGTGGTTTTCGGATGGATATTGACTTTCTTCTTTGGAAGCTTTACGTCAAACTTTATTGTTATCAATCTGAATCAGCGCCATGCTTACATCGCGCATGCAACACCCATTATCCTGGAGATCCTGTGTCTACTTTCGGTGGGAATTTATGGTGAATACTTTTATACCGAAACCCTTGCAGAAACTGAGACAATGCTTTTCCTGATGTTATTTGCCATGGGATTGCAGAACGGGCTGACAGCCAGCATATCAAATTTCACCATAAAGACAACACACCTGACAGGGATAACCACCGACCTGGGGATACTTTTTTCGATGCTGACGCAAAAACGGTACAGAACACCCGAACTTATCGGCAAGACCCAGCTTTTGTTGTCGATCATTACTTCGTACCTGGCAGGAGCCATTTTGGCTGCATTTTCATACTTCAAACTGGAATTCAAACTTTTTATTCTTGTTTGCCTGTCACTGGTGCTGGTTATTGCATATGATCTCTATGAACTTGGGGTAAGGCATGTGCGCATTATCAGTCGGAACAAGAAAAACAGGAAAGCCGCCGTCAGGGAGTTTCCCAGGCTAAAGCCCATCCCTAATATGAAGCAGGAAGAGCATGTGCATGCTATTTGATCCGTTGCTGCCAATAATCGTTTATTTAATCGCTTTTTTAATACTGTTAAAAGCCCCCTTATCATTCAACTTCTTTCTCTTATAGTAATCTATAAGCTCGTTTGTAGCCCTTCGGTAATTTGTTTCTCCTGTGCATTTTCAGGTTGTGCAGCGTAGATATCAAGGGCTTTTTGTGATGCCATCAATAGCTCATCGTATCACCGGCTTTGCCTTACAGGACCCATAACATGCCTGGTCTGAAGCTAAAAATACCCACCGGTGGGTATTGTAAATGGGTAAGAGGAAGTCAGATATTTGGAATAACTGTTATCCACTCCGCTTCATTAGTAAAATAAAACGAGCACCATGAAATATTTCCTCATCCTGAGTTTTCAGTTCGTAGCGTCTTGCCTTTTTGCCCAGAATATTGGCCAGGTGACCCAGGGCGTTAGCATATTGCAAAAAGGGCTGTGGCCTGGTAAAACCTGTGAAGTCTGCTGGGAAAATCCCAGTGTGACAGATGTCGAGGAAAGAGAAATGGTGAGGGATGCTGTACAAAATTCCTGGGAAAAAGAATCAGAATTCAGGTTTACCGGTTGGGGTCCTTGTAATATAAACAGCAGGGGTATCCGGATCTTAATTGCGGATGAGCATCCCCGGGTCAAGGCGCTGGGTGCATATTTAGACGGCATGTATGGTGGAATGGTGCTCAATTTCAGGTGGTCAAAATGCAGACCGGTAGGCAGTGAAAGTTGTATACGTCCCATTGCCGTTCATGAATTTGGTCATGCGCTGGGTTTTGCACATGAGCATAACAGGACGGATCGCACCGAAGACTGTCGCGATGATGCCCAGGGAACAGACGGAGATTGGTGGGTTACAGGTTATGATGCAAATTCCATTATGAACTATTGCAACCCTGTGTGGAACAATGGCGGAGCATTGAGTGAACTCGATAAATATGGCGTCCGGTTCTTATATGGTGGAAGCGGATACATGACTTATCCGGTTATCTATACCATAAAGTTGCCTGGCTGGGTAACCTTTTTGCGTACACGCACTTTCGCATTACCGTGTTACCACACTTCCCCCTATATATTTATTCAGCCATCCATGCACTTCCTTATACCAGAAGCGGCTGTTTTCCGGCTTGAGTATCCAGTGGTTTTCATCGGGGAAGACAATCAGTTTACTGGGAATTTTCAGCCTTTGCAACAGGCCGAAGTTCTCGATGGAATTATTCAGCGGAACGCGAAAATCTTTTTCGCCTACAATGATCAAACCGGTGTCTTGAATTTTGCTGCAAACCGGATCGGGTTTTGATCGTTCCATGGTTTTTGATTGATCCATGGTGCTCCTCCATTCATCACTTCCCTTCCCCATAGATAGTCAGAGGTAAGGTATTGCGACTCACTGTTTACCATACCCGCATGTGAGACCAGGCATTTGTACCGGTAGGTAGATGCCTGCATCCAATTGGCCAGGTGGCCTCCATATGATCCGCCGCCAGCGGCCTGCCTGGAAGTATCAATAAATGCAAATCGCCTGATGGCATCATCTGCTGCTTCATTGATTTCCTGTGCAGGGCCCTTCAATGGATCACCCAAAATATCCTGTGAAAATTTCTCGCCATACCCGGTGGAGCCTGTATAGTCGGTCAGCACCAAAACATATCCCGGTGCTGCCAGCAGGTGATAGTTCCAGCGGTATCCCCAGGAGTCTTTCCATGCACCTGCCGGTCCGCCATGCATAACTACAAACAATGGATATTTTTTCGAAGCATCAAAACCTGCGGGCCTCACGATCATGCTGCGTATTTTTTTACCACGGCTCGTAGTGGTCCAGTAGGTTTCCGGTTTCTGCATGTCCAGGGCAGCCACTGCACTATCATTGAAATGCGTAAGGAAATTGCCGCCGCCACTGGAGGGAAGAATCCGGACAATCTCAGCGGGCCTTGATGCATTATCGTAACTGCTTACAATTGTTTTGGTATCGGCGGATGATGATACGGAAGTATAAGATCCGGGCATGCCAGGTTGTTCGGTAACCGTTCCCTTTACGTAGTCGACCATCATGATCTTGTCATTGCCCTGGTCTTCCACGCTCATGATGATCTTGCCCTGCTTTACGACATAGTTATTGATCGGCCTGTCGAGCCCCGGTGCCATCATTGTTCTGTTCCCCATCGAAGGCCAGTCGAACCGCACCAGTTTTGCAAGGCTATAGATTTGTCCATTATTCTCCGCTGAAACCAGGCAGAAAAGGTATTTGCCATCAGGTGAGAAAGCAGGGTTTGAATATCCGAGTTCATCATTCACCAGTTGAATGGCATCTCCTCCATTTACCGACACTTTATACAGATGGGCAACAGAGTTTTGTGTAGCGGAAACATTCAGGTCTGTAGCTGCGGTAAAAACAACATCGCTGCCACCGGGCGCCCATGCCGGCTTGCCGGTGAATGAAAATCCTTCTTTCGAAACTATGGATGCCTGGCTTAAAATATCTTTTGGTATTGCACCCGGTTCTGCAGATTGTACAAATACATGGGTTTGTTTTTCATCGAGCCAGACATCCCAGTTGCGAATAGGGAAGGAAGTATAGACCCTTGCATTATATTTTAATTTCTTTTTTTCTTCCGACATTTTCTTGTTGGCAGAATCGGTGAACTGCCCGGGAAAAACTTTATTGGCGTAAAGGATCATTTTACCGTTTGCACTCCATTGTGGTGAGGATGCCCCGATGGAGATATTGGTCAGTCGTTGTGCTTCACCTCCATCCGTCATATTAAGTACATAGACCTGTGAAACTTCGTCTTCCTCGCGTTTGGCGGAGAAGGCGATCTGCCTGCCATCCGGGCTCCATTTGTAGCCGCTCTCGGCGCCTTTGCCGAAAGTAATGCGCCTTGGTTGCGTGGAGCCGTCAGAGGCCACCATCCAGATGTCATTCACCACTTCTTTTTCATTATAAGAAGGCTCTGAAACACTAAAGGCGACCCATTTGCCGTCGGGGCTCAGTTCCGGGGCACCCACCCGTTTCATCATGATCATTGCTTCATGGGTGATGGGTTTTTTGTTTTGTGCCTGCAGTGGAAGTTGAAAACAGGAAGAGGAAGAACAGGGTTATTGTACGCATATCACTGGAAAATATAGTTGAGTAATTAAAGAGCTGATAGTATGATAAACCTATGAAATATAATTTAGAGTTGAATGCAGCATACAAACTTGTTTTAAATCGGTAGAGCCCGGCTTAAAGACAAAGCTGTTTATTTCTATAATATTTATTTGAGTATCTCATGTGTTTATTCTTTATAACTATTGTAATTGCTATGTTTAGACAGTAGGTTTTTATTCTTTAATTTCTAAACTTATTTGAATTTCATTGTGTTTAATTTATCAACAAAAAACTTAAACAAATGAAACTCTTCTTTCTGGACATTGTAAAAATTCCGGTAGACGATCCGGTGATCTTTACCTTCTTTACCGGGTATATGGCAATGCTGGCGGCTTCTGTTTTCTTCTTTTTCGAAAGAGGGCAGGTGGAAGGAAAATGGAAAACATCTTTGCTTGTGTCTGGCCTTATTACTGGTATTGCAGCGGTGCATTACTATTACATGCGTGATTATTATGCAGCCACAAATGAAACACCAACAGCGCTTCGTTACATAGATTGGACGCTAACGGTGCCCCTTATGTGCCTTGAGTTCTACCTGTTGCTGAAACCTGCCGGTGCTAAAAGTTCTTTCATGTGGAAACTTATTGCGGCATCCGTGCTGATGCTGGTGGCGGGCTATATAGGTGAAGCATTCACGGATGGGAGTACCGGCCACTCAGTTTTATGGGGCGTGATTTCTACAATCGGATATGTTTATATTCTTTACTCCGCATGGTTTGGTGAGGCACACAAACTGGCAGCATCGAGTAACAGCCCTTCCGTACAAAGCGGGATCAGGGCACTTGCATGGTTTGTATTGGTTGGATGGGCTATTTATCCGATTGGTTATATGGCTATGCCTGGCGGATGGTTAAGCGGAATGTTGAAACCTACTGATATCAACCTATTTTACAATATCGCTGACGCTATCAATAAAATAGGTTTTGGCCTGGTGGTATATGGTATCGCAATTTCTGAATCCAAAAAGACCGTAGCCCTGGCATAATCAAACTGATTCGTGAAATCCGGCAAAGTAACTTTCATTTGCCATTTCATAATCTAGGAAAACTGGCACCGTTGATTTTCTATGACAAAGCGCAAGCTTTGTCATAGAATTCAATAGCCCCGAAAGGGGTTACCTACCAGTTCTATCATGCCCTGGCTTTGCTGATTACGGGAGTATTGCACAAGGGAAGATATATCGTTCAACCGATGAGAATAATCATATGCTACAGATTGCACTTCTCCTGATGGGATGTATACTGATGTTGTTGCAGCATTATTTCCAGCCATTTTCATCTGCCCATCAATTATTTATTTTTTTAACAGGGATTATCATACTTGGTGTGCCCCATGGTGCTGCAGATCTGTTGGTAGCGATGCAAAATGCCGGTTCAAGAAAAAATACCTTTTCTAAATTCAGGTTCTTTAAAGCATATCTTGGGCGCCTGCTTTTATTCGCTGCAGCATTATGGTTCTTCCCCATATTCGGGATAATGCTGTTTATCATTTTTGCTGCTTATCATTTTGGCGAAACCGACCTTCACCGTTGTAAAACAAACACTATTCTTGGTAAGATACTGGTAACCTCTTATGGATGGTCATACTCAGTGTAATGCTCCTTGTGCACCTGGGTGAGGTAAAGCCGATACTTCAAATATTACAGCCTGGTGTAGAAATCGAAATTATTTTTAATATGCTGGAATCGCAACGAACTTTATTGATTGCTCTTTGTGTCCTTATATTTATGCTGACATCTGTGATTTACTTTCAATATCACGGGATTGCTTTTAAGCGAACAGATTTTTGGTACCTTCTCAGGTTCGGAATGATACTGAGCATCTTACTCTATCTACCACTGATCATGGGGTTCAGTTTTTATTTTATCGTCTGGCATTCTGTCTTATCCATGACCAATATTTTTCAATACCTGCGCAAGGATAACCTGGTATCTTTTTTTTCGATCCTGAAACAAATAGCGTTGTACAGTTTGCTGGCAATAGGTGGCATAATGCTGATTGGGTGTGCCGGAATAATGTTCCTTAACAGCCATACGTTAATGGGCTATGTTTTTATGGGCCTGGCGGTGTTGACGGCCCCGCATATGCAGGTGATGCACGATATGTATAATAGGATGCGGGCGAATTAATCAATGTAGGTACGGAATGCAGAATGATCTATAACAGCGGAGCACACTTCTGGCGTTCAGATACTATAAATTTTTCTTTTGTGGAGTATGATAAGAAGTTAAGAAAGGACGAATTACCTTTTTTTGTTGGCATTTTTAACAGAATCTTTATATCTCTTTTCCTCAGCTTTAGCACGGTCTTTAAAAAAACCACGGAGCAAAAAATTATGTTGCGCAGCTTCCATATTTTCGTCGAGTTTCTTTGTGCCGGACTCCAGGTTTGCGAGTGTGTTTTGTATATTCGCTGCTGCGGCTTCATCAGTCAGTAATACACCTACCGCACCTTTATTGCTGTTTAATTTAGCAGTAGTGATTTTTAGATTTTCAACAACCTCATTGGCACTCATCGATACCTCGTTTAGTTGAGCAGCAGTTCGTTGTAATGATGCTACGATGAGAGTATCCGTTGCAATGTCATTGAGGAAATAACCCTTGTTGTTTAATTTTCCTGAAAATTCAGACAGGTTGGCTGTAAGTATCTGGGCATTGTTTCCCGCCCGGCTTAAAGAAGCCACAGCGGCTTGTAATGTATTATTGATTGTTGGATCATTCAGCAACTTTCCGATTGTTCCTTTGCCTTCTGCCAATCCTTTAGTGACTTCTTTTAAATCGTTTGTAATTTGCAACAGGTTGGCGTTGTTACTCTGTAAAGTTGCCATCATCTCTTCGGTGCCGATGACATTTTCAACCAACAATGTATTGCCGGATTGTATTTCAGGAGATGCGGTTGTGCCGCCATATAATATAATAATTTTATTGCCTATCAATCCATCAGAGCCCAGTTTTACCCTGGTATCCCTGCGGATTTTTTTCTGCACATCTTCCTCAATGGTGAAAGTTACCTGCACGCCATTTTCAACGAAACCTACATTTTTCACCGTCCCTATTTTTACACCGGAATACCACACATTGCTCCCTTTGGCCAACCCATTTACATCACTGAAAATGGCATTTACATGAACTGAATTTTTGAAGGATTTATCTTTCCCTCCAACAATAAAAACACCAGCCACTAAAATGGCGATGCCGGCAAAGACAAATATGCCGGTCAGTATTGCTTTTAGTCCCTTTGATTCTCTCATAATAATTTTTTATGTAAAGTTGTAATCGTAAAAGCTTTTTATTCTCTCATCTTCCGAATCAAAAACTTCTTCGAATGAACCCTCCTTTTGTACCACGCCATCAAACATCATTACCAGCCGGTCGCCTGTTTTTTTTGCACAAACCAGGTCGTGGGTGATGACAATAGCTGATACGCCAAACTCTTCCTTTATGTTGTGAATTAAATTATTGATCTCAATACTCGAAATCGGATCTAACCCTGCTGTGGGTTCATCGTACAACATTATCTCCGGGCGAAGCACAAGGGTTCTTGCGATACCTATTCTTTTCTTTTGGCCACCCGACAGTTCGGCCGGGTACTGACTTTTAGTTTTCATCAGGGATACCGAGTCCAGTACAGCATCCACCCGCTTGTCTATTTCCTTTTTACTGAGGTGTTTAAAATTTCGTTTCAGCGGAAAGGCGATGTTTTCTTTCACGGTCATGCTATCGTACAATGCACTTAACTGGAAGGAGAACCCCACTTTCAATCTTAACGCTTCCAGTCTTTCTAAGCTTAAGTTTTTTACATCTTCCCCTAATACAATTACTGAGCCTTCATCCTGCGTCAGCAGTCCGCAAACAATTTTTATCAACACTGACTTGCCCGTGCCGGATCTGCCGAGCACCACTACATTTTCGCCCTTCGCTACTTCGAGATTTACGCCCCTCAGCACCTGGTTATCACCAAAGGATTTATATAGCCCTTTAATATCAATTGCTATTTCTTTTCCTGTTTCCATTGATTATTTTCTTACCTGAACCAACCCATTATTTGCACGATCACCAGTTCTTCAATAAAAATCAAATACATAGCAGTCACCACTGCTGCATTGGCCGCGGTTCCTACACCCTCTGTGCCCCTTGTCGTGGTAAAGCCATTATAACATGCCACCATGCCAATGGTAAATCCAAAAACAACCGACTTTATTAAGGATGCATTCAAATCGAGAAAACTGACTTTATCAAAAGCATTTGCAATAAAAGTGGCAATACTGATATGTTCATTTGCGGATACGTTAAGATATGACCCCATCAGGGCAACCAGGGAGGTAAACAACATCAGCATAGGCACCATGAAAAGACAGGCGGTAACCCTTGTAAATACCAGGTACTTGTAGGGCTTGGATGCGGAAACATCCATGGCTTCTATCTGCTCCGTCACCTTCATAGCCCCCAATTCAGCTCCAATACTCGAGCCTACTTTACCAGCACAGATCAGAGCAGTTACCAATGGAGCCAACGCCTTTACTACTGCAATGCCAATCAGGGAAGGCAACCAGGAAGTGGCACCAAAGTCGCTCAATGAAGGACGTGATTGTTTCGTGAATACAATGCCAATGATAAAGCCGGTAAGTGATATCAGTGGAAGGGAATCACAACCTATCTTATAACATTGTCTTACAATTTCAGAAAATTCGTATGGCGGCCTTAATAGTTGAACGAAATAACTACCAACAAAACGGGCGATAGTGGCAATTTTGAGGAAGAAACCGTCTATTCCTTTTGATATATAATATTTTCGCTTCGTGTTTGTATAAACTTCCATAGTTGCAGGTGGCATCTAAAATGTTGTAATTATGGTACCTATGTGTTTTATTACCAGTAAAGGCCATTCTGCAACCTTACTTTCTATGCCAGCCACCCGGCAATAATAATAAGGTAGAAAAGGCAATGCATATGCCAGACCCGGTAATGAATATTTTGAATGCCAAACAGCCTTTTTTATGAATAATTGGATGGAATTGCGCTGATGTAGAAAACTAACTGAAGAATTACTACACTTGTTGGGGAAAATTTTCCCCTGTTTAAGTTTACCAATAAGGGGAGCCTACAACACTAATGATTAAATATGTAGGCACGCGGGTCAAAATAAAAAGCCCCCAGTTTCCATTTGGGGGGCTTCCTTATCTTAAAAACTATTGACGGAACTTTATCCTAGAGAGTAATCTTACGAATCCTGAAGTTCTGATTATTAGAAATGGGTTGGAAACCAGATCTTCAAAAGGTAAAAACCTTACGATTGATCCTTTAAATGAGAATATCTATAAATCTGGCTATTATAGTTTGCACAAGAAGAATATTATAATGGCATATTCAGCTATACGAAATGATGCGGCACATGGAAATTATGGTAATTATGGAATTAGAGAAGTTGAAGAAATGTATTCATTTGTAAAGACCTTTGAGGCCAAATAGAATTAATTAGCAAATAATGTGAATAAAGGTTTAATAGTTGCTTTTGTGCAAAATTTGTGCAAGTCTGAAATAAAAAGAGTTACGTTTTTAGCGTAACTCTTTGATTTTTAATGTGGACCCTGAAGGACTTGAACCTTCGACCCTCTGATTATGAGTCAGATGCTCTAACCAGCTGAGCTAAGGGTCCCTGCCCCGGTGTTACCCCGGGCGGGGAGCAAAAATAGAAAAAAATCGCGCAATAAGAAGGCAAAATAAATAGCGGATATGGGATTGAATTAAATTTAATGATGAAAAAGAGATTGCTGTCGTTCCTCCCCCTGTTCATCGCCCTATCCTTATTCAGCCAGAATACAAAAAAGCTTACCGATGAGCAACTGCTTGACACAGTACAGAGACAAACCTTTGCGTATTTCTGGGATTTTGCTCATCCGGTGAGCGGACTAGCCCGTGAACGCAGCAACAAGACCTTTGGTTATGGCGATGAAGTCACCACCACGGGCGGCACCGGCTTTGGTATTATGGCAATCGTAGTGGCCACAGAAAGAAAGTGGGTAAGCCGTAACGATGCCGTTGACCGTATGCTGAAAATGGTGAATTTTCTTGCAAAGGCCGATGCGTATCACGGCATCTTCCCTCACTGGCTCAATGGAAGCACCGGCAAGACCATTCCTTTCAGCAGAAAAGACGATGGGGCAGACGCCGTGGAATCATCTTACCTGTTCATGGGACTACTAACTGCCAGGCAGTATTTTAACCAGGATACTCCCAAAGAAAGAGAACTGCGGAACCGGATCAACTGGTTATGGAATGAAGCAGAATGGGACTGGCATACCACGCGACGGAAGGGAAGTCTTATACTGGCACTGGAGTCCGAATAACGGATGGGCCATGGACTTTGAGATCAGGGGATGGAACGAATGCCTGATCACCTATGTGCTGGCGGCTTCTCGCCCCGGTATCCTATCCCGGCTTCGGTGTACCATAAGGGATGGGCGGACAGCAATTTTTTTAAGAACGGCAGGGATTATTATGGCATCAAACTCCCGCTGGGCTTTGATTACGGCGGTCCATTGTTTTTTTCACAGTACACCTTTATGGGCCTTGATCCGACGAGGACTCAAGGACCAGTACGCTGATTATTGGGAGCAGAATAAAAACCATACGCTGATCAACCATGAACATTGTGTGAGGAATCCGAACAAGTTTAAGGGATATGGGCCCGACTGCTGGGGCTTAACGGCAAGTGACAATCACGAGGGATACAATGCACATTCTCCTGATAATGACCTTGGAGTGATCTCGCCAACAGCGGCATTGTCGGCTTTCCCGTATACTCCCGAGTTTTCGATGCAGGCACTAAAACATTTTTACTACGACCTGGGAGGAAAGATCTGGGGTCCCTATGGTTTTAAGGATGCCTTCAATGAAACTAAAAACTGGTATGCCGAATCCTACCTTGCGATTGACCAGGGGCCGATTGTTGTAATGATAGAAAATTACCGTTCCGGCCTTTGCTGGAAGCTTTTTATGAGTTGCCCGGAGATACAGTCGGGATTGAAAAAACTGGGTTTTACCAGCACACCTAAAACGCCTGCAGCGGAACCAAAAAAACAAGCTGCAGTAAACTCCGGCACCTGGTGAGGATCGCGGGTTAATTGTTAAAATAGTCCTGATATTTTTCACAGTTCCGGGAATCCGGCTGTTCCAAATTCCAGTAATTTTGAGCCATGGCCAGGTATATCTTTTATGCCCTTGTTGCGTTCCTGTTATATAAACTCATTTTTGATTTTATCATTCCCATTTTCCGGACCACCAAAAAAATGCGGGAGCAATTTAAGCAGGCAAGTCAGCAGATGGAAGATCGTTACAATCAGCAGCATGGGGACAATGCGCCGCATGACAGTAAAGTAAATGCTCAGAAGGGAAACGCCAAGATCGGCGAGTACATTGACTTTGAAGAGGTCAGGAAGTAGGCGGTGAAGTGGGCGGTTGTTTTTCTTCCTTCTGAAATTTAGAGGCGACCTTATCCATCCCGTCACCTATTTTATCGGTCAGGGTATCTACCAGTTTACCTACTCCATCCTGGAGTTTTTTGCTCTTAAATAAACGGTATACCATGCTTGTCCAGAAATTTCCCGTAATCACCGACTGAACAACTCCTGACTGGGTAATGGAATTCCATGCCATTGAACCGGCATTCTTCCAGATGCCGCCAATATTATTATCCAGGCGCTGTTCTATTTCTTCCTGTCGTTGTGTTAACCTGCTGATCTCATTATCCAGTGATTCCAGGCTCCTGATTTTTGGCATACGCATTTTTTTATAAGCTTTCGTCATGTTCTTTTGTTGATTCCTCGATAAATAATCGAATCAATGGACCTTGAAATAAAGGTTTTCTAAGAAGGATACAAAGAAGCATGATAATCGTAAACAGCGCCGCTGTTCCGGCAAATCCCATGATATTGCTGCCGGTTTTGGCAGAAAGCCACCAGGCAAAGGAAAATCCCAGGAACAGCATAACAAACAGGGCCAGGATGCTGACCAGGAAGATCACAATAAGAAGGCTCAGCAACCGGGAAACCGATTTGATACCTTTTAATTTCATCAGGGTAAACTTGACTTCGAGGTATTCCTTTAGCAGGTTTTTGGTTTCCTGGTAAAAACCTGAGAAATTCTGTTCTGTGCTCATGATGATTTTATAATGGGCTAAAGGTAACGGCTAACGGCCATTTCAGCAATGATGTACATCATTCTGGTTTCCCCGTTGGCATAAAAGAAAAATATTTTGTTTTCAACCCTTTTTCATGCTACATTTGCAGCAGGAAATAGAACGATGGAAGGGAACGGGTTCGTTCCCTTCTGTTTTTAACGGACATGAACAAGGATCAGCAAATAGCCAGACTGGAAGCCCTCGTTAAAGAGATGATTGGGCAGGAGGAAGGATTATTTCCTGGTGGAAATCAGGATCAAGCCTACCAATAATATTAAGGTGTTCCTTGATGGTGATAGCAGGTGGTAAGCATTGAAAAATGCGTCGTTTGTCAACCGGAAATTATACAAGCTGCTGGAAGAAAACGAAATGTATCCCGACGGGGATTTTTCGCTGGAAGTATCTTCTCCGGGACTTGGACGAACCGCTGAAACTGCATCGCCAATATCTTAAGAATATCGGCCGGCTGGTGGAAGTGACCCTGATGGACGGGCAAAGACGGAAGGTGTCTTGAAAGATGTCACGGAAAATGAGTATCCTGGTGGAAGAAACCAGGGGAAAAATAAAAAGAAAGAAACGGTTGAACATACCATCCCATTTGATCACATAAAAACAACAAAAATTCAGGTCGTTTTTTAAAGATCCTCTTCACGGAGGGTAAAACCATATGTTATGGCAAGTATTAACTTAATAGAATCCTTCCAGGAATTCAAAGACGCGGAAAACATTGACCGCCCCACGCTGATGAAAGTGTTGGAGGATGTTTTTAAAACATTGCTGCGCAAAAAATATGGTTCTGATGAAAATTTCGACGTGATCGTAAACACCGAAAAAGGTGACCTTGAGATCGTGCGGCAGCCGGACGATCGTGGAAGACGGTGCAGGTAGCAGGATCCGCTGGCGGAAATTGCGCTACAGCGATGCCATCAAAATCGAACCCGATTTTGAAGTGGGAGAAGAATTGTATGAAGAAGTGGATATTCATGGATTTCGGTCGCCGGGCGATCCTTGCCGCCAAGCAAACCCTGGCCAGCCGGATCAGCGACCTGAAGAAAAGCCATCTCGTCAAAAAATATGGCGACCGTGTCGGTGAGATCATCAGCGCTGAAGTTTACCAGGTTTGGAAGAAAGAAGTGTTATTGCTGGATGAAGACGGTAATGAACTCATCCTTCCCAAATCTGAGCAGATTCCATCCGATTATTTCAAGAAAGGAGAAAATATCCGTGCTGTTGTGAAGAAAGTGGAAATGAAAAATAACAGCCCGGTGATCATACTTTCCCGCACTCATCCTTCATTCCTTGCTAAATTGCTGGAAATTGAAGTACCGGAAATATTTGACGGCCTGATCGTGATCCGCAAAATTGTTCGTGAACCGGGTGAAAGGGCAAAAGTGGCAGTGGAAAGTTATGATGACGGATTGACCCGGTGGGTGCCTGCGTGGGTATGAAAGGAAGCCGTATCCATGGCATTGTCCGCGAATTGAAAAATGAAAATATTGATGTCATCAACTGGACCAATAATATCCAGTTACTGATCCAGCGTTCGCTTGACACCCGCCAAGATCACCAGCATGAACATTGATAATGAAAATAAAAATGCCGAAGTTTTTGTAGCACCTGACCAGGTTTCCCTGGCCATCGGTAAGCGTGGTGTGAATATCAAACTGGCTGAGGATCTTGACAGGATATGAAATCGATGTTTACCGTGACAACGAAGGTGAAGTGGATGAATTTGATATCGACCTGGATGAATTTAGCGATGAGATCGAACCATGGGTGATTGATGAACTGAAACGGATTGGTTGTGATACGGCAAGAAGCGTACTTGACCTCACCTCTGAAGAACTGGAAAGAAGAACTGACCTGGAAAAAGAAACCATTGATGAATGTAAGGAAAGTTCTGCAGGAAGAATTTGAAAAAGAATAAATGAATTGTTATGAACTCGTGCATGCCGATTTACTGTTCTAATATTGTTGAATTAAATATAGCTGCAAAGTTGTAGGAGGATAAATGTCAGAAACAAATACACCGCGATTAATGGCCGCTGCCAAGGAGTTCAACATCGGTAAAGACACCCTTGTTGACTTTCTGGCGAGCAAAGGATTTAGTAAGGATGACCTGAAGCCGACTTCTAAACTTTCGGAAGACATGTATCGTTCCCTGCAACTGGAATTCTCGTCCGATAAAGCAGCGAAGATGAAAAGTGACCAGATCGAAATTCCTAAAGGGAGTGCGGCAGAAGCGAAGAAAAAGAAAGACGAAGAGGAAATCCTTTTCAAGAAGGAAAGAAGAAAAAAGCGGTAGAAAAAGAAGTGCCGGCAGCAGCACCGTGTTGAAGAAGCCGCTGTTGCAGCACCAGTGATTCCGGTTGTGTCGTTGTTCCTGAACCTGTGGATAGAACGCTGGCTCCGGAAAAACGTTAAGATTGAAGCACCTGAACTGGAGGGTCCTAAAGTGCTGGATAAGATTGACCTTGATACAATAGATTCTTCAACACAGTCCTAAAAAAGATGGAGCCAAAAAAGCCAAGAAACAGAGCTCGCTGCAGGAAGAACTGGAACCCGTGCAAAAAACGAAAAAAGAGAAAGCAGCTCGTCGCGAAGCCTAGAAGTGGAAGCGGTTGCCTGAAGAGAGATAGAAGAACCGGTGGATGAAGAAATGCAGTCCCTGTATTGAAACCATGAAGATCGAGGCTCCGGAACTGGAAGGTCCGAAGATCGTTGGACGCATTGAACTGCCTGTTGAAAACGACAAGGCCGACCGTACCATTGATGAGAAGCGCAAACGCAAACGTATCCCTATTGAAAAGAAAGGTGCACAAGCAGCGGAAAGTCTAACGCGCAACCATTCAGAATAAATCCGGCCAGGGCAGGCAGGTGCAGCCAGGCCCGCACAACCGGTGACGCCAGCGGAGGCGGACAGCAGATCTTACGCCTACCCGTGCGGGGTATACTGCAGAAGAGACGCGGGAAGAAAAAGAAATCGACGAAAAAGAAATACAGGAAAAAATCAGGAAACACAGGCCAAACTGGCCGGATCCGGCGGACGTGGTAAAAGCCTTAAAGCAAAATACCGTCGGGCGAAACGCGAGGAAATGGCCGATGCCATGGGCGAGGCGACGAAGATAACAAACTGCAGGTAACGGAATTCATCAGTGTGAGTGAACTCGCTCAACCTGATGGATGTGAGCTTTGCTGAAGTGATCAGCAAGTGTATGAGCCTTGGTATCATGGTTTCTATCAACCAGCGTCTTGATGCTGAAGTGATTGAACTGGTAGCCAGTGAATTTGGATTTGAAGTGGAGTTCATCGACATGGAAAAGCAGATGGAGATGGAAGAAGTGGATGAGAAGATGATGATGAAGAAGAACTGCAATCCACGTTCACCGATTGTTACCATCATGGGTCACGTTGACCATGGTAAAACATCCTTGCTTGACTATATCCGTAATACCAATGTGGTAGCCGGTGAAGCCGGTGGTATCACACAGCACATCGGTGCCTACCAGGTGGAACTGCCCAATGGAAAATCGATCACCTTCCTTGATACACCGGGTCACGAAGCGTTTACGGCGATGCGTGCCCGTGGTGCCAAGGTGACGGATATCGCGGTGATCGTGATTGCTGCAGACGATGCGGTGATGCCACAAACCAAGGAAGCCATCAGCCACGCACAGGCAGCTGGTGTGCCGATGATCTTTGCGATCAATAAGATTGATAAAGACGGAGCCAATCCGCAGAAGATATATGAACAGCTTGCCGGAATGAACATCCTTGTTGAAGAATGGGGTGGTAAATTCCAGAGCCAGGAAATCTCAGCGCCAAGCAGGGACTGAACGTTGACCTGCTGCTGGAAAAAATATTGCTGGAAGCGGAATTGCTTGAACCTGAAAGCCAATCCTGACCGGGAAGCCAACGGTACAGTAGTGGAAGCTACACTGGATAAAGGCCGTGGTTATGTGGCTACCGTACTGGTGCAGAACGGAACCCTGCAAAATGGAGACATTGTGGTGAGCGGTCAGCATTTTGGACGTGTTAAAGCCATGTTCAATGAACGGAATAAGAAAGAAGAAACAGCGCCACCAAGCAGCCCGGTATTGATCCTCGGTTTGAACGGTGCTCCGCAGGCGGGTGAGAAATTCAAGGTGTATGAAGATGAAGCAGAAGCCAAAGAAATTGCCAGCAGGCGTGCACAGATCTTACGTGAGCAGGGTATCCGGACCAAGAAACATATTACACTGGATGAAATCGGTCGCCGTCTGGCACTGGGTAATTTCAAAGAACTGAACATCATCATCAAAGGTGACGTGGATGGTTCCGTGGAAGCGTTGAGTGATTCATTGCAGAAACTTTCCACTGAAGAAATTGCGGTGAGCGTGGTACATAAAGGTGTTGGTCAGATCACCGAAAGTGATGTATTGCTGGCAACGGCATCTGATGCCATCATTCTTGGATTTAACGTGCGGCCTTCAATGCAGGCCAACAAGCTTGCAGAAACTGAGGGTGTGGAGATCAAACTGTACTCCATCATCTACAATGCCATTGAAGAAATCAAGAGTGCGATGGAAGGTATGCTTGAACCGAAGATCCAGGAGAAGATCGTTGCCAATGTGGAAGTACGTGAAGTATACAAATTTGATAAAGCCACTGTTGCCGGTTGTTATGTTCTGGATGGTAAGATCCTGCAGGAACAGCAAGATCCGTGTGATCAGGGATGGTATCGTGGAATATCCGAAGGGAGAGGGCCAGGCAGCAGAACTGGGTAGCCTGAAACGCTTTAAAGATGACGTGAAAGAAGTGGCGTCAAATATGGAGTGCGGTCTGACCGTGAAGAATTATGCCGATATCAAGGTAGGCGATATCATTGAGGCGTTTGAAGAAGAGGAAGTGAAAAGAACGCTTTGATTTTGCCTACGGCAAAATAATGTAGGATAATTGGGTAGTGCCTGGGCGAGTGTGGATTGCAGGATTTGCACATTGTTAACATAAATTGTCCCACTTTTGAGCATGCGTAAGATTTTTACTGATCTAGTTTATCTGTTGTTGCTGGCTTCTGTTTGCGAATGCACAGTCGGCCAGGTATTGGCGGATAAGATCGTAGGTATAGTGGGCGATAAAATCGTACTGAAGTCAGACATCTCCAACTATATAGATGATATCAAGCGTCAAGGCGGAGAAGTACCGCCGGATGCTGAATGTATACTGCTCGAAAGGATGATGATGGATAAGGCCCTGGTACTGCAGGCTGAAAAAGATTCATTACCGGTGAGTGAAGAAGAAATTGAAGCGGAACTCGACCAGCGGATTCGTTATTTTATCATGGAGTATGGAGGAAAAGAAGCTGTAGAACAGATTGCAGGCAGAACCAGTTTACCAGATCAAGGAAGACTTCAAGGCAGTCGGTTCGCGAGAGAAGACTGGCCGATGCCATGCGAAGCAAGATCGTTGACAATATCAAGATCACTCCTTTTGAAGTAAAAACCTATTTCGATAAAATTCCCAAAGACAGCCTTACGCTTTTATGAAACTGAAACTGGTCGTAGGCCAGATCGTCGTTTATCCCAAAGCCGGACGTGAACTTGAAAAGTATGCCATCGACGAGTTGAATGATTATAATAAGCAAATCGAAGCAGGCAAATCATTTGATAACCTGGTAAGGCTATATTCCGAAGATCCCGGGTAAAACACAAAATGGTGGCCGGTACGAGATGAATAAAAACGACAAACAATGGGATCCGGACTTTAAAAATGCCGCATTCCGTTTGAAGGAAGGCCAGGTCTCCCAGTGATAAAAAGTAAATTCGGTTATCATATCATACAGATGGTGAGCCGCAATGGCGATGACACTGTGATCAGGCATATTCTCCGTGATTCCACAGATTACCGATGAAGAAATCGTTCTGGCCAAGGAAAAGCTCGACAGTATACGTTCCAAACTCATTGCAGGTACCATAAAATTTGGTGAAGCCGTTGACAAGTACAGTGAGGATGAAAACGCAAGATGACTGCAGGCCTGGTTTCTGGCGAAACGGATCAACAACAGTGACCATTGATGAACTGGATAAAGACATGGTTAAGGATCTTGGAAGCTTAAAGTGGGTGAATTTTCCACGCCTTTGGAATTTACTAATGAAAGGGGAATAAAGGGCGTGAGAATTATTGTTATCCAAAGTAAGACAGAACCGCATCGGGAAAATCTGAGTGACGATTATAATAAAATTGCCGGCAGGGCAGTGGAAGAGAAAAAAATGCTGGCCGTTGAAAAATGGTTCAAGCAGAAACTTCCCACATATTACGTGATGATTGATCCTGAATACGGACAGTGTGCATCTATAAAAGATACCTTCCCCGTCGTGTCCCAGAAAACGGTTCACAGTAATACCTGCGTTTTATTAAAGACAAGAATTCACCTGTGACGCAGGCGCTGTAACACTATACATGGATACCCGGTTCACTGTTCAGGAAATCCACCGTCAAATCCCTCATTTCGACCATGGGATTAATGCTGTTCTTCCCATTTTAAATTCTAACTTTGCGCTTCATATCACATCCATGAGTGATGCAATTCAACATGAATGCGGCCTTGCATTCATTCGTCTTCGAAAGCCTTTTTCTTATTACCAGCAAAAATATGGTACGGCGCTTTTCGGCCTGAATAAACTGTATCTCCTCATGGAGAAACAGCATAACAGGGGCCAGGATGGTGCAGGTATTGCACCGTGAAACTGGACACCGAGCCAGGATATCCCTTCTTTTCCGCCAGAGAAGCATTGCCACACAGGCCATTGCCGATCTGTTCCAGGGAATTGGAAAGGAAATCATGGAACTGGAGAAATACCAGCCTGAGATCAGGAAACACCCCGGCTTGATGAAGGGTCATATTCCGTTTATGGGAGAATTATTGCTGGGTCATCTCCGGTACGGCACCCAGGGTAAGAACAACGTCTGAATTCTGCCATCCATTTATAAAAAGAAATATCATTCCTGCCAGGAATCTTGCGCTTGCAGGAAATTTCAACCTGGTGAACACCGAAGAACTTTTTTCCCTGATCAATATTGATCCGGGGGTATTTCAAAAGCAAAGTGATCTTGCCGCCATGATGGAAGTGGTACATCATTTCCAGGTGAAAGAGGATGAAGCAAATCCCGGAAATTTATGTGTCTCCAACGTGCTGAAGAAAGCATTTAATTTATTCGACGGAGGTTATCATGTAGGCGGACTTCTTGGCAACGGCGATTCGTTTATTATCAGGGATGCTCATGGTATCAGGCCTTCATACTACTATATTACAGATGAACTGATCGTTGCTGCTTCGGAACGTGCAGCTATCCGGACATCATTTAATGTTGGTGAGAATGAAGTCCTTGAACTAATGCCGGGTAAGGCCCTGATTGTAAAGGCAGACGGAACATATACTATCGAACAGATCCTCGAACCTAAAGAAAGAAGGGCCTGCAGTTTTGAAAGAATTTATTTTTCGCGGGGCAGTGATGAAAAGATTTATCGCGAGAGAATCGCCCTCGGTTATCACCTGAGTTCGCTGGTGCTGAAGGCCATCAACAATGACTTAAAGAATACTATATTTTCCTTTATTCCAAATACGGCAGAGACTGCATTTTACGGCCTGCTGAAAGGAATGGAAGATTACCTGAATAAGATCAAGATCCAGCGCATCATGTCATGGGAAAAGGATTTCGACGAAGAAAAACTTTCCGAAATGATCAATCGTCGTATAAGGGTTGAAAAAGTGGCGATAAAGGATGTTAAGATGCGCACTTTTATCACCGAAGATTCGAACCGTTCTGAAATGGTTCAGCACGTTTATGATGTCACTTACGGAACTGTGCGAACGGATGAAGACACCCTGGTAGTGATTGATGATTCCATTGTGAGGGGCACCACTTTAAAGGAAAGCATTGTGCGGATGCTGTCGAGATTAAGGCCGAAACGCCTGCTGATACTGTCTTCCGCACCACAGATAAGGTACCCCGACTGCTATGGTATTGACATGAGTAAACTCGGTGATTTCATTGCTTTTCGGGCGGCTATTGCATTACTGAAAGACAATAACCAGGAAAACCTGCTTACTGATATTTATAATTGTTGCAAAGAACTGCAACGCAACAACCAGTTGCATACTGAGAATATGGTAAAACAGGTATATAAACCTTTTACTCCTGAACAGATCTCCAAAAAAATCAGTGAACTGATTACACCTCCTGAGGTATCAACACCTGTTGACCTGATCTTCCAGACCATTGAAGACCTCCATGAATCATGTCCCACAAATACCGGCGACTGGTACTTTACCGGTAATTATCCAACCCCGGGCGGCAACAGGGTGGTGAACCAGGCATTTATTAATTATATGGAAGGAAGGAATGTAAGAGGATACTGAAGATAATGTGGGAGTGTGATTAGTGCGGGAATGTGGGGCTCATTCATTTCTTTTTACATACCAACAAATAGGAATGATCGATCCATTCTTTTAACATGGAATTTTTTACCGAGCCGTCAACGATGATGGTGTTCCAGTGTTTCTTATTCATATGATAACCGGGGAGAACACAGTCATGAGTCTCGCGAAGCGTAACAGCCAGTTCGGGATCGCACTTTACATTGAATTGTACTTGTTCGGAATCCAGCGGAAGCAATAGGAATACCTTGCCGTTTGTCTTGAATACCACTACAGTGGGCCCGAAAGGAAGAGACTCTTCCACATCCGCTTTTGAAAGGCAATACTCCCTGATGTCTTCAATATTCATAATGATAATCTTTGGCCATGGGACTTATATCTACTATCAATTATACCACAATTTAGCTATCCTGGAAATGGTGGCCGGTTAATCATCACCTGAACCGGTGCACATTGCCGGAGCCTGCTGAAATTAAGCGTCCGGTTAAAGTCTGCGAAGCGATGTAATTCAATACTGTACAGTTCGTCAAAATATTTTGATGATGATAAAATGATTTGCCCCTTCAGTTAATGGAAAGTTGCATATGTTTTTTTATCTTTCAGTAGATGAAGATCATTTACCTCGTACGCCACGCTAAAAGCGACTGGTCAGGATCAGAAGATGATCATGAACGTCCCCTGAATGAACGCGGTAAGCGCGACGCCCCAATGATGGCCGGCCGGTTACTGGAAAGAAAAGCTAAGGTGGACAGGTTTGTGTCCAGTCCTGCAAAAAGGGCCTTTAGTACTGCCTGGGCCTTTGCCAGCAGCTATGAGAGAAAGAAGTCAGATATCATAACCGTGCCTGAACTATACCTCCCTTCTCCCGATATTTTTTTTACAGTAATAGAAAATTTGGATAATAAGGATAAGGCTGTTGCGATTTTTTCACACAACAATGGAATCACTGAATTTGCCAATTCGCTGCAATTGGTAAAACTGGACAATATGCCCACCTGCAGCATTTTTGCATTCCGTATAAAATCAGAAGACTGGACCTCCGTGAGGAAGGCCGACAAAGAATTTATGTTTTTTGACTATCCAAAAAAACAGTGAAGCGGGCCAGCCTTAGAGTTTCATCATTTGCATCACAACGGCTTTATCCTCCAGGTTGATCAGCGTAGAACTCGATGACGTGACAATCCAGTCTTCCTCCAATTCAAGAAGTGCGCTTTCTGTAACACTGGCATCAAAATCAAGGGTCAATTTTCTTTTACCGCTATCCACTTCATCCTTCCATGTTCCATTATAAGTACTACCACCCTTTTTGGCAACAAAAGTTCCGTTACTATTGAAAGTAAAAGTGTAATCAACATAGTTGTTGGTCTTATCGGTCACATCAAAATAGTAGTGGATCATCCAGTCACCTGGTAATACAGGCGCCACCGCCCCGGGAATACTGCTGCTATTGTTGTCATCACTTTTTGAGCAGCCAAAGATGAGCAACATGCTGATAAGGCTGAACGCCAGTGCGGCTAACCGAAATCTTTTGTTGAGTGAGTTCATGTCTTAAGGTTTTTCCAAAATTAATGTTTAAACAACGACTAAAGTATGATTTATGTCAGGATTTGCAAACAGCATTAATGTCCTGGAAAGTATAGAGACAGGATGTTAACCTGTTCAGGATGGTTGGGTGCTGAACAAAAATGGTGGCCTTATGGCCACCATTTTCACATTTCAATATTCTTGCAGGTGCAGATCACTTTGTCCCAGGCGCAAATCCATACTTGTACATGTACTTATCGTACAGTTCTTTATGTTTATCCGTGAGGTCGATCATCCTGCCCTGAATGATGGCATGGGTGATATTGTTGCTGCGCATATCCAGGATATCGCCTGTGCTGATCACAATATTGGCATCCTTTCCAACTTCAATTGATCCGGTACGGTCGGCAATACCGAGAATTTTTGCAGCATTGAGGGTGATTGCCGATAATGCTTCTTCTTTCGTTAATCCATAGGCAACAGCTGTTCCTGCATTAAAAGGAAGGTTTTTACCGCGGTGTTGTCCGTCTTCATCATTGATTGCAAACAACACACCGGCTTTTTGCAGCTGTCCAGGAGTTTTGTACGGCTGGTCCACCGCATCATCTGCAAGCGTAGGCAGACTATGCATCTGGTTGAGGATAACAGGGATATCATATTTTTTCAACAGGTCGGCTACCTGGTAGCTTTCACTTCCACCAACGATTACAACATCCAGACCTAATTCTTTTTTGAAATCGATAGCCAGCAGTATTTCCCTTACCAGGTCGGCATGGATAAATAATTTCTGCTTCTTTTCGCAAAGTGCTTTCAGCGCTTCGAATTTCAGGTTGGTTTCTTTTATGTCGGTTGACGCTGCATAAGATTTTGCTTCCTTAAAAAAAGCTTTGGTTTCTTCAATTTCCTGCAATCCCCTTTTCACAGGATCAACTGTTGGTGCAGGCAAGCCTAAAAATGCTGCGAAGGGATTCGGCCTGTTGATCAATGTTGGCATATTGTAATGAATGCCATTTTCAGCTGCGTAGGACGCATCTTCCCAGTTCCAGGCATCAAGCTGCACCACACTGGAAGATCCGCTGATAATACCACCCTGTGGGACGATATTCGCCAGTATTACTCCGGTGGACCTCAGCGTATTGATCACTTTTGAATCGGTGTTATAGGCCACCAAAGACCTGACAGACGTATTATAGTCTCCTATTTCAGTGGCATCCGACGTAGCCCTTACGCTATTGATATCCACCAGCCCAAGATTGGAATTGGAAAGGATCAGTCCGGGATAAACATGCTTTCCGGCCGCGTCTATAACTTTCACATCGTCTGCGGGAATAGGCAGGTTCGGCGCTACCTTTTCTATCTTGCCATTGTTGACCTGGATGGTGCAGTTTTCAATCACCTGGCCATTGCCCACGTGAACGGTTGCATTCTTTATGAACATGAGGCCCTTGTACTCTTTTGCAGGATACACGTTATCCTGTGCCGACAAATAGTTCAGCAGTAAGAGTGAAACGATTATGCTAAGTATTTTTTTCATTTGTTGACTTTTGATGGTTGACATATTGCTGATTATTCGCCTTCGATGGATAAGAGTCCGTGGCTATGATCGTGATCGCCACAGTTCATTAATATGCTCATTGTTGGCGTTGCCGGACCTACAGGAGAACCGCTTCTTTTTTCAGAAAGCATTTTCTGGATAATGCGATTGCGTTCTTCCGTATTCTTTTTCTGTTGTGCTGCGTCCTTTTGACGATCGAAATATACAGTACCGTCTACAATGGTTTTTTCTGCCCTTGCATAAATGCTCAGCGGATTATCGCTCCATAGTACGAGGTCTGCATCTTTACCTGTGGCGATACTTCCCACCTTCTCATCAACATGCAACATTTTTGCAGGATTGATGGTCACCATCTTCAATGCATCTTCTTCACTCATGCCGCCATACTTAATGCTCTTGGCAGCTTCCTGGTTCAGGCGCCTGGCCATTTCAGCATCATCTGAATTGATGGCAACATTAAGTCCCACTTTCTGCATGATGGCGGCATTATAGGGAATGGCATCCTGCACTTCCATTTTATATGCCCACCAGTCGGAGAATGTGGATGCATTGGCACCATGGGCTTTCATCTTATCGGCCACTTTATAACCTTCAAGGATATGCGTGAAAGTATTGATGGTGTAGCCATATTTATCGGCCACTTTCATGGCTGCATTGATTTCACTCTGCACATAAGAGTGACATGGTGATAAAGCGCTTTTTATTCATGATCTCCACCAGTGCATCGAGTTCAAGATCCCGTCTTACCGTAACAGGAGTCAGCACCTTTTTTCTTATTGTTCTCATCGGCAGCCTTCATTGCCTTCTCATAATCTTTTGCACGGTTAAAGGCATCGGCCATCACCTGTTCTACACCCATGCGCGTATCAGGAAAACGGATGTTGCCCTGACTTGCACTTGAACGTTTTACGTTTTCTCCCAATGCGAATTTGATGAAGCCGGGAGCGCCTTCAAACTTTAACTGGTCATCATTGGCACCCCAGCGAAGTTTGATCAGCTGCGTTTGTCCGCCGATAGTATTGGCAGAACCATGAAGGATATGAGAAGTGGTAACGCCACCGCTCAGCTGCCTGTAGATATTGATATCATCAGGATTCAGGTTATCGGCAATCCTAACTTCAGAAGTCACTGATTGTCCGCCTTCATTAATAGAACTTGCTGCGATATGGGAATGTTCATCAATGATACCGGGAGTCAGGTGCTTGCCTGTGCCGTCAATTACTTTGGCAGAAGCATCAGTGAGGTTTTTACCGATCTGTACAATCTTTCCATTCTTCACGAGTACATCGGTATTTTCCAGTTTACCTGCTTTATCACTGGTCCATACCGTGGCATTTTTGATCAACAGGTTTTCCTGCTTTGGCAGAGAATCATTTCCATAAGGAAGGAATGGATAGATGATCTTTCCGAGTTTCGGTGATTCTTTCTTCTTTACAGTATCAGCTTTTGTGATGGATTCTTTCGACCAGGTAGCGGTCCAGGTAAGTTTATTGCCTGCAGAATCTTCTCCATAACCATTCCAGCTGTCGCCATTATTTACACCACTGAGACGAATATTGTTTTTAGATTTTTTCTCGGGGGTAAAATTGATCTTCACCAGTTTGCCATCATAAGAAAATTTGGCGGTAACGGTATCCTTGCCGATAACATTGGCAGCATTTGAACCTTTTACATCAAGTGTATAATTGCTGGGAGCCTGCAGGACCATTAACAGCAAGCGTATATACTCCCTTAAGATCATTCCACAGTTCAGGCTTCACTTGTATGATTCGCCCTGTACCCAGTTTTCAAGGATATTTGTTTTCTCTGCAAAAAAAGGTCCGCTGGTGATAATGAAGTTGGCCACTTTACCTGCATCAAGACTGCCTACTTTATCGTACATGCCCAATGTGGTGGCAGGAGTTCGTGTAAGTGCTTCCAGTGCTTTGGTTTCTGTGAGACCATATTCAATGGCTTTCCTGAGATTAGCCAGGAATTGTTTGGTGTCCCTGAGATCTGCACTGGTTAAACAGAAGGGTACGCCTGCTTTTTCAAGCGCAGCGGCATTGGTGGGTGCAAGTTCCCAGTGTTTCATATCTGAAAGCGAAACAAAACGTGCTTCATTTGGATCTTCCACATCCTGGGCCTGTGGATAATTCAGTGAAAGAATAAAGGTAGCTTTTGTAGCAGCGATTTCTTTGATCCGCTGGTATTCATTTCCACCGCCTTTGATGATATACTGAACGCCGAATTCATCACCGATGCGATCGGCACTGAGGTCAGTCCATTTGTCAGTGGCTTCAAATATCTGGGGGAGCGACTGGTTATTATTCCAGGCCTGCAGGGTGATGTTCAGGTTTTCTTTCGACTCATTGGCTTTATACTAGCGGGCATCCAGGTATGTCTGGCGAAGCAAGGCAATACTTCCCATCATCGAACTGGGATAGACCTGTCCTGATGAGCCCTTATTGAAAGAATAATGAGCGGATGCTTGGTCTTTCAGGATCACAAGATTTTCTTTTTTATTGGCCAGTGTGACTACTGCACCGGTTCCACGTGCGATACCATCTTTTTGATGGGTAAGCACGGTTCCAAAGCCGTTATCACGAAGAAGTTTTGCCTTGGTATCATCAACGGTAAAAATCTTTGCCGCATCAACGTCGGCTTTTAATGCCTGGTTCCAACCGTAAGCACCTTTCTGGTTGGAATTGAGCTGGGCCGGACCGGAAAAACTGAATCTTGCCGGAGGTGGCACCGGCGGAGTACCATAATCTGAATAGATGTCAATAAAAGAAGGATAAATGAATTTCCCTTTGCAATCTATTACGACGGCATCTTTGGGAATAGCAACCCCTGCACCCACGGCAATGATCTTTCCATCCCTGATAACAAGGCTGGCGTTTTGTACAGTGGTCTGGGGATCTTTTACAATAGTGGCGTTGGTAAAGGCATATGTGCCAGTACGCGGATCTGCCACACCATTAACAGGGAAACCTGTTTGCGCGGAGGCCATAAAAATGCCTGCAGCAAACAGTAATGTCAGTAACTGTTTTCTCATGTTGCAATTAATTGTTGTGTCAATGTAAAAAAGTGAACTTTAGTGGTGTTCCGGTATTAGCAATAGATGCCGGATTAGAAATAATCCTGTAATTATTTTCAGTTTTCGGGGGATTTGAGGCTGATATTTAATAAAATTTCAATTTGTTGGCCTCCATTTGCCCCGATTCACCAAATATACGCCGGCGAAGATCAGCACTGCAGAGAAAATTTTCCGGATTGTCAGCTGTTCTCCCATAAAAATAATGGCAACTATTGTGGCAAAAATAGGCTGCAGGTAAATATAGGCACCGGTAGCTGATGCCTGTAAGTGGGTGAGGCCGTAGATATTAAAAAGGTAGGCAAGGAAAGTTGCTCCAACAACCACAAATGCAATGGCGCTCCATTGAATTCCGGACATTGACTGCCACGGCGCTTCCATAAATTCTGCCCATCCAAAGGGTAAAATAAAAATGGTCCCGAAAGTGAATGCCCAACGCAGGACCTGGGTAGGTGAATAATACAGGATCAGCGGTTTTACCAATACAAAGTAAAAGGCATAGGAAATTGCGTTTAATGCAATGAGTATATCACCAAGAATGATATTGTCGCCGGTCCCCGAACTTTCACGGGAAGAGATCAGCATAATCGCTCCTGAAATTCCGCAAACCAACCCGCTGATTATATAGCGATTGACCTTTTCTTTCAGAAAGAAAAATGCCGTAATAGTGATCAGCAGCGGGGTGCAAAGCATCAGCAGTGAGGCATGAATGGAATAGGTTATGGACAGGCCCTTTATAAAAAGCAGCTGGTTGATGGATATGCCGGTAACGCCACAGGCAATGAAAAGCGGTATGTCTTTTTTCCTGAGTTTTTTTACCGGTTTCTCCCATACATGCATGATCCAAAGCAGTGAAGTGGTAACCAGAACCCGGGCCACGTTAAGACCGAAGGGTTTTATTATTCCGGGCGTGACAAACTTTACCACGCTGAAATTTATACTGAAGATCAGGTTAGCTGCTAAAACGGCTATATGTGCTTTTAATCGGGTACTCAAGGAAGCAGTGAGGGAAGATTTATGGCAAAGATTGAACAAATAGCGTTAACACAGACTGGTATTGCAGAAAATCGAGATCGGGAGTCTTGAACGGGAATCTGGAGGCTTTGTTTAATTCAACCTCGAGGTTAAAAGACTGTTGATCTGCCATCATAAAAATGCCTTCGGTCTTCATATGACGGGCAAGATATTCCTGTTCTGTTTGTCCGGGCGTTGGTATCAATATCGCCTTCTTGTGAAGTTTCACGAGATCCATAATACTTGTGTACCCCGATCTTGTAATCACCATTTTAGCATTGGCCATTGCCTGGTTCATTCCTGCCACCCCGAGGTAATGAACAGTATTTGGAAGCGGAACAGTTTGTTCCGATGGCAAACCTCTCACTAGTAACCAGGATCCGTTGAAATGCTGCAATTGTGGAAGTATGATAGCCTCCAGTATGGTCCGTTGTGGTTCGGGGCCCGACAAAATAATCAGCAGGTCCAATGCTTCGGTGGGCGGTATATTTTCCATTCTCGACAACGGGCCAAGGTAAACCGTGGAATGGGGCAGGACTTCCGGATGTCCAAGTGATCCGGAGAGACTGGCTGACCCCTTTACATCCGGCACCCAGCATATATCAAATTTTTGTATGAAACGGTAGTGTAATTGTCGCAGGATGCGATCTGCCAAAGATCCCCATCCGCTGATTATTGCCAACTGGTGCGTGATGAATACCGAACGGGTGCCAGGATGATATAATCCATAACGGTTATCGGAAATAACGGCATCAAAGCGGTGAATCTTCATTTGTTCTTCAACCAGGTCTGTTCCCGGCGTATCACCCGGTATAGTCGTGGTAACTGTGCAAGCAGTGATAAAAATAAATTTTGACTTTTTCTCCCCATATCGGACATTATATCCCTCGATTTGAATGTATTCAAGGCTATTAAATTCACTTTCAAGCAGTTTTCTTTGTTCCGGGGTGGCAGCAATGAAAATTTGGCACTGGGTTTGAAGCAAATAGGAGATTAAAGGAATACTCCGGGCAACATGGCCCATTCCCCAGTCGAGCAACCCTATGAGCACTTTTTTCCGTATAATCTGTTGTGGTTCAATAAGACGGGTAGTGTTAAGTTTAGAAATTAATTATAGCGGCCTACAATAATTTTTACGAAAAATAGTTTATTTTACACAAGCGGCCTGATGAAAAATGTGAACAGATATCTTGTTATTGTGTTATTGATAGTAATGGTTGCAGGAACATCCTGCAGCGCATTAAAAAGTAACAAATGCGGATGTCCCAGTAAAAAAGGAATGGTTGGTTATTAGATTAGTATCCTTATAAATCCTTTAAGTATGAAAAGTCCCAACAGAGATCTGCTGGTGCTATTGAAAGACGAATCAATGAGCGAACAGGCCATTGAGCAGGAAGTGGAAAAACTTAATGCCATGTTATTCAATGTGGAAAGCATTGATAGCTTTTGTACCGCTCACGAAATGATCGACCTGAATAAATACAAGATCGTGCATAACAGGAAACAGGTTATGCAGACCATCAGGCAAAAAGAGATCAAACCATTCGTTTTTCTTTGCAACCTCAACTGAACACATCAACCTAACTGAACACTGCTTAAACCAAGATATTAATCCCGCATCTGCGGGATTTTTTTTGTCCCGGATGGTCAGCCGTTTTCGCTCCGCTCTAGCTTAATTTTTTAAGTGCAGAACGCAGTTTGCCGAGCATCTCATTAATTTCTTCCTTTTTACAGTTCCAACACTCAGCCGGTACCAGGATGAATTCCTGGATGGCTCCAAAAGCATGGAAAGGAACCAGGGCCAGTTTGGCTGTCATTGAGCAGATAAGAAGTTACATCAGATTGCTTTTCAAGCAATTTGCCATCCGCTGTTGTTTTACCCACCAGATCTATTTGTACCGTCAGGTAAATGGCTGCCTGGGGCGTAACCGCATCTACCGAGAAATCCTTCCTTCTTCAGTTGTATAAATCCGGCATAAATTTTTTCGAGCCGTTCATGCAATTTCTCCCTTAAACAATTTCAGGTACTGGTCAACCGAACCTTTCTGCATCAGGTATTTAGCCGTTGCTTTTTGTTCCGGAAGGGGAGCTCCATGCACCTACATGAGACAGTATGGCTTTCATTTTCCTGATAATGAGCGCAGGGCCCATCGCCCAGCCTACCCTTACACCGGTAGCGGCAAAACATTTACTGATGCCATCTATAAAAACCGTGTACGGCTTTCATTTCGGGCATAAGGAAACCGGGTTAAAATGTTCAGTTGTGCCAAATGTTAGTAGCCAGTAAATCTGGTCAAACATGCACATACAATTTTTTTTCACCGTCCGTCCTGCCGGTTATTCTCTGCGATCACCAGTGTCGCAAATAGCGTCCAGTTGTTCTTTGTGAAAAGGTCGTACCGGTGGGGTTTAAAGGGGAACATAAAGCCAGCAATGTGGCGCCTTCCAGGTGTGGCGCAATCATCTTCTGCCGTAGGCATGAAATTGGTTTCCGTACTGGTTTCAATAGCACAATGTTCTCCATTGCAAAATGGACATAGTGATTATTGTTCCAGGAAGGAACCGAATAAATCACTTTATCACCTTCATCGACTATTGCGCGGTAAAGCGTATAAATCAGCGGACGTCCACCGGATGCAATCAGTATTTCATCCAGGGCTGTAATCGAGCTTTCCCTTTCGGTAAAATGACTGATGGCTTTCCTCAGGTCAAGCTTCACCTTCTCCGATGGGATAGTTTGTATAATGCTTACGGTAGCAATAAATGATTTCTTCTTCAAGTTCTGCAGGGGTATGGGAAAAATGGAAGGATCAAAATCACCAATAGTAAAATTATAAATCTTTTCCCCTGTTTCATTTTCTCTTTTATCTCACCATTCATTTTCACGATTTCCGATCCGATCAGTGTTTCAGCAAGATGCGAAAGTTTGTCCATTTTCTGTAATTCTCCGGGTTCTGTGGTCAGGGTTTGTCATTGCCGTGTTCCATGCAGCAAATGTAACTATTTCAGTGGAACCGGACAGAAGAAAGGGGGAACGGTTTGACCGTCCCCCTGTTGCTAATATGACATCCAATAAATAACTTGGGCTATTTGATCGGATGGATAATCCTTGAACAAATCCAGTTTGGTAGTATTCTGCCTGTTCACGGTATTTTTTCCAGGGTCCTTCGAAAAACCCGTTCAGCCGGCGTGGCGGCCGTGCTCACCATATCCTCCGCTCTTTTCACCAGGAATTCTTCCTGCGGTCCTGGGGTCAAGTGTTTTGGCACCAATATATTGATTGGCCGTCTGTAGTTGATTCATGACGGTTACCTGTGGAACCTGTCCATAACCCTGGCGTTTCGAAACGTTTTGCCAGAAATACTCTCCCTGACATTTTTAATGGAATCCTGCATCGCTTTGGTGGCCTTACGCAGGGAATCTGCCGGCTTGCCTTCAACGTCCTTTAACTGTGCATCCATCTTTTTAGTCAGGTCTTCAGCTTCTGTCAGACGGTCCATTCCATGCGTCAGCTTATCACTGGATTTTTGCAAACGTTCAAACATGGCATTCTGCGAAATGCGGATATTATTCCGGTCGCCCAGCCTGGGATCAGCCTTCACCGTTACCATTGTAGAATCCTTGCTGTCTGCCCAGTTGGCAACACAACTTTATACATGCCCGGCAATACCTGGCAGCCCTGTGTTTCCGGCGCATCCGGCTTTGGTTTGGGTGATCCGGGATTTCGGTAACCTTTCTGTTCCAGTCCCCAGTTCTGTCGGTTAAAGCCAGTATCCGCCTTCCATTTTAGTTTCCTGATCTGCTCATTTTTATCGTTGTAAATATTGTACGGTAAGCTGAATCCAGTTTTACCTTTTTGGAAGTATCGCCAGGCAGGTAATTCACATAAAATGATAAGGGCGCGCCCGGGGCACGATTAGAAGCATCCCAAATACCCCAGGTACTCCATTCATAGCCCGGTGCATTCCTGTATTCTGCCTGAATAACATCCCCGACAGGATAGGCTGTTATTCGCTTAGCGGGAACCAGCATCCCCTTATTCTTTGCAATTTCGCGTAAGCGGGCGGATATTATCGAGTACCCAGATAGCCCTGCCAAAAGATGCAATTACCAGGTCGGCTTCGCGTTCCTGTATGGCCATATCATAGGTAGAGACTGATGGATAGCCATTTTTCCATTGCTGGAAGCTGCTTCCTTTATCAAAGGATACCCAGAGGCCATGTTCTGTACCCACAAACAACAAATTCGGTTCAGCCGGATCCTGTAAAACACAAATCACATATCCATTGACCTTTTTCTCATCGGCAATCCTGTTCCATGTCTTTCCATAGTCGGTAGTACGGAAAAGATAGGGTTTGAAGTCGCCCCTGCGATAATCATTGCATACCACAAAAGCCTCACCACCGTTGTGTTTGGAGGTCTGGATCTGCGGGTATCCATGCGCCAATGGCATTCCCGGGATCTTTCCGCGGAAATTGGTCCAGGTTTTTCCTCCGTCCCTGGTCAGTTGTACATTTCCATCATCTGTACCTACCCAGATCACACCTTTTTCTTTCGGGGATGGAGCGATGGTCATTATGGTGCAGAAATTTTCTGCCCCGGTAATATCGATCGACAGTCCGCCATTTTTGGACTGGTCGATCTTGGCGCTGTCATTGGTGGTCAGGTCCGGAGAAATGGTTTCCCAACTGGCTCCTTTATTGATGCTTTTATGTAGATACTGGCTGCCATAATAGATGGTGGCCGGATCAAATGGATCCTGGGCAAGAGCTGCATTCCAGTTAAAGCGAAGCGGGACCTTCAGGTCGGGTACCGGGGGACGGATAAACCATTGCTCCCCGGTTTTGACATTATATTTCCCCAATGATCCGCCCTGGCTCATGGCGTATACCCAATTGGCATCCTGCGGATCCGGCATTACATCAAATCCATCCCCACCCCAGAGGTTTTCCCAATAATAATTTTTAATGCCGCCACTCATCCAGGTATAGGCAGGTCCTCGCCAGCTGCCGTTATCCTGCATTCCACCCATTACATTGTAGGGCATTTCATTGTCGACATTAATATGGTAGAACTGTCCGACTGGCAGTTTCTCATCAAATATCCAGGTCTTACCCCGGTCACGCGTAATACCGATACCGCCATCGTTTCCATCAATGATAAATTTGGGGTCTTTCGGACTGATCCAGAATGCATGGTGATCGGGGTGAATGCCGTTATACGGGATCACAACCTTAAATGTTTTACCTCCGTCCTCACTCACAGAGATCATCTGGTAGATCAGCCAGACACGGTTTTCATTTTGCGGGTCAACAGCGATATCCTGGAAATAAAAGGGCCGGTTGGTTACCCATTGGGGGTCAGCTGTTCACCAGTTCCCAGTGGTAGCCTCCATCGTCTGAGCGATAGAGACCATTTTTGGTTGCTTCCACCAGGGCATATACCCTGTCGGGGTTACTGCGGGAAATAGTGAGGCCAATCCTTCCAAAGTCGCCATCAGGAAGGCCTTCATCCTTACCCAGTTTTTTCCATGACTTTCCTCCGTCGAGTGTCATGTACAATCCGCTGCCTTTGCCGCCGCTTTTAAAACTCCATGGTGTGCGTTTGTGCTGCCACATGGCAGCAATAAGTTTATTGGGATTGGAAGGATCCATCACCATATCGGCAACGCCTGAACTGTCGTTGGTATACAGTACTTTTTCCCAGGTATTACCGCCGTCGGTGGTTTTAAAAACGCCTCTTTCGGGATGTTCAATAAAGGGATTACCAATAACACCGGCATATACGATGTCGGGGTTCGTGGGATTGATGAGCAGCCGGTGGATATTCATGGTCTTTTCAAGACCCATTTTTTTCCAGGTTTTGCCGGCATCCATGGATTTATAAATTCCTTCGCCGATATTCAGCGAGTTCCTCGGATTTCCTTCACCGGTTCCTGCCCATACCACATTGGGATTATTCTGCTGAATGGCCACCGACCCGATATTCAGGGTGGGCTGTTCATCAAACACCGGTGTCCAGTCGCCCCCCGCATTCGTGGTTTTCCATACGCCTCCGGACGCTGACCCGAGCAGGATCACATCCGGGTTATCGATCAGTGCATCAATGGAGGTAATCCTGCCACTCATGCCAGCCGGACCGATGGCCCTGGGTTTCCAGTTTTTAAATTGTTTAAGATCAGCCTGTTTTGGACTCTCCGGCTGTTTAGGTTCGGCCTTTTTCTGGGCCAGAACCGGTACTGCAAAAAAATATAAACCCGCCATGGTGATTGCGGGAAGTAGCCATTTTCTCATGTTTGAATCAATTAAAACGGAATTTATAGAAAAATGGACCACTATAACAAGAAAAATTATGTACGGCAGAAAGTTTTACCGCAGATTATCATCCAATTACAAATGCTGAAAACAGGGTCTTTATTAACATTCCATTCGGTAAAAACACCTTAATTTAGTGTTTAAACATCAATCATCAAATCAAACACGCATGAAACGTAATTTTTCTCTTGCCCTCGTAATGTCTACAGTACTATCATTTGCTTTTCATTCCACCAGTGCGCAAACAAAATGGACTGTTGACAAGTCGCATTCCAATGTAAAGTTTGCCATTACCCATATGGTAGTGTCTGAAGTGGAAGGAAGTTTTAAAATATTTGATGGTACCGTAGAACATACCAAGCCTGATTTTACAGATGCGAAAATCAATTTCACCGTAGATGTGGCTTCTGTAAATACAGACAATGAAAGGAGGGACGGCCACCTGAAATCAGATGATTTTTTCAATGCGGAAAAATATCCCAAGATGACTTTTGTGAGTACAGGTGTTAAGTCGCTCGGGAATAATAAATATGAAATTGCCGGCAACCTGACCATCAGGGACGTTACCAAGCCGGTTGTTTTTACTACAACCTATGGAGGAACTGTAGCGACAAAAAATGGCTCTAAAGCAGGTTTCAAAGCCAAAACAACCATTAACCGTTTTGATTATAACCTGAAATGGGATGCTGCAACGGAATCAGGCGGACTGGTGGTGAGCAAAGACGTGGAAATCACCGTGAATGTTGAACTTAACCAGGCGAAACCAGCAACTGCTGCGCAGTAATTAGGTAATTGGTTAGTGTGGGGAGTGTGGAAGTGCAAATGAGGTAATTAGCGTTATTGTATAAATAAAGTGGCAGTGATTGGGGTTTCCTTTCACTGCCACTTTTATTTTAACCACCTCAAAAGTTCATTCCCTCATTTGTATTTGCACACTTACCACATTAACCAATTAGCCAATTAAAAAATACAGAGCAATAAAATTCAGCTCAATTTATTGATTTGTATTTTTTTTCCGTTGCTTTTGCCTTTTCAAAATCAAGTATCACACCATTAATACAATACCTCAGGCCCGTCGGCGGGGGTCCATCATCAAATACATGTCCGAGGTGTGCCTTGCAACGCCCGCATTCCACTTCTGTTCGCTGCATGCCGAGGCTGTTGTCGGGGATATAAATGATACTGGTTTTGGAAATGGGCTCGTAGAAGCTGGGCCATCCGCAACCGCTTTCAAATTTCGTATCGCTCCTGAATAGTGCATTGCCACAGGCAGCGCAATAGTAAGTTCCTTTTTCATCGAACTTTTCAAACTTGCTGGTCCATGGCCTTTCTGTTCCCTTCTGCCGGGCGATATAATACTGTTCGGGAGTCAGTGCTTTCTTCCAGTCTTCGTCCTTTAACTCCACCCTGCTGGTATCTGTTCTGCTGTACACAGCAGCCTTTTTTTCATTGTTGTTATCCATTGGCTTTTGCTTTTTTTGATCAGATTGGGAATAGACGCAATGCGCAAACAATAGCGGAAAAACGAGTAAAACAAAGCTGAATTTACGATGCATATATTTCTGGTTATGTATTTAACGTTGATGATCACTTAAAGTTGACTGTATTTACGGTATCCCCGCGGTTTTGGATGGACGGATAAAAAGTTTTAACATTATCTTTTTCCCGTTATATTTGGCCCCACCTTAATATGGTTAACCGCCTATGTTCAATTTAATCTTATTCGGACCTCCGGGAAGTGGCAAAGGTACCCAATCGGAGAAACTGATCGCCAAATACGGGTTCAAGCACCTGTCCACCGGGGATATCCTCCGTTCTGAAATTGCCAATAAAACGGCATTGGGCATGGAAGCCAAGAGTCTTATGGACCGCGGGCAACTGGTTCCGGATGAGGTGGTGATTGGCATGATCCGAACGGCCTTGGAAAACAATCCCGGCGTTCCGGGATTCCTGTTTGACGGCTTCCCGCGTACCACGGCCCAGGCTGAAGCACTGGATAAACTCCTTCAGCAAAAGGGTTCGGAAATCGGAATAGTGCTGTTCCTTCAGGTGCCTGATGAGGAACTGATCAGCCGGATGATCAACAGGGCGAGGACTTCCGGAAGGGCTGACGATGCTGATGAACTCGTACAGCGGAAAAGGCTGGATGTTTACCTCCGGGATACGTTGCCCGTAGCGCAGCACTATGCCCTTAAGGACAAGGTGAAAGAAATCCAGGGAGTAGGCACAGTCGATGAAATCTTCCATAAACTCACAGAAGAAATCGAGCATAGCAAATCCGACTGAGCCGCATTTTTCATCTCTCTCACATCTCTGCATAACGCCTGGATATTAAGGCGAATACCCGGACCTGCTTGCAGGGAATATTTTCTGCTATCCTCATCTGCATTAATTTTGGAATTATGGAAAAACTGGGAAACTATATCCTCGGAAAATGGATTACCGGAGATGGAGAAGGACAGCCCCTGTATAACGCAGTGAACGGTGAAACGATAGGGATGGCCACTACAAAGGGACTTGATTTTGCCGCAATTCTCGATTATGCCCGTACAAAGGGTAACCGGAATCTTCGGAAGATGACCTTTCATGAACGAGGCCGGATGCTCCGGTCACTGGCCCTTTACCTGAATGATCATAAAGAAGAATTTTATAACGTCAGTTACCTGACCGGCGCAACGAGGTCAGACAGCTGGATTGATATTGAAGGAGGGTTCGGCAATCTTTTTTCCTACGCCTCCCTTCGGCGAAAATTTCCTGACCTTCCCTATTGCACTGATGGCGAAGCTCTGAACCTCAGCAAGGGAAACAGTTTCATGGCGCAGCATATCCTTGTACCACGGGAAGGAACAGCGATACATATTAATGCCTTTAATTTTCCCGTTTGGGGCATGCTGGAAAAATGTGCCGTGAACTGGTTAGCCGGAGTTCCTGCGGTGGTGAAGCCGGCCACCATCACAAGTTTTCTCACAGAAGCCGTAGTAAAATCAATAGTTCAATCAGGCATTTTGCCGGATGGTGCGCTGCAACTCATTTGCGGGAGCGCCGGTGATTTGCTTGACCATGTGCAGTCGCAGGACGTGGTCACATTTACAGGCTCCGCATCCACGGGTAAAATGCTGAGGTCACATGCAAGGATACTCGAAGAGAATGTTCCTTTTACCATGGAAGCTGATTCCTTGAACTGTATAGTGCTGGGTAACGATGTGCAGCCGGGCATGCCGGAGTGGGATATTTTTATCAAAGAAGTCAGGAAAGAAATGACGGTGAAAGCCGGTCAGAAATGTACCGCAATACGGAGGATCTTTGTCCCGGAAAACAGGATGGAAGACGTATGGAAAGATATCAGCCGGTCGCTTTCACAAACTACCATTGGCAATCCCCGGAACGAAAAAGTAAGGATGGGGTCGCTGGCAGGGCTTGGACAAAGGGAGGAAGTCATCTCGCAGGTAAACAGGATGCTGGCCTCCTCAAACATTGTTTACGGCTCACTGGATAGCGTAACCGTAATTGATGCTGACGCAAAACAGGGTGCATTTATGGGACCGGTATTGCTTTCTGATGACCAGCCCTTCAGGCATAATGAAGCGCACGAAATTGAAGCCTTCGGTCCGGTGAGTACCATTATGCCTTACCGTGGAATGGATGAGGCCATTGAATTATCTAGGAAGGGAAAAGGTTCATTGTGCAGTTCTATAGTTACGGCAGATGATAAGCTTGCGGTTGACTATGTACTGGGGGCAGCTACGCACCATGGCCGCATACTTGTATTAAACAGGGATTGCGCAAAGGAATCCACCGGGCATGGATCACCCCTGCCACTGTTGGTGCATGGAGGTCCGGGCAGGGCAGGAGGAGGGGAAGAAATGGGTGGAGTTCGCGGCGTTCACCATTATATGCAACGCGTAGCAGTGCAGGGTTCACCTACAACGCTTGCAGCAGTCACCAACATTTATCAGCCCTATGGGAAAACCACTGAAGATGAAAAGCATCCCTTTCGTAAATATTTTGAGGAACTGCAGATCGGGGATACCCTTCATACCCATAAACGTACAGTAACAGAAGCGGATATCGTTAATTTTGCCAATGTCAGCTGGGATCATTTTTACGCGCATACGGACCATACATCTTTGGAAGGAACGCTGTTTGAAAAACCTGTAGCGCATGGATATTTTATCCTTTCTGCCGCTGCGGGGTTATTTGTGGATGCAAAGAAAGGACCTGTATTGCTGAATTATGGTCTTGAAGAATGCCGTTTCATGAAACCGGTATATGCGGGAACAACCATCAGTGTCCAATTGACCTGCAAGGAAAAAATTTCCCAGGAACAAAAGGAAGAAACGGATATACCAAAGGGAATCGTAAAATGGCTGGTGGAAGTCAGGGATGATGCAGGAGATCATGTTGCCATTGCCACCATTCTTACCATGGTAAGGAAAAAATCTGCTGAATAAAAAAGAGCCCATTGTTCAATATTAAACTGATTATGTATGGGTATATCTGACGGTTATGTAAAGACGGAAGTTCACCAAAAGGTGGGTACCATTGAATTCCATCATCCCCAGAGTAATTCACTCCCGGCAGCGGTATTAACAGATCTCGCGAAAGCAATACATAATGCTTCACATGATCCGGAAATCAGTGTAATTGTTTTGCGAAGTTCGGGTGAAAAGGTTTTTTGTGCCGGAGCTTCATTCGATGAACTGTTAGCCATTGAGAATGCAGAGCAGGGCAAAAAGTTTTTTATGGGTTTTGCCAATGTCATCAATGCAATGAGAAAATGTCCCAAGATTATTGTAGGAAGGGTCCACGGAAAATCTGTGGGAGGTGGCGTTGGGCTGGCGGCGGCTGTGGATTACTGTATCGCCACGGAAATGTCTGAGATCAAACTCAGTGAACTGGCTGTTGGCATTGGTCCTTTTGTGGTTGGCCCTGTGGTGGAGAGAAGAATCGGTACATCGGCTTTTTCTCACCTTGCCATAGATGCCACCACCTGGCGCAGTGCCGACTGGGCGAAAAGGAAAGGTTTATTTGCTGAAAAACATGCCAGCATTGAAGATATGGATGAGTCCATTTCCAGGTTAACATTTATCCTTAGTCATGCTAACCCTGAAGCGATGGAAGAATTGAAGAAAATATTCTGGGCAGGTACAGAGCATTGGGATGAACTATTGCCACAGCGGGCTGCCATCAGTGGTAAACTGGTGCTGAGTGAGTTCACCAGGAAGGCGCTGAAGAAAATCTGAGGAGTTCCGTTCTTCAGGTCACGAACTACGGTATGCGATCGGGTGAGTCTGTCGTTTATGGGGGCCCAAAAACAATCGTGCATAAATTCTAAGTACCGTTAATTCCAGCACCAGGAAGTTTATTGAAGTCAGGAAAATCAACACATATTCATCATGGTCTACATGGCTATACATCAGGTCAATGCCAATAAAAGACGGGGTAAAAGGTAGTCCGACAAAAGCCAGGCAGGCAATCAGGAACCAGTATCCCAGCCGCGGATGGTGGTAAACGTGGCCGTAGAAATCATTTAGGTTGATGTCTTTTTCAGCGGATTCTAATTTCCTGAGGATCACGATGCCTGCAATTGCTGCGAATATCAGCCCACAGAGGTAGAGTAATATTTCAACGTATTCATACTTATCGTTTAGTTGCGCTATGGAAAGCACGATATAGGCCTGGCTGATGATAATAAGGTACCAGGCCTTCAGTGCACTTTTTCTTTCTGCAAAAGCCATTACTACCAGGAGTGATCCTATGAAGGCAAATATCAAATGTAAATTCTGATCAAGTTGCTCAGGTATATGTTCTTCATAAGCAAAGAGAAAAAATCCAACAAAAAGAAAAATAATAAATCCGTATATGCCACGCTTTTCAGACAATAGATGAAATGATTTCCCGATAAATTTAAACGGATCCCATAATATTTTCTTCAGCAATTGATCCATGTTCCATTCCTTCACGGCCAGGATATACATGGTGTTGCGTATTTTGGCAAAGAAGGTAACGCTGCTTCTATATTGTTGTGGCGAATAATTAAAAAACTGTTCGTGAATCATATAGCCCAGGACAGACGGCGAAACCAGCAACTGGTAGGTTCTCAGGAATGCATTGCCTGAAAAATGTATTAGGGCCAGTATATGCCATCCCAGCGCAACCTCGATGAACATTAACCCGATTTGTGCAATGGATGAATAAGCTATCTGGGTCTTAACGGTGGACTGTACCCTGGCAATGGATGTGGCAATGATGGCTGTAATGGCACCTATCAGTATGATAATAATTTTTATGGTCACAATGGATTCCCAATAAGTATGTGTCCTGAGTAAAAGAAATACGCCGAGATGAACTGAAAGGGAGCCATAAAATACCGCGCTTGAGGTTGTTGGACCTTCCATGGCGCGCGGCAGCCATGAGCTGAAAGGGAACTGTGCAGCTTTAATGGATGCCGACATGATGACCATAAAAATCAGGAAAATGACAGACGGATAATTTTCGGCAACATGTGCCAATACAAGGTCTGTATCGTTTAGTTTATTGAAAGTTATATTCTCGTGCCAGATATGATGGCTTGTCCATAAAGCCAGCATCAGGCAGATATCTCCAAGGCGGTATAACGAAATGGTTTTTAACGCATTTTTTACCGGCAAATACCTGTCCCTGTAAAAAGCAATAAGCAGGAATGAGGTTATACCCAAAAATTCCCAACCGATAAATAAGGTTTCAAAGTTACCTGCGAAAATGGCCACATTGTATCCGAAAAAAAACAACAACACGGTATTGAAGAATCGTTTATAGCCTTCATCGCGGTGGAGGTAATATTTGCTGAAGATGGCCACCAGGTAGGTTATTAGCGAGCCCGTGAATGAAAATACCGCAGTGTTCCAGTCGAAATAAAAATCCAGGAAAATTTCTATATTATCTTCTTTATAGAAAACAAAATGTTTGAGGTCCAGCACAGGAGAGCCTTTCGCGATCCAGTAAAGGATAAACAGGAAGACCCCGGCCAGTTGAACACCCACTGAAGTATAGGCCACTGCAGAGATTAATTTTTCCTGCTTATTCACAAATAAAAAGCTAACCAAGAAGCCAATCAGCGGAATAAATATGAATAGTTGAAGGAATTGTTCCATGATGATGATTACCTGAGTAAGAAAACAGGAAGGTTTTCCTGGGTGGCGTGAGTGATATGATTGGTTTCCATTTTTTTGGCATTTTCCAGCAGGCTGTGTACATCTTTAAAGAAATGTATTTCCCTGGCCTGGGTTTGATAGGGCACAAATTGGCCATTACGGAAATAGAATAGTTCATTGGTTTCAGGGTTAATGGAAACCAGGTGTACCCATTCATTAATAAACCATTCATACATGTCGGGACTTGACTGGACCGTTTTCAATACAACCTCGGGAAGATGTTCTACGATGATCATCAGGCGGAGCGGATCATGAACTTCTACCATCTGCCATGGCAGGCCCGGTCTTAAATCACCATCGCTGCTGTTGGCAACGCCAAAAAGTCCAACTACATTATGCGGCAGTTTTGTTCCGGCTCCAAGTTTATAATTGTCTACCCTTGAAAAATAATATTCCAGGTTGATCCCGCCGCAAACAGGTCCCAGTGGCTTCATTACGCCAGCAAGGAATTTCCCTTCGGGATCAGATTTGTAATTGTATGAATTCAGGAACGATCGCCTGTCGAGGAAAATTCCTTTTGTCATTTCCCGGTTTCCTACAATACATAATGTATTGGTGCCATGTCCAAGTTCAGGCCTGGGTTCAAACAAAGACACAGATCTTTCTTTTATGGCCTTCCGGATTTTTTTTATTTCACTCCTGGTATTTATAGATGCAAATCTCCTTGACCTTTCTTTTGCATTTAGATCCAAAGCATCTTCAAAGGCTAGAATATTCTGCCGGTGTTTGTCAGCGTTCTGTCGATCAAGTGAGGCAATATCATAATATTCTATTTCATCTGCAGCGGTATCATGCAATGCGCCCACAAACTGTGTCTGGAATGGTATCTCGATACCCCTGCTCGAAAGTTTTTTTCTAACTTCCGGATGATTGGCCATTGCGGCAAACACCCTGCTGTTGACGGATCCGGGCCTTCCGCTGCAGGCGCCGCAGTCGTGTGCCCCGTGATGAGGATTATTGGCGCTGCTGCTTCCGTGGGCAACAACATAAATGATGTCAGCAAAATTGTTGGTCAGCCCAATCCCTCTTAATAAGTTTTCCACCCTTTGGGTCATCTCTTCAATGGTGAATCCAATCTGCAAGCCGTTCTCCCTGCTGCTCGGATCGGTATTTTCTATGGTGAGTTTTCCCTGACCGTTCATGTGCGCAAAGGCATTTGAAATGGCAGGGCTCATGCGGGGCTGGAATAGATTTTTAACGAGGCGGAAACAAGCCCAGAAGCCTAAAGTCAGCGCACTGAAAAAACCGGAAACAAAGCGATGGGTTTTATCAGTGTAAAACAAGTCGTGCTTTCTTTTTTCGGAAACATCAAATTCTTTTATGAGGTATGCCGGGGTAACGGGGGCGGGACAAAGTTTATCGTAAAATTTTGCGTGTTCTGCCTGGAAGTAAAATTCCACACCAAAAAATCCGGGACAACCGAAGGTCTCAGCATTTTTATCTGCCGATTCAAGATGCGTCCTGAGGCTGCACTCTCTTTCATCAATACAGAACAAAGCCTGGAAACTCTTTTTCCCGTTAGCCTGTTCATTTGTTGGATGAAGTTTTTTATGACGGTTTAATTGCAGGATGCCGGCGAGGATCTCATCATAATAACTCCATTCAAAAGCATCCTGCCAGATTTTCAGCACTTCCTGCAATTCGGTTTTTGGGATATCGGCAAAAAGATCTGCAGGTTCCTGTTTCACTACTTCAGACAGCGGCCGCCATGACGCCCCTAACTCATTATCCAGGTTATCGAGTTCAAGCAGTAATTCAAAAAAAATAAGGTCATGCAGGGAAATCTTTCTTGTACTCAGCAGGCTGCCCGGCTTTTCCTCAATCGTGGCCACCATCCCGCTCCAGCCCCTGTGGCTGAACTGCTGGTCGAACAGGTATTGTTTGAAATACCTTTCGTCTCCAACCACCATTTTTAACAACGCGAACAGGGAAGTATTATCGTCCATGAGCAGCGCCCTGGCCCTCTTTGTCTTGAACAGGCTGGTATAACTGTTTTTTTCCAGTATCCGTATGGCTTCAAGAAATCCATCAGGTTTAACCGGGAAACCTGAAATGGCAATGCCCTGGTCGAGGTAATTGCTAAGCAACCTGAACAGCAAAGGCTGGACAAGATTGTCGAGGTCCACCTGGTAGAGCTGTTTCCAGTTTGCCCTTAACTTGCCAATCCTTTGTTCATTGTGCTCATCATAAACTTTAGAAAAGATTTTTTGCTTCCAGGCCTCAAGATTTGCAGCTCCCATTCGCCCGGTGATGATTTTATCTATAATACCGTTGCTGATCCTCCCGATTTCATAAAGCTTCCTGAAATCGCCGAGGGGTAACGTTGCCTGGTAACCGAAAATTTTGGCTGCCTTAAATATGGCGTCATAGAATGTGAGGTGCTGGAAAGCATGAAGGGAATTATGGTGTATAAAATCCTTTAGTGGTGTCTGGGTAGGTAAATAATGCTTTAGTTCATGCAATACATCATGAACAGCAGGATCCATCATTTCCGGTGGTTTGGTAAAATCCTCCATTTATTCAAACTGGTATACATTATGGAGATCGTCAACACCTTTTAAAGTAACATTAAGGTCCTTAATAATGCCATCATGTACATCATATGCCCAGCCATGTAAATGCAGTGGCTGCTGCCGTTTCCATGCATTTTGTACAATACTTGTTTTCCCAAGATCAAGTACCTGTTCCATGACATTTACTTCTACAAACCTTCTGCCACGCTGTGTTTCGTCGGTTATGGCATCAAGTTCCTTATGATGTATGCGGTAAACATCTTTCAGGTGCCGCAGCCAGTTATCAATCAGTCCAAATTGCTTGTTGCCCATGGCAGCCAGTACGCCGCCACATCCATAATGCCCGCAAACGATAACGTGTTTCACCTTCAGCACTTCCACGGCATAAGAGAGAACACTGAGCATGTTCATATCAGTATGCACCACCATATTGGCAATATTGCGGTGAACGAATATTTCACCTGATTTGGTACCCGTGATCTCATTGGCAGGAACCCGGCTGTCGCTGCAGCCGATCCATAAATATTCTGGTGATTGCCCCTTTGCCAGCTCTTCAAAATAATGGGGATTTTCTGACAATCGCCTGACTACCCATTCCTTGTTATTGGATAACAATCTTTGGTATGATTTTTCCACTTTAGCCTCTTTCTTAATATCCAAAATTCAGCATTTTTAAGTGTTTACAATATCCTCTCAAATTTTTTGGCGGATGACCCGGTTGCAATATCCTGTTTTTTATCGTGCATATTCTTTCTCAGGGCTGGCAATCGACCTGACATGGCTGGATATATCTTCACGGTAAAAGGGCTTGAACCCTATAATGGTAACAGCAATATTTTTCTCTTTCGATTGCACGTCAAGGAAATCCTTGATGACTTCCAATACATCATAATCTATATATGTGCAGTTGGAAGCGTCAATGACAAAGGTTGAATTTACCGGAATATCAGCTAATGTATCTTTAATACTGGCTTTATTCAGAAAAGAAACCTCTTCTGACAGCTTCATCGTAATTATGTCACCCGTATGAAATGTTTCACTATTAAAATGATAGGCATTCTGGAAATTCCTTTTCAGGATATAGAAAACACTGATAGCCGATCCGATCAGTACACCGATCAGTAAGTCAGTGAATACTATGGCCAAAACAGTAACGATAAACGGGATAAACTGGTTCAACCCTTTGCTATACATATCCTTGAACAATGACACCTTGGCTAGTTTGTAACCTGTGAGAAGAAGTATTGATGCCAGTGAGGCAAGCGGAATGAGATTTAATACCGGGCTCAACAGCAGCAGGCTTAATAGCAAAAATACACCATGGATAATGGCAGACATTTTTGTTTCTGCCCCGGCATTTATATTCACCGAACTGCGGACAATGACAGACGTTATGGGAATACCGCCTATAGCGCCGGAAAGCATATTTCCAATTCCCTGGGCCACCAGTTCCTTATTGGGTGATGCAACTCTTTTATGCGGGTCCAGGTTTTCAACAGCTTCAAGGTTTAGCAGGGTTTCGATCGAAGCAACAACGGCAATGGTAAAGGCCACTACCCATACCTGGTAATTACCAATTCCCTTAAAATCGGGTAAGGTGACAACCGAGCCAATTCCATCAAATTTTGGAATATTGACCAGGTGCTCGCTGCTGATGGCCAGTGCCGGAAGATAGTTCTGGAATCCCAGGTTGATCAGCAAACCCAGTACCACAACAAATAACGATGAGGGCAAAAATTTAAATCTCTTAAGTGGAGTCTTGTCCCACAACAGCATTGCAGCAATGGAAATAGAGGAAATGATGATGGCGCCCCAGGAGAAGAACTTAAAAATATTGAGTAATTCAGAAAATGTATTTTCTCCATCAGACTGGAAAAATGAAAAGTCACCTTCAGCGTCCTTATCAAAGCCAACAGCATGTGGAATTTGTTTCAGGATCAGGATAATGCCAATCGCTGCCAGCAACCCTTTGATCACATTGGTAGGCATATAGTTGGCGATAAAGCCCACTTTGGCGATTCCCGCAATGAGCTGAATGGCACCTGCAATCACTACTGCAAGCAGAAACAGTTCGAAGGTTCCCAGTTTGGTTATCGCGGCGAGTACTACAGCTGCAAGGCCGGCTGCCGGGCCGCTGACGCTCACATGCGACTGGCTTAAAATGCCTACAACGATACCGCCAATGATGCCTGCCAGGATGCCGGATAACAGGGGTGCTCCGCTTGCCAGGGCAATACCAAGACATAGTGGAAGAGCTACGAGAAAGACCACTATGCTTGCAGGGATATCGTTTTTAAGTTTTGTAATCATAAATACTGGTGACTTTGAAGTTACTGTTTGGAAGATGGCCTGATGGATACGTTATAGTCCATTGCCATGCAATGGATGCTGTAAATGTCAATGAAGTTTCACTGGCAAAAAATATATCAAGACGTAAATGACCTGGCTGGCTGTAGATTCTGCCTGGCAATCATACCACTGTATACTGTCAATGTAACAATGTTATAACGGGTACGCTCGCCATTAAGCGCAGTCAATTGAGTTCAGCAAAAATTGGCGTAATTAGGAGGGGGAGTCTGAATATCGTCCAGGGAACGTGAAATAACATGTTCATCCTTGGCCTTGCCAGTAAGCAGTTCACCTGACAGCCTTACATCATGTCCGAGGTCGGGAATGAATGAATGCAAGTTGCTTGCATACGTCGTTCATATTTTTTATGGAAGAATCATCCGTACCGTGGGGAATTTCCTCTGTCATCTGGTTGCTATACAAAAAGGATCCTACATTCTGAACTGGAACCAGCTGGAATGAAAAAAGTATAATAAAAAAGCACCCCAGTATTCTTTTGTATAGCATCTGCGCAAAAATAGTGTTCAGCCTTCAAGGAAGGAAGGGTGAAATGTTAAGATTTTTAACAACTTTGTTAAAAACAATGGGTGGCTCAAGTGGATGTTTGTTTAAACATTCAGACCCCCGCAGGCACTTATGACCTGTCCCGTAATATAGGAACTCATATCCGAAGCAAGGAACAGTGAAGTATTGGCAATTTCCTCCCCGGTACCAAAACGGCCTAACGGAATTTTATCAAGGAAAGCCTTAGCTGCTTCCCCTTCTTTCAGGTAATGGGTCATGTCTGTTTCTATAAAACCGGGGGCAATGGCATTACAGCGAATATTCCTGCTGCCAAGTTCAAGCGCCACAGATTTCGTAAATCCAATGATGCCGGCTTTACTGGCGGAGTAACTTGACTGCCCGGCATTTCCCCTTACTCCAACGATGGAACTCATATTGATGATTGAACCCTTTTTAGCTTTCATCATCGGGCGGATTACCAGCTTCGTCATATTGAAAACGCTTTTGAGGTTCACCGTCATTACTTCATCCCATTGTTCGGCGGTTAATCTCAGGAGCAAATTATCTTTTGAAATACCAGCATTATTCACGCAGACATCAATAGTTCCGAATTCAGCATGCACCTCGTTTACGAACTGTTCGCATTGTGCAAAATCTGCCGCATTGCTTTTAAAGGCCTTTGCCTTTACGCCGAAAGAGGTTAGTTTTTCGACCAACGCCATGGACCTTTCAGCACTGCTGTCACTTACATAAGTGAAGGCAATATGTGCTCCCTGTTCTGCAAACTTAAGGGCGATGGCTTCGCCGATACCGCGGGCTGCGCCGGTAACAATGGCAATCTTATTGTCGAGTAATTTCATGGTATTTATTTGGTCCGCAAGATAGATATTAATGGGAACTCGGTAATGCAGATATTTCAGCCGGTCTTACAACACAGCTTACGGTAACGCTCAGTGGTAACTGTTGACGATGTCAATAATCTCTTCCACATATTTACGGTCATTACTTAAGCGGGGAACTTTGTGTTGCCCGCCAAGTTTTCCTTTTTCTTTAAGCCATTGATTGAAAGTGCCCTTCTTCAGCTGTTGTACCAGCGGCAACCTGAGGGCAATGTCCTTATAGCGTTTGGCTTCATAATCACTGTTAAGCGCTTTCAGTGCGAGATCAAGTTCATAGGTGAAGTGGTCAAGCCTGGCTGGATCCTTTTCAAATTCTATCAGCCACTGGTGTGCCCCGTTCTCATTCCCTTCAAAATAAACCGGGGCTGCAGTATAATCATTGACAATGGCACCCGTTTGTTCGCAGGCTATGGAAATGGCTTTATCCGTATTGTCTACGATGAGTTCTTCTCCAAAGGCATTGATGTAGTGCTTTATGCGTCCGCTCACTTTGATCCTGAAAGGATTGAGTGAAGTGAACTGAATCGTGTCACCGATACAATATCTCCAGAGTCCGCCATTGGTGCTGATCACCAGGGCATAGTTCTTACCGGTTTCCACTTCCCTGAGCCCGATGGTCTGTGGATCATCCTTGCCATATTCCTCCAGCGGCATAAACTCCATAAAAATACCATGGTCGGGGAAAAGCAACATGCCGTCTGACCCGGGAGTATCCTGTGCCGCAAAAAAACCTTCACTGGCATTATACATTTCGAGGTAATGTATCTGCCGGCCAATCAGTTTTTCAAACTGTTCACGGTAAGGGATAAACGAAACTCCGCCATGCATATAAAGTTCCAGTTGGGGCCATACTTCACCGATGTTTTGTTTACCGGTGATTTCAAGGATACGGCGAAACAGGACGATGGTCCAGGTAGGCACTCCTGAAATGGAAGTAACATTTTCCTGGATGGTATGCCGGGCCAGTTTTTCTATTTTATCCTCCCATTCATCCATTAATGCAATGCTGAGTTCGGGTGTCCTGATCCAGGATCCCCAGAAGGGTGTGTTTTGCATCAGCACAGCACTCAGGTCGCCATAATGGCTTTCTTCATTCAGCTGGTGAACAGTATGGCTTCCGCCAATGACCAGCCCCTTGCCGGTAAGCAGGTCCGAATAAGGATTGAACTCATAATACATGGTCACCACATCCTTTACGGCTTTAAAATGGCAATCCTCCAGGCTTTCATCGCTGACGGGGATAAACTTGGATTTATCCGAAGTGGTGCCGCTGCTTTTGGCAAACCAGTTAATGGGGGTGTTCCAGAGCAGGTTTTGTTCGCCGTCCATGATCCGCTGTACATAGGGCTTCAGGTCATCATATTCATGGATGGGAACGGCTTTTTTGAATTCCCTGATATTATAGAGGGACTTGAAATTGTGTTTTCGGCCAAACTCTGTGTATTGGGCAGAGGTCACCAGGTCCTGTAGCACTTCTCTCTGTGCCGCCATAGGATTATCCATCCATGCCTGGATGCGCCACATTCGCATGCGGGCCAGTCGGGATATGGCTGGACTGAGCAGTTTCATTATTTCAAAATATACAAAATATGTTAGAATTCAATGAGTAAGGAGCCGGATTGGTGTATTGGGGTCCTCTTTTACTGTCGGGAGGTCCCTTTGCTGTAAAAATTATGTTCCGGATTCAGCCCTTGCTTCATCATGGAGATAATCCTTTCGTTTTAGCTCAAAATTCCGGCCAAGATATAATCTTCTTACCTGTTCATCATCAGCCAGTTCCTCCGCGGTACCGTGCTTGAAGATTTTGCCTTCGATCAGGAGGTAGGCCCTGTCGCAAATAGAGAGGGTTTCATTAACATTATGATCAGTGATCAGGATACCGATATTCTTGAATTTAAGCCTTGCTACAATGGTTTGGATATCCTCCACAGCAATAGGATCAACGCCCGCAAAAGGTTCATCGAGCAGGATAAAACTGGGGTTAACGGCCAGGGCTCGTGCAATTTCTGTCCGCCTTCTTTCTCCCCCGCTAAGTGAATCACCATTGTTTTTCCGGACATGGGTCAGGCGGAACTCGGCCAGTAGCTCTTCCATTTTTGCCTTCCTTTCTTCACTGTTGAGGTTGGTCATCTCGAGGACTGCCATGATATTATCCTCTACCGTAAGCTTGCGGAATACGGAAGCCTCCTGGGGAAGGTAGCCGATACCCATCTGTGCCCTTTTGTACATGGGCAGGGAGGTGATCAGCTGGTCATTGAGGTAAACTTCGCCTTCATCGGGCTGGATCAGACCGACCACCATATAAAAAGTGGTGGTCTTCCCGGCGCCATTGGGACCCAGCAGTCCAACAATCTCGCCCTGCTTAACATCAATGGATACATGGTTAACCACTACGCGGTTCCGGTACTGTTTAACAAGTTCTTTAGTGTGAATGATCAGGCTCAATGGATGTATGTATTAGGGCAAAAGCCAAAAATACGTAAGTAAATGCCTTTACAGCAAAGGAAAACGCTCTTTAACAGATTTGCATTAAAGCTGATTCTTGATTTACTTTGCACACTTATTCATAAAGGCGATACATGAAAGTTAAAGACCATATCGAACAGGCTAAAGATACCCTTGTCTCTTTTGAGATCCTCCCCCCGTTGAAAGGAAAAACCATAAACTCCATATATGACCACCTGGATCCCCTGATGGAATTCAAGCCCTCCTTCATCAATGTGACCTATCACCGGAGTGAACATGTGTTTAAGAAGAAGATTGATGGATCATTTGAAAAGGTGGAGGTCAGAAAGCGCCCTGGAACAGTGGGCATCTGTGCGGCCATAATGAACCATTACAAAATTGATGCGGTGCCCCACCTGATCTGCGGTGGATTTAACAAAAGGGAAACGGAGGATGCGCTGATCGACCTGAATTTCCTGGGCATCGATAATGTACTCGTGCTCAGGGGTGATGCCGCCAAAAATGAAGCCTCATTTGAACCGGAACCCAACGGTAATAAGTATGCGATCGACCTGTTGAAGCAGGCCATCGACCTGAATCATGGTATTTACCAGGAAGAAGATATCCGTGAAGGTTTTCGTACCAATTTCTGTATCGGTGTGGCCGGATACCCGGAAAAACATTTTGAGGCTCCGAACCTTCAATCCGACCTGAATTTCCTTCGCGCCAAAGTTGATGCCGGGGCGGAATATATAGTGACTCAAATGTTCTTCGACAACCAGAAATATTTCGCCTTTGTCCAGGCCTGCCGCGAAACCGGAATTACGGTTCCCATCATACCCGGACTTAAACCTGTTACCAATAAAAAGCAGCTGTCTGTTATCCCGCGGACCTTCCATGTAGACATTCCTACCGACCTCAGCATGGAGATCATGAAATGCAAGACCGATGCCGATGTGGAAAGGGTAGGAACGGAATGGCTGATAACACAATCAAAGGAACTTAAAAAGGCAGGCGTTCCGGTATTACACTACTATACACTCGGGAAAGCGAAGATTATTTACAATGCAGTGAAAGAAATACTGTGATTTTGCCGTTGGCAAAATCATAATCTCCTTTTCTCCCGGTATTGCTGTATCAATACATAGAGAAAAAATACCACCTGGGTGGTGATGAATAAGATATTCAGTATTCGAATTGTTCTATATGCGCTTATAATATCGTCTTGATGCGCCTTAATAGAAGTATCTAAAAGTGAAAATTTTATGACTATAAACAATATAGGTGCGGCCGAGAGCATTGCATGTAGCCAAAAATACCAGGCGGGGAAATTAGTTGTGTATCCGTAAACGACAGCAATGGCCAGAAATAAAACAACGCAGGTCAAGGGGCTCACTTCCAGGCTGTCTGATAACGAAAAATGCCAGCCCGGTACTACGCTGGTAGCAGTATAATATTGCTGCAAACTTAATACTGAACACAGAATAGCGAGAACAAAAAATACTATTTGTCGGGTATTCATCCAGGTTATATTTTATTCTTTAGTTGGTTGGGAATATCTGTATGTATTCATTGACGGAAAATGAGGTAGTGAAAGATAATTAGTAGGCATAAGTGAAAAAGGAATTTCCAAATTTTCACTTACACATTACCGCACTAATCAAATTACATAATTAACGTCAGTTCTTAATGACTGATTCCAGAACACTTTGGTTGACGTTCACCGGGTATTTTTTCTTAAGTTCCGCGATCCATTGATCTTCTATCTCCTGCTGGTAGTCGTTCATGACTAATCCACGCGCATCATTGAAGGATCGGGGTGTTGGCGTGGGATATACTTTAACCACATATGTAAAAGAGGAAGTGCGATCGTCATTAACCACCACCGGTGTCATTAATCCGGCTTTGATGGCCGTTGGATTTGCCGGGATCTGCGACCACTCCACCCTTCCACTGTCTGCGATCACATTGCCTTCAGATGCAGCGGCCAGTTTTTTCCAGGAAGCAGGTTTAGCAGCCAACTGCTTCCTGTTTTTTACTGCGATCATGGAATCCGAAGCATTGAACATGATGGCATCGGCACTTTTCTTCCAAACATAGTCCGACTTGTGTTGTGCGTAGTATTTTTTTAGTCCGGCTGTATCTGCTGAAGAAACACTCCATACTTTTCGTTCCATGATTTCGAACAACAGGTTGCCCTCCATAAATTCTTTCAGCTGTACTTTAAATTCAGGACTGAACTCATCAAGGTGACGGCGATAATAATCAACGGCTCTTGCTGTCTCAAATTCTTCCCAGATCCGCGGATAACTGTCGGGAGAGGAAAGCATAGGCGACATCGATGCGTATCGGATCCAGTCGGACACCATCACTTTTTCTTTGGGAAATTCCAACACAACGGTGTTGTCATTGATGGCAGTCGTATTGATCTTCCCTTTCTTAATCGTGGAATCTGTATAGCTCCAAAGAAGCGGATAATTAATATTGCTCTTCTTCATTCCTGTTTCCATTCTGGCCTTCTTTTCAAATGACCTCCTTGCCAGGTTGGCTCTTTTATCCTGGTCCACGGCTGCTTTCATGGCGGGGTAAGCGTCTTTCGAAGAAGTTGCGACGGGCAGGTATTCCAGTCTTTTCACGATATGAAAACCATTCGAGGTTTCAAAGGGCCTGGTGATCTCACCATTTTTTTTCAATGAAAAAACGGCGTCTTCGAAAGGTTTTTCATATACGCCTACACTAACCGGCGGCATCAGTCCGGCTGATGAACTGGTTAGCTTATCGTAGCTGTAATTCATGGCAATCTTATCGAATGAAGCACCGCGTGTCAGTGCGCCATACAATGAATCCGCAAGTTTCTTTGCTGTGGCTTGTGCCGCCGGTCCGCCATTCTGGTCATAGGCGATCAGTACCTGTGAAACTTTCATCTTCCCCAGCGCCGGTCTTTCTTCCAGCGATTTAAATATATGGTAGCCTGCAGAAGAGGAAAAAGGCGCCGACACTTTACCAGGGGCAAGCGAGTAGGCAACATTTTCGAGCATATAAGGCAGACTGAATACGGTGATCCATCCCATATCGCCCTTTGTAACTGCTGCTGAGGGGTCTGCGGAATAGGCAACGGCGATGGTGCCAAAATCTTCGCCCTTCATAATTCGGTCATACGCGTCAGTGATCTTCTTCCGGGCTGTTATACTGTCTGATGCACTTACAGGCAGGAGCGCATTTGGATTACTGATAAAATCCATCCGGAACGGAATGAAAATATGGGCCAGGTGAATATCTTTCTGTGACCTTGCAATGGCTTCATCGGTGAGCCTTTTCAGTTCAATATTATCCGTGAGGTAGGGCTCCTCAATCTGCCTTCTGAAATTCTGTACGTCACCCTGCTGGCTGACAATAGTATCCAGTTTCATGGCATAGGCTTCCTGCACCTTTAATTTGAAACGGGTATACAGTTCAAGGTAGTTGCGGATATCTTTTTCCCTGTTGCCCGATGTTGCAGCGGTATTGTTCTTCTCAAAAGCTTTGAGGAATTCTTCTTTGGAAACGGCATTATCGCCGTAAGTAAACAGGGTTTGTGAATATGCAGGATAGAGAATGGCAAGGAAGAAGAAAAAGGAAAGTATTCTTTTCATGAGCGTCAGTTCGAGCTGGCTGATTTAAGTTTATAGTCCAGGAAATCGTTCAGTTGCTCATAGCTTAGTTTCTTGGCTATGATCCTTTTGTCCTTGTCGAGCAGGTAAAGCATCGGCGTCTGGTAAACATCGAACAACTGCTTATAACCGGGTTTTCCCGAAGCGCTTTCAGCGCTTTTCATGGCTTCCGTCTGATAAACGTGTATCCAATCCTTCAAATTGTGCTCTTTTATGTACTTCACCCAGGCTTCCTTCCCCCCTGAAGTCATTACTCCATAAATCTTTACACCGCTGGCTTTCCATTTATGTTCAAGGAGGGAATCCAGTTTGGGAACTTCTTCCTGGCAGTGGCTGCAGGTGGGATCCCAGAAACAGACCACCGTATAATTGGCCTGCACTTCATACAGGGGCATCAATTTGTCGGCAGTATCCACCATAACCATATTCGCGGCCTTATCCCCAATGGTATTAGCCATCAGGCTATATCCCCGGTCAAAGATGAACTTCCGGTATTTCTCCGACATCCATCCATCGGCCTCACCGGTGACATAATATTTCTGGAACAGGTAAACGAATACGGCATCCTGCCCCATGAATTTCGGGTTAACATATTTTTCGGTGAGCTGAGAGAGGAAATACTGGTACATATCCTTATCCGGCCTTGCTTTCAGGATAATATCATCGGCCTCACTCTTCAGTGTATCCGGATCCTGTGGCAGCACGTCATCGAAATACCGGTCGAGCTTTACCTGCAACACGGGTGTCCTGATCAGCCGGGCATCCGTAAGGTTTACGCCATCCCAGTAATGGTGGCGGTAATAGTAATATATAGCGGTGGAATCCCTGATGGACTCAGGGATCTTAGGCTCATTCAGCACGGTGAAAATAGACGTCAGGATATGCTTTGGATGATCCTTACTGAACTGCAGGCGGTAATTTTTTAATGCGAGGTTGTTATCCTGCAAAGCCTTTTGTATCGCGACAGAATCCTGTTTTGTTTTTGCTTTCGGATAGGCCTGTTGCAGCCTGTTTATTTCCGACCCTGTTTTGGCGGTAAACTTTTGATAATCTTTGAAATACTGGTTATCGGGTGATCCCGTAAAGCTTAACTTGTTGAGCAGGTCGGCACTGTCGGCAACGATGGAAAATTGTTGTTCCTTATCGATCACTATTTCAAACCATCCGTCTTTTTTAGGAAATGCGATAAGATAGATACCTCCGGGTAATTTCTCTTTTCCTTTGAATACTGCTTTGCTGTCGGCCCCCACAGCAGCTGAATCCACCAATAATTGCTTTTTGCCATAATGATGGGCAAGGTAGAGATAGCCTGAATTAAATGGCTTCAGGGTAACATTGATCTGGTAAGCATTCTGCGCCCTGAGTTGTAAAGACAACAGCAGGGCAATGGGTAAACACCAAGTCAGGTTCATGGGTAAGTGTGTTAAACAAAAGTATTTAAAAACGTTTTGACTTTTTGTTAAAGCATATGGAAGGGTAATTATAATTTTGACGATGCGCCATAATAAGCAATTGATTGTAAGGCAGGTAGTTGTAAGTGATTATGCGGCTGAAGGAAAGTCCCTTGCCAGGGTAGACGGAAAGGTCATTTTTATCTCAGGCGCGGTACCGGGCGACAAAGTGGATATCCAGCTCACCAAAAGCAAGAAAGACTGGGCGGAGGGAAGGGCCATCCATTTTCATGAGTATTCCAGTCTGCGTACGGATCCTTTTTGCAAACACTTTGGTATATGCGGTGGTTGTAAATGGCAGATGTTGCCATATGAAGAACAACTTCGGTATAAGCAAAGGGAGGTGGAGGACCACCTGAGGAGGATCGGCAAAGTGATGCTTCCCGAAATACTACCGATTATTGGGGCCGCAGAGACCCGGTTTTACCGGAACAAGCTGGAATACACTTTCTCGAGCAAGCGATATTATCCGGAGGATGAGTTTCAACGAATGAAAGCCGACGGGACTGAGCCGGAGACCGCCCTCGGATACCATGTACCCCGCTATTTTGATAAGGTGATCAATATTGATGAATGCTACCTGCAGCCCGAACCGTCCAATGCGATCCGCAATGCCGTAAAGGACATTGCCCGGCGCAGGAATTTTACCTTTTATGATATACGAGGACATAACGGATGGTTGCGGAACCTGGTGATCCGCACCACAACTACGGGGGAACTGATGTTGAATTTCTGCCTGGGCTATCATGATGAGGAAAATAATAAGGCACTGTTCAGCGAGGTGATGGAAATGTTTCCGGAAATAACTACGCTGGTATACACGATCAATGGCAAGATGAACGACAGCATTCATGACCTGGAACCGCAGGTTTATTACGGGCCGGGATTTATTACCGAAAAACTCGAAGATTTTGCATTCAGGATCGGTCCGAAATCTTTTTTTCAGACCAATAGCCGCCAGGGCGAGAAGTTATACCAGGTCACCAGGGAATTTGCCATGCTCAGCGGCAGGGAAACCCTGTATGATCTCTACTGCGGGACGGGAAGTATCGGCATCTTCATGAGTAAACAGGCTGCCAGGGTGATTGGTGTTGAAGTGATAGAAGAAGCGGTAAAAGATGCCCGGATCAATTCGGAAGTCAATGGTTTGCAGCATGCCCGGTTTTTTACGGGAGATGTGGCCGACATTTGCAACGAAATTTTTTTCCAGGAACACGGGAGGCCGGATGTGGTGATCACGGATCCGCCAAGGGCCGGGATGCATGGCAAACTGGTCAGCAGTTTACTGGAGATTGCTTCGCCGGTGGTTGTCTATGTCAGTTGTAATCCGGCAACCCAGGCAAGGGACCTTGCATTGCTCGACGAAAAATATAGTGTAACAAGGATACAACCGGTGGATATGTTTCCGCATACTCACCATATTGAGAACGTGGTGCAACTCAGATTGAGGTGAATTTGTTTAAATTAATTTAGCTTAGACATTAACGACAGCATATGAATACACAGTTAAGGCCGGGAGGGGGGTTCCAGGTATTGCCACCAGTTATTAAGAACCTGTTGATTATCAATGCGCTGGTCTGGCTGGCCCAGATTACGGTAGGCAGGCAGCATCTGGTTCCCATTGAAGACCTGTTTGCACTTCATTATGTAAGGTCAGAATTATACAAGCCATGGCAGTTTGTGACCTATATGTTTCTTCATGACCCGGGGAATTTTTTTCATATCCTTTTCAACATGTTCGCATTATGGATGTTTGGAAGTACACTGGAGAACCTGTGGGGAACGAAGAGATTCCTGATATTTTACCTCATCTGTGGTGTTGGTGCAGCGATTGTACATATGGTTGCACTCTGGTATGATAATAGTACCTGGTTACAATATTTCCAGGAAGGCAGAATTGGTGAAGGAGACCTGTTAATGCTTCAGAATATCCCGACCATGGGAGCCTCGGGAGCAGTCATGGGAATTTTTGCGGCATTTGCCTACACCTTTCCAAACAGCCAGATGCTTATCCTTCCCATTCCTTTCCCGATAAAAGCGAAATGGGCAATGATCGGGCTGATTGCTTTTGACCTGATTGGCGGGTTTTCCAACCGGCAGGGCGGTGTGGCACACTTCGCCCACGTGGGTGGTGCAGCGGTGGGATTACTGATTCTTATCATTATGGAATAAAAATAACCGGCGAACTTTTTATTAATTATTTTAATTTACAGGAGGTAGTTTTTTTTAATTTTAAATTACCCGCGGAGGATTTGGAATATGGGATATCGTGATTATTTAGGGCAGAGAAAAACATCCATCTGGAGTGATAATAATGCATTGCTGATGCTTATTATCTTAAATGTATTTGTATTTATCGTCCTCCGGTTTATACTGGCTGTATATGGATACTCGAATCTGAGGTCGGAAAGTTTCTACCTGAATATTTTCGAGTGGTTCAGTATGCCAGCCCGACTTTCTGACTTTATTGTACGTCCCTGGACACTCATCAGCTCCAATTTTACTCAACTCGATCTCTGGCTCCTGCTGAGCAATATGTTCTGGCTCTGGACCTATGGATTTATTTTCCAGGACCTCACGGGCAATAACCGGGTGATACCTCTTTACCTGTATGGTGGTGTTGCAGGGGCAATCGTATACCTCATCGGATTCAATGTTTTCCCCCAGATGAAGGCTGTGGCAGACAACCAGCTTTATTTTGGTGCAACAACTTCCATCATTGCCATTGCCGTGGGTGCCACCGTATTCTCTCCGGGCTACCGGCTCTTTCCCATGATCCGTGGAGGAATCCCTTTATGGGTAATGACGGCTGTGTTTGGTATTATCGACGTATTTTATCTGTCTGAAAAACCCGGATATTTCTTTCCCCACCTGGCGGCAGCGCTGGTTGGTTTCTTCTTTGTGCAGTCTTTAAAAAGAGGAGACGACTGGGGAGAATGGATGAACAGGGTCTATAGCTGGATCACCAGTTTGTTCAGCCCCAAAAAGAAAACAAAACAAAGAAGGCCGGTAAAGCAGGAAGTTTTTTATAACACCCGCGGCCATCAGCCCTTCAAAAAAACTTCCAATCTCACCCAGCAGCGGATTGATGAGATCCTCGACAAAATCAACCTTAGAGGCTATGAGCGTTTAACGGAAGAAGAAAAGGAATTACTCAGAAGGGCAAGTGAGGAAGATTTGTAAATTTGAGAATGCTCCGTAAAGCCGCCAAGGGTATTTTAGTTTTATCCTACATTATTTTACTGGTAATTTTCCTGGCGGCATCCGCAACACCTTCACTGAATCCTGCAAAATGGTGGTGGGTTGGTTTTGTGGGACTCATCTTCCCCTATCTGTTACTGGCTGTTTTTTTATTTACGGTCTTCATGCTTTTTTACCGGCCAAGGATTTCCATGCTGGGCATTATCGCGCTTATTTTTTCTTACCAGGATATTGCCGTACTGATAGCTTTCCATCTGCCAAACCAGTTCATCATAGAAAAAAAACCTGACCATTTCCGGCTAATGACATGGAACGTGCGAAGGTTTACACCCTTTACGGAAGACAAATTCAATCCACGATATAATAACCTTGATTCCATTATTGATGAGGTCAATAAATACTCGCCCGACATACTTTGTTTCCAGGAGTTTTACTCGGGGGAGTTAAAACATGAATTGAATGTTGAACGAATCAAAAGAGAATGCGGTTTCAGTTATTATGTTTTCTCCAATACGGGTACTTTCAATATAAAAGTGCAGTCGGGCACCGTAATGTTCTCAAAATTCCGGATCCTGAAATCCTACCAGTACCAGTTGCCCGACAGTATTTCAACAGCTGCGGAGACACCGGTATTTGCAGACATCCTGGTCAATGATGACACCATCAGGGTAGGGACGGTTCATATGCAATCCTACGGGTTCATGGGCAGGGATTATGTTAGCCTGTCCAAAATAAAAAACCAGGAAGACACCGGGCTGCAGGCTTCGCGTAAAATATTCCGGAAAATGCAGAATGCATTTTCACAAAGAGGCAAACAGGCCGATATCATGAGGGGAAAGATCGAAGAATCAGCTCATCCCGCTATTGTTTGCGGAGACCTGAATGACGTACCAAACTCATATGCCTATTTCAGGGTCAGGAAGGATATGAAGGATGCTTTTTTGGAAAAGGGATCAGGCCTCGGAAAGTCTTATTTCAGCCGCCAATCGAGGTCCCTTGCCTGGTTACCGACGCTGCGGATTGATTATATTTTTGCGGACAAGGTGTTCATGATCGGGCAATTTACCATGGTGACGAAGAAATTATCAGATCATCGTGGTCTTGTCACCGATATTGAAGTACCTAAAAAATGATACTTTTGGAACCTTATGTCGTCACTTAAAGTTTATAATTCACTTACCCGCCAGAAAGAAGAATTCACTCCATATACACCCGGACATGTCGGTATGTATGTATGCGGACCCACAGTTAGCGGAGAAAGCCACCTGGGGCATGCCAGGCCATTCATCACTTTCGATATTGTATACCGTTACCTGACCCACCTGGGATTTAAGGTGAGGTATGTCCGGAATATTACCGATGCCGGCCATTTCGAAGAAGAAGGAAGGGAGGCCGAGGATAAGATTTCCAAAAAAGCATTGATCGAAAAGCTGGAACCCATGGAACTGGTGCAGAAGTACACCAACCTGTTTCACTGGGCGATGAAGCAGTTCAATAACCTCGAACCCAGTATTGAGCCCACCGCAACCGGTCATATTGTAGAACAGATCGGGATGATCGAAAAGATCATTGCTGACGGTTACGCATACACGGTAAATGGGTCGGTATATTTTGATGTGGACAAATACCACCATGATTTCAGTGCGAGGGGAGTGCCATACGGAATTCTCAGCGGCCGCATCCTCGATGATCAGCTTGAAACCACGCGCGAGCTGGATTCACAGGATGAGAAAAGAAATAAGTCCGATTTCGCCCTGTGGAAGCACGCGGCACCGGAACATATCATGCGCTGGCAGAGCCCGTGGGGAGAAGGATTTCCCGGATGGCATATTGAATGTTCAGCCATGAGCACGAAATACCTGGGCGAACAGTTTGACATTCACGGTGGCGGCATGGACCTCCAGTTTCCGCATCATGAATGCGAGATAGCCCAGAGTGTGGTTTGCAACCATCATATCCCGGCAAGGTACTGGCTGCACAATAACATGATCACCATCAACGGCAAGAAGATGGGGAAGAGTTATAATAATGTGATCAAACTTTCAGAATTGTTCAGCGGCAATCACCCGGTATTGGAACAGGCGTATACGCCAATGACGATTCGCTTTTTTATCCTGCAGACACACTACCGCAGTACACTTGATTTCGGAAATGAAGCCCTGCAGGCTGCTGAAAAAGGCCTTAAACGTTTGTTGGAGGCATATGCAGTATTAATGCAGATGAAGCATGAGCCTGCAAAAACTGTGAACACCGACATTGAAACACAACTGGTATCCCTTGCCCGGGAATTTGAGGATCATATGAATGATGACCTGAACACTGCCAAGGTGCTCGCCAATATGTTCACCATGGTCAACCATATCAATTCATTCAGGAGTGGTGCGTTGGAAAAATCCACCTTATCAGCGGAAGGCATTTCTTACCTGCAAAAACAATTCAAGACCTATATAGAAGATGTTTTCGGATTGCAGGAACAGTTGGCGGCAGACAATGGGAAGCTTGAAGGCGTTTTGCAGCTGATCATAGACATCCGAAAGGAAGCCCGCAATAAGAAAGACTTTATGACCTCTGATAAAATCCGCAATACACTTCAGGCTTTGGGCATATCCCTGAAAGATGAAAAGGACGGATCGGTAAGCTGGTCAATGTAGTAATGCCTGACTTCCTGAATTCTGTCTGAAGGATGGTCCTTTGCTGTTGCGGGAAGCAGGGTCTTTATTTCTTTAAGGAGTATTTCTTCCATCCTGTTCACCCATTGCTGGTACGGTTCACCGTTATGACGCTGGTGAAATAAGAGGTAGTGCTCCATTTTGGCGAGGTTGAACTCGTCAGACGATATACCTGCACCCGATTTTGCAACATCCCTGGCATTGCAGAACTGTTCAAAATGGCCTTTTACAGGAACCATCATCACGGGCTTTTCAAGGTAAAGGGCTTCACATACGGATTCGAAACCGGCATTACAGATAAGACCTCTGCAACTGGCCATCATCTCCAGGAATTTATGGTCGTTAAGTGAATAGAAAACCAGGTGATCGTCAATTTTCCATTCTCCACGGTGGTCATTTTTCACTTCTGCGCTGTCGGTGAAACAACGCAGGACCGTCTTGGGATGTTTCTTATGCCACTTAAGTATATCAGCAATATATCCGCTATTTAAGAGATATACGAGGATGAAATCTTCCTGTTTTTTCTCCTGCAGGAACAACTCCTTTCTCAGAATGGGTGGAATGATCACCAGTTTTTTGCTGGCCGGAGCTTCTGTTTCCCGCATGGAAATCGCAAGTATTTTTTTAGAACCTGCAACTGAAAACCGGGTATACAGGTAGGTCAGCAATGACTGAAATCTGTGACCTGGGGGAAATCGGTGGGAGGGATGCAGGTAAGTATACTGGTGGGCGATCGATATAATTTTAAATGACGGTTTGTACAGTAGTGCATATGCACCAACGAGTGGTTCATAGAAATTGACCAGGATATCTGGCTGATAATCTTCCGTTAGTTTCCTGATGGTCTGAAGGCTTTTTTTAAATGATGAAGCCATCATCATATTAACACTGAGCGGTACGCAAAAGGCTCACGGATCGCTGTTTCCTGTCTTTTACAAAATTCGGGCTGACCAGCCGGATGATGGGTGAGTTTATCTTGCGGATAAAAAAGTCGGGTATTTCTCTTTCACTGCTGATGCCAACGGTAACGCATACGACAGTATGACCTGATTTCCTGAGCAGTTCATAGACCGCAATGGCCTGGGTAAGATGGCCCCTTCCTTCGCCCTGGACGGACAAAATGAATTTACATGTCCTCATATTCAGCGTTTATAAAGAAAATGGATGCAGGTTCCTGTTCAGATGATGCCTGCTGCAGGTTTTTTTCGACGAATGGCTCCTTTAGCCATTCCTGGTAGTAAATGATTTTCCATTCACGTTCTTCCGTTTCCACTATAGCACTGAGTGTCTCCACCCAGTCTCCTGAGTTCAGGTAATGAATGCCGTTAATTATTTTATTATCGGCCTGGTGGATATGACCACAAATAACACCGTCGCATTTTTCATTGGCCGCTACTGCGCAGAGTTCTTTTTCATAATCTGAAATAAAAGAAACCGCCTGTTTCACTTTAGCCTTCACCACCTGTGAAAGAGAATAATAGGGCAGGCCTCGCTTACTCCTGTAGGTATTGTAATGCCGGTTGAGCCATAACAAAAAAGTATAGCCTACGTCACCCAGCTTTGCGATCCATTTAAGGTTGGTAGTAACAGAATCGAAAATGTCGCCATGAACAACAAAATATTTTTTGTTGCCTGATTCGTGGATATGGTTCCTGAGGATAGAAAAATTTCCCATCGTCAGGGGGAGTACCTCGTCCAGGAAATCATCATGATTGCCCCGGAGGTAGATCACTTCCGTATCTGATGAGGCTACCCATTTCATGATCAGTTTGAAAAAGGTGGTATGTTTCTTTTTCCATTTTCCCGATTTACGCAATTGCCATCCATCAATAATATCACCGTTGAGGATAAGTTTATCACAGTGGTGGTTTCGCAAAAAATGGACAACTTCCTTAACGTGGGAATTGTGGATGCCAAGATGAAGGTCGGAGAGGATGATGGTCCGGTAATGAGGTTTCAAATTGTACAGGGTTTCATAAAACTATGAAGCCTGTTTTAACTTACTGTGCAGGAATTGTTATGCTAATATTATGTATTGTTATTTATAAGATTGAAATTGCGGTATGCACTACGCAAAACATTTGAGTAAGGATAAGGTAATGAAGAAGCTTATAAAGGCGCAGGGTGAGATGAAACTGCTGCAACGGAAGAATGCCTATATGCACCTGTGTTTATCGATCCTCAGCCAGCAGTTGTCCGTAAAAGTTGCCAGGGTGATCAAGGACAGGTTTCTAGCACTGTATAACGGCAAATTCCCTGAGCCTGCGGAACTCCTGGAAACTCCTGTGGCCAGTCTCAGGGCGATTGGTTTTTCCAATGCAAAGGCAGCCTATGTACACAATATTGCCAAATTTGCGCAATCGCATGGGATGGAGGACAAGAAACTGAATAAGATGAGCGATGACGAGATCATCGAATACCTGACACAGATCAAAGGTGTGGGCAGATGGACCACTGAAATGTTGCTGATGTTTGCGCTAAAGCGCGAAAACGTTTTTGCTGCTGACGATTTGGGTATCCAGATGGCGATGATTGGTTTATATGACCTCGATCCCGGCAACAAGAAAGAGTTCAGGGCCAGGATGATGGAAATTGCCGAACAATGGAAACCATATCGCACCTACGCGTGTATGTATCTTTGGGGGTTTAAGGACGGTGCGTAATTTGCAAATTTTGAAATGTGGAAATGTGGAAGTTGAAATGAGGAAATGGCTGGTGTTATCTGTTATTTTACACGGCAGGAACATTCGTGGTGTTCACTGATATATTTAATCGATTCAAGGCAAATTTCTCTCAGGATGTCAGTATTAATGTCTGAGAGTTTTTTAACGTAAATACAGGCTTTACTCATTTTAAATTTTCCAAGCTCGGTCAATAATATTTTGTTTTTCTCAGTGTTAGAATAAACATATAGTGTCAAAGCAGGTTTACGTGGAGAGAAAGAAAGTACCGGAGCATCTCCCTCGTGTCCGCTTGCATATTTATAATGGTAATTGCCAAAACCGATAATACTTGGTCCCCACATTTTGGGTTCGGAGTCAGACCATTTTTGTAATAATTCTATTAGTTGAAAGCTGTCAGCCTTTTTTTGGTCGCTCTCAACGAAGGAGTTAATAAAATTTGTAACGTCTTGTCCTGTGTATGTTGTCTTGGTTTTTGCCATATCGTATTATATCATGCGAATTGTTGTGATTCGTGTTAGGCGAATCAATGATAAGCCATAAGAATTCTTATTATCAAAATATCAAGAAGTAATTACAATTCCAATGAATACCAAAAATATTACTCCGCCTATATACATATACCATGGGTAACTAAAGTTGCCTTTAAGTTCATTAAATTTATAACGCAATTCATTTCTTTTTAATCCACACTCCTTACAAGTTACATTCGCTATTTTATCATACGGAAATATCGGAATCAAAAATGCTTGAAAATATCTTCCTATAACTACCATTTCCGTAAGAGTCATCTTTTCACAGGAAGGGCAGTAAATCAGCACATCCTCAATTCCTATTTGAGCTTCACTAGTCCCAATATCAACAAATGACATAGTTATATTATGAAAATATTATATTGTGCTTTGATCTACGAATTAAATCAAACAAATGGCGGCTAACTTCAGCATTACCGCCGTATCGCATTGTCGCATTTTACTCCCGCATAGCCACGTTATCTCAATACCGCAACTTCAAACTGACATTGTTGCGTTATCACAATACCGCAACTTCAACCGACATTGTTGCGTTATCACCATGCCGCATTTTTGCAATACCACGTTTATGCCGGGCCATTAACGCATTAACTTCAGTTCTTTTATGATATTCGCGCCGCCACCAAGTTTGTCGATGCACCATAACACATACCGGACGTCTACGCATATGGTGCGGTTGAGGTCTTTGTCGAAAGCTATTTTGTGGCTGAGGGCTTCGTAATTTCCGTCGAAGCATAAACCGATGAGTTCGCCATTGGCGTTGATCACCGGTGAGCCCGAGTTTCCGCCGGTAATATCATTGGTGGTAATAAAATTAACCACCAGGTCATTTCTTGACTTGTCGATATACTGTCCGAAATCCTTTTTGCCGGCAAGCTCCCTGAAATTGGCAGGAAGGTCAAATTCATAGTCACCGGGTTTGTATTTCTCCATAACACCCTTCATGGTGCATACGTAGTCAAACTTTACGGCATCCCTTGGCTGGTAGCTTTTTACGTTGCCATAACTGAGCCTCATCGTTAACGTCGCATCGGGGTACATTTTTTTCTTTGGGTCCATCTGCATAACTCCCTTCAGGTATAACCTGCCAGCAGTATTATTGGCCTCGGTAAACTGCCTGTAGTTGGGCATGTACTTGGAATCATAGTTTTTCAGGAACTGGCTCACCGTAGAATATGCCGCATCATTCTGCAAGTTGATGGCGTCGGGGTTTTTCAGGAAAGCATTCCATTTGGCATCATTGAGCAACATCGTTGTTCCAAACACATTCGCGGCATACTTGTCAAAAGTTGCATTATCCTTCAGGTCGCCATAAGTATTGCGAAGCCCCTCATAAAAACCAATCGGATGTTGTGACTTATCGATATTGTTATAAAACATCTGCAATACACCGGCAACAATATTCCTGTCAGAATTGATGTCTTCGGCAATGACGAATTTTTTCCTTGCTTCGTCTGCTGTGGCCAGTAATTTTTTTACATCAGCGTTGATCAACGCCTTTTCTCACCAGCTCACTTTCAAGGAGCAGAAGGGAGGCAGCATAGGCCAGGAGCGGACTTCCCAGAATGCCTTCATTTATATACATGCGGTGTTTGGCATAGGGCCTCCATTTTTCATATGCCTTGCCCCAGTCCGCAAAAATATTTTCGAACTCCGGCTTTCCCTTTGCCCATGCCTGGAAGGTTTGTTCCTGTGCCTGCTTCTGTTCGTAGACCTTATACTTCAACAATTGCTTTGTCTCGCCGTCAAAAAATTTCCAGTAATTGGCAATGCTGGCATAGTTTGAGGCAAGTTTCAGTTTATTGGCATCACTTTTTTTGATTTCATTCATCATGTATTTCAGGCGCATGTCGCGCAGTTCTACCAATGCTGAATTTTCAATATCGGTTTTAAGTTTCACACCATAGGAAGACTCATACCTGTTGGTAGAACCAGGGTAACCCCATGTCATGGCGAAATCGCCTTCCTTGATCCCTTTAAGCGATATGGGAAGAAAATACTTTGGTTTTAACGGAACATTTTCTGCCGAATAATCTGCCGGCTTTCCTTCCTTATTGGTATAAATCCGGTAGACGGAAAAGTCTCCTGTATGCCTGGGCCATTCCCAGTTATCCGTATCGCCGCCATATTTCCCGACACTTTCAGGAGGTGTGCCTACCAGCCTTATATCTTTATACCGCTGGTAAATAAACACCAGGAACTGGTTTCCTTTGAAGACCGCACTAATTCTTGCTTCTATATTTTCTGCAGCATTACTGTATTGTGCATTTAATGCCGTGGTCATCTCCTGCACTTTTTTTGTTCGGTCAACTCCGGTGAGTCCGGCTACCGCACTATCCATTGTTTTTGTTACGTCTTCTATCCTCAACAGGAATTGTACTGTTAACCCGGCTGCCGGAATTTCCTCCGCTTTCGATTTGGCATAAAAACCATCCCTGAGGTAATTATGCTCTACGGTACTGGCTGCCACGATCGCCCCATAACCGCAGTGGTGGTTGGTAAATACCAGTCCTTCATTGCTCACCACTTCACCGGTACACCCGGTTCCGAAAAAGATAATGGCATCCTTTAAAGATGCCTTGTTGATACTATACAACTGGTCCTTAGTAAGCTTAAGGCCTTTAGCTGCCATATCGTTATACACCTGCTGCCCGAGTAACTGAGGCAGCCACATCCCTTCGTCTGCAAAACTGAAGGAGAACTGCAGCAGGAAAATAATACCCAGCAAATATTTTTTCATAGTCATATGAATAGAAATTATTGGCAAAATTATTTTGTAAATAGTATAATCCGGATGATGCTGATCATTAAAACCTGAATATCTTCCTATAGATTTATTTATCCTTGTTTTCTTCCAGCAAAGCGTCCCAGAGAAGGTCTTTTAAATCCTGTAACCCTTTTTGCATCACGGAGGAAATAAATACATGGGGAATGTTAGCCGGAAGTTCACGGCTGATTTCAGCTTTCAGTTCATCGTCCAGCATATCCGACTTGCTGATGGCGATAATGAATTTCTTATCCAGCAATTCAGGATTATATTTTTCCAGTTCCCTGACAAGCACATTGAATTCTTCAATATGGTTTTTACTATCGGCCGGGATCACAAACAATAGTACCGGGTTTCTTTCGATATGCCGCAGGAACCGGTGTCCCAGTCCCTTGCCTTCAGCAGCGCCTTCGATAATACCCGGCAGATCCGCCACACAAAATGATTTTCCTCCACGATATTCCACCATCCCGAGATTGGGATTGATGGTGGTGAAAGCATAATCGGCGATCTTGGGTTTGGCCGCGGTGATCACTGATAACAGGGTTGATTTCCCTGCGTTGGGAAATCCCACCAGCCCAACATCCGCCAGTACCTTCAGTTCAAGAACCTTCCATCCTTCAACACCTGGCTCGCCGGGTTGTGCATATTCCGGCGCCTGGTTGGTAGGTGTGGCAAAATTACTGTTGCCCAGTCCGCCCCTTCCGCCTTTTAGCCAGATGATGGTCTGTCCATCTTCCATGATCTCCGCTTCCTTGGTTTCGGTCTCGCCATCTCTTGCGATGGTACCCAGCGGTACTTCGATGATAATGTCTTTTCCATCGCGCCCCGTCATATTATTTTTATCGCCGTTCTTACCGTCTTCGGCCAGCACATTTTTATAGTAGCGAAGGTGGAGCAGGGTCCACAGATTTTTATTTCCTTTCAGGATGATATGAGCACCGCGTCCGCCGTCACCACCATCCGGACCAGCCATCGCATTGAACTTGGTGCGCATGAAGTGTTTGCTTCCTGCCCCTCCATGACCTGTTCTGCAAAATATTCTGATCTGGTCAACAAAATTTGATTTTTCCATATTGTCATTTATGCCGTAATCCGCCCTTTACAATCTTAATCATTCGGCCGGTCACTTATTTTTTATTTTATTCCAGGTTTCATAAAGTATCTCCTGTGAAGGCCTTCCTTCTTCAACAACGGTTAGTGGTTCACAAGGAACCCAGGATTCCCGGAGTGATGCAGGCAGCCCCTGGTACAATGCTGTTCCTGCTGTTTTCCATTGTATCATTTCATCATTCACCTCGCGAATAAATTTTGCCGGATTTCCAGCCATCAGGCTGCGTGCAGGGATCTTTTCATCGGCCTTTATAAACGACAACGCACCTATGATACATTCGTCTCCAAGTTCTGTATTATCCATGATCACGCTGTTCATCCCAACAAGACAATTCCTTCCAATCACTGCTCCATGTATGATAGCGCCATGGCCAATATGTGCACCTTCTTTTAACCTTACCGTCACACCGGGAAACATATGTATCACACAATTCTCCTGCACATTACATCCATCTTCTATAATGATCGCTCCCCAATCGCCCCGTAATGCGGCACCGGGACCCACATAAACATCCTTTCCAATGATCACATTGCCCGTTACTACGGCAGCGGGATGGACAAAGGACGATGGGTCAACGACGGGCCTGAAGCCCTTATAAGAATAGAACATGGTTTTTTTATGAATATGCGAAGATAAGACGGATGGATGCCTAAATGAGTGTTTTTCCCGTCCGGAAGCAGGTGCCTTTGAAAAGGGCCACATGTTCCCCCTTCTGATTGGTGACGGTGATGAGGTAAACGCCGGTACTTCTTCCATTGTGGACCTCTTTTGCTTCTGCAGTTAGTGTATCGCCGATATGCATGGCTTTGGTGAAACTGATCGTAACATCAAGTGCTACTGACAGGTTGTTACGGTTGTTACAGGCAAAAGCAAAGGCACTGTCGGCCATTGAGAAAGGAATTCCCCCGTGAACGATGCCAAATCCATTGACCATTTCCTTCCGGATCACCATGCTTATCCTGCTATAGCCTTCGCGGATCTCCAGTACTTCAATACCCATCCACTGGCTGAAAAAATCGTGGTCCATCATGTGGTCAACCACTTCCCTTGCTAACTGGTCATTTTGCATAATTGATGTTTATCTTATCCTGGTTCGATGTGTGAAACATTATTCTCCTTTGAATTGTGGTGCTCTTTTTTGAAGGAAGGCTTCGACCCCTTCACGGTAGTCGTAAGTTAATGCTGCTTCCTGCTGAAGTTTGTCTTCCAGGTCGAGCTGCTGTACATAATTGCCCGTCTGGGAATAGTTCAATGCATGTTTTGTCAGCGCGAGCCCATGGGTAGGCATTGCAGCCATCCGGATGGCAAACTGACTGATTTTTTCATCAAATGACTCATCAGGGATCACCTGGTAGATCATCCCCATTTTTTCTGCTTCATCAGCAGTTACTTTATCTCCCGTCATCATCAATGCGGATGCTTTCTGCCATCCGATTAGCCTGGGAAGAAAATACGTGCCGCCACTGTCGGGGATAAGTCCGATCCTGGAAAAGGCCTGGACAAAAGAAGCCGACTGCCTGGCCATCACGATATCGCAACATAACGCCATATTTGCTCCTGCACCCGCAGCTACTCCATTGACGCCTGCAATAACGGGTTTGGCCAATGCCCTTATTTTCCGGATGATGGGATTATAATGTTCACTAAGTATCTGCGACATAGTGGGACCGGAAGGATCAGTGATTTCCGCCAGGTCCTGCCCGGCACAGAATCCCTTGCCTGCCCCGGTGATGAGTACTGCCCTCACTTCTTTCAAACTGGCGGCCTGGTCGAGGCAGGACTGAAGTTCAAGAGCCATCTCACGATTAAAGGCATTGAGTTTATCAGGCCTGTTCAAAGTGATGCGGGCAACAGCATCTTCAATAGAAAAAATGATATATCGCATAGTGGCTTTTTGAAAAATAATGATGTAGGCTTAGGGATTGGATTGTTAATGGCATTTAAAATAATCAAAAGGTTCAAGGCAGTCAAGACACTGGTATAATGCCTTGCAGGCTGTGGAACCGAATTCACTTATTCTTTTGGTGTGATACGAGTTACACCTGGGACAGGGGATGGCTTCATCGGCAAAAAGGTCTGTGCGACAGGCCTGTTGTTTAGGTAAGGGCGGTGCGATACCATATTCCTTCAGTTTATTTTTTCCTTCTTCACTCATCCAGTCGGTGGTCCATGCCGGTGAAAGTACAGTGGTTACTTTTACTTTTTCAATACCCTGTTCCGCCAGTTCCATGCGTATATTGGCGGAAATCATATCCATCGCCGGACAGCCAGTATACGTTGGCGTTATGATCACCTCCACAGCACCGTCATCTTGCTACGATGACGTCCCTGATGATTCCAAGGTCGATGACAGACAGTACAGGAACTTCCGGATCATTTACCTGTTCCAGGATTTTCCAGATAGATCCAATATCGTAATGTGGTGATATGATATCGTGAATTTTTTTTAGATTATTCAATAATCCGCAATCCCTGACCGCCGAAGTCTTTGACGAAGGAGGCCGTGATCACCAAGTCAACGACAAACCCGAAGCGAGATTACCATTGACTTGAGGGGTAAGTTCGCTGCATATATTGAAGTTCTGCAAGAATATACCCCATGTATTCAGTATGTAACCCCTGCTTGCCGCCTGTTTGCGAAAAACCTGCGGCTGGCATGGGCAGAAATGCTTCATCAAATACTTCACGAACCTTTGCTTCCCAGGGTCCTTTTAACTGTGAAATATCTGCACCGGTATTTTCTTTCATTGCCGTTGTTTCAAAATCTGCCGGGATAAAAAGCTCACCGGTATATGGCCATAAATTACTGACAGCGTCAAGTATACGTTGATGACTTTCTTCGGTTCCGTCACCCAGCCTGATCACCCATTCACTGCTCCACCGGAGATGATAAGTTACTTCTTTCAAAGCTTTATTGCTGATGGCGGCAATTTGTTCGTCTTTGCTGTTGACCAGCGAAGTATATAGCAACCATTGATAATTACTAAATAAAAACTGGCGAAGAATCGTTTGTGCCCAGTCGCCATTGGGTTGTTCTGCAAGCAGGCAATTCCTGAATTCCCTTTCTGTTCGCAGGTAGGCCAATGTATCTTCTGTTGCTCCATCACCTTTCAGCGTTGCAGCATACTGGTAGAAATTTCTGGCCTGGCCGAGATGGTCAAGAGCAATATTAGTAATGGCAATATCCTGTTCAAGCACAGGCCCATGTCCGCACCATTCACTGTTTCGGTGACCAATGATCAATGCATTGTCGGCCAGGTGCAGGACATATGGAATCAGGTAATCAGTCAATGTCTTAAATTTTCTTCAATGTGTTACATGTGTTTCAATTCATCCGGCAGATCATAGAATGTGGGATGACGGTACACCTTATCATTGGCAGGTTCATAAAAACTTTCTGCATCGTCGGGATTTGACGCATGTATATAACGGCTTTCCACAACCCAGATACTGACACCCTCCATCCTTCTCGTATACACATCCCTTGCATTTTCAATGGCCATTTCTGCATCCGCCGCATGAAGGCTTCCTACATGTTTATGATCAAGTCCCTGCTTACTCCGGATAAATACTTCCCACAGTGGCCAGTCGTGCTGACTCACTGCGGTTTCTGCCGGCTTCATTTTGAATTCATTTTTCCTGATTGGTTCCGGTGTTCCTGTACCGGCATCTTCCGGAATATCTCCGTATAAAAATTTCTTTGTCATGCTGCTTTTGATTTTTGCCTTGCTGATTTTTTCCTGGCATAGGCCATTGCGGCTTCCCTTACCCATTCACCTTTTTCATGTGCTGCTTTGCGGGCTTCCAGCCGTTGTTTGTTACAAGGTCCGTTACCCTTCACCACATTCCAGAATTCTTCCCAGTTGATCTCCCCGAAATCATAATGTTTACGCGCCGGGTTCCACTTCAGCAATGGATCAGGAAGTGTCATGCCCAGGATCTTCACCTGTTCAGCGATCATGTCCACAAATTCCTGGCGAAGCTGGTCATTCGACTTTCTTTTGATCTTCCATTTTGTACTCTGGTCGGAGTGGGTACTTTCACTATCCTTGGGACCAAACATCATCAGTGAAGGCCACCACCATCGGTTGATGGCGTCCTGGCACATGGCTTTCTGCTCATCAGTACCTCGACTTAATACCATGAGGCTTTCAAATCCCTGGCGCTGATGAAAACTTTCTTCCTTGCAGATCCTTACCATTGCCCTGGCATAAGGACCATAAGAAGAACGACAAAGCATGACCTGGTTAAGAATGGCTGCGCCATCAACAAGCCATCCTATCGCACCCATATCAGCCCAGGTAATAGTGGGGTAGTTGAAAATCGATGAATATTTAGCCTTGCCGGAATGGAGATCATCAATCATGGTTTGCCTGGATACTCCAAGGGTTTCCGCAGCCGAATAAAGATATAGTCCATGGCCCGCTTCATCCTGTACCTTGGCCAGCAAAACGGCTTTCCGTTTGAGCGAGGGTGCACGGGTGATCCAATTGCCTTCCGGCAGCATGCCTACAATCTCACTGTGCGCATGTTGGCTGATCTGCCGTACCAGTGTTTTCCGATAGGCATCCGGCATCCAGTCGCGCGGTTCTATCTTGACCTCCTGGTCGATCTTTTCCTGGAAATGCTGTTCTTCCTGATGTGCATCCATAAGTTGGAAATTAGAACTTCAAAGATAATTCAAATGGCTGTAATAGCTAACACCTGTTAGTTTTCGGGGTGGAGAATTAGGTCAATACAATGTTAAGACCGGACTACCTCGCGTCAAAATCAACAAAAACACTATCGGTGAGCGGATGGCTCTGGCAAGTCAGGATAAAACCCCTGTTCACTTCTTCGCTTTCCAGCGCATAGTTTACATCCATCTGTACCCTGCCTTCCTGCAATTTAGCCCTGCAGGTGGAGCAGACCCCGCCTTTACAGGCAAAGGGAAGATCGATGCCGTTTTTCAAAGCAGCATTGAGGATCGTATCACCTTCGGAAGCCAGGGGAAAACTGCTGACAATACCATCGAGCCTGATCTTAATGGTTGCAACGATCCGGTCAGGGATTGCGGTTGCCTGCTCGCTTACGCTTAGCTCTTTCTGGTGTAAAACAGGGGTATTAAATAATTCAAAATGGACATGTTCTTTGGGTAATCCTTTTGCTTCGAGAAAATCCTTTACTGTAAAAATCATTTCTTCCGGTCCGCAGATAAAGATCTCATCAAATGACCCGATATCCAACAGCCTGTTGCAAAGCTCTTCACATTTGAAACTATTGATCCTGCCATGATTGATGTGGCTGTCGGTTTGTTCCCTGCTCAGCACATGGATAATTTGTAACCGGTTCATGGCTTTATTTTTCAGGTTTTCCAGTTCTTCCCTGAATATGATGCTTTTCCTTTCACGGTTTCCATAAACCAGGGTGAACCTGCTGTGGGGTTCGGTTTGCAGGGTAGTCTTTATGATAGACATGACCGGCGTAATGCCGCTGCCGGCAGCAAAGGCCAGGTAATTTTTGCGGGTTGCCGGATCCAGTTCCGTATGGAAATTGCCGGTTGGTGGAAGGAGTTGCAGGCTGTCACCTTCTTTGAGTTCACTGTTTGCCCAGGTTGAAAATTTACCTCCATCCATCTGCTTGATGGCGATCCTGTAGTCATTGTCGGCCGGAGAAGTACATAAGGAATAACTGCGCCGTAATTCTTCTCCGTCAATGATTTTACGGATCGTAATGTTCTGTCCCTGTTTAAAACTGAATTCCTCCTGCAGTTGTTCTGGAATTTCAAAGGAAACAGAAATGCAGTCGGGCGTCTCTCTTCGTATATTCCTGACCGTTATATCGTGAAAATGTAATGACATGTTGGGAAATATGATAATACGAAAATGCTAAAGTGTGATTACTTTTTAAGGCCGTTGACCATATGAACGATCATGCTTTCTTCCAGTTCATCGGCGGTGATGTTCTTTTTTGTCCGGTGCCAGTATTCAATACCCCTCACTGCACTGAGCAGGGTCAGGACCACGGCATATGGCTGCACTTTTCTGACCTGGTTTTTACGGATCCCTTCTTCAATGATCTGCTCCAGTCTTCTTACGTACACCCTTCTTTCATTGAGGAATGTGGAGTGATAGGGTTCTTCGAGATATTTACTTTCATTATTGGTGACCATCACTTCGTCGAGCCGGTTGATCCACATGCTGATATGAAACCTGACAATAGCTTCAAGTTTCTGCAGACAGTTCAGCGAATCTTCTCCCTCAACCTCCAGTAATTGTGCTGTGAAATCATTTGCAACGCGGAAACAGATTTCCTGCAGGAGCTCGGATTTGGAACGGATATGGTTGTAAAGGCTGGCGGCCTCCACACCAACATCACCCGCGAGATCGCGCATTCCCGTTGAGGGAAATCCCTTTTCCCTGAACAGCCTTGCCGCCGCCAGGGTAATGACTTCTTTACGGGTGGCATTCTTGCGGCTGTTGATTCTACCCATATGTTAGTGGTTAAATAGGTACAAAAGTATAAAAATATACTAACAGTTGTTAGTGAGATGTTGGCAATAGGCGGACATATTCATATTCATTCCAAGCTTATTTCCGCTTACCTTTGCGCCACAAAAAATACCCATCCATGTCTTTAGTAGTTGTTGGATCAATGGCCTTTGATGATATAGAAACCCCTTTTGGAAAAAGCGATAAAATTATTGGAGGCGCAGCTACCTATATTGCCTGGAGTGCTTCCAATTTTAAAAAGCCCATCAAGCAGATATCTGTGGTAGGAGGGGATTTTCCGATAGAACAGCTTGATGCACTTACGCGTCGGGGAGTAGATTTGGAAGGAGTTCAGATCAAGGCCGACAAAAAATCCTTTTACTGGTCGGGCCGCTACCATATGGACATGAATACCCGCGATACCCTGGATACCCAGCTGAATGTATTGGGTGAGTTTGTGCCTATTGTACCGGAAAGCTACCAGGACTGTGAATTTTTAATGCTTGGTAATCTTTTACCTGCGGTACAGTTAAGTGTGATCAGGCAAATGAAGACAAGGCCAAGGCTGATCGTCATGGACACCATGAACTTCTGGATGGAAACGGCTGCCGATGAATTGAAAAAAGTGATCCGTGAAGTAGACGTTTTATTGGTCAATGACAGTGAAGCAAGGGAATTGAGCGGACAGTTTTCACTGGTTAAAGCAGCCCGTGAAATACTTAAGATGGGTCCTGAGTACCTGATCATCAAGAAAGGCGAACATGGTGCATTACTGTTTCATAAAGACCTCGTATTTTTTGCACCGGCCCTTCCACTTGAAGAAGTATTTGATCCAACCGGTGCAGGCGATACTTTTGCCGGCGGATTTATCGGTCATATTGCCCGGACAAAGGATATCTCTTTTGGGAATATGAAAACCGCCATTATTGTCGGGTCCGCCATGGCTTCTTTCTGTGTGGAAAAATTTGGCACCCAGCGGCTCCAGGAAATAACACAGGACGACATCGATGAACGCATCCAGGAATTTGTGCAACTGGTAAACTTCGATATTGCTTTGATCTGAGCCATGCCGAAATCAGACTAGAGACTTCAGACTAGAGACTACACACTAACTGAATACTATACTATTGGTCGGATGTCAGTGGTAACAAGGTCCAAATTTTCTCCTGAATATTATCTCACCAGTCCCACGGTGTTTCGGTATCGTTTTGTTTTTCCGTTAATATTAAACACGTCCGTCAAAATTATATAATGCCCTTTTCGGAGGGTACTGTTATTAGTACCGGTACCATCCCACCGGAACTGCCCCTTAATGCCACAAAGGGCATTTTTCACGAGGTAGTTGACCGGAATGCCATTACTGTCGAAGATGGTGACATTGGCAACATATCCCGGTTCCGGGAATGAATAGCCGATCATTATAAAGTCATCCCTGCCGTCCATATCCGGCGATATCAGCGGGGAACTGATGGTAATTGGACCGGCCAACATTCCCCGGGGGACCGACTGGCTGTTGAGCTTTCCCGGCGTGCCATATCCGGATACAGTTGATGCAGAATGCCAGTTGAATTTATCCTGTGTTTCACCATCGGCCCTTATCCTTTCCAGCGATACACCCTCACGGTTACCTATAAACGGGAAATGCCATTTTTCATCATAGGCCAGTTCATCAATGACGGCCCCCATATCGTTAAGCAATAGGATATTGCCCTGGTCATCAGGATATGAAGGCATATCCCCTATATTAATGACACCGGTATGGGTCATGTTATATTGATGTAGCAACCAATCAGCATTTTCTGTAATGACCACGTATTCTCCCGGCAATAAGGGAAATGAACCCGCGGCGATCCTTTCAACGGAAGCGATCCCTCCACCGGTATTGCGATTGGCCAGGGATAACTGCGACACATCGATTACTTTTTCGGACCGGTTGTATAGTTCCAGGTAATCAAATCCTCCGGCAGAAGGATTAAAAAGAATTTCATTGATGACCAGGTCATTCGGGCCAACAGCAGCAAAACGGCCAAAGACTGCATTAGAGGGCGGGCTGTTGTTATTGACGCAATCTGTTGCAATGATATCATAAAGGGTATACAGTTTGTCGTGACCTGCGACATTTCCAAGGCTTATCCTGCAGGCGTTGAAAAACGGCGGCAGGAGTATGGCATCGGCCGGTTTCAACCCGGTATTTGCATCCGGAGGGATGGTCAGCTTTCCCAAAGGTTCAGAAAAAACGATGATGACAGTAACACTATCCGGCATAAAGCTATACAGCAGAAGCGGCGTTACGGTGTCAATTTTCGTTGATACTACACTGTTAGTTCTGCCCGGTGTACCGCCAAGAGGATTTATGCTGGCCGACCAGTTGCTTTTATCAAGACAGGGGAGCTGAAAATTTATCATTTCAATACTCCATCCGCCCTCTTCTTTCAATGCATTGCCATACCACCCTTTGTCCCAGCTGAGCGCATGAATGACATTTCCGCTCGGAGACAGCAGCACCAGTGTGTCACCTTCATTATTCAGGGAGGGCCAAGGTGACAGAGGTACGGCCCTGCCATAGGGAAGAAATTGTGAGAGGCTGGTGGCAGGGCACAGGATCATGAGACTGTCGGCAGGCAATATTGCCGCGACTGTTATTTTACCGGTGGTATTGCCATTGGACAGGCTGATATTAGTGACATTGATATCCCTGTTTCCATGGTTCCTGACCTCAATATATTCAGCAGCCGGTAATCCACGGGAAGGTGTGGGGTCGGCAAAAATTTCATGGATCACCAATTCATAGCGGGAAGGCTCCTGCGCTGATGCCTGTTGAATTCCGAGACAACACCAGATCAATATCCACTTCATGAAGGCAAATTGCATTGATATGCAGTATCCGGAAAGGGTATTTTCAACATTTATTTGGTGAAAAAAACATTGCGGTTTATTTTTGGATGCACATGAACGTGATGAATAAACATACGAAGCCATCTAAAAAACGTTTCCTCAGGGGGAAGGTATAGGACTTAGTATGTAAACATATATTTCCGGGCCTTCCATTGGAAGGCCTTTTTTTATGACATAAAATCAAAAAAGCAAACATGAAAGTTGCCGTTGTAGGCGCCACCGGACTGGTAGGCACCAAAATGTTACAGGTCCTGGCAGAGAGAAATTTCCCCGTTGATGAATTAATTCCCGTGGCCTCTGCCGCTTCCGTTGGGAAGGAGGTCATTTATAAAGGCAAACCATTTAAGGTGGTTAGTGCAGCAGACGCAATTAAAGCGAAGCCGGATGTGGCCCTGTTTTCAGCTGGTGGCAGTACCTCCCTGGAACTCGCGCCGCAGTTTGCGGCGGCCGGCATCACGGTGATCGATAACTCTTCTGCCTGGCGGATGGACCCCTCAAAAAAACTGGTGGTGCCGGAAATCAATGCCGATGAATTAACAGCAGCAGATAAGATCATTGCCAATCCCAACTGTTCTACCATACAGATGGTGGTTGCCCTGAATCCTCTGCATAAAAAATATAAGATCAAAAGAATTGTAGTATCCACTTATCAGAGTGTTACCGGAACAGGCAAGAAAGCGGTGGACCAGCTGATGGGGGAAAGAAGCCGGAAGATGAATGGAGGGAGCGACGACTATCCCATGGCCTACAGGTATCCGATTGACCTGAATGCCATTCCGCAGATCGATGTGTTCCTGGATAACGGGTATACCAAAGAGGAAATGAAGATGGTAAACGAGACCAGGAAGATCATGGGAGACGACCAGATCAGGGTAACGGCCACGACTGTCCGAATTCCGGTGATGGGCGGGCACAGTGAAAGTGTGAATATTGAATTTGATACGGAATTTGACCTTGATGAGGTCAGGAGCCTGCTCAGTTCCGCGCCGGGTGTTGTATTGGTGGATGATCCCGCCAACCAGCAATATCCCATGCCCATGGATGCCCATGAGAAGGATGATGTTTTTGTTGGTCGGCTTCGCCGCGATGAAACTCAGCCAAAGACGCTGAATATGTGGATCGTCTCTGACAATCTCCGCAAAGGTGCCGCCACCAATGCTGTTCAGATAGCGGAGTACCTCATATCAAAGGGTTTGATATGAGGATTGCGGATTGCGGATTTCGAATTGCGGATTCAGAGGAATAATCAAACCAAAGAATCCGCAATCCGTAATCCGCTAATCCGCAATCGTTTACTGCGTCCTGTTAATAAAATCAAGGAGGGGTTTGAGCGCAGTAAACGCCGCGACGCAGGTCTTTTGAAGTGATTTGGAGAGCACTTCTTCGTCTGTTAGTTTCCTGGTGGCAATAAAGCTTTTCAATTTCAGGTATTGGGCTGCGGGGTTATCGGCCTCATATCCTTTTGGGACGCGTTGAAGGGACATGTCTTCACCGGAATACAGTTCACCGAATTGCTTTTTGAAGGCAGCCGTTTTCAGAATGGCTTTGAATTCCTCTAAATTATAGTCGATCTCCTGCCTGATTTTCGAAAGTTCTGCAGGCATTGGCATCCAGAGGCCACCGCCAACAAAAGAGGCCCCGGGTTCTATATGGAGGTAATATCCCGCAAGTGTGGATTTTTTTCCCCCCTGGTTGATGAAGGCACCGAAATTTGTTTTGTAGGGAGACTTGTCCTTGGAGAAACGTACGTCGCGGTTGATCCTGAACATGCATTCCTTTGGTGTGAGCGTGGAGATGGCCGCATCTGTTTTGCCAAAGGCGGCAATCAGGCCTTCCAGGAATGATTCAACCTGCTGCTTTGCCTCCGTATAGTCGTTACGGTTAGCATCAAACCAGGGTTTGTTATTGTTCTTTTTTAGCTTTCGAAGAAATCGAAGGGCAGCATCCATGGGCAGGGGTTACTTCACTTTGCTCCAGTTCTCTCCGCTTTTAATACGGTACAGGGTCATTTCGCTGACACTGTATTTTTCGGCAAGCTGGCGGAACGTGAGTTTGCGTTTTGGATCCACCAATATTTTCTTGATGGTGCTGACCTGCTTGGCATTAAGCTTGAGGCCGGTGTTACGGGACGCCTGTACTTTTTTATAGGCAATCTTTGCAGGAGACTTTTGCTGGTGCCTGGCCACTTCCTCCTGTGTAGCCCATTTCAGGTTGGCGGACCTGTTATCAAGCTTATTATGGTTAACGTGCACCACAAACTTATGTTTAACAGAAGGCTTCTTACTGAATAGCTTGGCCACTTCCCGGTGAATATATATCGTGCCCTTACTGTTGGGACGATGCAGGTTAAGGCTCTTATACCCGGTTGTCAGGGATCCGTTCAGTAGTTTCCCGTCTTCATGGATATCATCCGTAAAACTTGCTACTCTTCCCTGGCTTGAAACTGCGTATTTTTTACGCAATTCTTTCCATCCGGGGAATTGTAATGTTTTCCAGTTTTCGCCAGCTAATTTTTTAATCATAACACGAGGCTTTTGATATTTCTAAATTACTACACAAATCAACAATTGTTAACATTTTTTGTAAAAAGAAGTTAACAATTAACAGAAATTAGGCAGTTTAGCGTATACGTTTACGTTATCCTGACCATTTGAAGGAAGTCTTTTTCACTGATGATGCGGATACTGGGTATTTTTCTCGCCTTTTCCAGTTTTGATCCTGCATCTTCACCAACCACCAGGTAATTCAGTTTACTGCTGACGCCACTCACCAGTTTACCGCCATTCTCCTCCACCATTGCTTCAGCATCCTGCCGTTTTAGTTCAGACAATGTTCCGGTAAAAAGGAAGTTCAAACCTTCAAGATTACCATGTTTCTTTACTGCCTGTCGGTTATTGCTAAGGTTAACTCCCGCCGCTTCCAGTCTTTCCAGCATCCTGATATTATCGGGATTTTTGAAGAACTGATAAATACTCTCTGCAACTTTGATGCCCACATCTTCCATCTCCTGCAGCTTCTCCAGCGAATACTCACGGAAGTTGAGCAGGTGCTCTACATTATTGGCCAGTGTTTTTGCCGTTGTTTCTCCCACATAGCGTATACCCATGGCATACATGAGCCGGTGAAGCGGCTGCGATTTGGAATGTTCAATGGCTTCTTTAAGATTTTGTACGGATTTTTCACCCCTTCCTTCCAGGGCAAGGATCTTATCGTATGGAAGATGATAGATACCGGGGATATCTTTAAGGAAGCCCAGCTCAAAAAATTTCCGGATATTGGCTTCTCCCAGTCCCCTGATATCCATTGCATCCTTGCTGGTATAATGGATGATTCTTTCAACTACCTGTGCCGCACAGTTGATATTCGGACATCTCCATATGGCTTCGTCCTGCGGACGATAAAGTTTGTCGCCACATACCGGGCAGTTTTTGGGAAAATGAATCGGCTTTTCGTTACCGGTCCTGGCATCCGTTAGTGCCTTGACTATATAAGGAATCACATCACCCGCCCTTTCCACCAATACCTGGTCGCCGATCATGATATCCCTTTCCCGGATGAAGTCTTCATTATGCAGTGAGACAGAAGACACTGTTACACCGCTGAGTGGAACAGGTTCGATCTTTGCCACGGGCGTTATACTCCCCGTGCGGCCTACCTGGAATTCCACTGCCTTCAGTTTACTGGTCGCCTGCCTGGCCTTGAATTTAAAGGCAATGGCCCAGCGCGGATGGTGGGTGGTCATGCCAAGTTTTTCCTGTACAGCCACATCATTTACTTTCACCACCATGCCATCGATTTCATAAGGAAGCTGATCCCGCCTGGCTTCGTACTCACGGCAATAGGCAATGACCTCTGAAATGCCCTGGCAAATTTTCTTTTCCTTTACCGGGCTCTTAAAGCCCAGTTCCCATAACATTTCCAGCATACCTGCATGGGTCCTGATGTCTTTGGGTTCAGGGCGTCCCTTTTCAATATGTATATAACTCACATGGTATAAAAAAGCTTCGAGGTTTCTTTTGGCCACTTCCCTGGGATCCTTGATACGCAGGGTGCCTGACGCCGCATTGCGGGGGTTGGCCAGGGGCGGCAATTGCTGCGATACCAGCATCTCGTTGTATCTCCGGAAACTGTTGGTGTTCATCATCACTTCACCGCGGATCTCAATCTGGTGTATGCCATACCGTGAGAAAGCGGCAGAAAGGGGAATGGACCTTATCTGCCTGAGGTTGGTGGTGATTTCTTCTCCTTCCACTCCATCTCCCCTGGTGGCCCCCCTGGTAAACCGGTCGTTCTCATAGATGAGGGAAATACTGGCACCGTCAAATTTTGGTTCAACGCAATATTCAATAACAGACAGCCTGCTTTGTTCCCTGGCTTTGCGGTCAAAGTCTGTGAGGTCAGCCTCATCATATGAATTTTCCAGCGACAGCATGGGCACCAGGTGATGAACAGTGGGAAAGGAGGGAGTTAATCCAATGGCTACCCGCTGGGTTGGGGAATCTTCAGTAACTAACGAAGGATCTTGTTTTTCGAGATCAGCAAGGCACTGGTACAGGGTGTCAAATTCATGATCGGTAATCAACGGATCATTCATTATATAGTATCGGTGTTCATGAAACCTTAGTACATCACGCAGTTTCCCGATATTTTTTTTCAGGTAGTCATGATCGCCTTTTTTTTTCAGCAATTCCTGAGTGGCGGCCTGCATTACCGTGATTTCTGTTTTCTGATACATATCCCTGGATTGATATTAAAAGTAGTATTTAGACCGATAGAAAAGATGTGGTAAGCCAGAAGTTATTACTTTCATTTTTCGCAAAATTTGCTTTTTCAATATTGTTATAATAATTTTTGCAGACATTAACGACGATTAGCCCTTTATGACGCCACATAGAAAAAAGCCTAACATTAATACCACACCGGTGGATATCAGCGATTTTTTCGGATTCGCCGTGTCTGTGGATTGTGTGATTTTTGGATTCGATGAAAACGTATTAAAGGTACTCCTGATCAAAAGCGACCTGGAAGAATTTATTGGTGAATGGTCACTGCTCGGTGATCTCGTGCAACTGGATGAAGATCTCGAATCCGCATCTTACAGGGTACTGAAGGAGCGTACGGGCCTGGATAATGTTTACCTGGAACAGGTGTATACGTTCAGCGGCGTGGACCGGCATCCTGCGGGCCGGGTGGTATCCACTGCTTATTTCTCACTGGTCAATATAAAGCATACCCAGTTGCAGCAAATGAATAATGAGCTGCACTGGCATAAGGTAGATGAACTTAAGACGCTGGCCTTTGATCACAAGATTATCCTGGATACCTGTTTGAAACGACTGCAGAAAAAAGTGCAGGAAGAACCCATCATCTTCAACCTGCTGGAAAATAAATTTTCGCTTCGCGAATTGCAGAGTCTCTATGAAGCGATATTGGGGGTTAAACTCGACAGGAGGAATTTCCGGAAAAAATTATTCACGACGGGATTGCTGGTGGACATTAATGAAATGGAAGATAATGTTCCGCACCGCCCCGGTAAACTCTACACCTTTAATGAAAGCAGGTATTCAAAAATGAAGAAGAAAACTTTTGTCGGCATAGATTTCTAGCATTCCGGATTTATTTGTGAAATTCGATGTTTCAACACATTAATAAATTTTTATCCATATTAAGCAGCATTAATATATAAAAGCCTGTCCTCATTTTTTGGCCTTTGTTAAAACACCCCTCAAACACATTAATCGATTTAGCAATTTTTTTGTAACAAAAAAAGTCTTAGAACTTAAATATTTGTTAAGCATTTTATAACAATATGTAGAAATTACATATCTTTCGGCCGACTTAAACTAAATACTGATTATGACCCAAAAACGATTACTGCCAGTAATTGTAATTTCTTTTTTACTACTGGCAATTCAAACCTTCGCACAACAAAAAGTCATCACAGGTAAGGTTACTGACAACACTGGTGCTCCCGTAGCAGGGGTAACGGTTGCGGTTAAGGGTACCAACCTGGCTACGCAAACAGCCGCTGATGGCACTTACAGACTTTCAGTACCGGAAAATGCAGGCACACTTGTATTTTCTGCAGTAGGCTTCGGAACGCAGGAAGCAGCCATATCGGGATCGGACGTGAGTCTGGCCCTGGCTTCTACATCAGCCAACCTTAATGAGGTGGTTGTGGTAGGTTATGGAACGGCGAGGAAAAGGGATCTTACAGGTTCCGTTGCATCAGTGAAAGCCAAGGATTTCAACCAGGGGGTATTCAATTCTCCTGATCAGTTGATCCAGGGTAAAGTAGCAGGTGTGCAGGTTCAAAACAACTCGGGTGCACCCGGTGGTGGTGCTACCATCAACATCAGGGGTATTTCTTCTATCCGTTCGGGCAACCAGCCGCTGATCGTGGTAGACGGTGTTCCTTTGTCTGGTGGAACAACTGCTCCCAGTAATGGAACTCCCCTTGGAGGAACTCCCAGTGACAACCCATTGAACTTTATCAACCCGGCAGATATCGCCTCCATGGACGTATTAAAAGATGCATCTGCAACGGCCATCTTTGGTTCCAGAGGTGCTAATGGCGTTATCATGATCACTACTAAAAAGGGTCAAAGCGGCGCTCCGAAAATCGACTTTACCACTTCCGTGGGTATCAGTTCTTTGCTGAAAAGAATTGACGTCCTTGATGGTGATGAATACCGCGCTGCGCTTAAGCAATATAATTTAACAACTGGAGACTATGGGGCTAACGTAGATGCCCTGGATGAAATCCTGAGAACGGGGTACACACAGAATTACAGTCTGGCTGTTACCGGTGGAAATGAAAACGGAAAATACCGTGTTTCAGCTGGCTACCTGAGCCAGGATGGTATCGTGAAGGAATCAGGTTTCAAGAAGTATTCCGCTAACCTTACTTCTTCTTTCAAACTGACTGAAAGCAAGAAGCTTGGACTTGATTTCAACCTGTTGACCACAAGTACTGTTACCAGGCTTGCTCCGATATCAAACGATGCCGGTTTCCAGGGATCATTAATCGGTACTGCACTCCAGTGGAATCCTACACATCCATTGAGGAAGCCGAACGATTCCATCTGGGTAAATAACCAATTAGGTGCAACAACGATCAATCCGCTTGCCCTTCTTGCAGCTGCTGATGACAAAACGGTTGTTAATACAATCCTGGGTAGCATTTCTCCCAGTTATAAAATATTAAGCAATCTGGAACTGCGTATGTTGTATGCAGTCAATTACAGCACCGGTGAAAGGAGAACTGAACTTCGTAACTGGCTGAACCTGACCGATAACCGTGGTTATGCAGGTATTTTCAATAATAAGTCTTTGAATCAGACGTTGAACTATACATTGTCTTATACTCCGCAATTGACCAAAAACATTAACCTGAATGCGGTAATAGGTTATGAGTACCTGAAATTCGATAACAAAGGACAAGGAATGGAAGGCCGTCGTTTTGTAGATTATCCTGGAATTCCATATACCAACTATATGGGAAGTGTACCAGCGGTGGATCGCTCCATGTATTCTTATGCCAACCCAATTTCTGAATTACAATCATACTTTGCCAGGGCCACTTTCAATATCGGCGACAGATTCCTGTTGACCGGTACGATCAGGGCCGATGGTTCAACCAAATTTGGAGCTAATAATAAATACGGTTATTTCCCTTCAGTTGCCGGTGCATGGAATATCTCTAATGAAGGATTTCTTCGCGGCAATAAGACCATCAGTAACCTGAAACTCAGGGCCAGCTGGGGTCAGACCGGTAACCAGGAATTCCCTGCAGGAGCTTCAATACTCAGGGTGGGTATTGGCCAGGGCGGTAATCAGGAATTCGTCAATTTCATCAATCCTGACCTGACCTGGGAAACCAATACCATGACTAACATTGGAATTGATTTCGGATTTATTGATGGTCGTCTTACAGGTACCGCTGACTGGTTCAGCAGAACTACCGCAGATCCCATATTCGGGCTTAATGTACCTGCTCCTGGTCCGCCAGCGGGTGTGGTCTGGCAGAATCTTCCGGGCACCCTGGAAAATTCCGGTTTTGAGTTTGCATTAAACTTTGGTATCATTCGTAACTCCAATATGACCTGGAATCTCGGTGGTAATATCGCCTTCCTTAAGAATAAGATCAACGATCTGCAGGGAACATATGAGACAGGCGCTTTACACGGACAGGGTATTTCTGGAGCAACCTCACAACGAATGGTTGCGGGGCAAACACTAAACGTTTACTACCTGCGCCAGCATGAAGGAATTGATAAAACAACCGGTCAGTCTGTATACACAGATGATGGAAATACACTTTATTATTCCGGTGCACCCAACCCTAAGAGAGTATATGGAATCACTACAGATTTCAACTACAATAAATTCTTTGCGGTGATCAATGCAAACGGAGCTGCCGGACAACTGTTGTATAATAACACGCTTAATTCTGTAATCAACATTGGAAACCTGGGAACAAGGAACATTGCGAGCAGTTTACTTGGGGGAGAAAATCAGGAAAGCCTGTCTAATCCAATCGCTCCTTCTACCCGTTACCTGGAAAAAGGTGACTACCTGAAACTGGCAAATGCTAACAATAGGGTACAGAATTGGAAATCTAGGTAAACCTTTTAAGAATATGACTGTTACACTGACAGGTCAAAACCTGTTCGTTATTACCAAGTTTACCGGGTTCGATCCTGAGGTTAACGTAGATAAGAGTATCAACGGAATTCCTTCCCGCGGTATCGAGTATATCCCGTATCCTTCAGCACGTACCATTTTATTAGGTCTGACATTCGGTCTTTAATCAACATAACAAGTATCAAATATGAAGTATATCAAAATTCTAACAACACTTGTAGGAGCTTCTGTCCTAAGCTTCTCCTGTACAAAGCTTGATGAAGAACTGCGGGATTCATTAACACAGGCCAGTACCAGTGTTACTGCAGCAGGTCTCCTTCAATCCGCGTATGAATCATTTAACACCCCCCTCCAGGATCAGTCCAGGGTGTGGGCCGGACAGGAACATACCACAGACGAAGCCCTCGGGCCCACCAGGGGACCAGACTGGGATGATAACGGAGTTTGGCGTGTATTACATGCTCATACCTGGAATGCTGACCATGCTTTCCTCCGTGATACATACAGGGAACTTTTGCAGACACAGTTTGCTGCAACTACTGTACTCACGAGAAATCCAACTGCAGATCAGGCGGCACAGGCTAAATTCATTCGCGCCCTGTCAACGTTTTATGTTTTAGATATGTGGGACCAGGTTCCTTATCGTACTGATCTTTCAGACTATGGTAAGTTGCCAATCACTATCAAAGGAACAGCTGCAGCAGATACCATCATCAGGGAACTGAATGAAGCAATCGCAACAGCATCCTTGGCAAATGCAAACGTTATCAGGGCTTCTAAGGATGGCGCCAAGGCACTTCTGATGAAGACTTACCTCAACTACGGTGTTTACGCTAACAGGGCTGCTCCAACATTTGCTGCGGCAGATATGGATAAGGTAATATCTCTTGCTGATGAGATCATCAATAGCGGAAGGTATTCACTCAACCCAAGTTACTTCCAGACCTTTGCTGCCAATAACAGCACGTCTAATAAAGAGATCATCTACGCATTGGAAAATACAGTAGGTGTTCGCGGTGGTAACAACAGGTTCTTCTGGTTCTGTACACTGCACTATAACCAGAAGCCAAGCGGATGGAATGGTTTCACTACACTGGCTGATTTTTACGACAAGTTTGAAGCTGCTGACACTCGTCGTGGTGCAAGCCTACCCTGGCGTAACCAATGTAACCGGCCTCAGGGTTGGTTTACTGGAAGGCCAGCAGTTTGATAATAACGGTGTTGCACTGAAAGACAGGAAAGGAAATAACCTTGCTTTCACCCGCGCTGTGGCCCTTAAAGAAACAGGTAATGATCTCGAGATCACCGGTATCCGTGTGGTTAAGTATCCGCCTGACTTCGCACAGGGTATCGATGGTAACGCTGAAAATGAACTACGTTATCTTCCGTTATGCTGACGTTCTGCTGATGAAGGCTGAAGCCCTACTCAGGAAAGGTAGACGCCGCTGCTGCACTAACGATCGTAAATGATATTCGTGCAATTCGCGGTGCCACTCCACTCGGAGCACTGACCCTGGATAATTTACTGGCTGAAAGAGGCCGTGAATTTTACTGGGAAGGTTGGAGAAGGAATGACATGATCCGTTTTGGTAAATTCCTTGATCCACTGCCAGCTGCTGCCGGAACAACATCAACACGTCCTACAAAATCTGGAAACGAAAGACTGTTATTCGCTATTCCGAATCAACAGCTTGCTGTTAATCCTAACCTGGAACAAAATCCTGGTTACCAATAGCAGATAATGTTAACTTTATCATACAAAAAGGTCAATGTAAATTGACCTTTTTGTTTTACCACCATATGCGTAAACTCTTATCTCTCTTAGCCTTTACCGCCATCCTGTTTTCCTGTTCGGAAAAGAAAGCAGCAACTACACTTTTCACTAAAATGGAAAGTAGCGGGATAAAATTTACCAATACCATCTCCAATTCCCGCGACTTCAACATCTTCAGTTATCGCAATTTCTATAATGGAGCAGGCGTGGCTACCGGCGATATTAATAATGACGGACTCGCCGATGTATTCTTTACCGCCAATATGGGCGCGAATAAATTATTCCTCAATAAAGGAAATTTTCAGTTTGAAGATATTTCTGAAAAAGCCGGGTTTGTAGATAAAAAACAATGGAGCACCGGCGTGGTGATGGTTGATATCAACCACGATAACCTGCTTGATATTTATGTGTGCAACGCCGGCTACCAGAAAGGCGTAAGCAATACCAACGAATTATGGATCAACAATGGCAACCTGGCATTCACAGAAAAGGCTGCCGAATACGGTCTTAATGATTCAGGCTATACTACACACGCCGCTTTTTTTGATTATGACCTTGATGGTGATCTTGACGCTTATATACTAAAGAACAGTTTCATCCCCGTAAATACGCTTAACTATTCCAACAAGAGAGAACTCAGGGCAGAAGACTGGCCCGTGGCTGATTTTCTTAAGGGTGGGGGCGACAAGCTGCTTCGCAATGATAATGGCCACTTTACGGATGTCAGTAAGCAGGCCAATATTTTTGGAAGCCTGATCGGTTTTGGACTCGGGCGTAACAGTGGGAGATGTGAATCATGACGGATACCCTGACATTTATGTCTCCAACGATTTTTTTGAAAGGGACTATCTCTACATCAATCAAAAAAACGGAACTTTTAAAGAAGATCTGGAAAATCGTATCCAGCATCTCAGTCATTCTTCAATGGGTGCGGATATGGCAGATATCAACAATGACGGCCTCGAAGATATTTTCGTAACAGAAATGCTTCCGGATAATGATTACCGGCTGAAAACCACCACCTCTTTCGAAAATGTAGATGTGCAGCGGTACAAGGAGAAGTCCGGATTTTACCACCAGTTCATGCAGAATACTCTGCAACTAAATAATGGCAACGGAAATTTTAAAGAGATTGCCCAGTATGCAGGCGTTGCGGCATCCGACTGGAGCTGGGGTGCGCTTATGTTTGATGCTGATAATGATGGCTGGAATGATGTCTATATCTGCAATGGAATCTATAATGATGTAACCGACCAGGATTTCATTGACTTTTTTGCCAATGATATAGTACAGCGGATGGTGATGACAGGAAAGAAAGAAGAAATAGAAGAGATCATCAAGAAAATGCCTTCCAACCCCATTGCCAATAAAATGTACCGGAACAATGGTAACCTGCAATTTGCAGATATTGGCGAACAGTGGGGATTGACGGATAAGACATTCTCTAACGGTGCCGCATATGCGGATCTGGACAATGACGGTGATCTTGACCTTGTTGTCAATAATGTGAACCAACCTGCTTTACTATATAAAAATAACAGCAGGGAAATCAATAAAAATCATTTTGTCTCCATCAGGCTGAAAGGTAAGGAAAGCAATACACGAGCCGTGGGGAGCCTTGTAACCATATACGCCGACAGCTTAATACTCACCAAAGAACTTATTCCTTCAAGGGGGTTTCAGTCTTCTGTGGATTATCAGCTGGTTTTCGGACTCGGCCAAAAAAATAAAATAGATTCCATCACCGTGAGATGGCCTGACCAGCGCATCACTACTTTGTCCAAACCGGCAATCGATACGATCCTTGGCATAGAGGAGGTCAATGCAAAAGAAGCTCCTGCAAAGGTATCAGCTGACGAAACCTTATTCAGTGCTGTTGCACCGCCTTTCGAAAAACATACAGAGGATGATTTTGTAGACTTCTATATGGAGAGAAATATTCCGCAGTTGTTGTCAAGGGAAGGCCCGCGTGCATCCGTTGCCGATGTAAACGGTGATGGATTGGAGGATATTTATATCGGAGGCACTTTGAAAAAACCGGGTCAATTGTACATCAGGAAGGGAAAGGGATTTATCATTTCACCGCTTATCGGGTATGCTGAAAGATTTTGAAGACTATTCCAGCATTTTCGTCGATGTGGATAATGATGGAGATAAAGACTTGTTCCTGGGAGCGGGTGGCAACAATAAACCATCCTTCAATAAGGAACTTCAAAATCGGTTATACATTAACGATGGTCGCGGGAATTTCAGTCGCAGTGCTGATTCGCTTCCGCGAAATATGGGTAACACCTGTGTTTTACTTCCTTTTGATATGGACAATGACGGTGACCAGGACCTGTTCGCGGCTACCCGGTGCATGCCTTCCAATTATGGCATCACCCCGGAGTCTTATGTTTATGTAAATGACGGCAAGGGAAAATTCTCCATGTTATCGAAAGAGCAGGCGGGACCTGTTGCCGATGCGGGAATGATTACAGGGGCCGACTGGGTATCGGACGGCAAAGGTCATAGCAGCCTGGTTGTGGTGGGTGACTGGATGGCGCCAAGACAGTTCACATGGAGCAATAACCGTTTTACTGAAATGACTACCAGTCTTACCAGTCTCCAGGGATGGTGGCAGACGGTAGTTGCTGAAGACCTTGACGGCGATGGCGATGACGATCTTGTACTGGGAAACCTGGGAAGGAATTTTTATCTCAAACCCGATACTGCCCACCCGGTTAAACTCTGGATCAATTCTTTCAGCCAGAGCATGATACCGGAAAAAATCATCACCAGAACGGTTAACAGTAAAGATGTTCCCGTTTTCCTGAAAAGGGACCTCACCGATCAGATACCTACCTTGAAAAAACAAAACCTCAAACACCAGGATTATGGTAATAAGTCGATCCAGGAATTGTTTGTCGAGGACCTGATCAAATCAAGTATCGTCAAAAAAGCTGTATATACTTCGTCCTGTATTGCATGGAATGAAGGAAATGGAAAGTATACGGTTGCCGGAATTTGCTCCGGAGGTCCAGTTGTCTTCCGTCAATGCCGTGCTGGTAAAGGATATCAATGATGACGGTAAAAAAGACCTTGTCATGGGTGGTAACCTTACCCACTGGCAGCCACAATTTTCGCGTATTGATGCCAGCTATGGTCATGTGTTGCTGAATTCAGGAAACCGTCAATGGAAATACCTGCCGAATGCAGTCTCCGGCATTATGACCAAAGGAGATATCAGGGACATTAAAGAAATGGATATCAATAACCAGTCCCGTATTATTTTTCTTGCCAATGATGAATTGCCGCTCATGTATAGCCTTAAAAAGAAATGAACCGTAGCCTGAATGTTATAGTGGTTTCTGTTATGCTGTTTTTTTTCTCCTGTAATGAAGAGAAAAAGGAAGTCCCCATTTTTGACCTGCTGGAATCCGGGAAAACCGGCCTGAACTTCAATAATAAGCTGACGCCCTTGCCGGAACTTAACATGCTTAAGTACATGTATTTCTATAATGGCGCAGGAGTTGGGGCAGGAGATTTTAATAATGACGGACTTATCGATCTTTTTTTTGCCGGTAACCAGGTGCCCAACAGGATGTATTTAAACAGTGGCAATATGGTTTTCAAAGATGTCACTGCACAGGCCGGTATAAAAGACGATAAGGGTTGGTCCACCGGTGTTTCTGTTGTTGATATCAACCATGACGGAATGCTGGATATCTATGTATGCCGTGTGGGCAAATATGCTACACTGAATAACCATAATCTATTACTCGTCTGCAAGAGCATCAGCAAGGAAGGTATACCATTGTATGAGGATCAGTCGGACAGTTATGGGCTTAATTTTTCCGGATTCAGTACCCAGGCTGCATTTTTTGATTACGATATGGACGGTGACCTCGACATGTACCTCCTGAATCACTCCCTTCGTTATAACAGTACTTTCCAGCCAAGGGCGAACTATGAAAACACCTATGACTCACTGTCCGGTGACAGGCTGTACAGGAATGACGGGGCGAAGTTTACTGATGTTACCAAAGCGTCGGGTATCCACAGTTCAGTGATAGGATACGGTCTGGGGATTTGCGTTTCTGACATAAACCTTGACGGACTGCCGGATCTGTATATTGCCAATGATTTCCACGAAAATGATTATCTCTATATCAACCAGGGCAACGGAACTTTCAGGGATGAAACAGACGAGCATATCATGCATACCAGCCAGTTCTCCATGGGTGTTGATATCGGCGACATCAATAATGATGCTTACCCGGAAATCATTACACTGGATATGCTGCCTGAGGATCCGTACATACTGAAGCGTTCTTTAGGGGAGGATGAGTACAACCTCTTCAATATGAAACTAAAATACGGGTATAATCACCAGTATACCCGCAATAACCTGCAACTTAACAGGGGTAACGGCATGTTCAGCGAGATTGGATTTTATGCAGGTGTTGCTGCAACCGACTGGTCATGGTCGCCCCTGTTCATGGACTTCGACAATGACGGAAGGAAGGATCTTTTTATTTCCAATGGTATCCCAAAACGACTGAACGATATAGACTATGTAAACTATATTTCCAATGACCAGATCCAGTCCCGGATCAGGGATGATAAAATGGATCAGAAAGACCTGGCCTTTATTGACAAATTTCCGCAGATCAAACTGCGAAATAAGTTTTTCAGCAATAATGGCCAGCTCAGGTTTATCGACCGCAGGAACAGTATCGCCAACGACAAGCCAACTTATTCTAACGGCGCCGTATATGCGGATTTCGACAATGACGGCGACCTCGATATCGTGGTCAATAATATTGATGAGGACGCATACCTGTACAGGAACAACACGGATACTTCCATTTCGGTAAAGATTGTACTGGAAGGAACAGGGGAAAATAAAAATGCATTGGGTGCAAAGCTTATTGTGTTCAGCGGTAAAGAAATCAGGATCGCTGAGAAATATCCTGTGCGTGGATTTCAGTCGAGCATGGAAGTTCCCTTTCTCGCAGGGACCGGAAATGGTATACCGGATTCAATGATCATCATATGGCCGGACAACAGTTATCAGAAACTGGATTACGACAGTACAAAAAAGAAACTGTCCCTGGCATACAGGAACGGGTTACCCATATTTAATTACGATCGCATAAAGGCCCGAAAGCCAGGGATCGTTTTTGAAAACCATGCTGCTTCTTCGGGGCTCGGTTACCTGCATACAGAAAACACATTTGTGGAATTCAATCGTGAACCCCTGATGCCTTTTATGGTCTCGGTGGAAGGACCGGCGCTTGCAGTAGCAGACATGAACCGGGATGGAAGGGAGGATATTTTTATCGGTTCCTCCAAAGGAAATAAACCCGCATTGTTCCTGCAGGGAGACAACGGTACTTTTAGCCGGTCGGTTCAACCCGCACTGAATACAGACAGCCTTTATGAAAGCGTGGATGCGATTTGGACCGATGTGAATAATGATCAATTCCCTGACCTTATCATCGCAAGCGGCGGGAATGAATTCTATGGTAAGGATATTCATATGGTTCCCAGGTTGTATATCAACCAGGGAGGAAAACAGTTGATAAGGCAGGATGCGTTTCCCCAGGTAGAATCTACGTCCTCCTGCCTGTCGGCTTTCGACTTCAACAATGATGGCCTGGTGGATATATTCCTGGGCGGAAGATCCGTGCCATTTGCCTATGGAGAAGTTCCGCGTTCATATATTTTTGTCAACGACGGGAAGGGAAAATTTACTGATGCATCAGATGTCATTGCACCCGGTTTATCATCGGCTGGTATGGTGAAAGATGCAGAGATGGCGGATGTAAATGGTGACGGGAAGAAGGATCTTGTACTGGCCCTGGAGTGGGGAGGAGTAGTGGCTTATATCCAGGCCAACAATCAGTTTGTAAGAAGAACGATATGTACGGCAAAGGGATGGTGGAATTGCGTTAAACCGGCAGACCTGGACAATGATGGCGACATTGATTTCGTGCTTGGTAATCTTGGTGAAAACAGCAGGCTCAAAGCTTCGGTGAAAGAGCCTGTCAGGTTATATTTCGATGATTTTGACGGCAATGGTACAAAGGAGCAGGTCATGAGTTATTATCTCGAGGGACAGGAAATACCCTTTGCCAATAAAGCGGAGTTGGAAAAGCAGATGCCCGGCATGAAAAAGAAATTCCTGTATGCAGAGGATTTTGCAAAGGCAACGATGGACCAGATCTTCGAACGTTCAAAACTCAATAAAGCTTCATTACTGACCGCCGATAATTTTTCCAATGCCCTACTGATCAATGAGGGCGATATGAAGTTCACCTTAAAAGTGCTGCCTCCTGTTGCGCAATTCAGTTCCATTCGGGACGCTATCATAACGGATGTCAACCGCGATGGGTTGCCGGATATATTCACGGGTGGAAATTTCTATGGAAGTTCAGTTTCTGTAGGAAGGAACGATGCGGATTTTGGTACGCTGCTGGTCAATAAAGGAAATGGGCAGATGGAAGCCGCATCTTTACCCGGGCTGGTGATCCGGAACGAGGTCAGAAAAATTCTTCCCCTGGTTGCAGGAAAGGATACAGCCTGGGTGATTGCGAGGAATAATGATAGCCTGATGCTGATCAAAAAACGGGGAAACTAACCCTCACCTTCACCACTTGCGAATCAGCAAAACCGTATCCGTCGCTGATGTATTTATGGAAGGGGATGGCCATGCTGACCCTTTTATTATCCTCCTTGTATTCTTCTATTGCAGCATACGCTTTCATCACGTCTTTGTAGGGTCCTTCAAAATCGGCAACCAGCAGTTTTTTCTGGTAGGGCATCATTTTATAACTGACCAGGTCTCCGTCTTCAGTAATGATTCTTTTGGTTACACCAATCCCGGCAAAAAGTGAGATGGTATTGTCTCCATTATCGAGCCAGTTAAAGATCCGCACGCCATTATATCCCGCGTCTCTTTTTTTCGCTTCCGCGATCAGCATATCAAATAGCAATTTCGTTTCGTTAGAAAATTTTGCTGCGGGAACGGTGCGTGAGGAAAACAGGAATGAAGTATCAGTGACGGTGACTTCGCGGATATTATAACCATAAACTTTCACCGGGTCTTTCATATAAGCGGCGAAGGCGTCCATATTTCTGAAAGCCTCCTGTACAAGAGGATTTTTCTGGGTCAGTTGTTTCCAGGGAGTGGTATTAAAAGACAGGGTGAATGTGGTGATGTTGGGCTGGTTTACCAGCGCGTCGGCATTAATGGCATACACCAGTGAATCCTTACCGTCTGAACGCCGGAACCTGAGGTCTACAAAACCATTCTGGAGGATCTGGAGGGTATCCGTTCCCAGGCTGATCTGTTGGGGATTTACTGTTGGACGGCCGGATGTAGCATTTTTGAAGGGCTCCATCCATTGGATCATTTTGTGCGGATCCCGGAAATGATCTACGGCTTTGATAACGGAAAAGGGCACTTCTACAGAATAGGATTCGATGGTTTTTTTGTAAACGAGCATAAAAACAAGAACAGCGAGTCCGGTCACTACGAGGACCGTTAGAATAGAGCGTCGAATCATAATTACAAAGATAATGATTCGAATGTGCTAGTTTAACGATGTGTGGAATGTGAAAATTTCAATGTGAAAATCCGGTTCTGTCGTCATGAAGCACCGGCTCCATATTAATGCCCCTTGTTTCATTGCCCCGCCCCTTGGTTGATCGGCATGCCCCTTATGCCCGCCACTTGGTCAATACCCAATGTCTCTTGCTCCATAGTACGCCGCCTTGTTCCATGGGCAACACAGCTTGCTTTATCTGACGCCCATTTCGCGATCACTTTAACTCCTCATGTTATAAATCGAGCAAAATTTTTACTGAAAATCAATGAGTTATGAAGGTGCGATAAAAATTTCTTGTCTTTCCTGCACTTTTTGGCAGTTCTTTCTCTTACCTTTGCGTCCCTTTAGGGCACTACGGGGTTGGCTGTAGTGATTAATAACCGTTCCGCATCGGCGGGACAAAAATTAAAATTCGAATGAGTAAATTACATTTCACCACCAAGCATGCGAATGCAGCTTCCGTACAACGTAACTGGTACGTTGTTGACGGGACCAATCAAACTGTGGGACGTATGTGTAGTAAGATTGCCGCGATACTTCGCGGTAAGAACAAAGCTTACTATACTCCTCATGTTGATTGCGGAGATTTTGTTATTGTAATCAATGCGGACAAGGTTAAGTTCACAGGAAACAAGATTGGACGAGAAGGAATACCTGACGTTCTCAGGTTATCCTGGTGGTCAGAAGCAGAAGATCGCAAGGGATTTGCTGAAGCGTCGTCCTGAAGTAGTGATTGAAAGAGCTGTCAAAGGAATGTTGCCTAAGAATCGTCTGGGTCGCAAGATGTACAAGAAATTATTTGTGTACGCAGGTGCTGAGCATCCGCATGCGCACAACAACCTGCTGAACTTAAATTCTAATCAACACTGTCCAAACAAATCAATAAATGGAAAAACAAAAAAACGCAGTTGGTCGTCGTAAAGAAGCTGTAACACGAGTTTTCATCTGCAAAGGTGATGGCAAGATCACGGTGAACGACATAGATTATAAAGCATATTTCCCACTGGTGTACCTGCAGAACCAGGTGGAACTTCCGCTTAAAACCAGTTGATGCTGTTGGTAAGTTTGATATAAAGATCAATGCAGCCGGTGGTGGTAAAAAAGGACAGGCTGAAGCAGCTAAGCTGGGTATTGCCCGTGTACTGGTTGAACTGAATGCTGAATTTCGGCCAGCACTGAAAGCAGCTGGTTTACTGAATCGTGATCCACGTGGTGTGGAACGTAAGAAATCTGGTCGCAAGAAAGCCCGCAGGAGCTTCCAGTTCAGCAAACGTTAATCGGACAACATATTGTTCAACATTATTATACACAAATACAATGGAAAATAACACTTCATTACAACAGCAATTATTGGAAGCCGGTGTTCACTTTGGTCACCTGCGTAAGAAGTGGAATCCTAAGATGCTGCCTTACATCTTTGCAGAGAAGAAAGGTATCCATATCATCGATCTGAATAAAACCGTTGAATGTCTGCAGGAAGCTTCAGCTGCTCTGAAGAGCATTGCAAAAAGCGGTAAGAAGATCATGTTTGTGGGTACGAAAAAGCAGGCAAAGGAAATCGTCACTGAATGTGCACAGACGGTGAACATGCCTTTTGTTACTGAACGTTGGCTGGGTGGTATGCTTACCAACTTCAATACGGTTCGTAAGAGCGTGAAGAAAATGCAGAGCATTGAAAAAATGCTGAGCGATGGCAGCTTCGACAACATCACAAAGAAAGAGCGTCTGCAGCTGGCCGCGATAAAGAGAAAATGGAAAAAGTATTTGGTGGTATCGCCCAATTGGGACGTGTACCTGCTGCTTTGTTCATCGTCGATATCGGTCATGAGCATATCGCACTGGCAGAAGCAAAGCGTCTGGGCATTCAGACCTTTGGTATGGTGGATACCAACTGCGATCCTAACAAAGTTGATTTCCCGGTTCCTGCAAATGATGATGCAACAAAATCCATCGCCATCATCGCCAACTATATCACTGCTGCAATTGCAGAAGGTTTGGCTGAACGCCAGGCTGAGAAAACATGATGAAGACTGAAGAATGCAGAAGAAGTTGAAGGAGAAAGGCTCACGTTTTGCTCTGGAAGAAGAGGAGGATAAGAGAGGCGACAGGTGGTGAAGGCAGAGCCGCGGTGCCGCGGTGGCGGCAAAGGTGTGGTCAGCCTAAGACGCAGGGTCGCAGGTCCGGGCAGGTGGCGGATCGTAAGCACTAGCGTTCAAGAAATAGAGTAATTCAGGTATCATTAACTGAAAATAATCATAGATATGTCTACAGTAACTATTACTGCGGCGGATATCAACAAACTGCGCCAGACGACTGGTGCAGGTATGATGGATTGCCGTAAAGCCTTGACCGAAACAAATGGTGATTTTGAAGCTGCTATCGACTGGTTGCGTAAGAAAGGCCAGAAAGTTGCTGCTCTGCGGGGCGACCGTGATGCAAAAGAAGGTGTTGTATCTGGCTAAAACAACTGCCGATAACAAAACCGGTATTGCACTTTGCGTAAGCTGCGAAACTGATTTTGTGAGCAAGAATGCTGATTTCGTTGCCTTTGCACAATCTATCATGAATGCTGCCATTAGAGAACAATGTGAAAAGTCGCTGATGAACTCAACAATGCTTGCGATCAACGGTGCAAAGATTGCTGACCTGGTGAACGATAAACTCGCCAGCATCGGTGAAAAGATCGGTATTTCTAAATTTGAAAGAATCGATGCTGATTTTGTTGCTTCCTATATCCATGGTGCAAACCGTATGGGTGTACTGGTAGGTATTGAATAAAGAAGCTGCTGAAGCAGGTAAAGACGTTGCGATGCAGATTGCTGCTATGAACCCTGTTGCTGTTGATGCAGCTTCTAGTTCCTGCTGAAGTAGTTGCCCGTGAAAAAGCTATTGTTACTGACCTGATCAAAAATGATCCTAAGATGGCAGGCAAGCCTGATGAAATGATCGCTAAGATCGCTGAAGGTAAACTGAATGCTTTCTTTAAAGAAAATACACTGCTTGCACAGGCTTTTGTAAAAGACAGCGGTAAATCAGTTGGTGATTACCTGAAAGAAGTTGACGGTGATCTGAAAGTGATTGCGTTCAAAAGAGTAGCTCTAGGATAATGTGTTAATGCGGAAATGCGATAATGTGAAATACAATTTCAATTGAGTCATCCATTGCCACAGATATATTCGTGCAATTTCTATTCAGGATTGATCAGTAATTTCATTTAATCCCGGGTTTTCGGCCCGGGATTTTTTTATATATCTTCGTAAATATGCAACCTGTTTACAAAGAATCCTTCTCAAGCTTTCCGGTGAATCTTTAATGGGTAATAATAATTTCGGCCTCGATCCGGTCGTCATTGAAAAATATGCCAGGAAATAAAAACCATTGTTGACCTGGGTGTCCAGGTGGCCATAGTCATCGGCGGAGGTAACATCTACCGTGGTATGAATGAATCCGAAACCGGTATCGAAAGGGCTCATGGTGATTATATGGGAATGCTGGCCACCGTGATCAATGGAATGGCCATGCAGGCCATGCTGGAAAAACTTGGTGTATATACCAGGCTGCAAAGCGCCATCAAAATGGAACAGATCGCAGAACCTTATATCCGCCGCAGAGCGATCCGTCACCTCGAAAAAAACCGGGTAGTGATTTTTGGTGCGGGTACCGGCAATCCATATTTTACAACCGATACAGCAGGTTCCTTAAGGGCTATTGAAATCAGCGCCGATATGATCTTAAAGGGCACCAGGGTGAATGGTATCTATACTGCCGATCCTGAGAAAGTTCCAGATGCTACCAAGTACGACCGCATTTCGTTTCAAGGAATGCATCGAAAAAAATCTGAGGGTGATGGATATGACCGCATTTACCCTCTGCATGGAAAACAACCTGCCCATCATCGTTTTTGATATGAATGAACCAGGCAACCTTAAGGGATGGTGTCAGGGGAGAAAATTGGAACGCTGGTTAGTTGAGGTTGAGAGTTGAGGTTCAGGTTTTCGATATTTTCACACGATAATTTTTGATTTGTCAATAGCAGATATACGCCGGGAGTACATGCGGGAAACATTTTCCGAAGACGCAGCGGAACTGAACCCTTTTCACCAGTTTACCGGTGGTGGAAAGAGGCATTGGATTCTTCAATTGACGAAGTCAATGCCATGACCCTTGCCACTGCCGATAAACAGGGTATACCCGACCGCAAGGATTGTGCTCCTGAAAGATTATACCGAAGAAGGATTTGTTTTCTTCACCAACTATCTCAGTCGTAAAGGAAGGGAGCTTGACGAAAACCCTCATGCCACGCTGCTATTCTTCTGGAAGGAACTGGAACGGCAGGTACGCATCGAAGGAATCATTGTAAAAGTGGATGAAAGGGAAAGCGATGATTATTTTCATTCCCGCCCAATGGGTAGTAAAATCGGTGCATGGTCCTCACCTCAGAGTAAAGTGATCAGTGACCGTTCCGTCATAGAGAAAAATGTTCAGCAGTATGAACAACAGTTTGCCGGACAATCAGTCATTCCCCGTCCACCACACTGGGGTGGCTACAGGTTGAAACCTTCTTATATAGAATTCTGGCAGGGGAGGGAAAGCAGGCTGCACGACAGGATTGCTTACTCGCTGGAAGATGGTTCATGGAAAATTCAACGACTCGCACCATAACTTCCGTCCCTGTCAAATTTTGTGATGAAATAGAAAGGCGGATAATGCAGATGAATTGCCCTTACAGCTTTTATATTTTACCCAATAAGAATAAAGCCATGAAAAAAATCACTCTTTTCCTGTCATTCATGCTGGCCTTCAGCAGTATTCTTTCGGCACAGTCCACTGCTGAAAAAGAAGTTGCCGCCAGCATTACATCACTTGTAAAAGCCATGATTTCAGTGGACGATGCTTCGTTGAACGCATTGATCGCGGAACAGTTGTCTTATGGTCACTCTTCAGGCTTGGTGGAAACCAAAAAAGAATTTATCGGCCAGGTCACCGGAAGGAAAACTGTATATACAGATATCATCATTTCCAACCAGGTGATTACGGTAAGCGGAGATGTTGCGATCTGCAGGAATCAATCCAATATGATCATGAATGTCGATAACAAGCCGGCCGAACTGAATTTACTGGTAATGATGGTATGGCAAAAACAAAATGGTCAATGGAAATTGCTGGCAAGGCAGGCTGTGCGTAAGCCGGAAACAAAATGATCCTGCATTCAACAGAACCAAATCGTTTCCCAGCGTCTTCAGTCTAACAGGGCAATTGCTCTGTTAAACAACGCTAATTGTATTCCCTGCGTCTTCAGTATTCCTGCGTCTCTTGTATTCCCTGCGTCTTCTGTCTTCTCCGCGTCTCCTGTACTTTACTTGGCAGCGCTTTTCTTTGCAGCTTCTTTCTTTGCAGTAACGGCCGGGGTTACCTTATTGGCGGGCCTTGACTTTCCAAAAGATCCCTTGAAGATCTTTCCTTTCTTCGTTTTTTTATCACCTCTTCCCATAATATCGATTTTTAAAAGTTATGTACAAAAATAAAAAAAAGCAAGGCACTTCTGTGTCTTGCTTTTTCTTGCAGAAGGTTTAGATTACAATTTAGCTGTAAGTTCTTTACCAGCCTTAAACCTTGCAACTTTTTTGGCTTTGATTTTAATCACTTCGCCAGTTTGCGGGTTACGACCGTTACGAGCAGCCCTTTTGGTAACAGAAAAAGTTCCGAAACCAACCAGGGTTACTTTACCACCACCTTTCAGTGTTTTGGTAACAGCTTCTATAAAAGAATCTAAAGTGGCATTAGCCTGTGTCTTGGTGATGCCAGCATCATCAGCAAGTTTTGAAATTAATTCAGCTTTGTTCATAGATGAAGTTTTATAAATTTAACGCGAACAAATATATACGGTTTTTAATACCGGAAAAATTATTTTTTGTTCGCTATAATTCAATCCTGTAGCGGATTACAGCAATCCGGCATAAATATCATTTTTTTCTGTGATCCCTGCCAATGCCCTGAAACCCGCTATGCTGTTGATTTTCAGCGGATAGGCTGAAATCCGCTACCATAGCAGGATTCATGCTATAATGAAATTCGGACAGCTAAAAAAATGTGTAAAATCTTATCCACACTCAGTTCACAACTTCCATCAGGGTTCTGAAGGCATGAAACTGGTCTGACCACCTGGCAATTGTTTTTTCCCGCAGCGCGGCGGAAAAATTTTCAATATAGTAGTCGTACTTTTCCCGGCTGGCAGCAAAATATTGAACTGCGTAGGTCGGACCTTCTGTTTCATCTATTTCAAGGAGCCTTACTATCCTGAAGTGAGTAAACATCCCGGTTGCCATTACTTCGGGAATATGGACCTCCTGCATCCATGGCAGCCACTCATTATGGATGGTCCAGTTCACCTGTATGGTAATATTATAGATCAGCATTTGAATGAAGGTATTACTGAAGTTCAACGAAAACGGGACAATGGTCGCTGTGCTTCACATCAGGATATATCTCGGCATCCTTAAGTGATTTTGCCATTGCCGAAGTGAGATTGATATAGTCAATCCGCCATCCCTTGTTATTCAGTCGCACCGATGGGAAACGCTGGCTCCACCAGCTATAGCGATGAGGTTCGGGGTGAATGGCCCTGAATGCATCGACCCATCCGTTCTCAAAAAACTTGTCCATCCAGGCCCTTTCTTCCGGTAGAAAACCAGAAGATTTTTTATTGCCTTTCGGATCATGGATATCAATCTCCTTATGCGCGATATTATAGTCACCACACAACACCAGGTTGGGATGTGATTTTTTGAGTTCATCCAGGAAGCCATAAAATTCTTCCAGCCATGTCATTTTGTAGGCCTGTCGAAGGTCACCCGATGTACCTGAGGGGAAATATGCATTGATGACGCGAACCGCTCCGAAATCGGCCTGCAATACGCGGCCCTCATCGTCACTAATGGCATGTCCGCTGCCATAAATGATATTGTCGGGTTTGGTCCGGCTAAAAATGGCCACACCGCTGTAGCCCTTCTTCTGAGCGCTGAACCAGTAGTCGTGATAACCGAGTGCATTGATTTTTGCACAGTCTATATTATCCTGGTGCGCCTTGGTTTCCTGGAAGCAGATGATGTCAGCAGGATCCGTTTTCAACCATTCGATAAGGCCCTTATTCATGGCTGCCCTGATACCATTGACATTATAGCTGATGATCCTCATGATAAATAAATGATGGATGATAAAACCAGTAGCAAAAATAAGCAGCTTACCTATTCCAAAACAGGTCTGAGCCACCTGGACGCATCATCCAGGTCCATACCTTTTCTTTCTGCATAATGATTCAGCTGGTCAGCATTGATCCTGCCAACGCCGAAATATTTGGATTCAGGATGAGCGATATACCATCCGCAGACTGACGATGCGGGGTACATAGCCAGCGATTCGGTAAGCTGGATCCCTATTGCTTTTGTGGCATCAAGCATGGCAAACAGTTTATTTTTTTCGGTATGATCCGGGCAGGCCGGATAGCCGGGAGCGGGCCTGATGCCCTTATATTCTTCGTGAATCAACTGTTCGTTGTTCAGCGTTTCTTCCGGGGCATATCCCCAGAATTCCTTTCTAACGAGTTTATGCAGGTATTCCGTATAAGCTTCTGCCAGTCGGTCAGCAAGCGCCTGCAGCATGATCTTGTTGTAATCATCATGATCATCTTCAAACTTTTTAATATAGGTCTCGATGCCTTTGATGGTGACGGCAAATGCCCCGATATAGTCCTGGTAATTGGTTTGCGCCGGAGCAATGAAATCGGCCAGTGAAAAGTTAGGCTGACCGGCGGTCTTCTTTATCTGTTGGCGGAGGAACTCTAAAGAGATTACGGACTTGTCCACCGAAGCTTTAGCGAAGGTGGATTGCGGATTGCGGATTGCGGATTGTTCTCTTTCGGCGATGACACCTTCGGTGCCATTGGCGGATTGGCGGATTGGCGAATTGGCGGATTCTTTAGTTACGGATGTATTAGCAATTGCAGTTTCAATTGAATTAAGCTGGTCCTTAACCAATCCGTAATCCGCAATCGACACACCGCAATCGTAAACATGAACAGAGTCTCTTCCATCGCTGTTCGCCGGCCAGAAGCCAATAACGGCATGGGGACTCAGCCATTTTTCCTGTACGATCTGGTGTAATAGATCATTGGCATCCTTAAATAGCTTGGTGGCTTCGGTCCCAATCTTGGGATCCGAAAGAATATCCGGAAATCTTCCCCCCAACTCCCAGGCAATAAAGAAAGGAGCCCAGTCGATATACTTTGCGATCTCCTCCAGTGAATGGTCATGAAATTCTTTTGTGCCGATGAATGATGGTGTAGCCGGACGGTATTTATTCCAGTCGGGCTGCATTTTATTTTTCACTGCATCCTCATATGTCAGGTACTCCTTGCTGGTCTTCCTGTTCGCGAAATCTTCCCTGATCTTGTCATATTCCAGTGACACCTGTTTCACCAACTCAGCGCGATTATCCAGGTTCAACAATTTGCCGGCAACACTAACACTTCTTGATGCATCCAGAATATGCATCACCCCGTTATCATATTGCGGTGCAATTTTGACAGCGGTATGCGTCTTTGATGTAGTAGCGCCACCGATCAGCAGTGGCTGCTTCATTCCCCTTCTCTTCATTTCATGGGCTACATGTACCATCTCATCAAGTGAAGGAGTAATCAGTCCGCTCAATCCGATAATGTCTGCATTTTGCCTTATGGCTTCGTCGAGTATTTTATCAGCAGGCACCATTACACCAAGATCAACGATATCATATCCATTGCAGCCAAGTACAACACCAACAATGTTCTTTCCAATATCATGAACGTCTCCTTTTACCGTTGCCAGGAGTATTTTTCCTGCAGCTGTCTTGGTTGCTTTTTCCAGTTCGATATAAGGCGTGAGTACGGCCACACTTTTCTTCATCACCCTGGCACTCTTCACCACCTGCGGAAGGAACATTCTTCCACTGCCAAACAGGTCACCCACAACATTCATTCCATCCATCAGCGGGCCTTCGATCACATCGAGTGGCTTTGGATATTTAAGCCTTGCTTCTTCTGTATCAATATCTATATAATCAGTGATCCCGTTGATCAGGGCATGTTTCAGCCTTTCTTCCACGGTATTATTTCGCCATTTTTCGTCCTTAACTTCCGCCTTGCCTTTGCCCTTAACAGTTTCGGCGAGCTGAATGAGTTTTTCTGTGGCGTCCTGTTTCCGGTTCAGGATAACGTCTTCACAGAGTTCACGAAGTTCCGGTTTGATTTCATCGTACACCTGCAACTGCCCTGCATTTACAATTCCCATGTCCATGCCTGCTTTGATGGCGTGGTAGAGAAAAACGGAATGCATGGCTTCCCGTACCACATCGTTTCCGCGGAAGGAAAAAGAAAGATTGCTTACCCCACCACTGATTTTTACCAGCGGATATTTTTGTTTGATGATTTTTGTGGCTTCAATAAAATCTACTCCGTAATTATTATGCTCTTCCATGCCCGTGGCAATGGCAAAAATATTCAGGTCGAAGATGATATCCTGCATCGGGAAGCCCACTTCCTCAGTGAGTATCTTAATTGCCCGGTCAACGATATGCACCCGTTTTGGCACATCATCGGCCTGGCCCTTTTCATCAAAGGCCATTACAATCACGGCGGCGCCATAGCTGAAACAAATACGCGCCTGTTCCCTGAATTTATCTTCACCTTCTTTCAGTGAAATGGAATTGACAATACATTTACCCTGCACACATTTTAAACCGGCTTCGATGATATTGAATTTCGAAGAATCGATCATGATTGGAATCCTTGCGATATCCGGTTCACTTTGCAACAGGTTGAGAAAGGTAACCATGGCCTTTTCACCATCGAGCAATGCATCGTCCATATTAACGTCCAAGCACCTGGGCCCCGCTTTCGACCTGTTGCCTGGCGACACTCAGGGCTTCTTCATATAATCCTTCCCTGACCAGCCGGGCAAATTTCTTTGAGCCGGTGACATTGGTCCTTTCACCGATATTGATAAAATTGGTTTCCGGCCTCACCACAAGGGGTTCCAGTCCGGCCAGCCGGAGAAAGGGTTTAATGTGAATTGCGTCTGTCATGTTACTGTCGTTATGATAAAGTTGGTTCAGAAACGGGCAATGGCCTTGGTGCCAGGTGCCTTACTGCGCGTGCGATATGGGCGATATGATCCGGTGTTGTACCACAGCAGCCACCCACGATATTGACAAATCCTTCTTTCGCCCATTCTTCGATATGGTGGGCGGTGTCTTCGGGTTGTTCATCATATTCACCCATGGTGTTGGGAAGGCCTGCATTGGGATAGGCCGATGTATAACAGGCGGCGATCTGGGACAGTTCTTCGATATGCGACCTCATTTCCTGTGCACCAAGGGCACAATTAAGTCCGATGCTTATTGGACGTGCATGCATAACCGAAGTATAAAATGCTTCCAGGGTTTGTCCGCTTAATGTACGTCCCGATGCATCAGTGATAGTGCCACTGATCATGACCGGTAGTTGCGGACTGGCCGGAATCGCCGAAATATTTTTTGATGGCGTATATGGCGGCCTTTGCATTCAGCGTGTCAAAAATGGTTTCGATGAGCAGGATATCGACCCCTCCTTCAACATAATGCTTTCACCTGTTCGTAGTAGGCTGTTGCCACTTCATCAAAGGTGACCGACCTGAATCCCGGGTTATTTACATCGGGCGACAGCGAGAGTGTTTTATTCATGGGGCCGATGGCGCCTGCGACAAAAGGTCCCCCTTCGGAAGAAGAACGTTTGCCTGATTTCTGGTATTCTTCCACAGCTTCCCTTGCACATTTTGCTGCGGCGAGGTTGAGCTCATAGGCGATGGAACTCATGTCATAGTCGGCCAGCGACACGGCCTGTGCATTGAACGTATTGGTTTCAATGATATCGGCACCTGCTTCCAGGTAGGCCTTATGAATTTCCCTGATGATATCGGGGCTGGGTGATACAGAGCAGGTCATTATTCCCTTTAAGGTCGATATGCCAGTCTTTAAATCTTTCGCCACGGTAATCTGCTTCCCCGAGTTTATACCGCTGGATCATGGTACCCATGGCGCCATCGATAATGAGAATGCGTTCACGCAATAAATCCTGAATAGACTTCATGCCTGTAAATTTTTATGTCAACAATAAACGGAAGGAAACGAACGGTAAACGAAGATGTTATAGGAAACAGTGGCATCGTTTATTAGTTCAGTTTTTCCCTTAAAACAGGCCGAACAATAAACAAATCTGCCTGCGTGGCAAAGGTAAGCAAAAACCCTAATATATTGGGGTTTTTGCCCTTTGCCACGCAGGCAGATTTGTTTATTAATGTGATAATTGTATAGTGTGGTAAATGTGGAAGTTAAAATGAGGTAATTCACATTGGCATATTGGCGGCACGCTGAAAATCCGCAATCCGCAATCCGTAATCCGCAATCCCCGAAGGGTTCACTTCCCCGCCACATAACTTTCTATCGGAAGGCGGTTCTGCAGGCTTCGGGCCAGGGTCATTTCATCGGTATACTCCAGTTCCCCGCCAAAGGCGATGCCACGGGCGATGGTGGTGATTTTCACACCTTCCGGCCTGATTTTTTTCTGGATATAATAAATCGTTGTATCGCCCTGGATATTAGGACTCAAAGCAAAAATGAGTTCCTGAGTATTGTCCTTCTGTATGCGGTTGAGGAGCGACTCAATATTCAATTGATCGGGCCCGATGCCGTCAAGTGGTGAGATAACACCTCCCAGCACATGGTAAACGCCGTTATACTGCTGGGTGGATTCAATAGCAATGACATCACGCAGGTTTTCCACCACGCAGATGATCTCCTGCTTCCTGGACGTATTGCTGCAGATACTGCAGATGTCGGTGTCCGAAACATTATTACAGCGCTGGCAGAACTTAATCTCCTTGCGCATCTTGCTGATCACTTCGCTGAATTGTTCGACGGTTACCTCTTCCTGTTTCAAAAGGTGTAAAACCAGCCGAAGGGCTGTCTTTTTACCGATACCCGGAAGTTTGGCAAATTCATTGACGGCAGACTCTAATAATTGTGAGGAAAAAGCCATAGCACAAAGTTAACCCTGATTTTGGACCTCCTGTAAATTGATATCGACTTCATTGTCCCAGTTCGCCCTGATCGTCAGTTTTTCCTTCCTTGGCTTAACTAACTCGGGTTGTTTTCTTTCCTTGAAATTCCCGGTATCCCATTTCCCGTTGCCATTCCTGTCGAACAGTATGCGAATTTCATATTCCCCCGGCAGTATTGACGGAATGGTTATACGGCTACTGGTAAGTGGAATGGATTTTCGTAATTCATCCGACCTGTACAACAATAACACCGGGCGTTGCGTGGTATCCAGGCTCATCATGCGAAAAACCACACTGCCATAATCGGTAAGTTTTTTAGCCTCCATTTTTAGCGTGTCGTTTCGCAATACTTTATTACCCAGACTGTCCTGAGCAAAATCCTTTTCAATTACCAGGTTGTATTTGGCGCCGGGTACCCAGGTATGGGTTATTTTCAATGCATTTGAATCAAAGGCCAGTGTATATGGTGCAACCCTTTGCAATTTCTCGTCGAGCAGGGCAATTTTAGCAGTGTCATAGGTGGATGGCTTGCGGTCGAACTTTAACACCAGGTCCCCCAGTATATCCAATGAACCATTGTCGAGGTTACCGGCGTACCTTAAACGTTTATCATCTTTTGCACCGGGTACTTTGGGAGTAGTGGTGGTAGTGACCCTTTTGGGTGGTTCGGGTGCTTCGGCAAAGGCGTAAAGACTTACGGGCGCGGTTGCTGCAGTAATATCCACCGGCTGGTCATCAAAGGCAATGGTTTCACTGAGCTGGTCAAATTTCAAACTACCATCGGCATCTCTCAGTGCATAAATATTATAACGGCCATCGGCCAGGTATCGAAAGGTAAAATATCCTTCCCTGTTGGTTCGGGCAAAATATCGTGGCTTGAATTTTTCAAAAGCAGAATCCGAGAGATCGCGATGTAAAACGACAACGATCGTGCTATCTGCCTTTCCTGTTTCTGCCAGTAAGACGCGTCCTGTCAGTTTACCACTATCGATTACTGCTCCCGTTGAAAAGATGTACGTGAAGTTTTTCATCGGGTTATTTTCATTGACATCCTGCAGTGACTCTCCAAAATTGATAGTGTAGGTGGTATTGGCTTCAAGGGTGTCTTTTAGCCGGATGGTAACCTCTTTCAGTTTGGATTCCACCAGGGGCATAATTTTGGGAACAGGAGAAATGACAAGCTGTTGCTGCACATTTTGCAGCTGCACATATTCATTGAATTCCAGCACAATTTTGTTGGTGTTTACATTAAGGCCCGAATCGGCCGGGTTAGCCTTTACCAGCATTGGCGGAAGGGTATCCCTCGAGCCACCGGTTGGGGGCATTGGCTGTCCACAATGGTAAAAAGGTGCTGCTATTACAACGGTGAAAAATACAATCAGGAGTCTGTTGAAAAACATAATGATGGCTGCAAACTTAGCATGTTTCCGCGCAACAAGGTAAACGATGTTGTTAAATCAATTCCTGCGTCTCCGCCTCTTCTTCAATCAACCGGGAATAGAGCTTATTATCCCTTGAAAACCGGCACCATTCACAGTCTTCCTTACCGCAGCCTGTATAGAAATCATGGTTTTTGATCTTTTCCCAGGTTTCGGTGATTTGAACGGCTACCTGCTGTTCATCTTCCGGTGTGACCACTACCGGGATGGTCTCAAATTTTCCTTTTTTATCTGGTTCGATGAATTCAAATTCCGCACGCTGAACTTTCCATTTTTTAGGAAGCCTGTCGGCCATGATCTTATAAAAAACGGCCTGCCTCCAGTAGTTACCGCCATCGGGCTTTTTTTCATCTTCACCCGGTCTTTTGAAATTAGGCCTTGCCTTGGCAGGATCGCCCGTCTTGAAATCCGTGATCACAATATCGTTGCCGTAAAAAGTAATGAGATCGGCGAAGCCCTTCATCGGCACATCTCCCAGCGAAACATTATCGAGACGGTATTCAGTGAGGATGAGCTGTTCTGGTCTACGGCCCTGGAACGTATGTTCGTAATATGCCGTCAGTACCCTTGTCCCGTGTTCTTTAAACCGTAGATAACTCTCTGCAGTAAACACTTCCCGCTCTTTGTGGAGCGCATGGGAGAACTGTTCAATGAAGAATTCCAGGGAAGGGTAGGGCGACTGCATTTTGCTGTTATCATAAAACTGTTTGAGGGCCGCGTGCACTGCAGATCCGAAGGCAGCATGTTCAGATTTCGCCCCGGGAACTTTTACCAGGGTGTTATAATAAAATTTCAGCGGACAGTCCAGATAGTTATTCAGGGCTGTCACATTCATCACAAAACTTGAAAGAATGCCATCGATATAATCCTTTTCAGCCTGCTTCAGCACGGGTTTCCTGATAAGGCCGAAGCGTAGAGATTGAAATTTAAACCTGGTATCTTCATCAAGGATAACTTGTTCGGATTCGAGATCAAGCGCCAGCCTTATGTCCTCTACAAATGCAGAAGGCATTAGTTCCCTGCCTTCGTTTTTCATCTTCGGGTAGGAAATATAGATGTGTTTTTCGGCCCGGGTGACGGCAACATAAAACAACCTTCGCAATTCCTCGAGCTGGTCTTCTTCGGTTACCGCTGACCGTTCGTTTCCTCCCTCAAATACCGATGGTGGAAGGATGAACCCGCTGTTTTTTTTCTTCTTGTCCTCCCATATGTCTGACCTCGCTCCAAGCAGGAAAACATGTTCAAATTCAAGTCCCTTGCTGCCGTGGCAGGAGAGGAGGTTGACGCCTGTTTCATTTCCTGTGGTCTGAATTAAAGGAAGCCGCAGGTCGTTGTCGATCATCAGTTCGGTTAACTGAATGAAATCCCTGACCGTGCAAAGCGGGTTGCGGTGTGTTTCTTCCTTGATATAATCAAATATGCAGGAGAGCTTTTCCATCAACCAGATCTTCTCTTCGTGCTGCATGATATAGGCGAGAATGCCGGCATCGTTGACAAGTTTTTCGAACCATTGCTGAAGCGGTATGTTGTGGGCATTTTTCTGCAGCAGGTTTAGCAAACCGCCGATCCTGCCCAGTTCTGCACTGGTTTCATCTGTGGGGAAAAGCAGGCCCGATTCCTTAGCATTCATTACGTTGATGTATTCCCGGAGGGTCTGCGGACCTTTTTTGCGCCGTTGATTTTCATACACTTCATTGGTGATCCTTGCAATGGTCAGCGGCTCAAGGTCAAAGAAATCGTAATGCATCATTTCAAACAGCAGGTATTCGCCACTGTAAGGTTTATCGTCTTCCGCGATAAAATATCGCATAAGATTGAGGACCCGGCTGATAAAATGGTCGTTAAGCAGGTTGAGTGATCTTTTCACATAGAAAGGAACCCCGGCCAGGTGCAGGAATTTTTGCAGCTCGTCACCGTATTTATGTTCCCGGTATATAATGGCAATCTTACCCGCAGGGGTACCCGCTTCTATCAGTGATTTAACACTGATGGCGATATGTGCATTCTCGGAAAATTCATTTTCATAGACCCTGATTTCGGGAAGTATATTCAGGTGTTGCAATTCGGGCCTTGACGCAATGAGATCCTTGGTAAGGTCGGGGACCTGGTGCACCAGTCTTTTTTTATTCTTGCTGATCAGGGCCTGGGCCGCATCCAGTATGGGTTGTACGCTCCGGTAATTCGAACTTAACACAACGGTCTTAAGGTTTTTGGCAAGCCTTGTCCGGATGGCCATCATGTTTTCCACGTTGGCGCCCTGGAAGCGATAGATGCTCTGGTCATCGTCTCCTACCACGAACAGGTTGGGATTGTCTTCCCAATAGGAGCAGAGCATTTCCACGATACGGTTTTGGGAACCACTGGTATCCTGGTATTCATCCACCAGTATGTACTGCAGTTGTTCCTGGTATCCGAGCAGAACATCCGGGTGTTCTTCAAACAACCTGGTGACCCAGTTGATCATGTCATCGAAATCATACCTGTTGCGCGATGCGAGGATCGACTGGTATTTATTGAAGGCGCCAATAGCAGCTTTTGCCTTGAGCATTTTCTCCACCTGTTTATGACCTTCCTGAGTAAGCCCTTTTTCAGGATTTTTCTTATGGGTAAAGTTCTCGGGTATGGTGTCAGAGATATAGTGATCAATTTTTTGCAACAGCATTTCGGGTGTCCAGGCTTCTCGTTTCATGTCGGAGAATAGCCTGGCCAGGTGTTGAAGGTCGTAGTAGACATCGCCCTTAAATCTTTTCAGTTCATTGTCATTGTCAAAGCCGTCGATAAGTTCCTTGATGATCTGCACCCTTTCAAGATCGCTCAATGCTTCGAGGTCCTGTTTTTTCAGGTGATGGGTATTCTGTTGTATCACCTTATTACAAAAAGAATGGAATGTATGGATATTGACTTTATAGGCTTCGGTGCCCAAAAAATACAGCAGTCGTTTTCGCATAGCCACGGTACCGGCATCGGTGTAGGTGAGGCAGAGAATATTTTGGGGAGAGACCTGGGTTTCAAGAAGAATACGCGCGATCCTGGAAGCGAGAATCTGTGTTTTTCCGGTACCCGGACCAGCCACTACCATTACCGGTCCTTCGATGGCATCCACAGCTTCCTTCTGTTCGCGGTTAAGGCGAGCGTATTCTCCAAGAAACCTTTCCCTCATTTGTTGGATGGAAGTCAACATAAAACGATGTTTGGTGTTTTATTGAAGCGATCAAATTACTTGAAAAACCTGCTTGACAGGAAAATCATTATCCCCATGTCGGTGCATTATTTAAAGACTGTCCAGCGTATCCCGGTATCCCTCGATACTGCCTGGGACTTTTTCTCTCATCCAAAGAACCTGGCTACGATGACCCCCGAACACCTTAACCTGAAATTCACCAATGAACTCTTTGGGGAAGAAATGTACCCCGGGCAGGTCATTACGTATAAAGTGAAACCTGTTTTGGGCATTCCCCTGTTCTGGATGACCGAGATTACCCATGTGCGGGCAAAACAGTTTTTTGTGGATGAGCAGCGATTTGGACCTTATTCACTATGGCATCACCAGCATCATTTTAAAGCTATTGATGGTGGTGTTGAGATGACGGACCTGATCCATTACAAGGTGCCGGGCTGGTGGCTGGGTGATATTGCCGATAAATTATTCATTCGCAAACAATTGGAGGAAATCTTCAAATTTCGCTATCAGAAGGTGGAAGATGTTTTTGGCCGATGGGAGGCGATAAAACAACCGGTTTCGCTTAAAAGCGTTTAACTGATTAGAGAGATTTGTCATATTATCGTCACAAAATGGCAAAACTCTTACCACAAAGTGGTATTGTAGGATTTTGGGTAAGGCGTATTTTGCACCCGGAATCAGTCGTTGCTAACCTACAATACACCCCAGCAACCTGAAAAAACATTCGTTTTGAATTCTATATAAGGGCCGGCTCATTATATGAGCCGGCTTTTTTATTGATGATATCAGAGCTGTTTATGACTATCCGGGCATCCTGGATATATACTTTTCGATCTGCTTGATCTGGTCAGTGACCTGTTTGGCGGTGGGTTTTTCGGCTTTCGCCCTGCGGAAAAAGTCCTTGGCTGCCCTGAATTCCCTTTTTTGTATCATGATCTGTGACATCTGGAGGTAGGCGAGTGCGGCGCTTTCTTTATCGGGTATGCCGGCCTTGAGTGCGGCGCGGATATAGCTTTCGCCCTGTTTCATATCGCCTTTCTGGATGGCCATCATTCCCAACTGTAGTTTATTGGATCCTTCGGCTTCCTTCATCGGGCTGCCCAGGTCAAGACTTTTTTTCATGTGTTTTTCAGCGGAATCGAAGTCCTGTTTCGTCATGGCGATATTCCCCATGAGGGTATAGTACACTGATCGGACGGGCTTATAGAGCAGGTTGGGGAACCAGATGTCTTTGAGAATTTTTTCGGCGCCTTCAAAATCCCCTTCTTCGAGCTGTTCCTGCAGGAGCCGGAGGGGCCCGAAGAAAAAGTGGGTAAAGATCATGAGCACGGCGATGATATATAGAGCCAGGGAAGGCCAGAATCCGCTGGTAATATTAACGATGATGGCGCCTGCCAGGAAGGCGAGCCCGATCCAGAACCTGTAACGAATAAAAACGTTGAACCATTTCATTCCGCAAAGATAAGCCCCTGCAACGATTTCTGCCTCGCAGTATCGTTGCAGGTGTATCTTTGCGGAGATTGCGGATTGCGGATTACGGATTGCGACTTTGGAATTCTAAAAGGAATTTATATTTTTTGAAGGTCTTGGTTAGAGAATCCGCAATCCGCAATCCGCAATCCGTAATTTAGAAAGATGTTCCTCGCCCGCGTTTTCCGTCATTCCAAACTACTTTTTCTGCTGATGACAGCTTTCATAGCTGCTCAACTGTTTGTTGTTTACAACCACGGCATGGTATTCTCGCCCTTCTACAATTACTGGATGTATGCATCAAAGTTTACAAAATCGGATTCCCTCCGGTGGTCAGGATATATGCTAATGGCAAGCCGTTAAAAGGAAGTGATTTCAAGCAGGAAGACTGGGATAAAATCCACCTGACCTACCAGTATATCCTTCATCCAGAAGCCAATGCCCGGCTCTATGGTGAAATTAAAAGGTTAACGAAGCAAGGCCGGACATGAACTGGGACCCGTGCCATTTTTTATGCCGGCAATTTCCCCGGACAGCCTTTTTCATTTATGGCAGGAACATGCGGGAAAGGTAGCCCGGCAAAAAATCGACTCTGTAACCACCTCCATTTATTACTGGGACGGGCAAAAACTTTCACCCCGATGATCTTTACGGAACAAACAAGATCACGGATCATCAGGGCTTATGTCATCCTGTTTTATTTGCTTGCAGCATATAAATGGATGACAGGTATGTGGCTGTACCAGCATGATCCCTTCGTTTTCCAGACCAGGTTCGACGGCATTACCTGGCTGTTCATGCAGACGCGCATACATCAGTACCTGCTGCACCAGGAAGGTGGTTTCCTGGTAATGGATATTTTGTTTTACTCCATGCCGGTGATCTATTCCAAGGTATATAAGAATGCCCCGAAATACCTGTCACTGGCGGGCTTCATCATGCTCGTGGTCAACTGGTTTTATGTACAGATCTACACCCTGTATCCCACGAATTCCATTGAGGGTCACGTGGGATGGTTATTGTTTCCCGTATTGTTAATGATGAAGGATCTCGGCTCCTTTTATTATGTTTTCCATGGGCTCAGGTATTTTTTCATCTACTTTTTTGCTTCTTCCGGATTCTGGAAAATGTATGAAGGCGGATTGTTCAATATCGGGCAGATGAGCAACCTGTTGTTGTTCCAGCATAAGGATCAACTGGTGAGTTCTCCTGATCACTGGTTCACCCATTTTGTATACTGGCTGGTGAGAAACCCGGTTATTTCTTACCTGCTCTATTTGCTGTCTACCCTGTTGGAACTATCCTTTATTACCGGATTTTTCACCAGGCGCTACGACCGCTGGCTCATCAGGCTGTTCCTGCTCTTTATTATCGCGGATATCATTGTCATGAAGATCAATTACTTCGAGGTATTGCCCTTCCTGATTACCCTGTATTATTCGAAGTATGAACTTCCTGCCAATAAAACGGCCTGATTCATGGGCAATTTGCCAAATTTCTCTACATTTGCCGTCCTTATTTCATTGTCATAGAAGGCTCTGTATTGAGTCAACTTTTCCGGCAGCTGAAATTTTGGTCCCGTAGTTCAATGGATAGAATAGAAGTTTCCTAAACTTTAGATACAGGTTCGATTCCTGTCGGGACTACAACTCGAAATTAAAACGCTGTAGGGGTAAACCTTGCAGCGTTTTTCTTTAGTCAGGTACAACTTAGGTACAACAATTCAACCTACAATTTTCCAACTTCTTTTTCGGCTCAACCTTTTTAGCATTGAACACAGATTCAACATTAAAAAACGAAATGTTGTCAATCAAAGAATCAGAGTGAAGACATATGGTGCTTTATTACGCAAGAGGACTTACAGACAACTAGGTATAACCTCTTTACAGGAACCAATAATGCTTTTCTACGACAATCGATTCCTGAATTCACTTGGAGTTAGACCTAGCAATTTTTTTACATAACGAGTAAAAAAGGACCGGCTCGAAAACTCCATTTTATCGGCGATTTCTGTAATGTTTAAATTTTTGTTTTTCAGCAGCAGTATAATTCGCTCTTTGGCGTACCGTTGTATCCATTCCGAAGCTGTAACATCTGTATTTTGCTTACACACGTAGTTCAGATGCTTCGCTGTAATGTGCAGCTGATTGGCGTAAAACTGCACTTCACGTTCCTCCATACAATGTTCATGTACCAGGTGAATAAATTGCTCGTACAGCGATCCACTTTCTACAGTGCGTTTCCTGCGTTCATATTCATTGGCAAAGATGTACCACATATCAAACAGGAACAGTTGCATCTGCAATTTCAGTATTTCATTGTAAAAAAGATGCCCGGACTCCAAATATCTGTTATGCAAAAGTGAGAAGTTGGAAACGACTTTTATCTTGTCCTTATCGTGCAAATGCAATATCGGATTTGCTTTTGAATGTAATATGACATCAATACTCCAGCTCAGGTCAGGAATATTATTGTCAAGGAAATCTCTTTCTATAAATAAAAAATACCCCTTAAAATTTTTTGAAAAGGATACATTTGTCAATTGACTATTGGCAAACCAAAATACGAATTCACCGGCCTTTGCGGAATACTGTTTAGTATTAAAAACAAAGTTTATACTCCCCCTGTTGCATAAAATATGCGTATGAAAGTGTTGTAAGTAGTTGTCGGGAAACTTCACATTCACGGACGATTTAAGCAAGATGACCTTCTCCATAAGTACCTTGATCGTTTACTATTATTAGCTTTTGTAATTATACGTAATATTTGACATTATTTGGGCAATAAGTGTACCTTTTAGGATTGACATCCTGACTACCTTTACTCCGTAAAGAATGCAGAGGATGGACGTACAACAAACAGATATTTTTCAGAGGCTGTTGAATGGCGAAGCTGTTCCATTTAGTGATCCTGAATATTACAGGATTATCAACGCAAGTAATAACACCCGGGAATTGCTGGTTAAGCTGAACGCCGCATCCAATCCTGATGTGATCAGAAAGCTGATTGGTCAGATCACTGGCAGTGATATAGATACCACGACAATGATTTTTCCTCCCTTTCAAATCAATTATGGAAAGAACACCCGAATCGGCAAAAATGTGTTTATCAATTTCAATTGTACGTTTCTCGATCTGGGTGGAATTATCATTGAAGACAATGTCATGCTTGGTCCCAAAGTAAGCCTGCTATCAGAAGGACATCCTGTCGACCCAAATAACAGACAAACACTCACTACCGGAAGCATACATATTCAAAAGAATGCCTGGATAGGCGCCGGAGCCGTCATTTTACAAGGCGTCACCATTGGTGAGAATGCGGTTGTAGCAGCAGGAGCAGTCGTTTCAAAGAATGTACCAGCCAATACCGTGGTAGGCGGCATTCCTGCAAAACATATTAAAAACATCTAAAGCAGTAAAGAAATGAAATTCATCATCACTTTTTTGTTCTGTTTCATCTTTATCCAGCTTTTTGCTTATTGTAATAAACCTAATGAAATGGAAGACAATCCTGTTCAAGCTTTAAATACAGACAGTGCCAAACTGAAAATAACAGTCGGCACCAATGTTTTCACTGCCACGCTCTATAACAATGCAACGGTTAATGCATTCAAAACAAAACTACCCCTGGCGATTCAAATGCAAGAATTAAACGGAAATGAAAAGTATGTTGACTTGCCGGATAATCTACCCTCCAATGCTTCCAATCCTGGAACGATACAAGCGGGCGATCTGAGGTTGTACGGCTCCAATACGTTGGTGCTTTTCTACAAAACATTCTCAACGTCGTATAACTATACGCCAATGGGCCGTATTGATGACGCATCCGGATTGGCTGCTGCACTGGGTTCAGGAAATGTTACGATGACGTTTGCATTGCAGTAAATAAAAAAGTTCGGTTGAATCAATCATAAGAAACGTAAAAGAACAGATTTACATGAAATCATATCTAATCATCGCAATGGCTTATCTGGCGTTGCTAACAACAGGTTGTATGGAAAATGGCTCACAAAACAAGAAGACGGAATTACAGGTGATTTTCCCAAAAGGTGAATTAGGTCCGGCCGAAAACTTTACCGGGAATGCCTGGAATACACCACTGGTTGCAAATGACAGCACGTACAATACGGTTATTGGAAACGTCTACTTTGAACCAGGTGCCAGAAGCAATTGGCACCGCCATCCGTCAGGCCAGATACTGATCATAACTGATGGTGTGGGTTATCATCAAATAAAAGGACAGCCGAGACAAACGATCAAAAAGGGGGATGTAGTGAAGTGTCCGCCGAATGTAGAGCACTGGCATGGTGCAAGTGCGGATACCGGTATGCAACAGCTATACATTTTACCTAAAACAGAGAAAGGGATTGTGACCTGGTTACAGAAGGTAACAGATGAAGAATATAACAACACGAAGTAGTTTCCTTAGCGTTGCGCCATTTTAGAAGGCCGTGGTAGTATGAGCAAGATCGATAAGTAAACAAACTTCTACCAAGCTTTCACATTTGGAGGAAGATTTACGAGCTGCTTCAGCCATCACCTCAACCAATTGACAGGCTTTACCCATCGCAGTATAAAAACAAACGATAAATCTTTACCGGAAACAGCGGATAGAATTCCGGATCTATCGGACTGGTAGGAATGGCCTTACCGCAAACATAGCTTCGTGTTATATGTACAATATGACACTAATCACATTCCTGCTCCTCTTTTCCTCCGCTACAGCTGCAGCGCAGACCGGCGCCCTCTACAAGGATTTGCCGGTGGGCAACTATAGCGTCGGCTTTCAAATCCTGTCCATCACCGACTCCACGAGGATCGCAAAACCCGAACTGGATTACCTCGGCCAAAAGAACGAAGGCAACCGCTACCGCCAGTTTACTGTGCATCTCTGGTACCCGGCAGTGTCCGACCCGGGAAAAACTACACTGCGGGTGGAAGACTATGCCTACAACAATCTGCTCCCCGCTGCAAACGCCGTATTTCCGGAAACTGGAAAGGTTGGCAGCACCGAAAACATCCGGGCTTCGATAAAGCGCTGGTTTGGAAACCCCGATGATGCTGCCTGGAAAAACTTTTTGCAACTGCCGGCGCTGGCTACTGCCGATGCGGCTCCGTTGCCCGAAAAATTTCCCCTGCTCATCGGAATGCTGCGGCCGTTTTCTACATCATTCACCAACGAAGTGCTGGCCAGCAACGGCTATGTGGTGGCCATGGTGACGGCCCCCAATTTTTCTTCCTTTTCCACCGCCGCGCTTGCACAGGTGCCCGATATGCAGTTGGCCATTTATCATCTTCGCCATCGCATTGATGAAAGCCGCATAGGGGTGTACGGTTTTAGCGGCGCCGGTTTTGTTCCGGTGTTGTTTAGCATGTTCGACCAGCGGGTAAAGGCGCTGGCTGATCTGGAAAGTGGCATTTACATGAAAGACCTGCACAAAAGTTTGTCGGAGTCGAATTACTACATGCCGGCGCGGCTGCGCATTCCCTTTCTGCATATTTTCAGCAGCGATCTGTCGAAGCAGGAAATACATCTTGATGAGCTGGAAAAGAAAGCAAAATTTTCAAAACGTTACCGCCTGCTGCTCAACCAGCCGGCGCTGCACCACTGGGATTTTGCCACCGAGGGTTATGCTTCGGCAACGGTGCTCCATTTGCGGGGTACGCAACAAGACAACATCAAAAAATCGTTTGAGATCGCCAACTACTATCTCCTTTATTTTTTCAATGCAGAACTAAAGGGAATAGAAAGCAGCAGGCAGTTTCTTTCGGCAAAGCCAAAACTATCCGGCACCGCCGATAGTCTTTGGAGCATCCATACCCTGCAGGCATTGCGGCCGGCTCCGCAGACAGAGGAATTAGAACTCATTATTCGCAGAAAAGGAATAGACGAAGCCCTGGCCTTGCTAAAAGTAACGCTTCCCACCGATTCATCCACCGACCTGCTGCAGGGCTTCCGGCTTAACGGGCTTGGCTACAATTTTTTAGCAGAGAAAAAATACAATGAGGCCATCGGTGTGTTTCGATTGAACACGGAACTGCATCCCGGTGACGCCAATTTTTTCGACAGCCTTGCTGAAGCCTACGAAGCATCGGGTAATAGAGAGGAAATGAAAAAAACGGCAAAGATGACACTTGACCTGCTGTCAAAAAAGACAGTGTTTACTGATGCCGAAAAATCCCTGAATGAACGGGCGTTGAAAAGGTTGGGTGCTCAATAGCTATTGAAACAGAAAACTGACCTCCATAAAACCAAATATTTCCTGTTCCACGCACGTGATCAAAAAAGATGAAAACAAAAGCTGGCCTGGATCAATGACCCGGATGGAAACCTACTGCAGTTTTTTGAGTAGGTGTAATGACGTCAAAAGCAAAGATCATGAACATAATTTTGTATAAAACTAGCGCATTGCAGGTTTTGTTTAACAGCATAGCCACCATCGTCACTCTTTCCGGCGCCACGCAAACCATCAATTACCTCAACCAGCCTCCACCCGGGATGGAGGCCAGGCTTTTTGCACCCGGTATCATCAGCACCCAACAGTACGAGCACAGTGCACCGGCATTTGCACCCGATGGATCGGTGGTGTTGTGGACCGTCATGGACACGGCTTATCGCGGATCGCTGCTCGAAATGCGTTTTCAAAACGGGGCCTGGTCAAAACCTTCGCGGCCTTCTTTTGCCGACAGTACCGCCGATGATTTTTATCCTTCATTTTCACCCGATGGAAAAACCCTGTTTTTTAGTTCGCGCCGAAATGCTCCTGCGGGTTTTGGCAAACTAAAAGACATGCGTATCTGGCAGGTGGAAAGAACTGCCGGCGGTTGGGGCAAACCTGTGCCAGTGGATACTACCGTTTCAAAAGGAATGGAATATGCGCATTCTGTCGGCACCAGCGGTACGATTTATTTTTCCGGCCCCGGTACAACGGCCTCCAACTTTGAGATACAAAAAGCTGCATTTCGGAACGGACACTATGCCAAGCCGGTGCCGTTGCCGGCAGCCATAAACGGTGCCGGTTATGAGGACGGTCCATTTGTTGCGCCGGATGAAAGCTTTCTCATTTTTGAATCGCATCGGGCCGAAGGCACCAATGGGCAGCTTAGTCTTTTCATTTGTTTCAGGCAAACTGATGGCAGTTGGAGTCTGCCGGTGAACATGGGGCCAAAGATAAACTCAGGACAAGGCGAACGTTTTGCCAGGCTGTCGCCCGATGGCAGGTATCTCTTTTTTGGCTCCTTTCGCAACCCGCAGCCCGGCGGTCGAGGGGCTGATATTTATTGGATTGATGCAAAGGTGATTGACGAAATAAGGAACAGCGCGGCGGCAGGCATACAAAAGTAGATGCGTGAAAAGAAGAAGGCAGCAATTCCATCACCAGGTGCCATGGGTTATTTAGCCTATGATCAACACCGCCACCGCACAGTATTTGGCGGCCGGTCGGGCTGGCCTGATGATGTGAATGATACCTGGGAATTGGTTTGGAAGGAATGGAAAGAATATAACCCGCGTGTAAAGCAATAACAAACGATCACAGTCATGAACGAAGTCCACGGAAACTTACAAAATGAAAAGGGCTTTCTCCACTTTGCTGCAGCCTCTGCGTTTGCTACAGTCATCACCACCATCGCCATTCATCAGATCTCTTATCCCGCGGGTAGCTTTGAGCAAAACCTGCAGCTATATCAAAACAAGGCTTACCTCGCCCAGCACTGGATCATCCTTTTGCATTGCCTGCTTGTATTGGTTTCCATGCTGGGTATGGCACTGAGGATTCGACGAATATCAACGCCACTTGCCATATTGGGCCTGCTGTTTTTTGCCTTGTTTGTTTTTACTGAGTGGGAAAGAACCCTCGGCAATCTTTGGCACCTCAACGGGCTGCGGAAAAGATATATTGCCACGACTGATGTAGAAGCGCTTCAATTTTTGCGGTATGAATTGCAATACCGGCTTTCGCAATCCAATGTGCAATTCTTATTGTTCACCGTTGGTATATCACTGGGCAATGCCAGTTACGGCCTGGCACTGATTAGCGGAAACAGGTTGGATCGCCAGCTGGGAGCAGGCCTCTTGCTTTGGGCTGGCTGCACTTCAATTGCTTTTGTGGTTGATTTTTATCCGGCCCCATGGATGGATACCATCGTACAGGCATGTAACAAAATCTATCAGCCGCTTATTCGCTTTGCTATCGGCTATTGGCTGTTAAACAATTCAGGGCGAAGGAACGCGGTGGACAACCGGTGAAAAAAGTTTTTTGCAGGCATCCTTTTATACATCTTTATCTAAACAAATAACGGTTTAAATAACTCCATCCCTTCCCTACTTGCACGAAACTATTGGCGTGCCGCTGTCTAAGTCCTTGCTCGCAGGATATGCGGCCTCATTTATTATTAGTGCCAAGGCGCGTCTCGCTGTGGGCCCCAACACCCGCCCGTCTGCCAAGATATTTCTGTAATAATATGAAGTAGGAGTATAAATTTTTTGACATCAGCCCAATTCCACAAACTGCACATAGATGCCAAGGATGATATGCCAGACCAGGTAATGTCCCAGCCGCACAGCCAATGACCCAAGGAATCCATACTGCAGGAAACTCCTGAATTGCCAGGCATTCATTGCGACCCCGGAAACTGTCGCATAAACAATCAGCCACCACACGCCATCGGGAAATTGCATGACAGGCTCAATCAGGCTGGTGACAATACCAAGGAAAATCAATACAGCTTTGCGATAACGTCCCTTAAACATCCACTTTTCCAGTAACAAAAATAATGTCAGTGGCAGTAGCCGATACGTCAATTCTATTTCCAGCGCACCAGACGTGTAAAGAAAAATGCTGTAAGGAAAAGGCTGTAAAAAAGGTGGCAGCTCCGTATAAGGTTGGGGATGAAGAATGACTTTGATGACCAGCACATCCAGGAATCCGAAGATCATACCTACGACCGCAGTGGATAACCAACCGTTCTTTTTCGTTTGAATTGTTTCAACAGTTGGGAGTGTGGCCTGTTGTTGTAAAAACAATAGCGGGACGATAGGTAAAATAAAGAGCAGGTTACTCCAGTCCCACTGTCGGACTTCAATACCGGTGCCCACAAGCCATTGGCCGTATACAATAGTAACGACTACGATTGCCAGGAACAAAAAAGAGACCATGGTTTCATACCGGGAAGAGCTTCTTGCCGCTAGTCTTGTGAACATGGTTTATTGTTTTACGACCCGGCCACTGCCATATCGGTTTGTTTCAAGCGTTGGATTGCCCCAATAGTTCACATTCCCACTACCATGAATAGTAGCTTTCAACCTGTCGCTTACTGTTATAAAAATATTTCCACTGCCATACACATCTGCGTTGGCTTCTTTGGCTTGCAAACTGCGTGCATCAATATTCCCACTGCCATGGATCGTAGCCTCTACATTTTGAAACGACGAATTTTGCACCTTGATCTTTCCGCTGCCGTGAATAAGCGCAGAAAAAGAACTGCCGTTCGCAAAGCCGCTAACATTAATATCGCCGCTACCGTGAATAGTTGTTTTATCTACGACCGGTAACGTAATGTAAGCTATCACATTTCCATTACGGATCGTGTTGAACCGTTGATCATATTTCAACTTCAGCACACCATTCTCCACCTTGGTTTCCACAATGCCGAGCAGGTTTTCGTAACCGGTTACACGTACTTCCTGTGTACTGCCATAAGTAATGTTAGCGGTAATGTCGTAGTGCGTTTCTACGCTTTGGAAAGCTGCGACGCTTCGTTCTTGTGTAACCACATTGCCGGAACCTTTGATTACATCTTTGCTGCAGGAAATAACCGCCACGGCCGATATCGCTAAAAATAGAATCTGTTTCATAAGCCCATTTGAAATGAAAAATATTTACCCAACGAAACTAGTTTTAACGCAAACTGCAACCAATCACATGAATGTGTGAAAATAAGAATGGAAAGGAAGAATGATGTGATGGTATATCACATGCACCAATAGTTGAAATTTAGGGGAGGAGGATCACTGAACTTCCTTAATTTAATGACCTGTACTCATTCGGTGTATGGCCAACATGGGTTTTGAAAAGACGGGTAAAATGGGAGGGATATTTGAACCCGATTTCGTAGGCGATCTCACCAATTGATTTGCTGCTGTCCAGCACTCGTTCTTTAGCAACATTGATTATTTTATCCTGGATAAATTCCTGGGCTGATTTCCCCGTCTCTTTCTTTACCAGGTCACCAAAATATTTGGGGGACAAATGCAGTTGGTCGGCGCAGAATTTTACCGAAGGCAATCCAAATTCCTGCGGCTTGTCCGACTGAAAATATTCCTCCAGCAAGTGTTCGAACCTGACCAATACATCTTTATGAAGATGATCCCGTGTAATGAATTGGCGGTCATAAAAGCGGACACAATATTTTAGAAATAGTTCGATGTTCGATACGATCAATGACCGGCTGTGTTTATCAATGTCGTGTTCTAATTCATAACTGATTTTTCGAAAACATTCCACTACAACTTCTTTTTCACGGTCCGAAAGGTGAAGCGCCTCCGTCACATCATAGGAGAAAAAGCTATAGTCACCAATGTTCCGACCAAGTGATGTTCCCCGGATGAGGTCCGGGTGAAAGCAAAGTGCCCAACCTGCCGGCTGTAAAAGTTTCCCGGTATCTTCAAAACCAAATACCTGCCCGGGTGCAATAAACAGCAGGGTGCCGTCCTGGTAGTCGTAATGATTTCGACCGTAGCGCAATTCCCCCGCTTTTTCTTTCAGGAAGATTATATAGAGCCCGGAAAGGTAACGAGCTTCGCGTATGGGTTTGGAGCGGGATTGATCCAGTACGCTTACCAACGGATGTAAGGTCTTTTGTCCCCTTTGCTCGTTGAACTGTGTTACGTTTTCTATTTTGATGAGTTTTTCCATCAGTTAAAAAATCTACGGAGGTAAAGTTAGCTATCCCGGATTACTATTTTGCCGGCCAACTTCTAAAACAGGAATAGTGATAAAGAATACAGGAATCGGTATAACCGGTCAAATGAAAAGCTGCCGACCTTTGCGTTACAAAACTTCTTAATAGTGCAGTGAGGAATAATATTAGCCATCAGCATGCAAGGAGTGAAAAAACAAAACAAATGGAAAAAGTAAAAATGTACCTGTTTCTCAGTTGTATACTAACCCTGCTATCGATGAGCATTCAGGCACAAACTACTAAAGACAGCACCACTAAACCGGTGAAGAAATACCAGGCGAAGCCTCCCAAAACACAGCCCTTTGGTGCAAAAGCATTTGAGCCGTCAAAAAACACCACACTTCGCTGGCTCGGCATGGCTGGTTTTTTCATCAACAGCCGCGGAACAACGCTCATGATTGATCCATTGCTGAAAGATTTCGATATGCCGGTCATGATTGAATTTCCCATTTCAACAAGAGACGTCCCGCGTCTCGATGCTATATTAGTTACCCATGCAGATAATGACCATTACAGCGTTCCTACCAATCGTGACCTTAAACCGGTGACCCTTGCCTTCCACTCGACGATCTATGTTGATTCATTGATGAAAGTTGAAGGCTTTCCCTCATTTGGTCATAACATCGGCGAAAGTTTTCAGACGGGCAACATAAGGGTGAAGCTCACGCCGGCGGATCACGCGTATCAAAATCATTATCCAGGAATGAGCAAGCGTTGGTTTAAAAACGAAGACGCCTGTGGATTCTGGATCGAAACACCAGACGGCAACATATGGGCACCGGGCGATTCACGTTTGATGGCAGAACACCTTCAGTTTCCGGCTCCGGATGCCATCCTGTTCGACTTCTCCAATAGTGAATGGCACTTTACTTTGGAAGGCGCTGTAAAAATTGCCAATGCTTATCCCAATACGCCGCTACTGCTGAATCACTGGGGATCGGTGGATGCCCCTGATTTCACACCATTTAATGCGGATCCTAAAGATCTTTATGACCGGGTCGTTAATCCCAAACGCATTTATGTGCTGGCACCCGGACAACCTTTTATATTGAAAAAAATCAGCAAATAGTAAAGCATCGACGACGCTATCTTATTTAATATGTGATGATCATCAGTTATAGCTGAAAACTCATGTATTCGCTGAACCAATTAGCCCAAATCCGCCATATTGGTAGGAGAAACCGGAATATGTATACATGAGGGCCGAAAAAAGCCGGGAACTTTGTGTTGTACCATCAAAGGGTGCTCTTCACACAAAATAATCTCCATGAAAAAAGTAACGGTTGTCTTTGCAATACTAATAACCAGTTCCCTATGCGCCCAGCAAACAGCGGTGCCAGCTAAAAATGATGCGGCACCTGCCGAGTCTCCGACGGTTCAGACCGCTTCGGGAATGGTGCGCGGACTAACAGCAGGAGGTGTGTCAAGTTTCAAAGGCATCCCTTATGCAGCGCCACCCGTGGGAGCCTTTCGCTGGAGGCCGCCACAACCGGTAACGCAATGGACAGAAGTTCGTGATGCCACCAGGGACTGCCCCAGTTGTCCGCAGCGAACTTTCCCGGGATCCAATGCAACAATTTCCGAAGATTGCCTTTTTCTGAATGTGTGGACACCGGCTACAGCTACAAAGAGTTCAAAACTGCCCGTGATGGTGTGGATCCACGGAGGTGGTTTTACAGGAGGTAGCGGTTCCGGTCCGGGCTCAGCAGGAGATGCATTTGCAAAACAAGGTGTTCTGCTGATAACGATTAATTACAGGCTTGGCAGGCTGGGTCATTTCGCTCATCCCGCATTGAGTAAAGAGAACCCCTCGGAACCAAAAGGCAGTTACGCCTTTATGGATCAGATTGCAGCACTCCAGTGGATACAAAAGAATATTACCGCCTTCGGAGGCGATCCTGATAATGTGACCATTTTTGGTTTTTCTGCAGGTGGCGTATCGGTTCATTCCCTGTTAACCATACCGGCCGCAAAAGGACTTTTTCATAAGGCGATCAGTGAATCAGGTGGTGGCCGTGATGGTGTGCTTACCGGCAGGCCCATACGCCAGGAAAATGCAGATCCTCTATACGCTGTTTCCGCAGAAACCATCGGGGTAAATTTTGCTAAAAAACATAAGATCGAAGGCACAGACGCAGCCGCAATGACGAAGCTTCGTTCCCTGAGTGTTGAAGAAATTGTGGATGGCGGCCAGGAAACTGATAGTACCGGCGCCCGCATTTATTCAGGACCGATCCTCGATGGAAAGTTTGTCGTTGAAACAGCGGAGACCGCATACAAAGCAGGCAGACAGCCAGCTGTTCCGCTGCTCATTGGAAATTGCAGTGCGGAAATCGGCGGAGCTTTTGTCAGTACTGCCAAGACGAAGGAAGCGTTGTTTGCACTTTTCGGCGAACAGGAAGCGGAGGCCAAAGCTGCTTTCGATCCTGATGGCAGTAAGTCATTTGATGAGGTACTTACCAAGTTTAATACCGACTGGGTTTGGGGTGAGCCGGCAAGGATGACAGCAAGGGCCTTTACTGCTAAACGTGCACCGGCTTACATGTACCAGTTCGGCTACGTTCCCAACGCTAATCGCGAGCGGGCACGGTTTGGTGCCGGTCATGGATCTGAAGTCTCGTTTGTATTCAATACGCTGAATGCCCGATGGGGGTCCCAGGGAGAAGCCACAGCCGAAGAGAAAGAGTTAGCGAGGATCATGAATACCTATTGGACAAATTTTGCCAAAACAGGAAATCCTAATGGTAACGGTGTGCCGAATTGGCCATTATACACTACCCAGAAAGAAGAGATGCTGGACGTTGACCTGGATGGTAAAGCTGTGAGCAAGCCCGATCCGCGCAAAGCAAGGTTTGATGTGATTGAAAAAGCATTTAAAAAACGGGAACGACTACAGGCGCGTGGTATTTAGAATTTTTAAAACCGTAGGTGTCCATGGTATAAAATGCAATTGATTTAAAAAATCATTTAAATAGTTAGTGATGCAAAAAAGAATACTGGGTCATAGCGGTCTGGAAGTATCTGCCCTTGGTCTTGGTTGTATGGGACTGAGCTTCGGCTATGGCAACCCGATACCCAAAAGAGACGCTATACAACTCATTCGTTCAGCCTTTGAACGAGGGGTTACTTTCTTTGATACTGCAGAAGCATACGGGCCTTTCGAAAATGAGGAATTGCTTGGTGAAGCATTGGAGCCGTTCCGTGACCAGGTGGTGATTGCCACAAAATTTGGCTTTAAGGAAGGAAAAACATCATTGGGAACTGACAGTCGGCCTGAAAGCATCAGGGCAATGGCAGAAGCATCACTCAAACGATTAAAAACGGATGTTATTGACCTGCTGTATCAGCACCGTGTTGATCCAAATGTTCCCATCGAGGATGTAGCCGGAACTGTGAAAAACTTAATTAACGAAGGAAAGGTGAGGCATTTTGGCTTGTCAGAAGCAGGCGTTCAAATCATTCGAAGGGCGCATGCCGTTCAGCCGGTAACTGCTCTGCAAAGTGAATATTCATTGTGGTGGCGAGAACCGGAAGTAGAAATCATGCCTGCACTGGAAGAATTGGGTATCGGCTTTGTGCCTTTTAGTCCTTTGGGTAAAGGATTTCTAACCGGGAAGATTGATGAGAACACAACTTTTGGCGAGAATGATTTTCGAAATACAGTGCCGCGTTTTTCTGAAGAGAACCGAAAAGCCAACCAGGTTTTGGTTGATATACTCGGGCGACTTGCAAAAGAACAAAACGCAACGAATGCACAAATAGCATTGGCATGGCTGCTTGCACAAAAACCATGGATCGTACCCATTCCCGGCACAACGAAGCTTCACCGTTTAGAAGAGAATATTGGCGCAGCATCTATTACACTCGCAGTCGATGATCTCCAGGAAATCAATGAAGCTGTTTCATCCATAGAAGTTAAGGGTGCACGTTATAGCGCGCAGGCACAAAAAATGATCAATCGTTAAAGACGAAATATCATTGGCAAGAGTAATGATATCTGAAGGGATCAATGATGAGGGCTAAGGCCAATGAAAATAGTTGACGATGAAGTGTATATTACTATTCATACTTTTTTCAGCATGTATAAAAAATGCGCCTGTGGGTTTTGCACGAAATTCAGGACAAGACAATATGGTCGATACGTCCCTAACCATTAACCATAAAGTTGTAGATATTGTGCATCATACCGCTTTCCAGGGATTTGGTGAGCTGTTATTGCCATGGAAAAACAATTCATCTTATTACAACACTTCACTAAAGAATATAGGTTCGCTCATGCCATATCATAGCAATGTACAATCCGATGTGGTCCTGTCTTCACTCAACCACATGATAAATGAAGTGGACAGTGGAAGAACAATTTTTTATAACATCTATTCGGTTCAGCAAAAGCAACAGGATCCTTCACTGAATCATACCGGCCTCTTTTTTTTCAGGGGTAAGCCTGGAGCACCATTTGCCATTATTTGTCCGGGTGGCGGATTTAGCTATGTAGGTTCATTGCACGAAGGATTTCCGCTGGCTAAGGAGATCAGCAAAAAAGGGCTGAATGCTTTTGTTGTCCGGTATCGTGTCGGCAGCGGGCAAAGGGCGACAAAAGACTTGGCAGCAGCTATAGCCTATATCTTTAATAATGCGGAAAATCTGGGGGTTAGTACAAAGAATTATTCCTTATGGGGCGGATCGGCCGGCGCAAGAATGGTGGGTGACATTGCATTGGATGGCGTGTCGGCCTATGGTGGTGGCAACCTTCCAAAGCCTGTCACTGTAGTTATTGCTTATACAGGCCATTCCTCTTATTCTGCGAGTTTCCCACCAACATTTTTAACCGTTGCGGCCAATGATGGCATTGCCAATATCTCCACAGTGGAAAGAAGGGTGGAAAATCTAAAAGCTGCAGGAGTCGAAGTGGAATACCGACGGTACCAATCTGCCGGACATGGTTTTGGAACGGGTATCGGGACCGATGCCGAAGGATGGATGGATCATGCTATAAGTTTTTGGAAGAAGCACATTATCGACTAGTATTTGACACTCATCAGAATTCCACAACAAGGCCGATGGTTGGCAGCACCGTGGAATCGATATTAGGCAATATCAGCGGAATGGCATTGCTGCCATTTTGTTGTATCGGCTGGCCATCGGTGGTTAGAAACGCGGTATTGTCTGCATTGCGTTTGAACGTATACTGCGGCAGGCCGGCATTCTTTGAAGCATACCAGTTCTGTACTTCCAGGAAAATATCAAGAGAAAACTTGTTGAAGTTCCATTTCTTATCAATGCGGATATCACTGGCATTGAAAGCTTTCAATTCAAGCGTGTTAACCTGGCTGAAGTCATTGATTCCGGTTCCAAGGGTAAGGTAATTCAACTGGCTTTCCGGCATGTCAAATGGCGTGTATGGTGCCGCACCCTGCAGGCGAAACTTCAAACCCAGTTCCCAGTTATGTGGAAACTTGTATCCAAGGGTAGTGCTTAACAGGTGACGATTATCCCAGCTTGCACGGATGAATTTGTTATTGATATCCGTGAATTCGGTCCGGTAGAAAGTATAACTGAATACGCCAAAAAATCGCTTTGTGAGTTTTTGCTGTGCAAAGAATTCAAACCCGTATGCCCTTCCCTTTCCGTCCTGTACTACAGGTTCATTACCCACGGCCCCTAGATCAGCACCTTTATTTGCGAGGCTAACGCCATCGAGTACACTAACGGGATAATTGCTGTATTTTTTGTAAAACCCTTCCAATGTAAAGCGGGTAGTATTGCCTGGCAGGAATTCAAATCCGGCAACAAAATGCTCACTACGGATATAGTCACCGGGATTCGATTCACTGCTTCCATTAAGCAAATTTTGATAGGCCAGTTGCGTGTAACTGGGCAGCTTATAATAAATGCCGTAACTCGCGCTGATATTCCACTGCCTGGTGAGAGCATAACTGGCGCTAATGCGCGGACTCAATTGCTTCAAAGGATTTGATTCGCTGTTTTCCAGCCCGTTTCCATCTACCCTCAGCCCTGCGCTCAGTGCCAGCCTGTTGTTTAAAATTCTTTTACCTGCCTGTACAAACGCGCCATAGCGAATGAAGCTTGTCTCGGTTGAACTGGCCAGTATTTCGGCTTCCTGGATAACATTCCCCTGGTCATCGGTTAGTCGTGGCCGGTAGCGCTGAAAGAAATCATTATCAAACTGAACCAACTGGGCCGAAGCTCCATAAGTCAGTTTGATCCCACCGAAATTATTGGTTACATCGAACCTCAGTTTGTTTTCCGTCTCGCGGCTTTTAATCTTCAGCGTGCGATCCTGTTCCGAAGGTTTCTCATTATCCTCATATTTATCGGCCTGGTTATCGAGTGTATTGCGGCTGAGTGAAAGATTCCAATAACCATTGCTGATCAGCCGGCGCAGACTTGCGCCAACAGTGTAGGACCATTGGTTGATCAGGGGGTTACTGTTGATCACATACAGTTTTTCGGGCGTGGCATCCTTTGGTTCTGCAAAGCTGAATTCGTCGATGGCCCCGATGCCCAGGAAACTGAGGGTGGTCTTGTTGTCGATCTTCGTGGTGGTCTTGAATTGAAAGTCCCAGTAATTGGGCCGGATAGGAAGGTCGATGACCTTGAACAGGAACTGTAAATAGCTTCGGCGTGCACTCGCGATGAATGTAGTGTTCCTGGTGAGCGGGCCATCAAAGGTCGCGGCCAGTTCGGTAGCGCTCAACCTGATATTTCCCTGCAGGCGATTGGCGTTTCCATTTTTCTGTTTGAACTGAAACACACTGCTCAGGGTATTGTCATATTTCGCGTCAAAGGCAGAACTGTTCAGTTTTACGTCTTCAATAAAACTTACGTTGAGAATGCCCTGCGGACCGCCCCCGCTGCCCTGTGTGCTGAAATGATTGATGATGGGCACTTCTATGCCATCGAGGTAATATACATTTTCACTGGGTGCGCCTCCGCGGATAATGATATCGTTGCGGTATCCGCCGCCACCTGCTCCACCTCCAACGCCGGGAAGCGACTGTATCACGCGGCTTATATCGAAATTGCCGCCGGGATTGGCCTTTATGTCCTCGGTGGTCAGTCGTTGCACACTCAGCGGACTTTCGAGGCTGGCCGCCCTGACAGAATTTTTCCTGCCGCTTACAACAACCGTCCCCAATTGGCCAACAATTGGTTCCAGTTCAATGCCAAGGGTAATTTCATTTCCCGATGTTACCACCAGGTTATTTAATGTCCTCGGTTGATAGCCAAGGAGTGTCAGTTCAAGATTATACGTACCAGGACGGATATTAATGATCCGGAACATGCCACTGCTATCGGCAACGCTACCGCCAGTTCCCGGTGTAAGGCTGATGCTGACACCGGAAAGGGGTTGCTGGGAATTTTTGTCGATAATGGTACCTCCGATACTGCCGGTATTCTGTGCCATCACGCAAATACAAAGCACATTGCCAATCACTGCCATCAACCATTTCTTAATCAGTCTGTTTAACATAACCGGTAGAATTCAATAAATATTTAAAACAATTTTTGTGTTTTGATTGCCCCCATAACCGGGCTGCCAGATAGAAACATAAAAAATTTGATATAGTTCTTCAGCCTGCGAGCTAAATAGAGAAAAAGCAAGTCAGGAACTTATGGAGATGCAATTTTCTTGAATGAATGATACCCTGTTACACTAGAATATTTTCGCAGGGTTCAGTATTCCTTCCGGGTCAAATACTTTTTTTATACCCCTTAATATTGACAGGTGATGTTCACCGAAGAATATGTTCATATAGGGTTGTTGGAGGTAGCCGATTCCATGTTCGGCCGACAACATCCCGCCAAGTGACCGGACCAGTTTGTAGATCTCTCGCTTGCCCTCCTGGCTTCTCTGTTGCCATTCTTCGGTGACGGGTTCATCGCTGATAATGCAAAAATGGATATTGCCATCACCGATATGCCCGAGGTTACTTGTTTTCAAACCGAGCCTGTTACCTATTTGTCTAACACCCTTCAGCAATTCGGGCAATTTTGTACGGGGCACCACTGCATCTTCTGTGACCATTGCATAGGAAAGGTTGGTAATCCCGTTAGCTGCATTGCGACGAAGTTTCCAAAGTTCATTTTTCTGTGCTTCACTATCAGCAAATAGAATGTCCCCGGCATTATATTGCGACAATACGCCTGCGATTTTTTCGCAATCCTGTTGCAGGACTTCGAAATTATTTCCATCAACTTCAATCAATAGCATCGCCTCATAGTCCAGCGTATCCTGGAAAGGTGAGGAGCCTACATAGCGGATGGCATAATCGGTAGTGGCCTTGTCCATGAATTCCACAGCAGATGGAACGACACCGGTTTTAAAGATATCCGCAACTACTGCACAAGCATCTTCTTCCTTTTGAAACAGGGCCATCATCAGTAAATTGAAGGGCGGGTATGGAATCAGCCTCAATACAATCTTGGTGACTACAGCAAGTGTTCCTTCACTGCCAATAATCAATTGGGTTAGATTATATCCTGATGAATTCTTTAATGTATTTGCGCCTGTCCACATGATTTCTCCGCTGGCCAATACGATTTCAAGGTTCAGCACATAGTCACGGGTAACACCATATTTTACGCACCTCGGTCCGCCTGCATTGGTTGCTATATTACCACCGATGTGCGAATAGCCGCGCCCGGCAGGATCGGGCGGATAATACAAACCTTTGTCCTGGAGTACATTTTGTAAATGCTCGGTAATAACTGCGGGTTCAGTAGTTACCTGGTAGTTCTTTTCATCAATTTCCAGAATTCTATTTAAACGTTCCATAGATAAAGCCACACCACCATGAACAGCTAAGGCGGCGCCGGTTAAACCGCTTCTTGCTCCCTGTACAGTTACAGGAATGCGTTGTGTGTTGCACAAGGCCATGATCCTGGAGATTTCTTCGGTATTTCCCGGGACCACGATTACCTCGGGCAGAAAATAAAGTTCTTTGCAGAAGTCACGTGCATGTTTTTCAAGTATGGTATCCTGGGTGAATACAGCATCGGCGCCGACAATCCCTGTCAGCATATTGATGAATGCAGGACTGACCTTATTATACATTGTCATAATTACCTATGGTAATGTATGAAAAATATAGTTTCCTGTTATGATGTCTTTGTGTGTAAGCGTGAAGCAGTTTTCAATTCAAATACTTCTTAAGAAAAGCCAGGACTTTATTCCTTATCTCATCGGCATCGAACATCTCACCGAAATGCGGCGCGTCTTTTACAATGATGAGTTCATTTGGAACATTGGCAATTGTCAGCCATGCGCTCAGCAATTGGGATTGTTTTGGTGACACGAGGTTGTCTTTTTCACCATGAATGATCAGGAAAGGAGGATCGTTTTTGTCGACATATGTAACGGGACTCGCTGCCTTTGCGAGGTCCGGCCGAGCGAGTGGTGCCGCTCCAATCAAAAGGCTTTCAGGCGATGACGGATCATCGTTTCCCGGAAACAATAACAATTCAGCAGGGCCATAAAAATCGACCACGCCTTTGAACTGAAATGATTTACTTGATCCCGGCATAAAGAATGTCCCGATAGCATTGTTTTTGGACAATCCCACCATGGAAGCCAGGTGACCACCTGCAGAAAAGCCCATCACTGCAAAGCGATTTTTGTCAAAGCCATATTTATCCGCATTGTCGTACAGAAAGGAAATGGCGCGATTGCAGTCCTGCATTTGTGCCGGAAACACCGCCTGCGTACTGAAACGATAATCAATCGAAGCCATGGCAAAACCGCTGCCGACAATTTCGGCCACAGTTTTTTTCATGTAACCTATATCGGCATATTTGTTATTGCTTAACCAGCCACCACCATGAATGAATATGACCAATGGCAGTTTACCCTTTGTGTTTGCCGGTAGATAAATATCCAGTAAATGCTTTGGCAGGGTGTCATTGTTGTAAGGTATGTTACCATGTAAAATGGTGCCTTTGGGGAATGCATCGATGACTGGATTATTTTGCGAAAAACCCTGGACGAATGCAAAGACTAAGACAAGGAATACGTAAGATTGAATCCGGCAATTTTTCATTGTATATTTTCTGGAACCACAATATATAGCATCTCTCATGCACCCAAGACAATTATCATAATGTTCTTTGGTGGCAACCTTATTTGTTTCAGGTGCCCTTTAGTTGATCATTAAGTTGTGTAATAAATGGCTGATTATAGAAGCGTTTCCCTGTGGCTTTGTACAATGCATTGGCCAGTGCACCAAAAAGGGGAGGGAATGCCGGCTCACCCATGCCGGTTGGATCAATATCATTATTCACGAAATGAACATCAATGGCTTTTGGCGCTTCACCGTGACGGATCATTCTGTATTTGTTGAAATTATTTTTGTCCGGAACGCCGTCTTTAAATGTTAACTCTCCATACAAAGCGTTTCCCACTGCATCAACAATGGCACCTTCAGTCAGGTTGGTGGCAGCATCCGGATTAACCACAATACCACAATCCACGGCACAGCAGACCCGTTTAACCACAGGCTTTCCATTTTCAATAGCCAGGTCAAGTACCTGGGCAACATATGTGTTATGGCAGAAGTATGCAGAAACCCCTCTATGCAAATTTGACCGGGTTGTGTTCCAGCCTGATTTTTCCCGCGCCAGTTTTAGCACACCTGCATAACGTGATGCATCATAATCGTCTTGTTTTCCTACGGGTTGCTTTGCAGCACGATCTAAAAGGGAGAGACGGAATTCAAACGGATCCTTACCTGCAGCCTCAGCAACTTCGTCAAGAAATGATTGTTCTGCCGCAGCAATGAAATTAGATCGTGGTGCACGAAAGGAACCTGTGGTGATGTTTGAATTTATCGTGAATTCCTCTGCGAGGTAATTTTCTACTGCACCTGCGGGAAAACGATTTGCCTCCAAAGGGCTTTCCGGAATGCCGCCGGCTTTTACATGAAAACCTACCAGGTTATTGCTGGCATCTAAAGCGGCACGATACATTGCGGAGTAAGCAGGGCGATAGATACCCGAAGTCATGTCATCTTCACGGGTATAGATCAGCTTAACAGGTGCTTTCACTTTTTGTGAAATAAGTGCTGCCTCTATAAGCCAATGTGCATAAGACCTTCTCCCAAAACCTCCACCCAAACGCGTCATCTCGATATTGATCTTCTCCACAGGTATGCCTAACCGGGCAGACAGTGTTTGTTCTGTATATTCCGGTTTCTGAAGAGGACCCGCTAATTCGACTTTGTCAGCAGTTACGTCGGCAAAGAAATTCATCGGCTCCATGCAGTTATGTGCAAGAAAGGGTGCGTTGTAAGTACGCTCTATGATTTTTGCTGCATTCTTGAAAGCATCCCCGGGGTTGCCATCTTTTCGAACTACGTTGGCGGGCTTTTTCATAAACTCCGCCAGTGCTTCAGTATGTTTTTTTGAACTTTCGAGTCCTGCGGGAATCGTTACAGTTCCTGAACGGCCGAATGCATTTCTTTTTATCGTGTGATCGGCAATAGGTTCCCATTCAATTTTCAACGCCTTTTTGGCGTTCATTACTTCCCATGTTGTTTTGCCGACAATGGCAACTACTTCATTGAATGTGCAGGTATCAAAGAATTGCCTCTCATAATCATCGTTCATGATGTTGATCGGGAAAATATCTTTAATCCCCGGCATCGATTTGGCTGCTGAATCAGTCATTGATTTGAATTTCATTCCAAATGCGGGAGGATGAACGATCATGGCAATAAGCATGCCTTCCCTTTGGATATCTGATCCGAATAGCGGTTTGCCCGTGACTATTTTCAGTCCGTCAACATTCTTCCGGGATGTACCGATAAGTTTAAATTCTTGTTTGTCTTTAAGCTTGACGTCTTTCGGAACAGGCAATTTTGCTGCAGCAGATGCCATCGATCCATACCCTGCTGATTTACCACTCTTGTTATGATAGAGTTTCCCGTTTTCGGTTGTGACTTCATCTAAGGGAACTCCCCAGCTTTGTGCAGCGGCTTCGCGAAGCATTTGTCGGGCAGAAGCTCCGGCGGTTCTCAGGCTTTTCCATCCTTGCCGGATGGCCTGGCTGCCACCAATAAATTGTCGGGTATAAAGTGCCGTATTCAGTGATGCCTGTTCAACAATTACCGTTTTCCAGTCCACATCGAGTTCTTCAGCTACGATCATTGGCATGGAAGTCTTTACATTCTGGCCGCCTTCCGGATTGGGCGACAGAATAGTGATAACACCGTCTGAAGAAATTTTAAGATAACCGTTTAGTTCTGTCGGTACGATGGGAGCTGAAGTGAATTCCCTGGCCGTTGAAGCGAATGAGGATATCCAGTGGAAACTGATGATCAATCCTCCGCCCGCAAGGGCTGATGACCTCAGAAAGTCTCGCCTGCTGATGTCAGTTTTTGATACTTTCATATCCCTTTATTTTTGGAGCAGTGTTAACTCCCTAAATATAATTCATTTCACCAGGCTGAGTTTCTTCAACCACTTTTTAATCTCTGCTTCGGTCTGTTTTGCTTTTTCTCCTTCCATCACAAAGTAGATCTTGTATATTTCTTCTCCGCCCTTGGTTGAAAACCCTTCGAGGATTGTACTGTTCGGGCACAACTCTTTTACCGTATCGAAGCTGCTTCCGATTCCATAGCCGCCATTGGTGTTGAAGGGCACAATTGTTTTTCCACCCAGGTCATATTGCTTTAAAAAACTCTTCATGGGTGGAGGTAACTGCATACCCCAGGTAGGGAAGCCAACAAAAATGATATCATATTTTTCAATGCTGTCAATTTTTGTTTTTAATGGTGGCAGAAAGCCGGTGGCATTCTCATTCACCACCTGTTGAACAGTAGCCCTGTAGTCCTCAGGGTAAGGTTTCTGCAATTCCAGGGCGACCAGTTTTCCGCCCACATTTTTGTGAATGATTTCTGCCAATGCCTTTGTATTGTTCGTGCGCGACAGGTATACAATCAATACCTTACCTGGATCCACTGTTGATGGAATGGCAGTATCGTTATTACGATCCCTGACCGGAGAACAGGAAGAAAAAAATATCGCAAATATCAATAACGAATGAACCATCGGGGGACAATTATCTGCCCGGAGTCATAAGCCTTGTAAATGACAGGGAGCTCAGTTTCCAGGTGCCTTTTTCTTTCACATAGACTTCCGTAACCATAAACGGATTAGTCACTTCATTACCACCAACCACAGCCAACAGGGTGATATTGTTTAACAGGATGGCAGTATTGTCTATTATTTTTACCGATACATCATGAATGTCGGCCTTCTTGTACCAGATCCCGCCGCCTTTAATGGTATTGAGTTCCTGCTCAGTCCCCCAGGCACCGCCCATATGCACAAACATGGCTTTTTCGTGAAAGAGTGGAGCAAGCTTGTCTACGTTCTTGTCAGACATCCATTGCCATTTGTCTTTAGAAAGCTTAATAATTTCCTGGTCTGCAGAAGAAATTTGTGCAATGGTCGATTGAACACATATCATAAATACAAATAATCCGACAATAGCTTTTTTCATAATGATATTATTTTATAAGATTTTGCAATGGAGCATTACATCCATTCAGGAAAAGGATCAATATTTGATCACCCGGGTATCTCTTATACCGCTAAAAGAAAGGTCCGGCTTTCCAGCTGTTCCCCTTTTTCCTATAGAATTCCTAATGTTGTTTTTACCAGGGAAAAGGTTAAGATTTTTTCGCTAAATCATTTATAAATGGCTGATTATAAAATCGCTTGCCTGTATTCTTATACAATGCATTTGCCACTGCTCCAAATACCGGTGGAAAAGGTGGTTCACCTAAACCCGTAGGATCAATATCATTTTGTACAAAACTGACGTCAATTTTTTTAGGTGCTTCCCTGAGGCGGATCATTCTGTACCGGTTGAAGTTGTTTTGTTCAGCAGCTCCATCTTTAAGTGTCAAACCTCCATATAAAGCATTTCCTATTCCATCCACTACGGCACCCTGCACCATATTAACAGCAGCATCAGGATTAATGACCACGCCACAATCAACGGCACTGAAAACCCTTTCAACATAAGGCTGGCCATCTTTCTTTACAATATCCACCACATGAGCGGCATAAGAATTGTGACAGAAATAAGCAGCCACACCACGGCTGTATTTTTTATTTTCCGCATTATTCCATCCGGATTTTTCTTTTACCAGTTTTAATACGCCTGCATACCTGTCGGCATCATACTCATTGTTTTTACCAACCGGGTTTTCTTTGGCTCTTTTTAAAAGTTCGAGCCTGAAATCAATCGGATCCTTACCCATCAGTTCAGCCAGTTCATCCAGGAAGGATTGTTCTGCAGCTGCATTGAAATTTGACCGTGGCGCCCTGAATGCTCCGATGGTAATATTTGAAGGTATTTCCCAGCCCTCTGCAAGGTAATTGTCTACCGCACCTGCAGGAAACCTGTTTGCATGAATCGCATGTTCAGGAATACCGCCACCTTTTACATGAAATGCAATTAGATTTTTATTGGCATCCAGTGCCGCGCGATAAGTAGCCGTATACATAGGTCGATAGATGCCATAGGTCATATCATCTTCGCGGGTGTACACCAGTTTGACAGGAGCTTTTACTTTTTTGGAGATGAGTGCCGCTTCTACAAGATAATGTCCGTATGCCCTGAGGCCAAAACCACCACCCATCCGGGTCATCTGGATCTCAATTTTATCGGCCGGCAGGTTTAAAACTTTTGACTAATGTAGGTTCTATCCAACCCGGTGCCTGGTGCGGCCCGACCAGCAAAGCTTTTTCATCTGTTACATGGGCGAAGAAATTCATTGGCTCCATACAATTATGTGCCAGAAACGGAGCATTGTATGTGCGTTCTATAATCTTAGCAGCATTTTTGAATGCTGTTTCAGGATCTCCGTCTTTTCGTAATTGCTGGGCAGGCTTTTTTGCAAACTCAGCCATTTTTGCCAACTGGGTACTGGTACTTTCCAGTGCGCCGGGAATAATGATTTCTCTTTTTCCACCTCTTCCTCCAACGGTATTCTTTAGTATCGCCGGTGGGTTCCCACTGCACTTTTAATTTTTTACGGGCATTCATTACTTCCCAGGTGGTATTTCCGACCACTACCAGCAAATCGTTGAAAGTACGGGTATCAAAACCGCCCTGTTCAAAACCATCCTCATACATTTGTACCGTAAAAACATCTTTGATGCCTGGCATTTTCAAGGTTTCAGCTGCATCAAAAGATTTAAGTTTCATCCCGAAAGCAGGTGGATGTTCGATCATGGCGATCAGCATTCCTTCATGTGTATAATCCAATGCAAACAAGAGGTTTGCCGGTAACGATTTTTAAACCTTCCACATTTTTCCTGGAGCTTCGTACTACATTAAAGTTCTTTACATCTTTTAGCTTTACCCCTTTTGGTATGGGAAGTGCTGGCTGCTTTTGAAGCAAATTCGCCATAGGTTCCTGACTTTCCACTTTTTTCATGATAGAGCATTCCTGCTTTTGTTGTCACTTCTTCTACAGGCACACCCCAGGTTTGTGCTGCGGCCTCGATCAACATATGGCGGGCTGCGGCGCCTGCTTCCCGGAGTGGTTTCCAATACATCCTTATTGAATTGCTTCCGCCGGTAAATTGCGGCCCTAATTTCACATTGTCGTGAGGCCCCATTTCTACCACTACTTTTTCCCAGTCCACATCCAATTCTTCTGCCACCATCATGGGCAGTGAGGTCATCACATTTTGTCCGAACTCCGGATTGGGATTGAGGATCTTGATGATATTATCCGGGGTAATCTTGATATACCCGGTTAGTTCATGCCATTGGGCGTCAGGAAGATTTGCTTCAATCATTTTATCTCCCGGCATCAATTTTGACAAACTCGCTAAAACTGATCATCAGTCCGCCTCCTGCAAGCATGGATGATTTTAAAAACGAACGCCTGCTATTAGAAGTTGTAATCTTTTCCATTGTTAATTCTTTAGATTTTATCGGTGGGTTTCGATCAGTATTTTTATTTCTTTACAGCGGCTGTTTTTATGGCATCCCTGATCCGCAGGTAAGTACCGCAGCGGCAAATATTGCCCGACATCGCCGCGTCAATTTGTGCATCAGTCGGATTAGGTGTTGTTTTCAGTAATGCCACCGCCGACATGATCTGCCCGGTCTGGCAATAACCACATTGCGCTACATCAAGCTCAAGCCATGCTTTTTGAACGGGATGGTCACCATTTGCTGACAAGTCCTTCGATCGTTGTGATCTCCTTGTTTCCAACGGCAGTAACAGGGATCTGGCAGGACCGGACCGCAGCGCCATTCAAATGAATAGTGCATGCACCACACATGGCAACGCCACAGCCATATTTCGTGCCTGGCATATTCAGGTGTTCTCTCAATACCCAAAGAACAGGTGTGGAGGGGTCTACATCAACCTGCTTTGTGCTTCCGTTTATTTTCAAACTATAAATGGCCATGGCGTGAATTTATTTAGTTAAGAATTGAGATATTGAGTTATTTGATTTTTCTTTGGGCTTCTACCATTGCAGGTGTAATCATACCGGGTATTTTGTTGCCCCAGCTGTTTTTAATATAATTAAGTACATCAGCAATTTGTACGTCGGTTAAATAGTCATATGCGGGCATTGGCACATTATAGGTTATACCATTAACTACCACTTCACCCGATTGTCCTTTCAATATAACATCGATCAGGGTTTTTGCCGGTTTCTTCAGGTAATCAGCTTTTGCAACGGGGGGATTGACTCCGGCCATTCCTTCCCCGTTTTCCATGTGGCAATTCTGACAATTTAAAGCGTATACTTCCTTACCCCTTTTAACACTTTCGTTTAATTCCTGAACAGGAATAGTACTGCTGGTCAATGCAATTCCGAACACAATGACACCGGTTAATATTTTTTTATTCATTTGCCTGGATTTTAATTTTCAGTTTAGAATAATGTCTATTTACTATTATACTCAGCATCAGTTACAGCCTGTAACCATTTTGTCGGCCCTTTTTGTGCTGGTGTGGTAGCAATATAGGTGAAGCTGTTATCCGCTGTGGCACCATGCCAATGCTCTATACCCGGAAGGCACCTGATCACATCGCCCTTTCGAACCATTTGCTTCGCCCTGCCCCTTTCCTGGTAGAAGCCCACACCTTGCGATATAAGCAGGATTTGTCCACCTGGATGAGAATGCCAGTTGAGCCTGGCCCCGGGATCAAAGGTCGCCACCGCAATACTATATGTGAATATGCTATCGGGGCGACTAATCTCATTGAGCCACACATTTCCTACATGGTTAACATTGGGCGCTTTCTCACCCTTTGGAAATATGGAAGTATCCTGTGCTACAGTTGTATTGACATATATTGTGAATAACAGGATATGCAGGTATATGAGTTTTTTCATTGTTATCCGATGTGTTAATCCGGGGATTTACCAGGTTACAAATTTGACTCATTTTTGGGCATGGAGACTTATACAGATTACGGATTTACTTACCAAATTCACTGATCGGCCATTACCGGCAAGAAAGAGACCTTTTAAGCGCTTAATTTTGAGTTAAAGCGAATATATGGAAGATATATTGAGGTTCGATACCGTAAGTCAGTATAATGCCTTCAATAATCACGAGACACTGCATCCACTGGTAAGTGTGATTGATTTTTCGAAGGCAGCGCCAAGAAAGCTCAGGCGCAGCTACTTCGGCTTTTATGCCGTATTGCTGAAAGATGTGAAGTGCGGGGACCTGCGGTATGGAAAGAACCTGTACGACTACCAGGAAGGCACACTGGTATTCATTGCTCCCGGCCAGGTGGCTGGTATTGAAAGCAGTGAAGAAGTATATCAACCTAAGGGATATGGCGTTGTTTTTCACCCCGACCTGATCCGGGGAACTTCGTTGGGACGACACATTGATGACTACAGCTTTTTTGACTACAATGTAAGTGAAGCGCTTCATGTGTCTGAACGCGAGCGCAGCCTCATACTGGACTGTTTTTCAAAGATAAAATTTGAACTCGAACATGCAGTTGACAAGCATAGTAAGAGACTGATCGCAACAAACATCGAATTACTACTGAATTACTGTGTTCGATTTTATGACCGCCAGTTTATCATACGTGATAATGCCAATAAAGGAATACTGGAACGGTTTGAAACTTTGCTGAAAGAATATTTTACTTCTGACAAACCTAATACCATAGGGTTGCCATCGGTTGCCTATTGTGCAGGTGAGATGAATCTGTCTGCCAACTATTTTGGCGACCTTATCAAAAAAGAGACAGGCAAATCAGCCCACGAGTTCATACAACTTAAATTAATTGACGTAGCGAAAGAGCGAATCTTTGACGGTAAAAAATCAGTCAGTGAGGTAGCCTACGGACTCGGCTTCAAATACCCACAGCACTTTAGCCGGGTATTTAAACAATATGTTGGCGTAACCCCGCAGGAATACAGGAGTTCCATGAACTGATGCTCCATTTTATCGCCTGACTTTCTTCTCTGAAAATTCCGGGTTAAGGGTAAACAATATTTACCGGGCTGTGTTATGAAAAGGCCGGCAGACTGACCTGCCATGCAATTACTACCGGGTTTATATATATGTTGAATACTTCTATTGATGGATCAAAAAGATGTGGATAGGATTATTGAAATGGCGTGGGAAGACAGGACTCCCTTCGAGGCTATCAAATCACAATTTGATTGTTCAGAAGCGGATGTTATTGCGCTCATGCGAAGGGAACTAAGGCGCAGCAGTTTTAATCTTTGGAGGAAAACGGGTAAATAGCGGAGTCAGTCAAAAGCATGCTAAAAAGCGAAATCCTGAAATCACTCGGTTTAAATCCAGCCTGCAAAAAACCATCTCGATGAACAAAATAAGTAAGCGATAAATATATGTTGACAACAGGTTTAATGTGGGAATTGCTTACATGAAAAAAGTCAAGAAACAGAATCTTCCAAGCAAAGTATGTGTAGTCTGTCAAAGACCGTTTACCTGGCGTAAAAAATGGGAAAAGGTTTGGGATGATGTGAAATATTGCAGCGAAAAATGCAGAATGAACAAACACAAGGTCTGACCAGAACAGGTATCGTTTTCCCGCATCAGTTATTTGAGCAAAATATACTTGTTTCAACATGTGAAACCATTTACCTGGTGGAAGAATTTCTGTATTTCAGGCAATACAATTTTCATAAAAGGAAAATTGCATTTCACAGGGCAAGCATGAAATTCTATGAAAATTTTCTCCTGTCAAAGGGAGTCAAGGTTGTTTATATTGATGCTTTTGATGATTTGTCGGATATACGAAAACTTATTCCGTTTTTAAAAGCAAATGGAGTTAATGCCATCAGCTATATAGATACAACAGATTTTTGGCTGGAGCAAAGACTTGCAAAGGCATGCAAGGTGAATGGTATTGCCCTGACAAACCATCCTACCCAACTTTTCCTTAACTCAAAGGAAGAAAATGAAACGTACTTTTCTGGTAAGAAACGAATGTACCAGACTGATTTTTATAAACACCAGCGTTTAAGCAGGGGTATATTATTGGAAGGACAGCAAAGGCCGATGGGCGGGAAATGGACCTACGATGATGAAAATCGTTTGAAATACCCCAATGGAAAATCAGTACCGAAAGTTGAATCTTTAGTACCTAATAGTTTTTATTCCGAAGCATTAGCGTATACATTGAAATACTTCCCGGATAACTACGGGATGCTTAATTCCGATTTTATTTATCCAACCACCTTTACAGAAAGCAGGAACTGGTTAGATGGATTTCTGAGATCAAGATTTGCTGAATTCGGCGCATACGAAGATGCCATCCTTTCAAAGGAACATTTTCTGCACCACAGCATGTTAACACCCATGATGAATGCAGGATTATTAACGCCACGGGCAGTCATAGATGCGACAATGCAATATGCCAGCAACCATGAAGTACCTCTGAATTCCGTGGAAGGTTTTGTGCGGCAGATCATAGGATGGAGGGAATTTATCAGGGCAGTTTATGAGTTGAAAGGCGTGGAGGAGCGAACCAAAAATTACTGGAAGTTTACCCGGAAAATACCGGACTCATTTTGGAACGGGACCACTGGAATTGAGCCAATTGATATTACAATAAAAAAAGTCCTGGAGACAGGTTATTGTCACCATATTGAACGACTCATGGTGCTGGGAAACTTCATGCTATTGTGTGAATTTGATCCCGACGAGGTATACCGTTGGTTTATGGAACTGTTTATTGATGCCTATGACTGGGTAATGGTGCCTAATGTTTATGGCATGAGCCAGTTTGCTGACGGGGGATTAATGTCCACTAAGCCTTACATCAGCGGCAGTAACTATTTAATGAAAATGAGTGACTATAAAAAAGGGGAATGGCAGAATACCTGGGATGGATTATTCTGGAGGTTTATGCATGTTCACAGAGAATTCTTTCTGCAAAATCCGAGACTGGGGATGTTGGTAAAGAGTTTTGATAAAATGCCGATATCCAGGCAGAAGACTCATTTGGATAATGCCGAGCTTTTTCTTAGTTCGCTTTAATTACCCGTAATTGTTTTATATGACGGATTCATTTTTTGGTATATTGATTTGCCCTTATGTTCTTTGATGCGAGTTCTACTGTCTGTTTAATTCTCAGTTGCCTGGTCTCTGACCTTTTTGCATTAAGTATCCACTCAAGAATACCCCGCTTTACAGAAGGTGGAAAGGCCTGGAAGTTTTTTAAAGCATTTTTATTTTTTGCGAATAGTTTTTCGAGATCTTTTGGCAGAACAATATTGTGTACATCGAGAAGCGCATCCCAGGTGCCTGTTTTTTTGGCCAGGTCAATCATTGCCTGCCCGGCCGGCGTCATCAGTCCATTTTCCAACATCCTGTCTACCCTTTCCCTGTTGGCCTGGCTCCAGTTACTTTTTGGTTTGCGTTGTGACATGTACAGGTAATAGCTCTCTTGATCTCTTTTATTTGGTTTGCTGTCGATCCAGCCATAACACAGTGCTTCTTCAACGGCTTCATCATAGTTAACACTTTTGGTATTGCTTTTTTTGTGATAGATAATCAGCCATACTGATTTTTCAGCCTGGTGGTTTTTCTCCAGCCATCTTCGCCAATCCTTACGTGTCTTTGCATGAAGGGCGATGCTTCCGTTTTTTAACTCCATTGCCGAAACTATTTTAGCCTTTTGAGAAAATCGCGAATATTGTTTGAAACAATTTCGGTTTTTTCCAACAATTGTTATTTATACGTTTCCGGAATTGAGATCCTTCCGGGATTTGTATAATCGATAGGAATATATAGCAGTAATTAAAATGATAATAAGCGTAGTGACAACCATCGTGATCCAGGTAAAAAGGAAGGGTGCAAATAAACTCACCACGGCAATGAACAATCCACCGGCAAAAAACAGTTTTCCTCCGAGTAAATGTGTTTTTTTCCAATTGTCATCGTCCTGCAGTGTCCATGGCAAACGGAATCCGGCGAAATAATTGGGTTTGATCGTGTGCATATAATTTCCCATAACGGCAAAGAGCAAACCTATAGCTGCCAGGATGAACCTGGTACCGAATTCCATGTTTCCGTGGGCACTGCTATAAATAAGCAGGCAGATAATGGCAGCCGTAAATGCGCAAACAGCAAAGGCAATCCGCTGTAACCGGTCTTTATTTTCCGCAGCGTGTTTTTTGGGATCGATTTTGTAGACTTGTGGCAACAGCAGGTAGATGACCGTATTGACCAGGCTAAGTACTGCGGTCATGGTAATCAACTCGCTTTTATTGCCATAACGGTCTGCTTCACCTTTTACATTGTAATGCAAGGCAATGGTATCGGGAAGTTTATCCCATATGATAAAAAGATAAACAGCCGGTGCTATGATGATCAGCCAGGCGATCATTTTAAAAAACCTATTCATAACTATCTTTTTTTAGACTTGAACTGGAGCAACCATTTCATAAGTTCATCCACCACCGTAGTATTCAGGGAGTAGTGAATAAACTGCCCGTTTTTTTCCGCCGTCACCAGTTTAGCCTGCTTCAGCAGGTCAAGGTGATGGGAAATACTTGGACCGGAGATATTAAACTTCTCAACAATCTCACCTGCCGTCAGATCACTTTCCCGAAGTAATTCCAGTATCTCCCGCCGGGTAGGATCATTCAACGCTTTAAATACGCTATTCATAGAGATTAATTCTATAATTGTATATTTAGACAAATATCTAAATAAAGAGCCATAATTCCAAATTATTTTTGCTGGTTCACATTTTGAAAATGGAGGCAGTAAATCAACCCGTCAACCCTCAACTCCTCAACCCTCAACTCTCAACCCTCAACTCTCACCAGACCTGGTATATTTCTCTGGAACCGCTTAAGTACATGTCTTGGTACCCGGCCATCTTTTCGCTCATCTTCCTGTTCTCTTCAGTATCCTCCTTGTACTTATCCCAGCTTTGTTCAAATGCAGTAAGGCTGTCATACTTACTTACCATGACCACTCTATTATATTGGCCGGTCATATCCGTCATAATGTTGACCAGTTCGCTGTTACCGGCCATTACTTCCTTGAAGAGTTTTGCGACTTTGGAAGCATTTACCGGGCTTGCATATAAAAATATCATGTACAATAATCATAACGATGAATTTTATCGATCAATAATTTTCAACTGCTGATAACATAGTTAATATCCCGCAGGTGTTATCTCATATTAAATATACCCAAAATAAATTTTTTGGGATCGGCGATATGCTGGTGTACCCATCACAGAATTCCCTACATTTAAAAAAATCACCTGGATGAAAGCGGTCTATTACGAATCTTTTAAAGGTCCGGTCACTATTGCCCAACTGCCGGATCCAACACCCGCTGCCGGTGAAGTCATTATACAGGTGAAAGCAACCGGGCTATGCAGGAGCGACTGGCATGGATGGCAGGGACATGACTCCGACATTCATTTGCCGCATGTACCCGGACACGAACTTGCGGGCATTATTGTGGCGACGGGCAGGGATGTACTTAAGTGGAAAAAAGATGACCGTGTCACTGTTCCCTTTTGTATCGGATGCGGCAGTTGTGTTCAGTGTGCCAACGGACAACAACAGATATGCGATCAGTATTACCAACCCGGATTTACCGGCTGGGGATCATTTGCCGAATACGTCCGTATTCCCTTTGCAGATGAAAACCTGGTCATGCTGCCCCAGGATATGGACTTTGAAACTGCCGCAGTCCTGGGCTGCAGGTTTATTACCTCATGGCGAGGTGTAACGACCCAGGGCGCGTTAAAGGCAGGGGATTTTATTGCCGTTCATGGCTGTGGAGGGGTGGGATTGTCTGCCATCATGATTGCTGCTGCCATCGGAGCTGTTCCCATCGCGATTGACATTGATAACAGCAAGCTGGAATTCGCAAAAACCATCGGCGCAGCCTATACTATTAATGCCTGCGAAGTTAACCAGGTACCGGAAGCTGTGATATCATTAACTCGTGGAGGTGCACATGTTTCCGTGGATGCATTGGGAAGCCGGGAAACCTGCAGAAATTCCATTCTCTCATTACGCAAACAGGGAAAACATATACAACTCGGATTAATGGCGGGAAGCGAAGCCAATCCTCCTTTACCCATGCATGTAGTCATCGCAAAAGAACTTCAATTGATCGGCAGCCATGGAATGCAGGCTCATCAATATCCAAAAATGCTCGAATGGATCAGTGAAGGCAGAATGCATCCTGGAAAATTACTGGGCCGGTTAATTACTTTGGAAGAAAGTTGTGCGGCACTTACCGACCTCAACAGTTTCAGGCATACAGGCGTTACCGTCATCCGGCCTTAAGTATAAATACTTTCTGTTGTCCTTAGTCGCCTTATCATTGTACATTTAAATCATCAGGAACAGCAATGCAGTTTTCCATCAGGACTTCAGCAGGTACATTAAGGGTTTTGCAGTACAATGTATTTGCAAACAGACCCACCATCGTTTTTCTTCATGAAAGTCTCGGTTGTATTGCACACTGGAAAGACTTCCCTAAAAAACTCGGAGATATTGCCCAATGCAATGTTATGGTGTATGACAGGCTGGGATATGGCCAGTCTGATCCCTTTGTCACCCGGAAACGTGATATGGATTACCTCGAGATTGAAGCCGACCTCCTTGTTGAAGTGCTTGAACTTTGCAAGATTGAGCATCCCATCATCTTCGGGCACAGTGATGGCGGATCTATTGCACTGATATTTGGTGCAAAGTATCCTTCGATACCGATTGGCATCATCAGCGAATCCGCCCATATTTTTGTTGAGGAAGAAAGCCTGGCTGGAATAAAGGAAGCTGTAAAAGTTTACGAAACAACTGACCTGAAATCCAAACTGGAAAAATACCATGGCGATAAAACCGATGACGTTTTTTGGGTATGGGCAGATACATGGCTGACAGAACAATTTAAAGAATGGACTATCGAAAATTACCTTCCCCGGATTACCTGCCCGGTATTAGTGATCCAGGGTGATAAAGATGAATATGGAACGATTAAACAGGTTGAAGGAATAGCAGGAAATATAGTTGGACGTTGTGAAAAACTTGTGTTACCCAATGTGGGGCATACCCCGCACCGTGAAGAAAAAGAAAGGGTTTTGCAAGTGTCAAACGCATTTATCCAGTCGATTTTTGTGAAAAATGGTTAGATAATATTAGTTGGCATCATCTTTTTGCCAGGGTTACAATGGTATCTACCATTTCATTGATCATTTGAATGTCAGTGGGCTTTAACAAGTATTTATCAGCCCCGTTGGCATATGCATAGTTTATGTCTTCCTGTGCAGATGACGTGGTCAGGATAAGAAGTGGCGTGGATTTAAACAGGTCCATGGAATTTATCTGTAGAATAATTTCCCTGCCATGCACTTTAGGGAGGTTAAGGTCCAGGATAATAAGGTCGGGGCATTCCTGGCTGTTTCGTATAAATGTTATGGCCTCTGCTCCATCCCTGATGGTCTCCATGGTAAAGGCAACATGGCGGGTAGCCAGTGCCTCCTGTAACAGTTCAATGTCGTCAAGGTCATCCTCTATAAGAAGGATTTTCATGGTAAGGTTATCAGGCGGCGAAGATAGCCAAAATAAAAAATTGTTTTTGGTCGGATATGAAAAGTTTACTCGCGGGCATAACATCTGGTATCACAGGTTTCAATCAATATATAGTGGGAGTGGGCGCGTCGGCAGGAGGGCTGGAAGCCATTAATGACCTGTTCGATAATATGCCGCCGGCCTCCGGATTTTCCTTTGTTGTAGTTCAACACCTTTCGCCCGATCATAAGAGCATGATGGCCGAACTGCTTTCCAAGCATACCCAGATGCCGGTTTATGAAGCACGGGACGGCGTAATACCTCAGCCCAATTGCATATATCTTATTCCTGTGAGGCAGCGTATTACTATTGAGGAAGGAAAACTTAAACTTGAAGAAAAACTCAGGGATCATCAGCCCAATAATGCCATTGACCATTTTTTTCAGTCACTGGCAAAAGACAGGAAAGAAAAAGCAATCGGAATTATTCTATCAGGAACCGGCACCGATGGCACCCATGGCATTGAAGCCATCAAAAACGCGGGAGGGATTGTTATTGTGCAGGATCCTTTAACGGCGCAGTTCGATGGCATGCCAAACAGTGCGGTGTCTTCAGGATATGTGGACCTGATCCTGGCGCCCGATATGATGGCCGATGAACTGCTCGAGTTCGTGAGAGAGGCGCCATTGATTCGCTCTTTTACTGCACTGACCAACCAGGAAGAAGCATTGTTGCTCGATATCCTTGAGCTGTTACATAAGACAACGGGTCACGACTTTTCCAACTACAAGCGACCTACGATCAACCGGAGGCTGGCAAAAAGAATGGCCGAAAAGGGATACAAGTCCCTTGCCGATTATTATCATTTTTTACTTGGTCAGCCAGAAGAAGTCCGGCGGCTTTGCAAAGAATTTCTACTGCATGTAACCTCTTTTTTCAGGGATGAAGAAGCTTTTGAATACCTGAAGCAAAATGTGCTGAGAATCATCGTTGCCAGGAAACAGAAAGGTGAAACCATTAAAGCCTGGACGGTAGCCTGCAGCACTGGGGAAGAAGCTTATTCTCTCGCCATGCTATTTGATGAATGCCTGCAGGAAGAGCAAAAAACCGACCTGGAGGTGAAGATCTTTGCCACAGATATCAGCCAGGAGGTTGTTGAAATTGCCTCCCGCGGTCTTTATTCAGATATCCAGGTAAAGCCAGTTTCCCCTGAAAGGCTTAAGAAATATTTTTTAAAAGAGTCCAATGGATACAGGGTTGTTCCTGCCATCCGTAAGATGATAGTATTTGCACGCCATGATATAAGCCGTGACCCGGCATTTGGCAGGATTGACCTGCTGACCTGCCGCAACATGCTGATCTATATGAACACAGCCTTACAAAAAACCATCTTCCAAAAATTTCATTTCTCTCTGAATGAAGAAGGTTTTTTGTTCCTTGGACCAAGTGAAAGCATCGGTTCACTGAAAGATGTTGTAGTAGAGGTAGAACGAAAATGGAAGATTTATAAATGTATTATTAAAACAAAGCTTGCCGAGGTTGAAACATTTTCAAATCCGTTTGAAAAAATACATCATCCCATACCTGCTGTTGCAGGGAAGGCAAAAAATGCGCTAAACTATCTTTCAGAAGTATTCAAGGAAACACTGCTCGAAGAATATGAGTATGCCGGGATTTTTATTGACCGTGATTTTGAGGTGAAGCAGGCCATAGGACATTTCAAAAAGTTTATGGATTTTCCGGAAGGGACCTTCAATTTCAATTTATTGAAAATGGTTCCAACAGATCTTTCTATTGCCATCAGCACCGGCGTTCGAAAAGCCATCAAACAAAATGAAAGAACGGTGTTGCGCAATGTACGGGTACAGCGCGGTGACACGGAAAGAATCATTACGGTAATTATCAAACCCTACCTTGTCCAAACGGCGTATATGCAACCTTTCCTCTTTGTTGTTTTGAAAGAAGAAGAAATGGGACGAAAGCCGGTTTCCACGCAGTCAGGCACCAGCCCGGAATTAACCTCTGAGCGTATTATTGACCTTGAGCGGGAACTAAGGGATACCAGGGAAAACCTGCAGGCGCTGGTGGAAGAGGTTGAATCGTCGAATGAAGAACTGCAGTCGAGCAACGAGGAAATTGTATCGGCTAATGAAGAACTGCAAAGTACGAATGAAGAGTTGCAGTCGCTCAATGAAGAATTGCATACCGTTAATGCGGAACACCAGTTAAAGATCAAAGAGCTGATTGAGCTTAATGACGACCTGAATAATTATTTCAGGAACACGGATATAGGGCAGATCATCATCGACAAGAAATTAATCATTCGAAAATTCACACCTGTAGTGACAAAGCAGGTGAACCTGATCGTCAGCGATATCGGCCGTTCCATTACCGACATCTCTACGAGAATGATTAATCTTGATTTTATCAATGATATCAAAACGGTATTGCAATCGGGCAAACCATTGGAAAAGGAAATATCCGTAGCAGATGATAAGGCATACCTGATGCGCATTGCCCCATACCTGCGGCAGAACAATGTAATTGACGGCGTAGTGGTTAATTTCATCGATGTGACCGAGATCAAAACCCTGAACGATACCCTGGCGGCGGTTTTCAACAGTTCTGCGAGCGGTATTATTGCCATGCGCGCGCTGCGCGATGCACTTGGATCCATTGTGGATTTTACCTTTATTTCGGCAAACAGCGCCGCAAAGGAACTTTTGGGATTTGACAATATTGAAAGTAAAACCTACAAGGAAATGTTTGCTCATGTTGATCCCCGGATATTCAATATTTATGCTGATGTGGTTGAGAGTGGAAGGATGGCAACTTTCCAGTCACAAAATCAGCAAACTTTGCACTGGTTTGAAATTACTGGCGTAAAGATGATGGATGGACTGGTCATCACCTTTAACGATATCACTGAGCAAAGATCGGCCACCGAACAGATACAAAAAGGATATGCGGCACTGAAGGAAACAAAAGACGAACTGGAATCCACGAACAATAAACTGGCACAGTCAAATTTGGACCTGCTGCAATTTGCTTCCGTAGCCTCCCATGATTTAAAAGAGCCGCTGCGGAAAATTCAGGCTTTCGGAAATTTGTTAAAAGACCGGGTGAAACTCAAACTGGACTCAAGTGAGACGAATTACCTGGAGAAAGTAATTACCTCGACTAACAGGATGCAGGTATTGATAGATGATATCCTTACCCTTTCACGGTTGAGTAAAAGTGATACGCCCCAGTCTATGGTTGACCTTAATCATACCATACAGCAGATCCTGGACGACCTGGAAATAAGTATTAAGGAGACGGCAGCTAAAATCCACTTCGAAGCCCTTCCAACGGTAAAAGGCGTGCCCGGGCAGATGCACCAATTGTTCCAGAACCTGATCAGTAATTCTATCAAGTTTGCCCACAATTCTCCTGTGATCAGTATCGGGCAGGAGGAAATATCCGAGTCGCTTAAAAAAGAATTTAATATTGATGGCGACAGATACTATTGCATCTATGTAAAGGATAGCGGGATAGGCTTTGACCAGCAGTACAGCGACAAAATATTTGGGATTTTTCAACGCCTTGAAAAATCCAATTACCAGGGTACCGGAATCGGCCTTGCCATCGCCAAGAAAATAGTCGACAATCACCAGGGAATAATAAAGGCCAGTAGTGAAGTTGGCATGGGCGCCAAATTCAGCATACTGCTCCCAAGACAGTAGGACCATAAAAACTTCGATGGGAGCGCAACCGGATACGCTTAATTATTTTTTATTGGCTGGTTAATCTTACCCTGACCAGGAGTAAAATTTAATTTCGGATCAACTCCGTACCTGTTTGTTCTTTTTTCTCCTTCTTCAAATAATAGCCAGAAAAAATAAAATGGTATCAACTGCCACCAGCCACTATTTCCGAGGTCATGACATCGTTTTACTCCCTGTGCGAGTTTAAACCATCCTAATGGGATATACAGTATCAAGGTGATAATGGCGTCCAGATTTCTGTCGTCACCACCTGGTTCAAGGAGAATATTTATGGCAACCAGGAAAAACATGAAAAGCAGTGAGGTAATGCCATACTCTGTTCTTCTGATACGTCCTTCAAAGGAAAAGGGATTATTAAACATTGATAGGGTTTAGGGTAAAAAAAATTGCTAAGCTGATTAAAACTGCAAATTTTTTATAACATTTAAAAGCAGATGTTACATATTTATAATTATCAAATGATTCAATTAAGTAACTAAGATATTATATATCAAAATTTCATAGATGTATAATTAATCAATGCTTATATGCCCTTTTTTTAACCATTCCTCCCTTGATATCTTTTACTGTGTTCATGACCACGAAAGCATTGGGATCAATCTTCGTAAGTTCATTGTTTAGCTTATTCAATTCAAGCCGTGTGACTACCGTATAAACAATATCTATTTCAGTTTTTTCTCCCTGTTTGCCAAACCCTCTTGTGCCTTTGTAAATGGTAACGCCACGACCCATAATTTGAATGATCATATCACGGATCTCTTCACTGTGAGATGAAATGATTGTTGCACCGATATATTCATCGATACCTTCAACAATAAAGTCCAGTGTTTTTGATGCAGACAAATAGGTGATCATTGAATAAAGGGCGATTTCCACACCCAAAAAATAAGCTGCAGTGGAGAATATCGCGATATTGATCAGTATAATGATATCACCAATAGTGGTACCGAGTTTTCGGCTTAAATAGATGGCCAGCACTTCTGTTCCGTCAATTACCGCACCACCTCTTATCGCCAGTCCTATCCCTGCACCTAAAAAAAATCCTCCAAATACAGCAACCAGGAGGTTGTCGTTGGTAACATTAGGAAAACTAACGGTGGCCAGGCAAATGGCAAGTCCGCTGATAGCCAGCGCCGTTTTAATCGCAAACTGCCGCCCTATCACCGTATAGGCAAGAAATACAAATGGAATATTCACACAAATGATCAGGATATACAGCGGGATCTTTGTTAATGCAAAAAGCAGTAATGAAATACCGGTTGCGCCCCCGTCTATAAAGTTATTGGTTAACAGGAATCCTTTAAATCCAAAAGAGGCTGAAAATATGCCGGTGATGATCAGGAAGAAATCTCTGCCATGTCTTTTTAAGTTAATAACTAATTCCCTGTGTCCTTTTGCCAGGTCTTTAGCTGAATAGGTTTGCTCTTTGTCTGGCAACTTCCTTTTGTTCCTTAACGTTGTATGAACGATAATTTTTGTCCAGTATGGGTTCATTGATGCTGTTTTAGAGATGGTAGGAAAGGCCCTGCGGATGGCCGCAGGACCGTTCCTGGGTGATTATTGCACGGTCGGTATGGCCAGCCGTTCGCTGACCAGCCTGCACCATTTTTCAACCAACTGGAGTTCACCGCTCAAAGGATGAAGTTGATCCTGGTAATGGTAGAATGTAAAAATTGCGTCTGGCTTTTTCTTGTCGCGGAATGAAAAGGCCAGGTCAAGTTTTTCAATTTCACGAAACTGGCTGTCGTCCCTGCTCTGGGTACTTCTGGCAGTCAGTACCCTGCATAGAAGTATTTCAGAAAGGTTAACCTGGAATGAAGTTGATTTGTTATTCATTAAGCTTACCGCAAAAACAACATTATTTATTTGATCAATGGCGATAGCCGAGTGATTCCAGATATCATACTGAGAAATAACATAATTGTTTTGACCGGCAAACGCTTTCAGCGCGCTAAGAAGATTCTTTTCTTTTTTTCTGATACTTATGCCCAATACTATAAAAATGAGAACGCATGAGACTAGTATGGACAGACCAATGATGGTTGTAGTTACATCCATTGTACATCTGTTTATTTGTGGATAGGAAATGTTACAGGAGGTGCTCTGCCTTCCTGCCAGTGATAGTTATTATTAAACCCGGGGAATGTTTAAAAGGGGCTACCAGAAATAATGAGAGGGGAAAATAATATCAAATTGATCCAGCCTGAGCAATAAATTTTTTGAAAAGAAACTGTATTGCTGAAATTTAGCCAGGAATGACTGGCCGGTGATACAAGTAAAAGCCGGAAAATGGGGAAGGCTTGTTTTAAAGGACGAAGACAGGCTATGGCTGATTACTTTAACTGAATTTTCAGTTGGCGTAATATGGCTGAATAAATTTTGGCCTAAAAACGAATGGTAGCTATCACTCTTATGAGAGCCCTTTTCAGTGAAAGTCGAAGAACCGGCAATATCAGCACCGCTGTATATGCTTATCGCAAAGCTATACAGAAAAACCAGGTTGATCAGGGCCACTGTCTTCAATATTTTTTTCACGTTGCGAAGGTAGGATTTTGCCAGCGATTATATGGACTGAGCTTAGTTTGAGCACTGATTGGCAAAGATGTTATTGCTGTGTTTTAGGATAATTATAACATATCGTATAATGAGCCGGGAAGGCTGGTTAATTGTAATTTTATTCCGTAACAGCATTTACTAAAATGTAAAATTCCAAAAAATGAAAAAGGCAACATTTACCATGGTAGTTGTTTTGGCTATCGCCGGGATATTTATGTCTTCAACAACCCAGGCTCAGCAGGATAAATCACAAAGGCCAAGTCCGCCTGCCAAAGCCACCGGCACTATAAATGGAGCTAACATCATCATTGATTACAGCAGTCCTTCAGTAAAAGGAAGAAAGATCTGGGGAGATTTAGTTCCTTACGGTAAAGTCTGGAGAGCCGGGGCCAATGAGGCAACGATATTTGAAACGGATAAGGATATCAAGGTAGAAGGTAAGACCCTGCCCAAGGGAAAGTATAGCTTGTACGCCATTCCCGGTGAAAACGAATGGGTCATTATTTTCAATTCAGCAACGGGTCAATGGGGTATCAACCGGGATTATTCAACCACTCAGGATCCGGCTAAAGATGTTTTGCGCGTTAATGTAAAACCTAAAAAGTCGGCAGCCCCAAATGAAAAATTGATGTATACTGTGGATGGTAAAGGATTTGCACTGAAGTGGGAAAACCTGGAAGTCCCTGTATCCATAAGCTAGTAAACCTGATGACATTTTGTTTGCCTGCTGTGTATACATCATGGCAGGCAAACTTATTGTTCACTTTGTTTGAGATACGAAATCATAAAACCAGCACCATTGGAAAAAAATCAAAAAGGTCTTCTTCTTCCTGTTGTCATTTGCTTAATTATGCTGCTGTCTTTCGAAAAGAGCACAGCACAACAGAACAATCAAATGGTCCGGATGGCTAAAATCCAGGTTGACCCGGATCAGTTGGAAAAGTATAAAGCTTTTTTAAAGGAGGAAATTGAAACTTCTGTAAAAGTTGAGCCGGGAGTGTTGACCCTGTATGCTGTTTCGGAGAAAAACAATCCTGCCCATATCACTATTTTGGAGATCTATGCTGATACATCAGCTTACAAGGCGCACCTGCTGACACCCCATTTTCTCAAATACAAGAACGGCACAAAGGATATGGTTAAGTCACTTGAACTCGTAGAGACCGTTCCCCTTATACCGGGAATGAAAATAAAGTGACATCTGTCCTGGTACTTATTAAATGTGTCCAGTTGTAAAAAACATCGGGCTTAGCGCAATACAAAAGGAATGATGTTTGATTTTTGTAATTATTTGTTTGATTGATGTAATTCCCGGCATTTGGAAAATGCGTAAATTAAAGTAAATCTAAAATTATGGCAGTCATTAACCTGAATGTAAACGGCAAAAAGCAGGCAGTGGATGTGGATCCTAAGACGCCTGTACTTTGGGTATTGAGGGAGCACCTTGATCTCGTAGGTACCAAATATGGATGCGGCATTGCTCAGTGTGGCGCCTGTACCATTCACCTGGATGGTGTGGCAATCCGGTCCTGTCAATTGCCGGTTTCCGCTGCTGAAAATAAATCGATCACCACCATAGAAGGTTTATCTGAAAAAGGTGATCATCCCGTACAGAAAGCCTGGCTTGAACATGATGTGCCCCAGTGCGGCTACTGCCAGACCGGACAGATCATGAGTGCAGCCGCCTTGCTGAAGAATACACCAAATCCCACCGATGAGCAAATTGACTCGGCAATGAATGGTAATATCTGCCGCTGTGGAACCTATCTCCGCATCAAGGCCGCTATTAAAACAGCCGCTAATCCTTCATCCAATTAAACTTACCAGCAATGACAGTAAAAACAACATATAACCGCAGGTCATTTATTAAAGTTTCCGCACTTGCGAGCGGAGGCATGATGATCAGTTTCAGCTGGCTGGCCGGATGTAAACCGACAACGGAAGAAGCACTGACACTTCCAAAGGAGTGGTTTGAAATGAACAGCTATATAAAAATCGGTGACAATGGTGTTGTAAACCTGATGGCACCCAATCCGGAATTCGGTTCAAATGTAAAAACATCCCTGCCAATGATTGTGGCAGATGAGTTAGACATTGACTGGGCAAAAGTAATTGTTGAACAGGCTGATTTTTATCCTGAACGATTCGAACGCCAGTTTACGGGTGGCAGCCAGTCGGTCCGCCAGGGATGGAAAATTCTTCGTACAGCAGGAGCCACTGCCCGGCAAATGCTGGTGAATGCAGCGGCACAGGAATGGAAGGTTCCTGCGGCAGAGATCACCACGGCCGCAGGTAAGTTGTACCACAAAAAGAGCGGTAAAGAAGCAGGATATGGTGAAATGGCTTCCATTGCAGCAAAGCTGCCTGTGCCTAAAGAAGTAACCCTGAAGAATGTAAAGGATTTTAAGATTATCGGCACATCAAAGAAAAATGTTGAAGGATTAAATATTGTGACCGGCAAACCATTGTTTGGTATTGATTATAAACAAAAAGGAATGCTGATTGCCATGATCGCACATCCTCCTGCATTTGGTATGAAGGTAAAATCGGTGGATGCAACCGAAGCGAAGTCCATGCCCGGAATAAAAGATGTATTTGTCTTCAAAACACTTGCCGACGATTACGAAAGAAATGGTTTTGACACGGCAACCTTCACAGAAATGGTGGCTGTAGTTGGGAATACCACCTGGGAAGTGATGAATGCAAAAAAGTCATTGAAGGTGGAATGGGAAAAAATCGCTGAATCCAGTATTGTGGTGAATGGATGGGGTGGAAAACAGACCGTCAAAATTCCCGCGGGTCTTGAAAGCACAGCAGAACATAAATCAAAAATGGCCGAACTGACCAATAAACCGGGGAATATCCTGCGAAGGGACGGAGATCCTGAAGCTGCTTTTAAGAAAGCTGCCAAAGTGCTCGAGCGAACCTATACTGCTCCCTTCCTCGCACATAATACGATGGAACCTGTCAATTGTTTTGCCCATGTAACAGCAGATAAGGCTGAGCTATATGGGCCAATACAGGCGCCGGAATTTATCAGGAATACGTTGTCTGCCCGGCTGGCACTGCCAAAAGAAAAGATCCAGATCAAACTGGCCAGGATGGGCGGAGGATTTGGACTAAGGGCTTACGGACATCATATGGTGGAAGCAGCCGTCATATCACAAAAACTTAATGCACCAATAAAGATGGTGTATACAAGAGAGGATGATATGACGTATGGCATTTATCGTCCAACGTACAGTGCCACTTATCGGGCAGCACTGGATGAAAAAAATAATCTACTTGCATTACATGTTAAGGCAGGAGGAATTCCGGAAACCCCCATTCACGCTAACCGGTTTCCTGCAGGTGCGATCGACAATTATCTCGCAGAAGGATGGGAGGTTCCATCCAATATCACCATCGGTGCATTCCGTGCACCGAGATCCAATTTTATCGCTGGCGCAGAACAGGCATTCCTGGATGAACTGGCAGAGGAAATGGGCAAAGATCCCATCGAGTTCCGCCTGGAATTGCTGAACCGTGCAAAGACTAACCCGGTGGGGAAAGATAATGACTATGACGCCGCACGATATGCCGGTGTACTTGAACTGGTGAGGGATAAATCGGGATGGGGCAAAGAACAGGCTGGTGTTCATCGTGGTGTTTCAGCATATTTCTGCCATAACTCTTATGTGGCCGAAGTGTTGGATATCATGATGCAAAATAATAAACCGGTTGTCCAAAAAGTAGTGGCTGCAGTTGACTGTGGTATTGTCGTGAATCCCGATGCTGCCGCCAATATGGGAGAAGGCGGAATTGTAGATGGCATCGGAAATGCTTTGTATGGTGAGATGACTTTCCAAAATGGGGTGCCCGACAAAAATAATTTTGACAAGTATAGAATGATCAGGCATAGTGAAGCGCCAAAAGCTATCGAGATCCATTTTGTAAAGAACGATATTGATCCTACCGGGCTTGGTGAACCTTTATTCCCGCCAATTTTCGGTGCCGTTGCCAATGCACTTTACCGTGCTTCGGGCAAGCGGATTTACCAGCAGCCTTACCTGGGTGGTAAACAAACACTGGGATAAGAATATATGAATGACCGGGAACCAAATCCCGGTCATTATTTTCATTGTGAGCAGGTATTTTGGATAAATATGCAGGCTTACCTTGAAAGGCTTTGCCATGGCTTTTTTGTATTTTCATTTGCAATCATCACTTCATGCAGAGCCTTTTTATTGAATACGTTTTTCTCATCCTGATTATCCTGGCCCTGGTAATGTTAGCCAACAAACTTCGGCTGGCGTATCCTATCATATTGGTGTTGGGCGGATTGGTGCTCAGTTTCACGAGCGCATTTTCTAATATTACCATCGACCCTGAAATGATCTTCTTTATTTTTCTGCCACCGTTATTATATGAAGCATCCTGGCAGATTTCATGGAAGGAATTCTGGAAATGGAGAAGAATAATCATGAGTTTTGCATTTCCGATAGTAATCATTACATCCTGCGTGGTGGCCTTTGCATCCTATGCTTTAATTCCCGGTTTTACATTAGCGTTAGGCTTTCTGTTGGGCGGAATTATCTCACCACCCGATGCAGTTTCCGCTACCACCATACTGAGACAGGTAAAAGTACCTAAGCTTTTGGTAAGCATCATTGAAGGTGAAAGTCTGCTTAATGATGCTTCTTCACTGATCGTATATCGTTTTGCGCTGGCAGCAGTAATTACCGGCCAGTTCCATTTCCAGGATGCTGCGACAAGTTTTTTACTGGTCATCATTATGGGAACACTGATCGGTCTTTTTGTCGGACTGATATTTTATTGCATTCACCGGTGGTTACCCACAACATCCAGTATTGAAATAGTGCTAACCCTTGTGTCGCCCTATTGCATGTATTATTTTGCAGAGCATTACCATTTTTCCGGAGTATTGGCCGTTGTTAGCGGCGGACTATTTTTATCCAGCCGGCGACAACAAATGCTGTCGTATAAAAGCCGCATACAGGGTGTAAATGTCTGGACGAACATCGTGTTTGTCATGAATGGGTTGATCTTCTTTCTTATCGGGCTTCAACTACCATCCATAGTCAATCAACTCGGCGAAATCAGTTTAGGACGAGCCATTTTTTATGGTCTTTCAATTTCTCTTGTACTGATCATCGCAAGGCTGCTCTGCACCTTTGGAGCGGCATTATTTACCCGTTTCATAAGCCGGTTCATTACTGTTGCAGATGCAAATCCGGGATGGAAGGGGCCGGTTATCTTTGGCTGGGCCGGAATGCGTGGGGTGGTATCATTAGCCGCAGCGCTGTCCATACCCCTGTTCATTGGCGTAGGACAGCCTTTCCCGCATCGAAACCTGATCCTGTTTATAACCTTTATTGTGATACTGGTGACACTAGTCTTGCAGGGACTAACGCTGCCATTGCTCATCCGGAAATTAAAACTGGAGGAACGCGACGATCTGATACCGGAAGAAAGGCAGGAAATCATCATCCAAAAGAAAATAGCACAGTATTCTCTCCAATTCCTGGAAGACAAATACGGGCAGGAATGGCCCGGCAATGATCATTTGAATAATCTCCAGGTAAGACTGAATACGGATCTCAGGAATCTAACCCTTGAACTTGAAAATACTGTTATCACTAATGAAAGTTCAAAAGGTAATTATCACCAGATTTACCTGGAACTATTGGAACACCAGCGAAAACTCCTGAACCAAATGAACCAGCGAACGGAATTCGATGAAGAACTGATCCGGAAATATCATGCGCTGATCGACCTTGAAGAATTTAAAGTCCGCGAAAAACTTCCGAATGATAGTAAATGGGATTAGAGAAGATTAAATTTTATTAAACCCGGTGACTATTAGTGTACAGGCCCCAATTGCAGTAGTATTTTTTTCGGAATCATTGCCACAACTTCAACCTTATTTGCAGCTACTTTAGGTATCCTATATTGTACAGCCGGACCGATGACCTGGCTTACCTGCGCTAAGTTCAGTTTGTACCTATATTGTAACCATTCCCTCAGATAACCGGTAGATACTTCCAATGATTTGTCCAGTGAAGATTCAATGCCGAAAAACATCAGGTAGTTTTCATTCTCTACCATTGGGGTTTGCAAGGGGAAATTAATTGCGGGCAATACGCGTGTCGTGAAGGAAAAATCCATCGAGGTTTCCAGTGCATCACCATTTAATTCACCGTCGCCCTGAACCGCATGTCCATCTCCCATAAAAAGCAAAGCGCCAGCATGAAATACCGGCAGGTAGATGGTGGACCCTGTTGTATTCGCCTGGAAATCGAGGTTGCCACCATAAGGTCCTGAAGCGCCTGTAGGAATTTCATCATTGCCTGCCGGAGCAACCCCCACACAGCCAAGAAATGGATGCAGAGGAACGTAAAGATTTCCCAGGTTCATCGTATCTGCCGGTGTGGCCTGCATTTTGTCAAGGTCAAGTTTCCACCTCAACAATTTGGCAGTTCGCCAGGTTTTTTTTGCGGTTTTTTTCGGAAGAAGTTTGGGGATAAGCGTATTCAGGGTTGTGGCATAATTGCGGTTTAATGTAACGCCTGTAATCGTCACCGCTAATATGTCGCCCGGATTTGCACCCTCCACATAAAACGGACCAGTGAGCGGGTTGCCACGTTTCGCAACACTGATACCATTTTTATCGAAACCGCCTGCATCAACACTTGACGTATGTATCGTATCGCCCTGCCTGATCCTTAATACTGAAGGAAGTCGTGAAGAAAAATTTGATGAATAAGTGGTTGGTGTAAACTCAATCCTTGTCTGGGCATTTACCATTAAATAGGAAAAGCAACACACGAGTGTTGTTACCACATTTTGACTCATTATTAAATATATAGGTTAACGTCGAAAGTCTGTAATACATTATCACATTATGAAAGTGGTTCTGGCTTTGGAGGAAAATCGGAAGGCCTTGAATTGTCTTCAGGAAGTGGAATAAATTCCTGGTTATCATTTGGCGGTAGTATGATGCGGCCCTGCTTCCAGTCTTCCTTGGCCTGTTCAATTCTCTCCTTACGGGAAGAAACAAAATTCCACCATATATATCTTTCACCAAGCGGTTCACCACCCAGCAACATGAGTGCAGTATGTTCCCTGGCTATTATCAATGGATCTGAGCCTTTTGTAAAAACCAGCATTTGTCCGGCCCGATAAGTAGTTCCTGCCACTTCAAGGCTGCCTTTAACTATATAAAAGCCACGTTCACTGTGTTCTTTGGGAAGGCCGAAATGTGCACCGGGCTGAAGTACCACGTGCAGGTAGAATAGTGGCGAATGTACCCTGACATCATTTCTCAAACCATAGGCATCACCGGCAATCAACCTCATCCAGATGCCTTTATCCGTAAACTCGGGCAATTTGTCCGGTGTGTAATTATTGAACGATGGCGCTGCTTCTTCATCCTTTTCAGGAAGGGCCACCCATGTCTGGATCATTTCGAGTTCTCCACCTGCAAGTGCGGAAGGATCTTCAAAACGTTCTGAATGTGAAATACCCCTGCCGGCAGTCATCCAATTAACTTCGCCAGGCCGGATTACCTGTTCAACACCAAGGCTGTCGCGGTGCGTTACCTGTCCGCCAAAAAGATAACTCACCGTCGATAATCCGATATGCGGATGTGGCAATACATCCAGCGAAGAAGTTACTTCGGGCGCTGTCACCAACGGACCTGCATGATCCATAAAAATAAACGGGCCTACCATCCGCCGAAGGCGAAAAGGAAGGATACGCTTCACGTGCATGGATTTACTTATAGCCGCATCGCGGGCTTCAATCACAATATCTAACATGAACCTGGTTTTTTAAACTGCTCCATGAATTTACCACTATTTCACCGGAACAGTTTTCAGCCCCAATGCTTCGATATAGGATTTGTTGGGAACGCAGTTTTCAAGACGGCTGTTCCTGGAGAATTCAAATAATGCCTTTCTGACTGCAGCAGTATCCGTGGGTCTTAGTCTGCGAACCTGTTCGAAATTGGCCCGACTGCTATCGGCAAAGTTGATAATGGCATCATAGCCCTCGGGTTTTGGAATACTTACAATTCCTCGTGTATTGTCCAGTTTTTTATATGGCCAGAAATGCCATCCGATGTCAAACCGTTCAAGGATTTTCCTGAAGCTGGCAATCCATTCGTCATCGTTCTCACCTGTCTCGCCGCAATAAATAGGCACATTGTATTTATCCCTGAAAAGCACGTAGGGTTTTATCACGTCCGCTGTAGCGGGTGTCCAGTATTTATGAAACTGGTAGACCAGTTTATCATCAAAAGGTTTTCCGAAAGCGGAAAAGTTGGATGCCCATTGTGCTCCTTCAAGAAAAATAATATGGTTTTTATCTTTTGTCCTGATGGCAGCCGTGATCTTTTTGAAAAGTGGTTCCAGCAAGGGATTCAGGTGTGCGGTATCCATGAAATGGGGGATGGGCTCATTGAAAAGGTCATAGCCCATTACGGTGCGGTTATTCTTATAATGATCGGCAATACGAATCCAGATAGAGCAGATCTGTTCCTGGTCCTCCCGGCTGGTAAAAATAAATGGGTAGCCGTAACTGTCATCAATGTTATCTCCTGTTTGTCCGCCTGGCGCCGCATGCATATCCAGGATAACATACAGGTTCTCCGCGGCACACCATTTGATGACGGAATCCATGAGTGCGAACCCTCTTGCTTCGCCGCGACCGCCGAGGTAGTCTTCATCGGTAAATAATTTATAATGGAAGGGGATGCGTATGGAGTTCATACCGGTGGAGCGCAGGTATTGGATGTCTTTCCGGGTGATATAGTTCGACAAGTGTGCTTTCCAGAACTGCCTTGTTTCGGCAGGCCCGATTAATTCGGTGATCACTTCATTAATCAGCCTCGGCGAGGAAGCTTCCTTGAATTTGAACATATATCCTTCCGGCAAAAGCCAGTTGCCCAGGTTGGTTCCCTTCATTAAAAAAGGTTTTCCATCGGCCCCGATAATTTCCTTTCCCTTTACTGTTATAAAAGGCTGTGCTTTAAGATAGATGAAGGATATCAGCAGATAAACCAGCAGAAAGCATTTTTTCATATAAGATATTGCCATGGTGAAGTATTGAAAATAAATCACTCTTAAATTAGACAATTGGGCGGATATATTATTTTATCGCACATATCAGTACCTGTTTTTTATTGAAAATCAACGGGTAAGAAGAAGGGTAGGGCGGAGGAATGAACAGGAAAGGGAAAACTGTGGGTGATACACCTTCTGAAATTATGCAATGTGTACCGTATTCGTCCTTAATTGTTAAGACGGCAGGCTTCAGATTTATATAAACAGGTATCTTAAAAGATGGCAAAAAGGTTGACATTGCGTTGGCATTTGTTTACTTTTAGCCGGTTCGTTTATAATCCATACTTTATTTTATTGGCATTTTACAATCCGGTATCCTCAATTATTTTTAATTGACGTAACCTAATCATCATGATGCAGAAAACATTTTTCTTTGTATGCACAGTGTTATTATTTGCATGCAGTAAATCTTCCGACGAGTACAGCGCACCCAGAGTAGTAGTTAACACCATTGATAATGTAGTGGCCGACATGCAGGGTCTGCATGAGGCTCCGCCATTTGGTGTACCTGTTACTTACACCTGGCAGGCCGGACCAAGGATTGGCCTTGGGAACAATCCGGGTACATTCAGAGCGATGCTTCCCTGGGGACAGGTATTTGAAACCGAGCCGGGAAATACAAGTACCAATACAAGGGTAGAGATCAGGGACCTTAAGGCTTATTACCTGAATAATAAAACAAATACCTGGCAGTTATGGACTCAGGCGCAGCGACCAACCGGGCTGTATACTTCGCAGAATCTTGCCATTGAAGACACCAAACCTGCAGATATACAAAATCTAAAAGAAAGTATATCCGTGGGTATGAAGGATGGATATAATTTTTACCTGCTTACCCCTCTTCGGGTAACCATTAACCCGGCAGACATTGGCGGAGTATTCATTACCGTTCAGGCAAGGTTGATTCTCGCCGATGCCTCGAAGCCGGATGACCGTGATAATGCCAACCTGATGCTGAGCGCGGGTGGAGACTACTGGCTCAACCTGACGGCTCCGGGTGATAACTTTACCAATAACGGTGATATCGCCATTGGTAAATTCAAAAGGCTTACCAGGGACTGGAGAGCGTTCAATATGCATACGCTTACTGCGGATGCCATCCGCGCTACACCGCCACCACTGGAATAATTATCTGTTATGATGTAGTGTGACTAACGGTAACGGCTACTTTTAAAATTTGCCGGTGTATTTCTTCTTCAGCCAGGCCCTTACGGGTTCATCGTAGAATTTTAAAGCTGCCCAGGCCAGTAGTATAAAGAAAATAAACAACCCGATCGCCACAGGTACAATCTCTGTAGGATTGGGTTTTTTGTAATAGACCCATTCGGTATACATATAAATGAAAGGGTAGTGGAGAATATATATGGGGTAAGATATAGCTCCGGCAAATTTGCATATGGCCGCCCATCGACCACTGATTTGTCCGCCTGCGCCCGCTGCCACGATGATGGGGAATGCAATAATGATACAGGCTGCTTCATACCAGGGATAGAAGGATCTCGCCGGAATACAAAAAAGAATGATCAATGCCAGTGAGCAAATGAGATAGGCCATCGGGATACGGATGATTTTACCTGTCCGGAATAATAGCAGGCCTGCAAAAAAAGGAAAGATCATTCTTACGGTGGCGATCCAGTACGTCTTGTAACTCCAGCCGGTACCAAGATGTCCGTTCCATACTGCAACATAGGTCAGCACTGCCCCGCTGATGATCACAATGATCCACAATACCAGCTTACTCATTTTCCTGCCGAAGACGGCATAAATGATATTGGCAATATATTCCTGGAACAACGACCATGCAGGACCGTTAAGGGAATGGGTTTCGCCCCAACCGCGGACATCCGGTGTAGGTAAGAGGGTGAGACTGATCAATGTTGCAGCGATGAGTTTCCCTACACTTAACTGCTGGTTCGGATCCTTAAAGGGATCAACTATGAAACAGACCAGGCCGATAAGGGTACCCAATATTACCAGGGGATGCAACCTGATTAACCTGATGGTAAAGAAATCTTTGATGCTCATCTTACCCCACCTGTCGTCGTAAGCATAACCTACCACAAAGCCGGATAGCAGGTAGAAAAAATCTACCGCCAGGTAACTGTGCGGTATAGGATGAGTAACCGGGTCCGGATAATAGGCTTCGAATAAATGGTAGATCACCACCATGATTGCAGCGGTTCCTCGAAGTCCGTCAAGAATAGGGTAATGCGGCTTTGACAATATTCAGCGGTTGAAACCGAATATAGGAAATAGCATAACAATACGTTCAAAAAAAGTAAATTGAATCATCAAAACGATTGTTATGCTGAGAAAAATCATCGCCCTTTCTGTCCTGCTGTTTTCGGTTATCCTTGCCAGTGGTCAGACCGGCGCAAACCCTGTTCGGATTATTATGATCGGCGCGCACCCGGATGATTGTGACAATGACGGCGGCGGCACAGCCATACTTCTTGCTTCCATGGGTTATGCCGTGAAATTTGTTGCCGTTACCAATGGTGATGCCGGGCATCAGTCGATGGGCGGCGGTGCATTGGCAAAAAGGAGGATGGCTGAAGCGAAGGAAGCCGGCAAAAGATTTGGCGTTACTTATGATGTGCTCGACAATCATGATGGTGAATTACTTCCTTCCCTCGACGTGCGATTACAGATCATCAGGAAGATCAGGGAGTGGAATGCCGATGTGGTGATTGCTCCAAGGCCTAACGACTATCATCCTGATCATCGCTATACCGGTGTACTTGTGCAGGATGCTGCCTATATGGTAACGGTTCCGAACGTGGCGCCGGACGTTGCCCCGCTAAGGAAGAATCCTGTGTTCCTGTATTTCGAAGATCATTTTCAGCGCCCCAATCCCTTCAGGCCCGATGTTACCGTGGATATCAGCCCGGTCATTGAAAAGAAAGTGCATGCCATGGCGGCACACGAATCCCAGTATTTTGAATGGCTGCCATGGATTGCAGGATACCTCGATGATGTGCCCAAAGATCATAGCCAGTGGGAACCCTGGTTGCTGAAAAGGCAACAGAGGGAATTTACACCGGCCATCAAAAAATCACTGGAGCAATGGTATGGTGCAGAGAAAGCTGCGAAGGTGAAATATGTGGAAGCATTTGAAGTGTGTGAATATGGAAAGCAACCCAATACGGAGGATCTGAAAAAGATATTTCCGATGCTGGGCAAATGATTGTTCAACACTAGAGGCTGTCTAAAATATCCCGGTATCCCCTTCCAATAGGAAGTGAAATTCCATTGACCTCGATCATTTCAGCGGTATATGAATCTATCCTGGCCAGCGAAATGATAAATGAACGATGTATTCTTCGAAAGAGATGAGCGGGTAAAAGCTCCTCGATCTCGTGAGTACCCATTTTAGACAAATAGTCTTGTTTGGTCGTGACGATTTTAATATATTCTTTCTGACTTTCAATGTAAACAATATCTGAATACATGATTTTTACTTTCTTTTTCTGAACAGTAAGGAAGAGATGATCTTTTTGATCAGCGACAGTATCTCCCTTTCTTGAAGTGTTCACCTTATTTACGGCTATCATGAATCGTTCAAATTCAAAAGGCTTTAAGAGGTAATCGATGACATTCAACTCAAACCCTTCAACAGCATATTGATGATATGCCGTGGTAACAATCACGGCTGGTGGATCTTTTAATGTTTTCAAAAATGCCATGCCTTTCAGTTTCGGCAGGTGGATGTCAAGGAAGATCAGGTCCGTGGAATTATTTCTTAAATATTCTGTAGCCAGGATGGCATCCTTGAAGGAGTTTTGAAGTTCCAGGAATGGGACCTGCCTGATATAGTCAGTCAATATCTTTGTGGCCAAAGGTTCGTCCTCAATAATAATACACCTGATATTAGGCATGGCTTATTAGATTTATTGCCAGTCGTACCGTAAATACTGAATCCGCCTGGGTTACAGAAAGGTCATATTCTTTATATAGCAGCGCCAGTTGCCTCCTGAGATTCGACAGCCCGATATTTTCTTTCAGGGTTTCTCTTGACGACATTTCTTCATTGGAGTTCCTGACAACAAAAACCAATTGACGGTTTTTGACCGACAGATGAATATCGACAAAGGGCAGGTGCCTCGTCTCTGAAACACCATGCTTGAAGGCATTTTCCACCAGGGGGATGAGCAGGAGCGGGGGGATGGCCTGTTTCATGTCTTCTACATTATAGTTATAATTAATTCTCAGTGAATCATCATACCGAAGTTTTTCCAGGTCGATATAATCTCCGATAATTTTTAATTCCTCCTCGATGGCGATAAACTTTCCGCCTGCTTCATATAGCATGAAACGTAAAATTTTGGAGAGCCGCAATATCGATTCAGGTGCCAGGTCAGACTTATCCCTTGAAAGGGAATAGATATTATTGAGGGTATTGAAAAGAAAGTGAGGATTGGTCTGGGACTTAAGGTAATTAAGCTCTGCCTGTTGTTTTTCTATTAATAGCTGCTGGGCCGACTGCTTAAGTTTAATGTAATAATAGATATGCCTCACAATTCCGAAAAATAAAAACGATCCTACACTGGTACCAAACAAGGATGACATTTCGTGCTCCAGTGATGTATAGGTCTTAAAAACAGTATAGATATGCAGGCCGATACCGATCTTCCGCCATATAAATAACCCAATGGAAAAAAGGAAAAACTGAAATACTAAAAGTATCAGTGATTTGAAGAACCTGTTCCAGCTTAACCTTGGAATGGTGTAGTGGAATAAGATAATGTTGGCAAAAATAATATAGCTGAATACGAATATTTCGTTAAGCGCCCTCAACAGGAATGTCGTAGGATAAGCAAACAATTGACCTATCAGACCCAGTATTAGCATTGTCAGGCCGATGTACAGTTCAACTTTGTAGCGTCTTATGTTGGGCAGTTTCATCATATGTTTTCCGGGACACAAAATTCGTTAAATGCGATCGTTAAAAATAGGTTGTTCATTGACCAGAACCTGTTGTTTATTGACGACTGCCATGAATGTTTTTTCAAAATAAATATTGTTGTGAAAGAATACTCAACATATGAAAAAGAACAGACTAATTATTATCATGGCAGTTTTATTCATCTCACCCTGTGTTAAAGCACAACACGGATCCAATGCCGGCCAGTGGAAAACCTGGTTTATCAGTGCAGGGAAAGATTACAGGTTGCCGGCTCCTCCATCGAATAAGGAGGATATTGACAGGATTATCAGTATCCAGCAACACCTGGATTCGGTTTCCAAGAGCCGGATCATCTTCTGGAATGCGGGGTCTCCGGGGTATCACTGGCAGGCGTTTATTAATTCCATATGGATGACGGATACCAGCAAGTATGCTCCTTTGGCATACATGCTCATGAGTGTGGCCACTTATGATGCCACTGTGGCTGCATGGGACAATAAGTATACATTCAAAAGGCCAAGGCCGTTTGAGGCAGACAAGCGAATAAAATTGTATGGACTTAAGCCCCAATCTCCGTCCTATCCCTGTGAGCATGCTGTTGCTGCCGGGGTTGCTTCTACCATCATTGGTCATTTCTTTCCTTCGCTGAAAGATTCCGTTAACAGGATGGCGGAACAGCAGATGGCATCAAGGGTAGCCGCCGGAATTTCTTTCCCCGGCGATACTAAAGCAGGTTTTGAGCTCGGTAGGAAAATTGCACAAAAAGAAATAGAAGCTACCAATGGATATGTTGTTTCCACGCCCTGGGATGGGAAAATGCCTCAACAGGAAGGGATATGGAAAGGGAAATATCCAATGGCGATACTTGCAGCAAAGAATAAAACGGTTATACTTGACAGCAGCAGCCAGTATCGTCCGGGCCCTCCGCCTGATTTCGCAAAAGATATGGAGGAACTAAAGAAGTTCAAACCAACCTTCCGGTCAATGTCGAATGCATTTTTCTGGGCATCGCAGCCGTTCTGGGAAGATCAGTTGAATAAGAAGATGTTTGAACAGAATATTCACCTCGACCCTCCTGCTGCGGCAAGGTTTTATGCCATTACTGCCATTACCATTTATGACGGTTTCTCCGCCTGCTGGGATGCGAAATACACCTACTGGGGAATTCGTCCGGATCAATACGACACAACTTATCGTCCAGCATTAATTTTCACTCCGCCTTTTCCCGGTTATCCTTCCGGGCATGCAGTCATCAGTGGTGCATTGGCAGAGTTGTATGCCTATTTCTTTCCGGCTGACCAGGCCTATTTCAGGAAAAGGGCCAAGGATGCAGCAGAATCAAGGTTCCAGGGCGGAATACATTTCCGGACGGATAATGAGGTTGGACTGGACCTGGGAAGAAAAGTAGCTGCTGCGGTGATTAAAAAAATAGATCATGAAATTTCGTCCAGGTAGTATATGCTATTATGATTGAGTGAACGCTGCAGAAAATATCTGCAGCGTTTCTTTCTTTAGTTTATCTGCCATTTTATTTCCACCATATCTTTTGATTTTGGTAATGACTGACTTTTTTCAAGATCAACATCGAATAAGCGATCCAGGTTATTACCGGCAAGATCAGCCAGCCTTGATTCTATCAGGAGGGTATACTTTCCCGTTAGCCAGGGTTTTTCGGGAACAAATGAATACGTGCTTTCACCTTTGGGAATTTGTATTTCCCCGGTAATCTTATCACCTGAGGGACCAAGTAGTGAAATGGTATTCAGGAGCAGGTAATAATCAAGTGATTCATGGGTCTCTATTATTAGTGGTTGCCTGGTGGATTTTTGCGGAATAGTGAGTTTCCACATTTCCGGGACGGGTGAAACTGTATCGCGTAATGTGGCGATAAAACGTTTTCTATAGGAGTGACCTAATGTTGTTCCCTGTCTATCGGGCCATGCACTATCTATTACAAGTTGATAGTACCTGTTATGTACGAGGGGTGGGCCTAAAGTTTTGTTTGGCTGCAGGTCTCTTTTTATTCTTCCCGGATCAAACCAAAGTGAAAGCACTGTACCTTCTTCATTCCACAACTCTGAATGTAAATGCAGAAAAGTGTTTTGCAGGCTGTCGCCTTTGTCGTCAAGAAGGTGAATATATTCCTGTGACCTGCCTTCCATCATGGGTTGTGAAAATTCAAGATATATTTTCAAGAGGTTTTCCGGAAGGCTGTCGCCCCGGGGATAAATAGCCATCAATCTTGGTATGGTAGTGTCTTTTGGAATGTCGATTTCAGCCAATAGTTTCTGTTGCAGGTACACCTGGTAGCGTAGTCCCCTTGTGAAAGGGATAAGAGGCTCAAATAAAATATGACTTGATGTTATGGTATAAGCGCCTGGGATCGCCTGTTGATCATTACCGGATAATCTTATGTTTAGCCAGCTTTGTATAGAATCTTCCGGAACGCCGGCCAGGAAATTCCTGTCGACCGACAAACCGGTAGCGCGATTATTTTCCCATGTCAACGAAACATTTGCAGGTGTTGTGTCTTTTCGCTGGTTACAACCCGCCGACACAATGGTGGCATAAAAAATGATCCCCTTGCAGAGGACATGCAAAGGGATCATGTTGAATATATTCCGGTTCACAAAGCTTTATTGTCCTGTGATCTGAGGTTTAGGTCGCCATTAGAGTTTCGCTGCAGATATACATACTGATTTTCATCGAGTTTATCCAATTGGAGAACATTGACGAAGGGGAATGAAATATAGGGTACACCGGCCGTGGCAAATGGTTCTTTGACAGGTGAATCAAGTGTGCCCTGGTATGATTCGATGTCTTTAAATTTTACTTTCATCACCGGCCTGTTGGAATTGGCAATAAGAAGGAACTGTTCGTTGTCTTTTTTCATGGTGATCATATCCAGCGGGCGGTTTCCGGCTCCGAATTCTGCCACAGTGCGTCCTTTAACATGGGTTCCGGCTTTCAGGTCAGTCAAAGGAAACAATACCAATGGCGTGCAGGTATAACTTGCCACCAGGAATTTCTTTCCATTTAAATCAGCCGTAGTAAAAGTTTCTATAGGTGCTTCGGTCTCGTAACGGCCGTGTGCGGCATGATAGATTTCGAGTGAAGATTGTTCCTGAACTTTCGTAAAGGGAAAGGGAATGCTCCTGAAGGTTGACCCGAATTGCTGGTTGGATATGCCACTGACCATAACTTTTCCATCCGAATACGCCAGGTCAGAAATCGAAGCAATACGCAATGGCCTTCCCCGGTTATCTTTAGCATCTTCAGCGGGTACATTATTTAAAGGCACTGATGAGTAAAGAACATTTTTCAGGTTAACGGCGGTAAAATTTCCTTTATCCAAACATAATAAGACCGGGGTACCATCGGTAGACTGGACGGCAAAGTAAATCTTCCTGGAAACGGGATTTACTTTAATATCCTGTATCACAATATTCTTCGCCTCTGTTCCAAGAAAGGCGGCTATCTTCTGGTCAATATTTTTTACATCAACGGGTTCAGCCTTTTCAACAGGAACGGCATCCTTTGTATCCACAGCAAAAACTGATGCGCTCTTTGAATCACCGATAAAGATCATACCGGTTGGTCCGAATGCCAATACATTTATCGATTTAATATCCGGATTTCCTTTGCTAAGGCCATAAGAATTATTATCCCTGCTGGTGTAGGCAACCAGCAAAATCACCGGAATTGCTGCGGCTAATAAAAAGAGTAATTTTTTCATCATCGTGTGTTTTAGTTTTTAAGCAATAACCAAATGGATATCATAGAACCCGGGTACGCATCTTAAGTTACGAAAATCAATTCATTTCGGCTGTCCTGGATTAGCGAATATAACAGGTAGAGTCTTTCAAATTATGTAGCGAAAAGTCCAGACGGGTTCCGGTTTGCAGTAAAAAGGATTATTTTAGCCCACGGTAAATCGATTAAGTAAGAAACTACAAGGATGGATAAGAACAACATGTATTCACTGAAGGGAAAGTCAATTATTGTCACCGGAGGTACAGGAATTTTGGGCGATGCTTTTATCAAAGGCATAGTGGCTGCCGGCGGCGAAGTAGGTATTCTCGGGCGGAATGAAAAGGTAGCCGTTGAAAGGGCAGAGGCTATAAACAGGGCGGGAGGTAACGCCATTGCACTTATTGCCGATGTTATGAAACAGGGCGAACTGGTGGCTGCCAGGGATAAGGCAATGGCACATTTTGGTAAAATAGACGGATTGGTCAATGCAGCGGGCGGAAATATGCCTGCGGGAGTTGTGCAGCCCACAGATGATATTTTCAATATGAACCTTGAAGGATTGCAGCAGGTAATGAACCTTAACCTTTGGGGAACCATCATTCCTACCCAGGTATTTGGTGAAGCTTTGGCAATGAACAAAACAGCAAGTATTGTGAATATTTCCAGCATGAACTCAAAGCGCGCTATTACAAAAGTGCTGGGATACAATATGGGAAAGGCAGCAGTGGATTGTTATAACCAGTGGTTTGCCGTGGAACTGGCGAATCGTTATGGTGATAAGATCAGGATGAATGCATTAACACCGGGTTTCTTTCTAACCGAACAGAACCGTAACCTGCTTACCAATCCTGACGGTACTTATACGGAAAGGGGTGCTGCCGCTATCCGGCAAACACCATTCAAGCGCTTTGGCCATCCTGAAGAACTTATCGGCGGACTTGTTTTCTTGCTCAGCGACGCATCGGCATTTGTCACAGGATCACAACTGGTAGTTGATGGTGGCTTTTCCATCTTTGGAGGCGTATAACACAACAAGCCGTAAATTGTGTGAAGTAATTTCTGTCTTCTTTTAACTTTCTTCTTTTGATTAAAAAAATCAGCACTTCGGTTTTAATCTTTGTTTTCATCTTTACCTGCATTACCGCTATCGAGTATTGCAAGCCAAAGGATATTGGAGGTACCGGGCCTGCTGCGAAAGAGAATGCATTTGTAGGAGATCAGCAGTGCAAAAGCTGCCACGCCGGTGAATTTAAGGAATGGCAGCAGTCGGACCATTTCAAGGCCATGCAAAAACCCGATGATTCTACCGTTTTGGGGAATTTCAATAATGCCAGTTTATCTGCTGACGGCATCACTTCACGATTTTTTAAGAAAGACGGAAAATTCTTTATCAATACGGAAGGTGATGATGGTAAAAATCATGACTACGAAGTAAAATACACTTTCGGATATTTTCCATTACAGCAGTACCTGGTTGAATTTCCCGGCGGCAGGATGCAGGCAACAAGACAAAGCTGGGATAGCCGTGAAAAGAAATGGTTTCACCAGTACCCCGGTCAGAAGATACATTACCGCGACTGGCTGCACTGGTCGGGCAATGCACAGAACTGGAATACCATGTGTGCCGAATGCCATAGTACCAACCTTAAGAAAGGATATGATATCCAGATGGATGTGTACAATACAACCTATGATGTATTGAATGTAAGCTGTGAATCCTGCCATGGGCCGGGGAAAAATCATATCGACTACACCGGTAGTGATGCTTATAAAAAAGGCGAAAAAGTGGTTCATTCTTATATCCGGCTAGGAAAGAACAGTGGCCAGATTGCGCAGATAAATACCTGCATGCCTTGCCATGCCGTACAGAACGGCGTTGATGCGAACAGGATAGATGGAGATGAATTGATGGATGATTATGTTCCGATGGTTCCCACAACAGAAAGGTATTATCCTGACGGACAGGTCAGGGAAGAAGACTATAATTATGCTTCCTTCCTGCAGAGTAAAATGTTTACAAGGGGTATCAAATGCGGGAACTGTCATAATGTACATACTGGTAAACTGGTACTCGCCGGTAACAAGGCCTGTATGCAATGCCATACCCCGAACTATGATTCTCCAACGCATACCTTTCATGCCGTCAACACAGCAGGCGCGGAATGTAAAAACTGTCATGCTCCCGGTAAACTATACATGGGGAATGATTTGCGACATGATCATAGTTTCCGCGTTCCGCGGCCCGATTTGTCTGTAAAGTATGAGGTGCCCAATGCATGTAACAATTGCCATACCACTAAGCCTGCCAAATGGGCTGCTGACGCCATCGTGAAATGGTATGGCCCGGAGCGTAAATATCATTTTGCAGAAGATCTCATTCCCGGAAGCCAGGGTGATCTTAAAAGTGAAGCACATCTAACTAAACTTCTTGGTGATACTGCCGTTCCCGATATCATTAAGGCAACCGCAGTGAATTATCTCGGTGGCATCTTTACTCAAAGTAGTAAACAAACCCTCCTCGAAATGCTTACACACAGGGATCCAATGATCAGGTATGAAGCATTGAGAAGCCTGATGCATTTTTCAAATGCCATCAGTGAAAAATACCTTATTGCAGATTTATTAAAAGATAAAGTGAGGTCGGTCAGGATTGCTGCGGCCGACCTGATGGAAATGCTTGGTCCGCAGCAGTTGTCGGAGGAACAGCAGGCTGATTTTCAGAAGGCAAAAGCAGAACTGGAGCGAAATCTTCTATACCAGGCAGATTTTGCGCATGGAAATATTGCGATTGCGGATTATTACCAGCGGACAAAAAATCTCTCTTCTGCTGAAACATTTTATATCCGTGCATTAAAAAAAGACAGCATGGCCAACCTTGCCAGGCTCAATCTTGCGAGTACCTATAACCAGCAGGGAAAAAACAACGAAGCACTTGCCATATTGAAAACTGCAGTACTGACCGATCCCAAAAGTGACCAGGGATGGTATAATCTCGCGCTGTTGTACAATGAAATGAAAGACAATGATAATGCCTTAAAAGCATTTGAAAAAGCAGTACAACTAAATTCCAATAACAGCAGGCTTTACTATAACTATGGCTTGTTCCTGCAGCAGATGGGCCAGGGACAGAAAGCAGTTACAGTGTTAAAGAAGGGACTGACTATAAACCCGGCTGATGAACAATTGAATTATGCCATGGCATATGTACTGGTAAGTACCAATCAGTCCTCAAAAGCCATTCCTTATGCGATGATGCTGAAAAAAGCCAATCCGTCCAATCCTGATTACCGGCAGTTATTTACTTCACTTGGACTGTAACCTGTAGAAGTTGTATTACTTCTTTGGGGATTCGGTATCTGGATCGTCTTCTTTTTGGAGGATACCCTTGTCCATGAAATCACTCTTTACGCCTTCCAGGTTTTGGTTGAATACTGCGGTTGCTTTCTCCGTCTGAATAAGTATTCGTCCAACATTTGCGGTAAGTGAAGTATCCTTATACAGCCTCCTGAGAGATCCTGATCCCTCATTTAATTCCTTGTTCAGGGTCTGGGTAATTTTATCAATACCTACCGACAAGGTTTTGGTCTGGTCCACCACGTGTTCCATTTTAACAATGGATGAAGCCAGTGACCGGTTTACGTTAGTATCACTAAGAATCCTGCCGGCCGACTGGCTGCCATTTTTATAGGCTTCCAGTAAACCATCAATATGAGTAGTGATCACCAGAATTTCAGACTGTAGCTTGACGAGGTTGTTGATTATCCTACGGGTATTCGCAGCTATTCGTTCTTCAGCGAGCAAATTCCAGAAGCCGGTGCTGTTATTGATCCTGGAAACCGCAGTAGTTAGTTCTTCTGAGACTATTTTTATTCTTTCGTTATTATGAGAAATAATACTGACGGGTCCTGTTAATTCAACTTCTTCTTTGGCTTCAAGTACATCGCCTTCAGTAGCAAATGGTTCTCTTGCATCCCGGGGCATAATGTGAATGATTTTTTCACCCATCAATTCATCTATATCGATACTGGTAATGGCATTCTTCCTGATCTTGGCCTTCATTTTTTTGTTGATCAGCAGGTTGATCTCAAGCGTAGAATCTTTCAGTATAATGATATCCTTTACCGATCCTGCAATGGCATTGGCATAAAGTACAGTATTGCCGGGCTTAAGCCCCGAAGCTTTACTAAAATAAGTTTTAAGGACATAGTCCTTATCATTGTAAGGACTATTTGGCAAAAACAAATAAAGGGAGATTGCCAAAAGTATAATTCCTGCCAATATTGATAAAATAACCTTCATGGATGTTTTTCTCTGGTCTTTCACGCCCCTGTTTTTTAAATCCCGTTATCCTGAACTGGTTAGCACGTCATTCAGGACCTTTATATACCCGAAAATCCCGTTTACCTAACGTCATTGCCAGGTCCACTGATATACTTTCACTAAAATAAAAGGTAGAGTTATTTACTATGAATAAGTTCCTGAGTGCAAGGAACTTGCAGCAAAAATAATGCAAAATGGCGATTAACCACAAATGGTTAAACAACCGTGTGTAAGGCACTGTTAGACTGGCTGACTTATTCACAATGATGTTTTCAGTTACAAAGTTCGGCCAGGTTCTGGGGTTGAAACATGATACTGTAGGACTTCCGTTATGATAGCAGTCACTACAAAATAGTTGCCTGAAACAAATTCAATTTTTTTCCAGTATGTTTTTAAGGTTTGTTAGTCCGGTTGAAAAATCGTCTCCTATAATCTTCTCCATATTCATAAACAACAACATTATGTTCATTGGGTATTTCATGCTGCTACTCATTCCCCATGCCAGTTTGGTCTGATTTTGTTCAATGGCAGAGGTTGTCATATAAGCATCTGCAAGACCTTCAAATGGCTTTATAAAATGAAGTTTATAATCAATTTTTTCGCCATCTGTAATATTGACGATCTCCTGTTCTCCCTTGCCCACCTTTTTATTGCCCTCCCATGATGATACAAATCCAACGGTGCCATCCATTCCCCGGTACTCTTTTTTCATATTGGGATCCAGGCTGGCCCATTTGCTGAAATTGTCGTGGTTTTTCAATAACCTGATATAATTAAAAACATCGCTTTTATTCTTGTTGATAATTATACTTCTTTCAACGGAGTAATCTTTTTTAACAACAAGTGCTATGGCCAAAATAATGGCAATGAGTATTGCAATGACAATTATTATGGTAATGATTATTCCCATATAAGAAGTTTGGAGGCATGGCGGCCGGCCTTATTAAGTTAAGAAAAAAATCTGATCAAAGTACTAAGCCGGCTATTAAAAACAAAAAGCCCCCAGTGGGAGCTTTCTGTCCTTCAAAAACCTTGGGTTGGTACCCTTTTTTGCTACTATCTGCAGACCGGGGAAAATGAAAAAACCCCTTGACTGCAATAGAACAGTTATGATAACTCGTGAGCTTTTTTATTCATTTCAGCGAGTTTATCCCTGAAATCTTCTTTTAATGTGGCCAATTTTTGTTTTCCTTCGGCGATGGTGTCTTCGATGTCATCCACAACCTTATTACCTTTTCTCCTGATCAGTCGACGCGTTTCAGAACCTTTCCTGGGTGCAGTAAGTATTCCGGTAACTAGTCCGGCAGCAAGTCCAATTCCAAGTGCTGTAAGAACTTTTACTCCTGTTTTCATATAAAATTATTTAGCGTGAATAATCTTTGTCAGCACATGCTAAAATGGACTATTTGCAGTCAAAAAATAATGACCATAGTCGTTTTAAAATGTGACAGAAATCATTGTTTTCATATCTATTCATCACTAGTATTTTTCATGCTCATCAATACGGAATATGCGCCTTTAGTGACAAATTCGTTACCGGATAACGTTTCGGCCCCGGATATTTCAACATATCCTTTTTCGGTGTTACCCATGGTAACTTCTTTCATCTCAAAGCTGTTGCCTGGTTTCCTGATAAAAACATAGAATTTATTTTCAAACCTTACCACTGCATCTTCCGGCAACACCAGGGCTTTATTGTTTTTTATTTCTATATCAGCATTCATATAGGTTCCGGGAACCAGCGCCTTATCATAATCTTCAAAATGGCAATGCACTTCGGTATTTCTTTCGGCCGACAAATCCTTTCCAATCAACAGCACTTCACAGTTGTATTTCTTGTCGGGCCGGTTATTGGTATAGGCCACCAGTTTTTGACCGATGTATAATTTATCCAGGTCCTTTTCAAAAATCTTTAGCGCAAGATGAATGTCCGTTGGATTGATGAGTTCGAACAACACTTCCGTTGGCGAAACGTATTTTCCAATATTTACATTCACCCCGGAGACATATCCGTCGATGGGTGAGTAAATGTTGATGCTCCTTGAAATATTTGATTCGTTCAGTTTTTCGGGATGTATTCCCGCAAGCCTGAGTTTTTCTGCCAGTGACATCATTAAGATCCGGTGGCTGTTATAGTCTGACTCGGATTGCTGGAACACCTTATCACTGGCAGCCTTGCTCTGGTTCAGTTCTTTCTGACGGGTATATTCATTTTCCAGGTAACCCAGTTTTGCCCTGGCGGTAAGGTAGTCTTGCTGTAACTGGATATACTGCTGATCTTCCATTACCGCAATCACTTCACCCTTCCTGACATGCATTCCAGCCAGCAGTTTTGTTGTTTTTAAGTAACCTCCGAGAGGTACGCTGATGGACACCATATTTTGAGGCGGCACATCAATTTTGCCATTGACCCTGAGTATGGAAGAGATCTGTCGTTCTTCCAGTTTCCCATAGGTAATACCTGCATTTTTCACCTGCTGCTCCGTGAGGGTAATTGTGCTGATATCTTTTTCAGGCGCCTCATTTTCCTGAACTGCTTTTGTGCCACAGCCGGAGATAAAACCGATAATGAGCATGAAAATATATTTCATAAATACGATGTTATTGTTGAAGGAAATAGTTCAGTTGAATGACTGACTGGTTAAGGTTTTTAATCGATTCTATATAATCATTTTTAACGGCAGTGGCCTGGTGAAGCAACAATACCCATTCCAGGTAATTTATGCTTCCTGCGGCCAGTTGCTGGTTGGCCGTCTGGATAATGATATTCGCATTTTTCAATGCAGTGCTTTCATAATAAGCTACCGTCTGAAGGTATTTTTTATAAGTGGTGAGGGCCGACAGGTATTCCTGCTGTATTGATTGCCAGCTGAGCGTATAATTATGCTCCGCCATTATTTTACTGAATTTCGCACCGCTGATCCTGGCCCTTTGCGCCCTGGCAAAAATGGGTATGCCTAGCCCGGCCTGAACAGAGCTGAACCTTTTGGAACTGCTGTAATATTTTTCATCTGCTCCCACACCTTTTATACTGGAATTCACATAGCCAAAGGAAAGGTCGGGCAGGAGCCTGCTTTTTTCCAGGCTGATACTGGCCTCTGCCATTTTTTGCTGCTGCAAGACAAGACTCAGGGATGGATGGCGCTTCAGTACTGAAGTATCTGCTGTTGCCGGGGCTTCCATTTTAAAATCCATTTCTGCAGGCCTGAACCTGGTGCTGCTGTTCAGCAATAACTGGAATTGTGATTGCAGGATGGCGCTGTCCTGGGACAGTTCTGTCAACTGGCTCCTTATCTGTCCAAGCTGCGTTTCAGCAGTAGTTTTTTCCAGGAGATTACTTTCTCCTTTTTCAAACCTCAGTGCAGAGCGGTTATAAAAAGCCGCGTACAGGCTGTCGGAATACCTGAGCAGTTCCTGTTTCTCCGTTACATAGAGAATGCTGTAAAATACCTGTTCTACCTGTTTTCTTAATTCAGCTTCCTTCAATGAAACACTGAAAAGACTTCCCCGCCATTCCTCACGAAGCAATTGCTTCTGCTTTTCATATATCGTAGGAAATGCGATCGACTGGGAAATACCAAATTTGGTATCGTTATAAATACTATTGATCTGCCCGTAATCACCTGAAATGACCGTCTGGGGTACCTCGGAATTACTGTTAATGATCAGTTTCTGGTATTCCGATCGCAACTGTTCATTTTTCAGGGAGAGGTTATTCTTAATGGCCGTATCAATGGCAGCATTCAGTGAGATGGGCTGCTGGGAATAACCTGCATGGCTAACCGCTAAAAATGCGATGATCAAAACGGCCGGATGATGGTGGTGATGCTTTTTCTTTTTAATTGCCCTTTGTTCAAATAAAATATACAGGATGGGCAATACAAAAAGGGTAAGAAAAGTAGCTACCAGCAGTCCGCCTATTACAACAGTTGCCAGCGGCCGCTGAACCTCCGCGCCTGCGCCGGTGCTTAGCGCCATTGGCAGGAAGCCAAGAGAAGCCACAGAAGCCGTCATCAAAACCGGTCTCAGCCTCACCTTGGTTCCCATTAGAACAATCCTCCTGAGGTCGGTCATGCCTTCCTGTTTCAGCAGGTTAAATTCAGCTATAAGCACGATGCCATTCAACACTGCAACACCGAATAATGCGATAAAACCAACCCCTGCGCTGATACTGAAGGGCATACCACGAAGCGCCAGGAAGAATATCCCGCCTATGGCTGAAAGCGGTATCGCCGAATAGATCAACAGTCCCTGCCGGAATGAATTAAAAGCAAAATATAACAGCAGGTAAATCAAAAGCAGGGATACGGGTACGGCAACCATCAGTCGTTTTTTCGCGGCATTGAGGTTTTCAAATGCTCCGCCGTAGGTAATATAATATCCCGCAGGAAGTTTAAGCTGCTGGTCAACCTTTTCCTGCAATTCAGTCACAATACTCTGTACATCCCTGCCCCTTACATTAAAACCTACCACGATCCGCCTTTTGGCGTCTTCACGCTGGATCTGGTTAGGTCCGTCTTTGATAGCCACATCAGCGAGCTGGTAAAGGGGAACCTGCGTGCCAAGGGGTGTTGGAATCAGCAGGTTCTGTACATCCCTGATATCTGTTTTCATATTGCCGGAAAGCCTGACTACCACGTCAAACCTTTTCTCTCCCTCATACAACATACCGCTGCTTTGCCCGGCAAATGCGGTATTCACGACCCGGTTTATGTCTGTAATATTCATATGGTATTGTGCAATCGCGTTCCTGTTATAGTTGATAATGATCTGTGGCATTCCCGACACTGCTTCCACATAAAGGCTTTTTGCGCCATCCACACGGTTAACGATCGAACCCAGTTTCGCGGCATACATGGCCAGGGTATCGAGGTCTTCGCCAAATATCTTGCAGACCACATCCTGCCTTGCCCCGGTCATCAATTCATTGAACCGCATCTGGACCGGGTATTGAAAACCGGTAGTTAGTCCGGGTACTTCTTTTAACCTGGCGCCCATTTTTTCCGATAATTCGTCAAAGGTTTTTGCGGAAGTCCATTCCTTCTTGTCTTTTAATATTACCATCATGTCACTTGCTTCAATGGGCATCGGATCCGTAGGAACTTCACCACTTCCAATCTTGGTCACTACTTTTTCCACTTCAGGAAATCCGGTTAACAATATATGTGCTGCTTTCTGGGTATTGGTGATGGTGGTATTCAGGTTGCTGCCTGTCATTACCCTGGTATCAACGGCAAAATCACCTTCCTCCAGCGCCGGAATAAATTCACCGCCCAGGCGGCTGAGCAGTAGCACAGAAAACAGGAAAAGTGCTGCCGTCACCAATAGTATGGATTTCGGAAACTGAATTGCTTTGGCCAGCATCGACTGATAGTTACGCTCGATGATTTCCATCGTCCTGTCGGAGATGTTGGGTTTATGTTTGATTTTCCTGCTCAGGAAGATGGTGCTCATCATAGGGATGTAGGTAAGGGATAAAATGAAAGCACCCAACAATGCAAAGGCAACGGTCTGTGCCATGGGTTTGAACATTTTTCCTTCAATTCCCTGCAGGGTGAAAATTGGCAGGTATACCACAAGGATGATGATCTGTCCGAACACTGCACTGTTCATCATTTTGCTGGCAGATTGTTTCACCTCCACATCCATCTGCTGCTGGTCGAGTTTTACGACATGGCTGAACGTCTTGCTGTGTGAAAGCCGGTGCATCACTGCTTCAACGATAATGACGGCACCATCTACGATCAGTCCGAAGTCCAGTGCCCCCAGGCTCATCAGGTTACCGCTTACGCCAAAGAAATTCATCATGATCACTGCAAAGAGCATCGACAGCGGTATAACAGAAGCTACCAGCAATCCTGCCCTGAGATTACCCAGGAAGATGACCAGCACAAATACAACGATCAGCGCCCCCTCCGCCAGGTTTTTTTCAACAGTGCCAATGGCATTATTGACCATTTTAGTCCGGTCCAGGAATGGTTCGATCAACACGCCTTCAGGAAGTGTTTTGCGTATCTGGTCGATACGATTTTTTACCGTCCTGATCACTTCGCTGCTGTTAGCGCCTTTCAGCATCATTACCACGGCCCCTGCAACCTCTCCCTGGTCGTTATAACACATCGCGCCATAACGTGTGGCGTTCCCGATTTTTATATTCGCTACATCACGTATGAATAACGGCGTTCCGCTGGGGGTACTTTTAATGGCTACGTTTTCTATGTCTTCAATACTGCCCAGCAGCCCTTCACTTCGTATATACTGCACCGTTGGTCCTTTTTCGATATAGGCGCCGCCGGTATTCTGGTTATTATTTTCCAGCGCATTGAATACGTCATTGATGGTAATATTGTAGGCAAGTAATTTATTGGGGTCAACTTCAATGGAATATTGTTTCAGTTTTCCCCCGAAACTGCTGACCTCGGCTACGCCTTTCACGCCCAGCAACTGCCTTCTCACAATCCAGTCCTGTATGGTCCTGAGCTCTGTTTCGGAATATTTATTTTCATACCCTGGTGCCGGCCTCACCACATACTGGTAAATTTCTCCAAGGCCCGTACTGACCGGGCCGAGTTCAGGTATCCCAATACCCTTTGGAATCAGCGACTGGACCTTCTGCAGTCGTTCCGCCACCTGTTGCCTGGCCCAGTAAACATTTGTGGCATCGTCAAACACTATGGTAACGAGGGATAATCCGAACCTTGAGAAACTCCTGATCTCTTTAAGCCCCGAAATATTATTATTGGCCTGTTCGATAGGAAAAGTTATCAACCGTTCAATATCTGTTGCGCCAAAAGACGGGGCGATGGTAATGACCTGTACCTGGTTGTCGGTAATATCGGGCACTGCATCAATCGGCAGTTTTGTTGCTTCATAAATTCCATAACCGATAAGGGCGATGGTAAATAATCCAACAATGAGTTTGTTTTTTATGGCAAACCCTATTATTGCATTGAGCATAGTTCAATATGTTTAATAGTAATATAGGCGACCCCTTCGCCAAAGGCGAAATGGTGCAGGCAATAAAACAGGACAGGCTACAATGTCTTGGGAGGCTGCCAGATATTTGACAGGTAATTGGAATGGATAAACTGATCCGTGACAATATAAGTGTTCTTCTCAGTGAATTCAGTCGGGACAATTATACTGACTGTGGATTGCAGGGGATAATAGGCAGAACCGGTCAGTGCCACAGTATTATTTTCTGCTTTAAAGGGCAGTTTCATGTCTTCCGTATAATCAGCGTCATATACGTTTCCCTGGCCGTAATGAATATAAAAGAATTGAAACAGGCTGATATTGTGGGCATTGATATGCTCAATCAACTTGGGAATTTTCAGCAACTGGCTGAATTCTGTTGCGGATAAAAGATAGATACTGAGAAGTAATATGGTAGATGCTTTTCTCAATAGTTCAAATATACTGAATAAATCTTCTTACCATACGAAGGTTGCCACGGAACCAGCTTGTAATACTGGCCGGATCGTTTGTCCGCCAAAGGATATATCGAAAGACTGGCTACGGTCATCATCATTCAGTACGATAAGTACTTTTTTACCCTCCGGGGTTTTGAAAGCCACATTGGGTAGTTTCCCAGGGTTGGATGACATAATCCTTCTTGAACCTGCGGGAATAAATTTTGATGCATGGCCGATTATATAATAGGCGACATTTCTTTTGATGGCATCTTTTTCTATGGTTATGGCGCCCAGGCAATTTTTGCATCCGCCTTCTGTATGGGGACCATACACGCTGTCTGCCGCCAGGTTCCATTCCAGCACGTTGCGACTCCAGTTCCTGGGAGCGCCAATGATGAGGTTCCTGATATGCCACCTGAAATCGCCGGCAAAATCACTGGGTCCGCCCACCCATTGTTCAGTGAAGTAGATATTCTTGTCGGGATGCGCTTCATGAACTTTAGACAGTGCGCTGATATCGCCCGCATATAAATGAAATCCCGAGCCGTCCACATAAATACGCGTTTCCGGATCGTTTAATATAGCCAGGGGATATTCCGGTTTATCGCAGTTATGATCCCAGGCAATGATCTTTGTATCGATATTGGCTGCTGCCAGTGCAGGTCCCAGGTAATCCCTGATAAATACCATTTGTTCTTTTGCTTCCATCACCATACTGGGGTAGTTATCAGGATTCATCGGTTCGTTCTGCGGGCTGATCGCATCAATCCGGATGCCCATCGCCTTCATGGTATCGATATACTTCACGAAATAATTTGCATAAGCCCTGTAATAAGCAGGATTAAGATGCCCACCGGCAAAACTGTTGTTTGTCTTCATCCATACCGGCGCGGTCCAGGGTGTGCCCATTATTTTAATGTCAGGATTCAGGGCAATGATCTTTTTTAACACAGGCACCATATCGGTATCGCCTGCATTGATATTGAAATGTTTCAGTGACGTATCTTTTTCTCCGTTGGGCCGGTCATTGTAAGTGAATAGCCTGTCGCTCAGGTCGGAAGCGCCGATACTGATCCTTAAATAACTTACGCCCAGTGATCCCGTATCTTTTGCAAATAATTCTCTTATCAGCTGCTCCTTTTTTTCGGCAGGCAGTCTGTTGATCAGTAAGGCACTTCCACCGGTAAGCGTGAAACCAAAACCATCGATCTCCTGGTATTCGCGCAGGGAGTCTACAAAAATAGTGACCAGGCTGTCGGTACGGTTTTCAAATGCAAGGGCCTCCTGTTTTGACAGCAATGAAGTTTTATCGCTGGTGGTCAGCCACATTTCGGCCTTATTCTTTATAATGATATTTTCCAGTTTTTTTCCCGCTGAGGAAATACAACTGTGGATCATTATGGTAATGATGAAGAGAAAAACGACTGTCCCTGGCTGACCCGGTAAACGCTTATTCATTGTTACTCTTTTCTGTTAGTGGCATCCCGTCAAAAAACTTCAGTTCACCTTGCAATGTCTGAAAATTCCTTACCTTTTATTCCTTCGCCCCCAAAACGATGCATGACATGAAAAAATCTTTCGCCTTTATCTTTTTATTCAGTTTGATATTCACCACAGTATTTGCCCAGTCTAAGCCGGTAAACCTCCTCGTGGAGCACCTTGAAAACCCGGTGGGACTGGACGTTCTTCAGCCCAGGTTCAGCTGGCAACTCCTTAACGGTAAACGAAATGTTCAGCAAACAGCTTTTGAGCTTAAAGTTACTGACGGTAAATCTATCATATGGAGTAGTGGAAGGCAGGAAAGCGATGCCTCGGTGAATGTTCCCTATGCAGGGCCCGCCCTGAAATCCGGTAAAAAATATGGCTGGCAGGTGAGGGTTTGGGATAATTCGGGGAAGGGGTCCGACTGGAGCACACCGGCAAGTTTCAGGATGGCTTTACTGGAGCCTTCCGACTGGAAAGCATCGTGGATAGAACCTGGTTTCCAGGAAGACACGGTCATGCGGCCCAGCCCCGTTTTCAGGAAGGAGTTCAATACCACCAGGAAAATAACATCGGCTATCGCCTATATCACTGCCCATGGCATGTATGAAGCGGAAATTAATGGTAAGAGGATCGGCGATGCCTACCTGACACCGGGATGGACCGCCTATAAAAAACGGGTACAGTACCAGGCATTTGATGTGACTTCATTGTTGACGTCCGGGAAGAACGCCATTGGTGTCACACTGGGAAGTGGATGGTACCGCGGCATTATCGGGTTTAATAACAACATCAATTTCTATGGAAAGGATATTGCGTTGTTGTTCCAGATGGATATTACTTACAGTGACGGAACGGTGGAAAACATCGTATCGGATGGCAGTTGGAAATCTTCTTCCTCTGGCCCTATCCGGTATTCCGAAATTTACAATGGTGAAATTTATGATGCCAGGATGGAAATCAAGGGATGGTCGGCTCCCGGTTTTGATGATGCCAAATGGAGCGGCGTAAAAACAGCAATGCATCCCATGAACGTGTTGGTGGCTACCTATAATGAGCCTGTAAAGAAGCACGAAGTATTTGCACCGGTAAAAATATTCACCACACCTGCGGGTGAAAAAGTAGTTGACTTCGGACAGAACCTGGTGGGCTGGGTGATACTCAAAGTGAATGGCAATGCCGGGGATTCAGTAAAACTTTCCCATGCCGAAGTGCTGATAAGAAAGGAAATTTCTATACCGATAACCTCCGGGCTGCGAAGGCGCAGAATATTTATATACTGAAGGGGGAGGCACAGAAACACTTGGAGCCTCATTTTACCTGGCAGGGTTTCCGTTATGCAAAGATTGAAGGACTGAAGGGAGATATCAAACCTGAGATGTTACAGGCGGTGACTTTATATTCTGATATGAAGACTACCGGAAGTTTTACCACATCCAATCCATTGATCAACCAGCTTCAAAAAAATATCCAGTGGGGGCAGAAAGGAAATTTCCTGGACGTACCCACGGACTGTCCGCAACGGGATGAAAGGCTGGGCTGGACGGGCGATGCACAGGCTTTTTCCAGGACGGCTTCGTTCAACATGAATGTCAATAATTTCTTTGCCAAGTGGCTGAGGGACCTGGAGGCCGACCAGGTCAATGGTTCGGTGCCTTTTGTTATTCCCAATGTGCTGAACGTTTCGATCAGTAGTGCAGGATGGGCAGATGTGGCCACCATTGCACCCTGGAATATGTATTTGGCTTATGGTGATAAAAGAATACTGGAGAATCAGTATGGCAGCATGAAAAATTATGTGGATCACCTGGGAAGGTCATCTAAAGATTATTTGTGGAATACGGGATTTCATTTTGGCGACTGGCTTTTCTATCGTCCCGATGACGATAATGACGGCAGGGCAGCCGTTACGGATAAATATTTGATCGCACAATGTTTTTATGCCCATTCCACGCAACTCCTCGTGAATGCTGCAAGGTTCTGGGAAAGCAGGATGATGTTAAGGCGTATACTGCACTGCTTCAGAAAATCAAGGAAGCTTTTGTGAAGGAGTATGTCACCGGGAGCGGCAGGCTGGTCTCTTCCACACAAACGGCTTATGTACTGGCCTTGCATTTTGATATGCTTCCTGAAAATCTGCGTGCACAGGCCGCACAACGGCTGGCCGATAATGTAAAGAGTTATAACAATCACCTGACCACGGGTTTCCTGGGTACTCCCTATCTCTGCGAAGTACTGACAAGATTCGGATACCCTGATCTCGCCTATACGTTACTGTTACAGCCAACCTATCCTTCCTGGCTTTACCCGGTAAAGATGGGTGCCACTACGATCTGGGAGAGGTGGGATGGCATCAAGCCCGACAGTACCTTCCAGGTGCCTTCCATGAATTCCTATAACCACTATGCCTATGGCGCTATTGGCGACTGGATGTACCGGACGGTGGCGGGGCTGGATACTTATGAAGATGGGGCAGGGTATAAGCATATAAGGGTCAAACCATTGATTGGCGGTGGTTTCACCAGCGTATCGGCAAACCTGCAAACCTATTACGGGATGGCTTCAGTATCCTGGAAAACAGAAGGAGGAAACCTGGTAATGGATATTGAAATACCAGCGAATACAAAGGCTACAGTATACGTCCCCGCCAAATCTGCAGACGGCGTGAAAGAAGGAACGGCAGCATTATCTGAAGTAAAAGATATTAGTGTAAAGGGGATGGAAGGCGATTATGTAGTGATGGAGGTAGGATCAGGAAAATATCATTTTACTTCAACAAGATAGTTCCACCATTTGCACATTTGCAAATCTGCAAATTTCCACATTATTCACAGCACTCCCTGCTCCTGCAGCGAATAAACCAGGTCGCTGGTATTTGCTTTCCCCGCTTTTCGCAACATATTGCGGCGGTGGGTGTTTACCGTATGCGGACTGATAAATAATTTCGCACCGATCTGTTCACTGCTCATCCCTGACTCGAGCAGGGTGATGATCTCAAATTCGCGATGGGAAAACTGCGGTCCAATCAATAATAGTTTCTCGTCGGGCAACCTGAAATTGGACATATCATTACCGGCATAATGGTGAAATCCATCCCTCCTCCGGAACCAGTCGATATTGGTATGTAAAAGGAATATGAATACTGTGCTGTATGGAATATCGCTGTAAAAAAGATAGGCCTGTTTAAGAATGTTTCTATATGACCCCCCGGGGCTGATCGTCAAAAATTCGGAAGATACCAGGTATGACCCTTTTTTCGCCGTATATAATTCCTGCACAATTTTCAACAGCTGGGCGCGGGAACGGCTATGCCTTGGCATATCGTGGGGATGGGTGGATTGAAACAAATGGTAGAGGCTGAGTTCTGTAGGAGGCACACCAATCATATCCAGGCTTCGATTGCTGGTAAATGGAAAGTTCATGGAGATTACATCTCCAACCATAAAAAACTGGTCATTCCATTCCATGTATTTTTCCAGTTCCATGATAAAGGGATCATCCCGCTTAATGTCATTGAACCCTGACGGAGTGTAGGTTTCCAGGAACTTCAGGAAATGACTGTAATCTTTCGGATAAGTTTGCGATATGTTATTATTATAGTGTATCATTTCCTGGTGTAGAATACTCATTGTTGAGTATTTTTTTAAGGTAATACCAATGTTAACTTTGGTTCAGAAACAAGTTGTACGGTAATCGTTTTATGATCGATATCGAACAACAAAATTTCTCCCCCCGGCCCTGGTTATTCATGGCCAGCCAGGTTTCTTTGGACTATGAAGAAACAAAAATCCGGGAAAAGGAAATAATGATTTATATCATATCGCGATTTAATATTCAACATTATTTTTACGACCTGACCGTCTTAACTTGACTTGTTCAGAGTTGACACCAAAGGGTTGAAATAGTCCCTGCCATAATACTGTACCCGATACATTTTTCCCTCGAAATGCAAATTATTGAAATAAGGTGACCGGGCCTTATTACCATATGTGCTAATACCACCGTTCTGGTATAGTGCAATATTAAATAATCAATTATGTCAAACGAAACATTGGCCCCATCGGCAAAAATCGAAAAGCAGGAATTAAAAAGCACCACATTTGAGAACACCAAATTGAATACCATTCCCCTAAACTGGAAAGAGGTTTATTATACTAATTGCCCACTGGTTTCGGCAAGTAATGTGGACCAGGAACTGGGTTGGACGAGGGAAGAGTACAAAAAAATCGGCGTCAAATATGCTTTCCTTCGTTCTGTTCCGGAAAATGACTGGTATCCTCACTATATCCATAATCTCGACAATCTTATTCGTTTTGGAGGCTTGTTCCCACCCATCCATGTCAATGCAGATATCCGCAGAACCCGCCTATTGGGAGTTACCCATGTATACGAGGGCGGTGTCATGCTGGTTCGTTCCCGGGATGATATTTATAAGATGAAAGACCTGAAAGGGAAAAAGATCGGCCTTTCAAAAAGCCTTAATAAGGTTAAAAATGACTGGTGGAGAATCCAGGAAGAACAAGGCATTGAATTGATGTTGAGGATGAACGATATGACCCGTGCAGACGTGGAGATCGTTGAATTTCCTTATGCAGATGACTGGTACAATAACCCTTCCATGCTGACTCCCATGGAAAATCCTTCTGAATTATGGTTGAAACGAGACCATAAACATGACCTGGCTTTCCGTCCGCTGGAAACTGCGCTGGAAACAGGCATAATCGATGCTATGTACAGCCAGAGCAAGGTGCTGAGCGTACTTTCAGAAGCAACAGGAAAATTCAAGGCCATTGAAGATCTTTCAAAATATCCTGACTGGACATTGCAGGTTGCAAATGTTCCTGCTGCCATAACATGTACCGACGTAATGGCTGAACAACACCCTGAACTGGTTGTCGCATTTATGAAGGGGATGATCAAGGTTGGTCGTTGGGCCAATGAGCATAAACATGCTGCTGCAGCCATCCTGGACAAACAGACCTATTATCTTGACGTGGAAGATACCTACAGGGGTATCAAGAATGTTGACATGGTTCCTAACCTGTCTGCCCAGAACCTGGTTTCCGTTGAAATTGGAAAGGACTTCATGTTAAGCCATGGCTATATCAAAAATGATTTTGATGTACATAAATGGGCCGCTCCTGAATTCCTTGAACAGGCTGCCAGGGAACTGATCGAAGAACGTTGGAAAAAAGTGACCGGAGATAAACTTCCTGAATCAACTCCGTTGCGTGTTGGATAAGGGAGGCCGTTAAGGTCATTAATGTTATTACGAATGAAGGAGTCCTGTTCAAATAGGACTCCTTTATGCTTTATATACTCGTTAACTACCATTTTATGGACACACAAAAACTACCGAAGGAAAAACAAACCAGGCCGGCACTGTACCTGACGGCAAAAGAGGCATATGAACAATGGCGTACGGACCCTGAAAAAAATACCATCATAGATGTACGGACACCCGAGGAATATATGTTTGTTGGTCATCCTCCAATGGCATGGAAAATACCGGTTGCTGAACAGTGTTACCAGTGGGATACGGAAAAAGAAAAATTTCCAATGAAAATGCATGCTGATTTTGTGTCACGTGTAAAGGCCGTTGCCCAACCTGGTGATAAACTGATGCTGATGTGCCGTTCCGGAGGAAGAAGTGCGATAGCCATAAATATGCTTGCTGAAGCAGGGTTTACCCAACTGTATAATATCATCGACGGAATGGAAGGAGACCTGGTTAAAGATGAAGACAGTGTCTACTATGGACAGCGATTGGTAAATGGATGGAAGAATTCAGGCTGCCCATGGACGTATCATCTCACTACTGAAAAGATGGTATTACCCGAAATATCTGTTGTACAATAAAACGAATTACCATGAACGATATTCGACACATTTTTACCATCCTGTTCCTGATGCTCGGACCTTTTAAAATAATTGTGCCTTATTCAAAACTGACAGAAGACGCGGAACCGTAATTAGCGAGAAGAATAGCGATTCGGGCAATTGCCTATTCCAGCCTGGCACTGCTACTTGCCGCAACGATTGGTGAAAAAATTCTCGGCAATTATGGGATTCCTTTGCCTATCCTGGCTCTGACAGGTGGGATTATCCTTTTTCTTGTGGCATTGATCAATGTGGTTCAACAATTTGGATGGCAAACACCACATGCACATACTAAGGAAACACCGTCCCTGAAAATGGCAATGTACCCGCTGGCATTTCCCACCATTGTTACTCCTTATGGAATTGCCGCAGTTATTGTTTTTATGGCCCTGATGCCGGATATGAAAGGACGTTTAATGATAGGCGCAGTAGTACTGGGTATCATGTTGTTGAACCTGGTTTTCATGCTTGTCAACAGGTATATTTTTAAATTCCTTGCCCTGGTACTTCCCGTGCTGGCAGCAGTCCTCGGTGTTGTACAGGTAGCCCTGGGACTATGGATCATGTACAGATCATATTTACAATTACCCAATATTAGTATGCCTTAATGTAAATTGCTTCCGCGTACCGGGCATGATTTCACAAAATAAAAAACCGGCTCATTTATGAACCGGTTTTTTATTTTGATCATATGATCGGTCTAATCATTCATTAATTCATAAAGCTTAATGAGGTTCGGATTAATGATGATTTCAATCCGGCGATTTTGAGTTCTTCCTTCTTTTGTATCGTTACTGGCAACAGGCATGTATTTACCTCTTCCTGCAGACAACAACCTGGTTGGGTCAACCTGGTATTTGTCCCTCAATACGCGAACAATACTGTTAGCTCTTTCGGTACTCAGTGACCAGTTGTCTTCGAAACGGGCGGTGTGAATTTTCTGTGTGTCCGTATGACCAACAACATAGATTCCCACTTTAGGATACTGGTTTAAAATGGAAGCCAATGGAGATAATGCATTATTGGCATTTTTGTTTAAAGTTGCACTTCCGGCAGGAAATACCATTTTTTCAGGCAGTGTAATATGCAGTAATCCTTCTTTATAGGTTACTGTCATACCTGAATCCATCAGTTGTTCCAGTCCCGTAATAAGTTTTTCCTCTATCTCCTTCATGGAGGTACCTTGTTCTGCCAGGGCAGCATTCAGTTTTGCTTCTTTCATTTGGGCCTCAGCCTTCATGTCCTGGTATTTTTTGGCATCCACGCTTAATGCAGCATTTTGATTTTTTAAACTGGTCACCTGGTTATTCAGGTCAGTGATTTTTGCCTCTGAGCTTTTTAAATTATTGTCACAGTTTGATAGTTGGGCCTGGAGATTTTGTGATTCTTGCTGTGCACTTTTGTATTTTTTACTGGATACGCATGAGGCCAATACAATGGCCATTATAATAACCATGTATGTGGTGAACTTGTGTTTCATAATATGTAATTTTTAATGAGCCTGTAAGCTAAATAAATGCGATTTTGCAAACGATGATTATAGTCATTTGGCCTGTTTACTTTTTTGCAAATATTAAGACTCGGACATAGTCGGTCATTTAGAAAATGAAGGAGAAAAATGACAGTGATCATTTGTGTAAAATATCTACACAAAAGAATAAACCAATCCTTTATTCGTTATCAGTTGCGGAGATGATTGCAGCCCCGGGCTTTTCCCCTGAAGTGTCAACAGAACTTTTCTTATGTAACAGCCCCTGGTTTACATCACTGTCGAAATGGTAAAGTTTTGCTGCTGTAATTCGCCTGGCCAGCCTGTTACAAAAAATACAGGCAAACAGGGCACCAAGAAAGGGGCCTGCCCAGTAGATCCATCCTGCATGCCAGATGCCCGATATCACTGAAGGGCCGAAGCTCCTGGCGGGATTTGTACTGATACCGGATATATCAGCTTCCAATGGAACCATTACGGCATAAAGAAATGGAAAAAGAGCAGGAGTATATGGGCGGATATTCCGGAAGCCAAGGAATATGATGAGTAAAGAAACCATGGTAAATGAAGTAATCACCTCACCTGATAATGCAGCCAATACTGTGTAACCTTCACCTGGCTGTGTGATGCCAAATGATATACTTCGGCCCTGTTTCTCCCCATGCCAATAATGGAAGAGTGCCAATGACTGCCCCAATCAATTGCGCAATGATATAAACTAAAGCTTCCGATGTTTTGATTTTTTTATACAGCCAGAAAGACATGGTAACGATGGGATTGATATGTGCTCCACTGGTCTTACCCAATGGTGAAATGGCAATCAATGCACCCGTTCCACCGAAAAGAAATCCGGTAATGGCCTGTCTCATCTTTATGCTTGGAATATATTCCGCCATCGGGCTGCCGGTTCCAAACATGAAAATAACAATGGAAAGGCCTATCATTAACAACAGTGCAGTGCCAGCCAGTTCGGCCCAGAATTTTGTCCATGGAATTCCCTGTTCAATTTTCATTTCCATCTTTTTGCTGTTCCCAATTTTTTAGGTTCAACAGTTATTGCTTTCATGACTCTTTTATCGATTTAATGAAAGCCCCTGAAAATCACTGTTTCAACAGTGTAATAATCCAGGGGCTTTATAACACTAATGATTATGATTTCTTTGGCACATCTCCCAATACACGGTTATTGATCCGGGCAGCACGTGCCACTGCACCATTGATAAATTGCATCGGAAGGTGCAGTCGCATTCCCCAGGAAGCCTCATTATGCTGTGCATGCGGGAAACACAAATGGAAAAGATTGAAACCATATTTCCAGCCCTTGGAAACAAGGGCCATGGCCATGGCCATCGTCACTTCATAATTATCTTCCGGCCATCCACTGTCGAGATAAAAACCAACATCAGGAGGAGTTTCTTTCATCACTCGTTCAATGAGATCGTCTTTATGAGAAAATGTGCTCGACATGCAAACGGCCACACCGAATACTTCGGGATATTGCCATACGGTATAGAATGATACCACCCCACCCAAGAGAGGATCCCCATACAGAACGGGCACGTCGATCTGTTCCGATACGCAGTTTGCTTTCTGCCAGTGGCACAATTTCTTCAGCCAGTGAACGGGCATAGTCTTCATAACCTGGTTTGGTATATTCTTTCATACGGTCTCCCGGACGGATACCTACAATAACAAAATCTTCCACTGCACCCATTGCTCCAAGCGTCTGACTGGTAGTATCCACTTCCCAGGTCTGACCCAGAAATGCCTCTTCAGGGAAAAACATATTCTGGCCATCCTGCATAAAAGCTACGGGATAAGTGGCCAAGGTATTCTCATCGTAACCCGGTGGCAGGTATACCCGGAGGGCATGTGTCCGGTTCAAGAATCTTTGATGGAAATTCTATCAGTTTAGAATACCTGCCTTTCTCGGATCCAAAAAAGAATGGATAGGAAATCCGCTGGTCCTTTTCTTCCATCAGCAACAATTTATTGGCACCTATGGACCAGTGATGCTCGCCATCTTCAGTCTACCAGGCAGGGTTTGAAATAAAGAAATGGCTGGTATGCGGATTCAATTCAAAAGTGGATATATTACCATCTTCACTGATTGAAATCGGTTCGACATCTTTTTCCCAGTCGTTTTCGGTGCGCAACACCATCTTTCCCTTTGCCGGCAGGATAAGCAATCCTTAACGTTCTTGTCTGCAGAACTGATGTTTTATACAGTTTTTCTTTTTTTTGTTCAGGCTTAGCCATCGTTGTATCTGTTGCCATAACCTTGTGATTTGTGGCCGGACTGTTAATGGCCCGGCCGGTTCATAAAATGATCAGTTATTTTTCATGAGGGATTTATTTTTTTTATTTCGAACACATGATAACCCCAGGCAGGTAAGTCCAGGTAAAGTCCCTGCGAAACCAGTTCATTCCATCGCGATCATAACAAACTTCGCTCATAAGGTCCTGGAGTCGCCAGTTTTCGCCGGCAAGTTCCTGGTGAAGGAAGCCTGACATAGCACTGACCTGGAGATGGTGAATAATTAACGCATACGAGTACACGAAAACCGCCTGACGCCTCCCCAACCAAATGCTATAAACGAATCCCAGGTTCCATTTCCTTCCCAGGCCCGTATACATTCAAGCAATTGCCAGTTACCATTACGTAATACTGGTTTGTGAATTGTGCTGAGCAGCTCAGTATAAAATTTCTGAAGGTCCTGCGTTAACGGGTTCCTGTGGTGCCCTGACCAGGTGAGGAGAGATGCGTTTTCATCCTTCCTTCAAACTGGCCCTGGTGAAAAAATCGCAATCCGGGTGACAAGAAAGTTATAATGGCAGCTGCCTTTTGCGTTGGTGATTCGAAAGTTTGCTGCGGCGCGTGGTTCGTCATGATTTTCAAGGAAGCGTGCAAGTTTATCCTGGTAATCAAGCCCTGCATAAAAATGCTCACGCACAGCTTTGGCATGACCTTCTACCAAGCGATCATACAATCGCTTATCATAGGCATAATCAAATCCCTGTTGTTGAAGGGTCCACTCCATTTCCCAGTACACTTCGGCCATGAAGAGGAAATCCGGATATGTTCTTTCACGTACGCCTTGGTCACAACTGGCCAGAATGGCTGTGCCCTTCTACCCCAGGTTCTTTCAAAAATCATCCGGTAGCACCAGCATGGCCATATCACACCTTACCCCATCACATTGTTCGAACTATACGCAACAATTCATTTGTCATGGCTTCTACGGTTGCCGGATTACTGTAATCCAGCTGGAAGGTATCGGGCCATCCGGAAAAGTAAGGATCACGGCCATAAGCGAGAATCAACTCACCATTTTGGGTATTTACCCTGTGTATAATTCTGCGGACTGTTTTCAAGATCATCTTCCGTTCCGGCTACAAAATACTCCGGATGTTCTTCCACCCAGTGATGATCCGGCCCCATATGATTGGGTACAAAATCAAGCATTAGTTTCAGTCCGCGGCTGCTTAACCTTTCGCGGAGCCTCTTCAGTGCTTCATCTCCTCCAAGTTCAGGATGCACTTTGTAATCGGTAATGGCAAAACCGGAACCGCCAATATCGTCTTCCTTAAGATCCGGTAATGTATTTTTCGAAATCCTGGCGCCATTCCGGGTTTTTCCTCGAGATATTCCGTCCACGTTCACCTGTAGTCCATACACTCAGAAACCAGATCCAGTCAAATCCCATTGCTGCAAACTGGTCAAGGGCCTGTCATCGGGTATATCATCCAGGGTAGCAGGCCGGCCAAGTTCAGCAGATAATTCGGTTAGCCATACCCGTGTGTTAATTTGATAAAGAGACGGGTATCTTGGTTGTTTCATATTGGTTTAATTGTTTCTTTATGCTGGGCAAATGCGCTATTCTTTCCTTCCTCCAGAATTTGTCTCCGGATCCAGTGAGCCAAACAACTGGATTATTTTTGCTACCACGCCAGTCCAGCCGGTCTGGTGGCTGGCACCAAGGCCTGCTCCATTGTCGCCATGGAAATACTCATAAAAGAGGATATAGTCCTTCCAGTTCGGATCGTCCTGGAATTTTTCTGATCCGCCATATACGGGCCGTTTTCCCTTCTTCATCTCGCAGGAAGATACTGCTCAGCCGTTCGCCGATCTCTTTGGCAACTTCAAACAGGTTCATCAATTTACCGGAACCGGTGGGACATTCAATCTTGAAATTGTCGCCATAATACAAATAAAAATTCAGCAGAGCCCGGATGATCATTACGTTCACCGGCATCCATACCGGGCCACGCCAGTTGGAATTGCCGCCGAACATACCGGTATCCGATTCCGCAGGCAGGTAATCCACCCGATATTCCTGTCCGTGTACATCAAAAGTATAAGGATGTTGCTCATGGAATTTGGAAATGCGCACGAATGCCATGGGGACCCAGGAACTCATTTTCATCCAGCATTTTCGTAAGTATGCGGCGCAGTCTTCCGGATTCACCAGTGCGAGAATACCACGATCGGCAACACCCAAATGGCCTGGACCTGTAGGGTGTATTGTTGCATGGAGTTCAGGCATCCGGCGTAATCGTTCGTGTATAAATTTCATTGATCTTGGTATGATGTCCCGTTGCCATTTTTCGATCACCGTGGTGGCACAAATGGGCAGGAGTCCAACCATTGATCTCACTTTAAGCCGTTGGGCACTGCCGTCGGGCAGCCGAAGCAGGTCATAATAGAATCCGTCTTCTTCATCCCACATGCCATCATTTCCAGATCCGTTCATTGCTGAAGCGATAAAATAGAAATGCTCCACGAATTTGAAGACCATCTCTTCATAGGTGGGATCATTGGCAGCTAGTTCAACGGCAAGCTCCAGCATGTTCTGGCTGAACAATGTCATCCATGCGGTGCCATCCGCCTGTTCAAGATATCCTCCGGTAGGTAAGGGTGCGCTCCGATCAAAGACCCCGATATTATCCAGGCCCAGGAATCCGCCTTCAAACACATTCTTTCCAAAGCGGTCTTTACGGTTCACCCACCAGGTGAAATTCAGTAACAGTTTATTAAACGCTGCCTGGAGAAAACTTAGGTCTCCCTGCCCGTCAGCACCAAAGGCGGTTCTGTGAAGAAAAAGTGTTGCCCAGGCATGAACAGGTGGATTAACATCGCTGAAATTCCATTCATAGGCCGGCAGTTGTCCGTTCGGATGCAGGTAAGAGCCGCGCAGCATCAGCTTCATTTGGTCTTTGGCGAAATCAGGATCAACAATGGATAACGGGAGGGTATGAAAAGCCAGGTCCCATGCAGCATACCAGGGATATTCCCATTTATCTGGCATGGAAATGATATCCTATTGAGCATATGGTACCATTCAGAATTTCTCGAATTTTTATATCCGCGGTGTAATGGATTGGAATGGTGTTCGTCTAGCCAGTTATCTCCATCAAAGAAGAAAAACTGCTTGCTCCACAGCATGCCTGCAAGCGCCTGGCGCATAACATTGGCCTTGTCTTCACCGACACCGGGCGGTGTTACCGAAGTATAAAATTCATCAGCTTCTTTCAGCCTTACATTAAATATTTTTTCGAAGTTCTCACCGAATAACGGTTCATTCGGAACCGATTCTTTTTTTGTGAGTCGAAGGCGAATTACAGAAGTCTGACCCGGGCCAACAGTCATCGTATAATGTGCCGATGTTTTTGTGCCTTGATGTTCCGGATTCACCGCTCCCTGGTTGCCATACACCACATAGTCATTTATGCCATCTTTGACATGAGCGCTTTCATTCTTTTGCCCTTGAAACAGTCGTTCGTGGTTTGTTTCATTTTCTGTGAATAACAGTGGTGGCTCGCCATCGCAGGAAAATACGTATTCGCCCAACAAGGGATGGGATGCCAGGGCGGCAGTAATACCCGGACCACCGTCAATCTGCTTCAGGCTTGGTTTGGATGTTGCACGGTTGGACTCTGCAATCCATAAGGACCAGTCGTTCCGGAACCATAGTGTTGGCAGGAGATGAAGTTCGGACGCTTCGGGTCCGCGATTAACGGCTGATATTTTAATCAGTATGTCTTCAGCGCCGGCCTTTGCATATTCTATAAAAACATCAAAATACCTGTCTTCACGGAAATACACCGGTATCCAGTAACTCATACTCCATATCCTTGCGCGTACGATGTTTATTCTCGTTTATCAGGTCTGCATATGGATAGGCAGCCTGCGGATATTTATACAATTCCTTCATGTAGGAGTGTGTAGGCGTGCTGTCGAGATAGAAATAATATTCTTTCACATCTTCGCCATGATTGCCCTCGCTATTGGTGAGGCCGAATAACCGTTCTTTCAAAATGGGATCTTTGCCATTCCATAATGCCAGTGCAAAGCAAAGTCGCTGCATATTGTCAGAAATCCCCGCGATTCCGTCTTCACCCCAGCGATACGCTCTTGACCGGGCATGGTCATGCGTGAAGAAGTTCCAGGCATCCCCGTTTTCGCTATAATCTTCGCGTACGGTTCCCCATTGCCGTTCACTTAAATAAGGTCCCCATTTTTTCCACGGAAGTTTGTTGTCGCGAGCTTCCTGTAATCTTAGCTTTTCCATAAATTAGTATTATATGTTAGGGAGACAGTACCTCCGAAGGTCAATAAAAGTTAGATGAATTACATTGATTTACATCATTTAAGGACAAGTGATCCAGACTGGTTATATGATTTTTGTCATCAAATGAAATTTGGGGGTATCGTAAGAAGGATCAATACCGATGGATCAGTATTTTTTCATGTTATGACTTACTCTTTTTATCCTTCTTTTCTTTCCTTGCCATGTAAATCTTCAATGTCATGCCAAAGGCATCCACCTCCTGGATCTCCGGCTGGTGGGCAAACTGGTGGTTCCAGAAAACTTCGTAATTGATGATCCTGGTTACCTTGATTTCTGTGCCGATCTGCACTCTGAAGCGATTCACAGCCCCGTTTCCGAAATTGGCAAAGTATTCTGCAGAACCGGTGACTGTGAAAAACAGGTAAGCGGTTTTCAGATCTCTTTCCACCATTAATTTTGGCCTGTATCTCGCATTAAAATCGCCATTCTTGATCCGCCAGTCGAACCGGTTTTTCCATGTCAGCAGCATTTTATAAGGCAGGTAATAACGCCCGTTGGCTTCGGTTACGATTGTACTCTCCTTGAACGGATCTTCGGCACTTGGCGGCGTTGCACTATATTGGTATCCTCCCCTTAACCAGAGAAATTTGCCAGGCAGACTATCAGCATGGTCGGGTCTGAAGATTTTGGTGAAAGGAAAGGTGAAGTAATCCACGAATATGCCGATGGCGCCATCAGTATAATTGGATGATTCCCGTTTTGTTCCGCCTGCAGTCGCATATATCCTGAATTTTGGATCGATCTTATAATAGGCATCTACGGCAGGCCAAACCTCCTGTGCATTTCTTGAAACCTGGGCAAGGCATTCCTTCCCTGTGGTGAAAAGGAAACTAAAAACCAGGAATCGTAAGAATATTCTATAAGCAGAGTTTTTCATAACGCAGTATGAAAAGATGTTGGCTAATTCTTTAGCAGATTTGTCCAAACTAACTTCCGGGTGAAGTTCCGTATTTGAGATAGGTTAAATTATGAGCAATATCAGGTCAGCACTCAAACACTGTTGCCAGGTTTCATTTCCCGGTAAGCCTAACAGTTAGAAAGGCCCTATTTTAAACAGGATATTAGTAAGGGCCAGGAATCCCAGCAACAGTATCGACCAGGCCACGAGGAAAGAAAGGCTGTATACCAGGCTCTTGCCGGGCATGAGTTTTTTCTGGAACGATCTGTATTGAACACTGGCAACTGCAAGGGCAATGACCCCGATCGTAATCAATGCGATGGCAAAATTTTTCGGACCGTTAGGGTTGTTGAACACTACTGCTTTCCCTTCGGACTGCATATATTCAAGGAATTTGTACATGGTAAACCCAAAACTGATCAGTGAAATGGATGTACGGGTCCATGACATCAATGTACGTTCTGCCGCCATCACGGTTCGCTCAACAGCTAATTCATTTACATTCATAACCGGACTGCCCGGTGCGTGGATTTTACTGTCTGTCATTTGTATTTATTTACAGTTTAGATTTTCATGGAAATTTGATGGGTTCTGCAATTACATTCAAATAGTGCGATATGGAATGTTGTACACTAACTAATGGTTCCTGGGGTATGACAAAAAAGTAATTATTAGGCTGGTCAAGAGAAAAAATCAGTGCAATTACAATGGTAAATGATAATGCCATGAACAGGGGGGAAAGGGTTCTTTTTGACTGCACAATTGCCGACTGGTAACCTACAGATATCATGCTGAAAAACAGCAATGAGTATAGGGCCAGCCAAAGGCCTAAAGGCGCTGTAGACCTGTATCCACGGCTAATCCTTAATTTATGTATGTCAGTCATCTCATTCAATGACTGGATATATAATGCGGCAATATTGGAGTTGATATCTTTCTTTGTGTTTTCCAGGGCGATTTGCCACAATTCTTCCTGTATCCTTTCAGATTCGCTGATAACGCTCTGTGCGAAATTTGAATCTGAAACTTTGTAGGCGGCTATACGAAGGGCAACATATTCCTTTAACAATTTTACTGAGTGCACATGATCTTCCTTCGGCATGAAGGCTGACCTCTTCATGGCACTACTGATGGCATTTGCTTCCAGCCGTACCATCTCTTTGCGGTCATCAAAACGGTTATATAGGATGCCGAATGTAAATGCCAGCATAAATCCAAAAAGCCCGAGCGTGGAACTTGAAATAGCAATGGAAGCGCCTACTTTTTCAAGTTTTATATATCGATGGTATTTCATTCCCATTTTGTATCCGCATTCGATAAAGAGCATTACCATAAGAAATGTTCCTATGGAAAACAATAAAAGCGGGATGGAATGAAATGACATAATATTTATCCTTTTATTCCAGGAATTATTTGCCGGCCATAACGGCGGATCATTTGATCCAAGGAAGATAAATGATGCTAATTTTCAGCAGGATGATCATGGTACTGTATAAAAATGACGTACATCATTTTTTTGCGCAGACGATAAATGGCGGCAGAAGATTTCTGGAAAGTAGTAACAGGAATGTACAAACAGGCGGCTATTTCCTTTTTTCCGTAAACTGGAGGTTTTGTGCATAGCTTTCCCCCACAGGTATGGTTATCCCTTTAATGATCACCTGCCCGCGTTCAATTTTGTCGATCTGGTTCCTGGAGGCGATAAAAGAGCGATGGATTCGAATGAAATCGTTGTGGGGAAGAAGGCTTTCGACTTCTGCAAAGGTCATCCTTGTCAGCAATTTACCGTTCCTGGTCACAAAGCTGATATAGTTTCCTTCTGCTTCGAGATAATAGATATCGTCGAACATCACTTTCACCTGCTCGTAGCCCGTTTTTATGAAGATATGGTCGGATGGCTTGCTGGAGGTGCGAAGCTGGTGTATCTCATTGGCCTTGGTACAGGCTTTGAGAAACCTCGGCAGGGAAAATGGTTTCAGCAGGTAGTCAACGGCATCCAGGTCGAATCCAGTAACGGCATGTTCCGAATATGCCGTGGTAAAGATCACCATCGGTTTATGGCGCAATGTGTTATAGAACTCGATGCCACTGATGTCGGGCATTTTTATATCCAGGAACAACAGGTCAACCGGATGCTTCTGAAGATAATCCAGTCCTTCAAACGCGTCTGTAAAAACGCCTTCCAGTTCAAGAAAGGGGACCCTGGAGGCATGTGACCGGATCACCTCCAGCGCCAGGGGTTCATCATCAATGGCAATGGCTTTCATTTCTATTTTTATCTGCTGGAAAGTTACGCCAGTTGTATAGTTAAGTGAACGAAATATTCATTGGCGTTTTCCCTGATGATCAGCTCATGTTTTTTCTTGTACAATAACTGAAGACGCTGTTTTACGTTTTCAAGGCCGATGCCATGGTGATATTTTTCCAGGTCGATCTCCAGTTTCGGGTGAATACTGTTATAGACATCAAAGTATAAAGTATTACCATCGATATTAAGGCTGATCCTGATATGCGATTTCTCTCTCAGGCTGATGCCATGTTTGAAGGCATTTTCAATAAAAGGAATCAGCAGCATCGGGCTGATCAAAAGGTTATTGACTTTGTCGTCAATCGTTGTTTCAATGACAATATTCGGAGAGGTCTGTGTCCGCAGTTTCTGAAGGCTGATATAATTATTGATATAATCGATCTCCCTGTTCAGGGTGATTTTGTCCTGCATATTTTCCTCCAGCATAAACCGCATCATATCTCCCAGCTTCTGTATGCCCTCACTTGTTCTCTCGGCATTTTCCTGTAGTGATGTACCATACAATGTATTTAATGCATTGAACAAAAAGTGTGGATTGATCTGGCTTTTTAGTGAGTCCAGTTTAGCAGATGACTTGCCCAGCGCTGTTTTCAGTGTGGTAAGTTCCTGGTCCATGGATGTCCGTTGACGGTAAATGAACCAAGATAAGGGCGCAGTAAAGAATACCTGGAAAGCTATATTGATAAAGTTAACGACCAGGGCTGCATCAGAATAGTCATAGATAATACCCAACACAATCAGGGATACCGGTAGTGTCATCAGCAACATGATCAGCAAAACATGTAAGAGATATACCAGGAATTTACGCTTCCTGTGCTGTACATTGGGGATCAGTGTATGCAGTGAGAACCAATACAGCCCTATGGCGATGGGGACCACAATGCCATAGACCGACAGCACTTCACGGGGTGCGTTGGCGATCAGTAACATAAAAAAAGTGAACATCCACAGGATAAAAGCGAAAATGCCTTCTTTGGTAATGGCCTGGTATTTCTCCTGCAGTTTATCGATATGGGTGAACAGGTATTCTGCCGTAGCCTTGATCACGGAGTAAAAGGTGAAAATCAGCATCAGCCAGGCAGCGAAAGTGGCATTGGACGAAATAATCATATTATTCACTTCCTGGTGGTCAGGATATTTCGCAAATAAATACGCCTTGATCCAGGTATCCGTTACACCGCAAACAACGCCGATTATGGTAAAAACAAGCAGGAATAAAATGCTGTTGAGCAGGATATTCCTTCTATTGATAAGTTTTGGCACAATAGAAAAAGTCAGTACCAGGTAAGCACCATAGAAGAAGGTGTTCCTGAAAAACATCGGGATCATGTAGTAGGAATAGTAAGAATATTTCAGGTGGTATTCTTCGAAAAAATAGTAGTTAGGACCTGAGTCGGGCGACATACCCTGTCTTGCCGCACCTGACACCAGCAGGAAAATGGACAGCACATAAAGAATGGTGGCGCCCCAGAATTCGATCTTATTGACATCAAATGGCAGGGACCGGGTAACCTGGTCCCTGTCGGTTGAATTTGTCTCTTCATTTTTATCCATGACTGCGGTTGATTCAATGCCTTCTATGATCATTGTGAATATTTATAGTGCAATATTACCCGCAATGAAATCCCATATGATCTAATTGTTACAAAACAAGGTAAAAATGTGATGAATCAGAAATATTGTAATATCGCGATATAACTTCATTATGCCTGTAAACCATTGCACGCCGGTCCCGGAAAGAAAAAAATTGGGCTATTTTGACAGGTATCTTACGTTGTGGATATTTCTGGCAATGCTGGCCGGGATTGCAATAGGTTATTTTATTCCTTCTTCTTCGGCTTTTATCAATTCCTTTTCCAACGGTTCTACAAATATACCGTTAGCAGTGGGACTTATTTTGATGATGTACCCACCGTTGGCCAAAGTTAGGTATGAAAAAATGGGAGAGGTTTTTCGCAATAAAAAAATATTAGGTGTTTCTCTCTTGCTTAATTGGATCATTGGACCCTTGCTGATGTTTTTCCTGGCAATCACATTCTTATACAATTACCCTGAATACATGGTGGGGTTAATATTAATCGGCATTGCGAGGTGTATTGCTATGGTCATCGTCTGGAATGAATTGGCAGAAGGAAACAGGGAATATGCAGCCGGATTGGTGGCACTGAACAGTATTTTCCAGGTTTTATTATATAGCTTTTATGCCTGGTTGTTTATTACCATACTCCCGCCTTTGTTTGGATTTAAAAGCCTTGAAATTAATATCACCATTGGACAAATTGCAAAATCAGTCGCCATCTATCTTGGAATTCCTTTTGCCGCCGGTTTAATCAGCAGGTATGGCCTTATCAGGATCATGGGGAGAAAATGGTTCGATGAGAAATTTATTCCATTTATTTCACCAATCACCTTAATAGCGTTGCTGTTTACTATTGTTATAATGTTCAGCCTGAAGGGAGAAATGATCATACAAATTCCACTTGATGTATTACGCATTGCGTTGCCCCTGGTGATTTATTTCATAATAATGTTTATGGCTAGCTTTTTCATTGGTAAATTAATGGGTGCTGATTATTCCAGGAATGCTGCTATTGCATTTACAGCTGCAGGTAATAATTTTGAACTTGCCATTGCAGTAGCGATCGGTGTATTTGGAATCAATAGTGGTGAAGCTTTTGCAGGAGTGATCGGCCCTTTGGTAGAAGTTCCTGCATTGATTGCCCTTGTGAATATTGCCTTCCGGCTCCGTAGTAGATATTATGTAGATAAGTCAATCGCATAAATAAGCATCATGACAATAGCCTTATTTTCCGACATACACGCCAATCTTCCGGCACTGGAAGCTTTTTTTGCCGATGTGGACCACCGGAAACCGGATGCACTGTACTGCCTTGGTGACCTGGTGGGTTATAACAGCTGGCCCAATGAAGTGATCAATGCCATACGCTCCAGGAATATTCCTACCATTGCGGGAAACTATGATTACGGAATCGGCAGGATGAGTGATGAATGCGGGTGCGCCTATAAGACGGATAAAGAAAAAGACATGGGCAAAATATCCATCGCCTATACCAACAGCCTTGTTCAACCCGACGAAAGAAATTACCTGCGTACACTTCCTGCACATATCCGGATAGAATTTCAGCTCAACGATGATAAACTTAATCTCCTTCTCGTGCACGGAAGTCCAAGAAGGAACAATGAATACCTGTTCGAGGACCGGGAGGAGAAAAGCCTTGCGCGCATAATGACCGATGCAAATGCTGATATCATGTGTTTTGGCCATACGCACAAACCTTTTCACCGGGTGCTCAATACAGGTGTCGATGGCTTACCTTATTACAGGCATGCTATTAATACAGGATCTGTTGGTAAACCAAAGGATGGTGATCCGAGGGGCTGTTATGTGCTGCTGACGATAGATGAAAAGGCATCAATTTCTGCAACGGACGGAATAAAGGTTGAATTTATTCGGTTTGAATATGATATTGAGAAAGCCGCCAGGGGCGTGGAAGATAGTCCGCTCCCGGATGAATATGCAGATATGCTGCATAAAGGCTATTAATTATCGTAGTGATACCTGCAAAACCTTCTTCTGTAATTCTTCTGCCAGTATTTCACCCACTTTTTCTGCTCCTGCATTGGTGAAATGAATGAAGTCATAGTAATACGCAGAATTTTTGGGCATTTTCCGGGCGAGATCGATGACCGTGATCCGGGCAGAATCATTACGTAACACATCGTTGTACAGCTCCAGTATTTTTTCCTGCAACAAGCTGTTGTCAGCATCGCTTGTATTCATCCATTTATTGGCCATAGGGACGCCGGTCAGAGAATCTGTATAATCACCAAACAGTGAAGGCTGGGTAAGGAATACAGGCTTTACACCTGCATGTTTACACATCGCAATAATGGAATCAGTCCGGGCTCTATAACCCGCAAGAAACTTTTCCTGCTGGCGAAGCCGTTTAGCAATGATACTATCCGGAAGGGGGTGATCAACCAGTGCTTTCACATGTATTTCCTGGTGAAAAAGTCCTTTTTTATACGCAATACTGACATGGTAGAAGGTAAAGAGTGTTCGTCCGAGTTCTGAATAGTTGAGCAATGATTTGAAGAATGATTTTACGGACCTGGTCTGTATCTTTTTTTCTGTCATCTCATCAAACTCTACAGCCTGGTTGCTTTCCGTATCATTAATCCCCATCAGGAAAATCACATAATCGGGCTTCAGGGGAAGTACATGGTCCCTCAGCATCAGGATATGCCCGAAACTTGAATGCCCGTCAATGCCCGCATTGTTCAGCCATATATCAGGGTATGCCTGTTGAAGTTTTTTTCCCAGTACATATGGCCAGGTGCAACTGTCTGATAAGAATGTGCAGGCCGTGGTGCTGCCGCCGATGGTTATAATCTCCGGCCACTGATGATCCGAAAGTTTTTCAGGTCCACGGAAACCCAGTGAATTGCGCGAGTAAACGATTTTTTTATCCAGCTTGTCGATCCATTTGTTTTCATAGATCCTCGACTGGTTGGCGGGTATAACAAGTTTTCCCTTTTGCAAGGCAAATGGAAATGGATTATAAATCCTAAGAATGATTTCGCATAACAGCAGGGCAAGCGCCAGCCCAAAAAGAAAGGCTTTGAGATTTTTCCAGCTGTTTCGGTTAAACATTATTCTTGAGCTTGTCACGGATCTGGTCAGAAAGCCTCAGGCTGAGTGCAATGGCCGTCAGCGTGGGATTGGCTGATCCACCGGTGGCAAAGCATGAAGATCCTGCGATATACAGGTTGCTGATGCCATGCACTTTACAATCAGCATCTACAACACCTGTTTTAGGATCATTGCTCATCCTTGTTGTTCCCATATGATGCCATCCGCCCCCCGTTGATTTGGGCCAGGTGAAATCTTTTTCATCATGAAGGTAATCCATCATTCTTACCCTTCCTATTCCTGCCAGTCCGGCCTGTTCGCCAATCAGTTTGTACAAAGTACGGATACTGTATTTATCAAGGGGCGACAGTTGCCAGTGTAACTTTACACGCGGTACGCCGAGCTGGTCTTTTTCTGTATCGAGTGTTACCCTGCAATCGGGATTTGGTTCCTGTTCGATCCTGGTAAAAAGTTCAAAGGCTTTGTAGATGTCTTTGGTAAGCCTCATGATCAGTTTGTCGACCTTGGATATCTTGTGTGATTCTTCCAACTCCTTCATCGCTTCGCGAGGGTCTTTCTTGTTCCAGGTTTCGATATTGGGTTCCCGCGTTTTTGCAATCTCCAAAGGCATCAGCGATGCAGTGCCATTCAGCGTTTTAAATTGCTTTTGTTTGTCTGCTGTGATGGAAAGTTCAGCCCTTACTTTCGGCGGGTATAATTTATACAGGTTCAACGGATCGGAGTGGTTTAGATAGATTTCCGCAGATTTGATTTCCAAATGCTCCATAAAATATCGACCTACCAAATCGTTATCGTTACCCAGTCCCTTTGGCGCCTGTGCATTTGCTGCCAGTAACATCCTCGCATTCTGTATTGCACAGCAGGCCATGATGAAATATTTTGCCCGCACCTTCTGGCGTTTGCCGGAGAAGTTAGACACTGTTACCTCGGTAATGTTGGATAGGGTATCGTTTGCGGTGATATCAATACAATTGGCGAAGGTATACAGGTGAACATTTGAGGCGCCGATAATGTCTGCTTTATATCTCGCGCCGAAACGGGTAGGCGGACTATACTGGAAAATTTTGTTCCAGATCACTTCCTTTTCAAAGGGAAGGGGATTAAGGTCCTTGGTGTGTTGCTGCCAGTATTCCAGTCCATATTCATATGGGCCGACTTCCACTTTTTTCTGTGCGCGGGCATAGAAGGGATCAAGCGTTTTTTTGTTGATGGGCCATCCACTATTGGCCACCCAATCGCGCGGTTCAAAATCTATAGGATCCATTGGGGTACACATCCCTCCCCAGTGACCTGAGGTTCCGCCAAAATAATGGAGTCGGGCTGATTTCAACGGATAGTATGGCTGACCGGTTGTTTTGCCGGCATATAAATCCTGCACTTTGTCGTCATATTCAAAACCTCCGCCTTCGAGCAATATCACTTTATAGGGAGAATTGATCCAGTCCAGCGCGATGCTGATCCCTACAGCACCTGCACCCACAATGCATATATCACCTTCTATCACGGCATTGTCGTCGAGTTTTCTTGCGTCTGTATGCATGTTGTTGATTTATGCGCGGGTTAGTGAATAAAGTGCGCATTGCCTCGCCTCAGTGAGTGACAGTACCCAGCCTTTAAGAATTTCAGTGCGTGCGTTCCGGAAATCGGTATGAATTTTTTTATCGATCATAGCCGTGATGGCATCTGCATCGTCACTCGATTTCCCGTCATAACCCTCCATCAACAGTTCCTGTAGTTTTGAAGATTTGCTGTCCCCCGGATATTTTACCAGGTAAGCCTGGCCGATCTCCCTTATTGTTTTTTCATCACAAATGCTGGAAAGGGTCCCGGGGAATTCAAGAATGTCACCTGGTTTGGCCTTGCAATGAACCATCGGGAGACTGATGGCCACGGCACTGACGGCGGAAATCTGCAAAAATGTTCTTCTGTCCATCTTTTTACTTTTCTGTCGACAAAACGTTAGAAATCAAAATTATGTATAAAAACCAGCGGATAAATATCAATTCCTGGATGCAGCAGTCCCGGTCCCGGCCTAACTGACTGCAAAATAAACGCCATAGTAAACCGGCCTCTTGCCCCAAAATGAAAAAATATTTGCCAAAAAATTTTAATCGTAATATTGCGATTTAAAAATAAATCGTAATATTGCGATAGATAAACAAATCATTATGGGTGCGACAAAGTCGTTGGAATTTTCGGTAAAGGACAACAAATTAGCCAGGTATGCAAAGGCGCTTGCCCATCCGGCGCGGGTAGCCATAGTAAAGATTCTGCTAAAGAGGAATGCCTGTATCTGCGGTGATATTGTGGAAGAACTTCCCCTCTCCCAAAGTACAATCTCGCAGCACCTGAAGGAGTTGAAGGAAGTTGGATTGATCAAGGGGGAGATTGAAGGGGTAAAGACCTGTTACTGCATAGACGAAGCGGAATGGAATAAGGCAAAGCTGGTCATGGATGAACTGTTCGCAAGCTACCAGCCGGTTAACAAATGCTGCTAAAAACAATTGTTCACTATATAAATATTAGTAATGACACACAATGATCAACTTAAGGAACTGGTAAAGGAAAAGTATAGCCAGATTGCTTTACAGGAGAAAACCGCGAATGCTTCTTCCTGCTGTGGGGCAGGGGGATGCTCAACAGAAGTTTACAATATCATGAGCGAGGATTATACCACTATGGAAGGGTATAATGCTGATGCCGACCTTGGCCTGGGATGCGGATTACCGACGCAGTTTGCCAGGATTAAACAGGGAGATACAGTTATAGATCTTGGATCAGGTGCAGGAAACGACTGTTTTATTGCACGCCATGAAACAGGAGAAAGCGGCAAAGTGATCGGTATTGATTTCACTACGGCCATGATAACAAAGGCGAGGGCCAATGCAGAAAAACTGGGATTTAATAATGTTGAATTCAGGCAGGGCGATATCGAACAAATGCCTGTTGGCGGAAATGTGGCAGATGTGGTGGTGAGCAATTGTGTGCTTAATCTTGTTCCCGATAAAAATGCCGTGATGAAGGAAATTTTCAGGGTATTGAAACCAGGCGGACATTTCAGCATTTCCGATATTGTCCTTGTTGGTGAGCTGCCGGAAGCATTGCGAAAGGATGCAGAAATGTATGCAGGCTGCGTTTCAGGAGCCATTCAAAAAGATATTTACCTTGAAATGATCACCGGTGCCGGGTTTAAAAATGTAAGCCTGCAAAAAGAGAAAGCCATTTTTATACCGGATGATATCCTGAATAATTACCTGGATGAAAAGTCACTGGCTGATTTCCGCACAGGCCAGACCGGTATTTTCAGCATCACGGTATACGGTGAGAAACCCGCTGAATGCTGCCCTCCAGGCAGTGGCTGTTGTTAAAAAGACTGAAAGAAAAAAGAAAACGGCCGGTTTAACCCCGGCCGTTTTTATACTATACTGTAAACCGGATTAATCGTAAATCCTTTCTATTGCATCCCGGTATTTCTCCATGATCACTTTTCGTTTAAGCTTCAGCGTTGGGGTGAGTTCACCGCCTTCAATGGTCCATTCTGTATCCAGCAATTCAAACTTTTTCACCTGTTCAACATGGTTAAAATTCTTGTTGTACTCTTCAACGATGCCCTTATACAGTTCAATAACTTTTGGATCCCTGATCAGTTGTGAGTTGTTGACGCCGTTTTTAACCTGCTGGGCATTACACCATTCCTTAAGGTTAGTAATATTAGGGACGATGAGTGCACCTGCAAATTTTCTTTCGGAGCCTACCACCATCATCTGCTCAATGAAAGCAGATTCTTTCATTTTATTTTCGATAGGCTGAGGAGCCACATATTTTCCTCCGCTGGTTTTAAAAATTTCTTTTTTCCTGTCCGTGATCTTTAGGAATTTTTTGTCCTTCCATACACCGATATCTCCGGTATGGAACCATCCATCCTGGTCAATGACCTGGCTGGTTAGTTCGGGCTGTCTGTAATAACCCATCATCACATTTTCACCCCTGCAACAGATCTCACCATCTTCTGCCAGTTTCACTTCAACGCCATTGATCACGGTGCCCACTGTACCAAAAGCCCGGTTTTTATCATCAAAACGGTTCACACTGATAACAGGTGATGTTTCTGTAAGTCCATAACCTTCCATGATCACAATCTTTGCGGCCGTAAATACCCTGAGCAGCCGAACCTGGCAGGCTGCGGCACCGGTTACAATGGCTTTTACATTTCCTCCCAGTCCTTCACTCCATTTTGAAAAGATCAGTTTATTGGCAAGGGCGAGCTGGAAATCGTACCATGCGCCCATATTCTTACCAATCTCATATTTGTCACCCAGGTCAACTGCCCAGAAAAATAGTTTTCTCTTGATGCCGGTGAGTTCCTGTCCTTTGGCGATGATCCTGTCATATACTTTTTCCAATAACCTGGGCACCGTGGAAAATACCGTAGGCTGCACTTCTTTAAGGTTATCGCCGATCTTATCAAGGCTTTCGGCATAATAGATGGAACACCCGAAAAACAGGTAGATATAGGTTACCATCTTTTCGAAAATGTGGTTAAGCGGGAGAAAACTCAGTGCCCTGTCTTCCTTCGAAGTCACAATGGGTTTGAATACTTCCTCCACATTCATCACATTGCTCAGGATATTTTTATGGCTCAGCATAACACCTTTGGGCGTACCTGTGGTACCGGAGGTATAAATGATCGTTGCCAGATCGTCAGAGCCAATGCTGTCGCGTATTTTTTTAAGGTTTTCAACATCTTCAGGTGTGCCCTTGCTCAGAATCTCTTTCCAGTGAAGGGATTTCTGTATATAGTTAAAGGTGAATACGGCTTTTACGGTGGGTATCTTAGCCCGGATCGATTGCACTTTATCATAAAGGTCCTGGTCGCTCACAAACACCAGCTTTACCGCAGCATCGTTGAGGACAAATTCCAGTTCATTTACATTGATGGTAGGGTAGATGGGCACCAGTACGGCCCCCGTTTGCTGAACGGCAAGGTCAAGGAAAATCCATTCAGGCCTGTTATTACTGATGATGGCAATTTTGTCACGGCCTTCGACCGACATGTCATTCGGACTCACCTTGAGGTTCAGCAAGCCGGCGGCGAGCTTGTCGACGATGGTCTTTACTTCCTGGGTGCTATACTTCCTCCAAATGCCACCTTCTTCCTTGGCGGCCATCATGTCTTCCTTGGGCGAATTGGCCAACTGGTATTCAATACAATCGAACAATCGTGTGGGTTTCATAACTACAATCGTTGAGCAGGACTGATCGCCAGTCCCGGCAGGAAGATAAAAAAAATAGACGAGAAAAAGTTGAGGGTTGGGTGTTGAGGGTTGAGAGTTACGATAACCCTCAACGCTCAACCCTCAACTCTCAACTACTTGTAATTCTGACCAGGCGGCATCCTGAACACCCTGTTTTTCTGGTAATAAGTAAAGTCGGAGATTTTTTTAGGATTGTTTGAGGACCATTGCTGGTATTGAACGATATCGTTCACCTGCCCGAACAACCATTGGTTATACGCCTCAAAAAGTCCTTCCCTTACCAGGTATTGCTGTTGTTCAAATAACCGGTAAGGATATTTCTCTGCAAAATGTTCAAACCAGTCGAGCAGAAACCTGGTCCGGATGATGGTCAGTGACTCTGTATTAACGCCTTTTGACAACTGGTCAGATTGTTTCCTTAAACCGTTGGCTACAGCAGTTTCGAAGGCATTGGGCTTTTTGCCTTCGGGTTCAGGAGCTGTTGCATAAAATAACTTATAGGATTTCAGCAGATAGTCTTTGATTTCAGCTGTCCTCACTGAATAACTTTCAAGATTCACAAATATTTCTCCATACAAAATGGTGCGCACTACATTCATTTTATTGAAAGCGTAAAATTTTGCAGCATGGTAATAATTTCCTGAATAGGATGGGTCTGTTTCGATGCCTGTTTCCCACTGTTCAATGGCTTCTTCACGTTGCTCATCGGTCAGGAGTACTTCCCCGTATTCAAAATGCAGGGCTCCACTATTTGGGTATTTTTTTATGCCTTTACGGTAAAGCTTCAGGCATTCCTTCTTATCATTCATGCCCTTGAAAATATTTCCTGCGATCTGGAAGGTCTGTACATCAGCATCTTCCCTTTCCAGCAATTGTTTGGCAAGGGCTGAAGCCTGGTCATAGTCTCCCGAAAGGAACAAATTGTAAGCAATGTCTTTTTGTATTCCGAGGTCCCCTGGTTTTAGCGAAGCGCCCTGTTCAATACCAGTATGGCATTGGTATAATCTCCCTGCCGGGTAAAGGTTCTTGCCGTTTCCTGGAGTTTCTGGATATCCTCCTGGGCTGAAAGATTCAGCGTTGTAAAAAATATAAGGCAGGTGAGAAAAAATTTCATGGTAATGCTTTAGCCGGTCAGTTAATGAAATGAGTTAAAAGTCCGTCCCTGAGTTTTGGTTCGAACCAGGTGCTTTTCGGAGGCATCACATTGCCGCTGTCTGCAATATCGAATAATTGCTGGATACTTACCGGGTATAGACTGAAGGCCGCCGCCATTTCCTCGCTATTCACTCTTTTCTCCAGTTCCTTCAATCCGCTGATGCCGCCAACAAAATCAATTCTTTTATCTGTACGCTGGTCTTTTATGTCAAGTAGTTTGTTAAGAATATTGTCGGAAAGAATGGTCACATCCAGTACACCAATTGGATCATCGGTCCATGTTCCCGGTCTTGCCGTAAGGATATACCATTGTTCGTTGCAATATAAACCGAACTCGTGCAATTTGGATGGTGCAACCGGTTCAGTACTCAGGGTGACCGTAAAATCATCCATCAGCGCACTCATGAATTCTTCAGGGTATAACCATTGAGATCCTTTACCACACGGTTATAATCCATGATATGCAACTGGTCGGAAGGAAACAACGTGGTCAGGAACCACGAAGCATTTTCAGGTGCATCTTTACCCAAGGATTCCCTGACCTTGGCAGCACTGGCTGCGCGATGGTGGCCGTCGGCAATATAAGTATACCGATCTTTGTAAGGAAAAGCCCGGTCAGTTTATTAATGACTTTTTCATCATCAACGATCCAGACCTTATGTTCTACATGGTCTTCCGCTTTAAATTCGTACACCGGGTCATGTGAACTTTTCCAGTCTTCTACCTGTTGATCTATTTCTGCATCCTGTTTGTACGCCAGAAAAACATTTCCGGTTTGGGCACCTGTACATTCTGATATGGCTGATCCGGTCTTTTTCTTTTTCAGGCCGCGTATGTTCATGTTTTTTGATGATGTCGTTGTTATAGTCATCCACAGATGAAACACAAACCAGGCCGGTCTGCTTTCTCTTTCCCATGGTCAGCTGATAGATATAGTAGCAGGGTTTTTCCTCTTTTACCAGTATGCCTTTAGACAGCATATGCTCGAGGTTTTCACTCGCTTTGTCATAAACAAGCCTTGAATAAACGTGAACATCAGGGGGCAGGTCGATTTCAGATTTGGTGACATGCAGAAAAGAATGCGGATTGTCTTTCACTTCTTTTCTTGCTTCTTCACTACTCAATACGTCGTAGGGTTTGGATGCCACGGAAGGAGCCATTTCAGCAGTCGGGCGAATGGCTTTAAAAGGAGCTATCTGGGCCATGATGTTTATATTGGGCGCAAGTTACGGAAGGGCCGACTAATTTACGGACTCTCCCAACGTAATAAGCGGCTGTTTTACCGAATAATTAATGTTGTCAAGACCCGGATCATCCGTTCGCAAAAGATTCCATCAGTCCGGTAATGGTTTTTACGCTGTCGAGGCTCAATGCATTGTACAGGGAAATGCGAAATCCACCCACACTGCGGTGTCCCTTCACCCCAACCATATTTTCTTTCTTGCAGATATCCAGAAATTCCTTTTCCTTAGCCGGATCATCCATTACAAAAACTACGTTCATTCGGCTCCTGTCTTCCTTTGCAACGGTGGGCCGGAATATTGGATAAGCGTCGATGGTCCGGTATAGGAGGTCGGCTTTTTCCCGGTTGATCTTTTCGATAGCAGCCACGCCACCCTGTTTTTTTAACCATCTCAGGGTAAGCAGGCACACATAGATCGCAAAAACGGGCGGAGTGTTCAGCATCGAACCATTTTCAATATGCAGGCGGTAATCCATCATGGAAGGAAGTTTTCGCTCTATTCCCTTCAGCATATGCTGGTCTATAATGACCAGGTTTACTCCCGCCGCGCCAATATTTTTCTGTGCACCGGCATAGATGAGGGCAAAGCGGTTATAATCCATATCGTATGAAAGGATATCGCTGCTCATATCCGCAAATAAGGGGACACTGGTTTCCGGAATGGTAAATACTTCGGTGCCTTCTATGGTATTGTTGGTGGTGTAATGAAAATATTTTGCATTAGCGGGAATCCGGTAGTCTTTCGGAATATAGGTGTATCCCTTATCCTTCGAACTTGCCACAACGTCAACATTTCCAAAAAGCTTTGCTTCTTTGATGGCCTTGATGCCCCAGACACCACAATCGAGATAGGCACCCGTTTCTTTTTCATTAAGAAAGTTCATCGGTACCTGGAAAAACTGTGTGGATGCGCCGCCATGTAAAAACAATACATGTTTATCGTTATTCAAATGCATTAATTCTTTTACCAGGGATCTCGCTTCTTCCAGAACGGATTCAAATATAGGTGTGCGGTGACCTATTTCAAGAATGGATAGTCCGGTATCATTATAATTCAGGATGGCTTTTGAGGCCTGTTCAAAAACCTCCTGCGGAAGAATTGAAGGGCCGGCGTTGAAATTGTGCATCATGGGTATAAAATTACGGATTTAGGGATGGAGTTTTATTCCGTTACATGTGAAAGCCTGCGAGCCGGTTAATTTGAGCAGGATCTTCCGTTAACCGGAGCGGCTGGCAGCGGAGCATTGAGTTCATCCCATTCCTTCATTTCTGCTTCGGTGAACGATGTACCGGCGATTTGCCTGAGGTCAGGCTGGCCGGCGTTTACCCAGGCAGTAAGCCATAGACTGGCCACTGTTTGAATGGATTGCCTCATTCTTCTTTCCACCATTCCATTGAGCAGGTCATGGTAGGAAATACTAAAGGCGCTGGAATATTGTTTCACAATAATTCCGTTTCGCAATTCGAAACTGTATTTCTGATCGGGCCTGAAACCTTTGCTGAGTTCACGTTCCAGCGACAGGACCGTGTCTGCGGCTGCAGCGCTTTGAAAGGCTGTTTTCCAGATCAGGGACGGAGGGCTATTGATATAAGCAGCCTTACCGATGATGAAATCAAATTCTCTTTCGGCCAGCAGTTCGGGAATGCGGGATTCCCAGAAACCGTGAATGCCATGCTGGTTGGTATACTGGCCATTATGGTTACTGCTTGCATGCAGGGGTACATGCAGATCAGCCACATAATGGCCAAGTTCCGCCGACAGTTTGATGATCCTGAATTTATCTTTTTCAGAAAATGCCTTCGTGAGCCTCGACATCATTGTCTGAATCCACCAGGGTCCGATGCCATGCTGCTGAAGGCTGTCTTCCGTAAATTTTTCAACGGCTTTATTGAATTGCCAGGGAATGCTGTCCCAGGGATGGTAATGATCAAGGTCGATATAGTGGCGGGGTCCTTCTTCGTTTACGGCATACCGTCTTTTATCAGGATCTACGGCGTGTTCTGTGATGAAGGCGATATTCGGTTTGTAGAGCACCATCATCTCCGGCGGCAGGAGATACACGGCGTATTGGTTGATGAGCTTATGGGCATAGAATCCCCAGCAAAAGGCCGGCTGTACAAGCAAAAAAAATACTATGGTCAGGACACACTGTTTCATGCAACACTTTTATAGTTGAGGGTGGAGGGTTGGGGGTTGAGGCGTTATTGATGCGTAGAACTGTACTCTCAACCCTCAACTCTCAACCCTCACACCCTCAACCGTCAACTTTACTGGTGATTCTTCCGCTTCCGCGACGCCTCCGGAAATGGCAAATTTCATGGCTTCTGCAGAACTGATATCGGTGATAAGCCGCACCCTCTCTTTTTTTACAAAATACAGCCGGCCGGAAAAAGCATAGGAATGGGGAAGGTATACGGCCACATAATCCTGCAGTCCAAACTCGTGTACTTCCTGCTGGGTGATAAATCCTACCTGCCATACATCCTCTGCTTCAATACTGACCAGCACAGCCTTTTCGAACTTCCGCTTATTGCCGGCGAATGCTTCAAAAAAATCCTTGAGCGTAGAGTAAATGATCTTTACGCCCGGCGTCTTTTCAAGTAATTGGTCAAAGAGGTAGACCAGCCTGCTGAAAATAAACGACGAAGAAATATACCCCACTATCACAACGATCAGGATCACCAATAAAAAGCCGAGACCGGGATACCGTTTCGGATATCCATAAGCATCCACCCCAAATGATGGAAACAGGGTATGCAGGAGATTGGGTAAAATGGTATCGATAAAATTAAATAATGAGACAACGGCCCATCCCGTAATCACTATCGGCGCCAGGATGATCAGTCCCTGGAAAAAGAAATGCAGCAATTGCCTAAATCCATTGCGGTCCATGGTAAAAGATTAAATGTAAAAGTAAACAATTCAGTTGCGCCGCTGACTGGTATTAAACACCGTTTCGGGCCAGAAAAATACTGGAAATCAGGCCTTTGCGTAAAAATTACACAACTAAATTATTCTCATAAGCTATTGATATGGTATGGTTTATACATTAATATTTTGGGAGGAGCGGTAAAATAAATGGATGGAAACTTTGGTTGCGCCAAAAGTTTCCATAGTTTTGTTGCTCGAAAAAAAAATTAATGGAAATAAAAGGCAATGTGGAAACCTATCAGCGGATACAGGAACAGGCGAAGGCGCTGTTCACCAAATATGGCATCCGTTCCGTCTCTATGGACAATATCGCGGGTGAACTGGGAATGTCGAAAAAGACCATTTACCAGTTTTTTGCAGATAAGGATGAACTGGTAGACGCCGTGGTGGACCAGGATATCCGCGACATGCAAAACGACTGCAATTATTGCTTCTCAGAATCTGCCAATGCCATCGATGAGATCTATATGACGATGGACAGAATCCTCGAACATTTCCGGGAACTCAATCCCATGATCCTCTATGACCTCCACAAATTCCACTTTAATGCCTTTAAAAAATTCAAGGAAAATAAGGACACATTTTTGCTGGAAATTATCCGGAAAAATATGCTGAGGGGTATTGAGGAAGGGTTATACCGGTCTGATCTGAATGTGGAAGTGCTTTCACGATACAGGCTGGAAGGTATGATGGTGCCTTTTAATATCGACGTTTTTCCTCCGTCGAAATTTAATCTCGCCGATGTGACCCTGGTCATCATTGAACATTTTGTTTTTGGTCTCGCTACCCTCAAAGGACATAACCTCATTTTACAATATCAACAAGAACGCACTAAAAAGAAGAAAGATGATAACAGGTAGGATAGTACGGACAACAATGCTGCTCTTCATGCTCATCCATGGGGCAGGTGTGATGGCGCAGAAAAAATACGCTTTCACGGTGCAGGATGCTGTACGGTATGCAATTCAAAACGTCACTGAGATTCGCAATCTCCAGGTCGACAGAAAGATCCAATTGGCGAAGAACGATGAGATCAGGGGACAGGCGCTGCCGCAAATCAATGGAGCGATCAGTGCAACGCATTATTTTTCCATTCCCGTGACTTTATTGCCCGACTTTGTTTCGCCTTCTGTCTATAAAGTATTGCAGGATGAAGGCGTGAAGGATGGCAGTGGTAATCCAATTACCAGTCCTACCGGCGAACCACAGTTTTTCCCCGCGCAATTTGGCGTGCCCTGGCAGGCTTCTGCCGGATTCACCTTCCAGCAATTGCTCTTCCAGCCAGATGTATTCGTTGGACTGCAGGCCAGGGATGTTGCCCTGAAGTATGCCGATATCAGCATCAAATCGATGGAAGACAGTGTAACAAGCAGTGTATATCGTGCATATTATGCAGTGCTGATTGCGGAAAAAAGAAAAGAATTTATTGATGATGGGGTTAAGAGGCTTGAAAAATTATCCAGTGACCAGCAACAGTTGTATAAAAACGGGTTTGCCGAGCGACTCGATATAGATCGAACGGAAGTAAGTCTGAATAACCTGAAATCTGCCCAGTTGCAGATCAATAACCTCATCTATATCGGTTATGCGTCACTGAAATATACCGTGGGGCTCAGCCAGACAGACACCCTGCAGCTTGCAGACACACTCTCCATCGATGTCGTCAAGAAAGACATCCTGGATACAACCGGATTCAAGTACACCGACAGAAATGAAGTACAGTTGCTAAACACCGTAAAAGAATTAAGGGCGCTGGATCTCAAGAGGTACAAACTCGCCTATGTGCCAACGGTTTCTGCTTACTGGAATTTCAGTTATAACGCATTAAGGGAATCGCCCAATTATTTAAACTTCAAGGAACCCTGGTTTAAAACAAATATTGCCGGACTGAATATCAATGTTCCCATTTTCGATGGCCTTCAGCGTAGCAATCGTGTGAAGCAGGCCCGTTATGAACTGGAGAAGACGACCAACAATGTCGAGAACCTGCAGCGTGTGATAGATTTTCAGCGGGAAGCGGCATACAATCAATTTAAAAATGCCATTGCGAACCTTGACGTCCAGGAAAGAAACCTGACACTTGCCGAAAAAGTGTATAACACCACAAAGAAAAAATATGAGCAGGGGCTGGGATCAAGTTTTGACGTGCTGCAGACCGACCAGAGTTTCGAAGACGCACAGTCGAATTATTTCCAGGCCATGTACGACGCCGTAATCGCCAAAATTGCTTACTACCGCTCACTGGGAAGATTAAAATAAAACACCATCACTAAATAATACTTGTATGAAAGGATTTATCATTTTGTCAGCATTGTTTCTCCTTACTTCCTGCGGAGCCGGAAGCAAGGATGGAAATGCGCAATTGGCAGATAAGAAAGTTGAACTGGAAAAATTACGTAAGGAAAGGGACCAGCTGACCGAAAAAATGTCTAAGCTGGAGGCCGATATCTTAACGCTTGACCCCGCTGCTGCGGCGGCAGAAAATGCAAAACTGGTGCAGGTGACTTCAGTGGCACCCCAGGATTTTGCACACTATATCGACCTGCAGGGAAGGATCGCTACCGAAAATATCTATTTCGTAACACCAAGGGGAATGGGCGGCCAGGTAAGGGCCATTTATGTAAAGCAGGGCGACAAAGTGCGAAAGGGACAGCTGCTCATGAAACTTGATGATGCAGTAGTGCGCCAGCAGATAGCTTCTGCAAAAACCCAGCTCAATTTTGCACAGGATCTCTATAACCGTCAGCAAAATTTATGGAAAGAAGGTATCGGCACGGAAGTGCAGTTACTAACGGCAAAGAATAATGTAGAAGGTCTGGAGAAACAGTTGAGCCTGCTCACTGAACAGCTGTCCATGAGTAATGTATATGCCGAAGTTTCCGGGATCGCAGAAACCGTGAATATCCGTGTGGGTGAAACCTTTACGGGTGCACCGCAGTCTGGCATTACTATCGTGAATCCATCGAGCCTTAAAGCAGTTGTGGATATTCCGGAGAATTACATTTCCAAGGTGAAAAAAGGAATGCCTGTACTCATTGATATTCCGGACATGAACAAAACCATCAAATCCACCATCACCCTGGTGAGTGAAGTGATCAATGCAACGAACAGAAGTTTTACTGCCGAGAGCAAGATCGCGGCTGATCCCTCGCTCAAGCCAAACCAGATAGCCATAGTCAAAATACTCGATCATGAAATGAAAAATTCACTGATCGCTCCAATCGCCACCATTCAAACCGATGAAAAAGGAAAATTCGTTTATGTGCTGGCAAGTGAGAAAGGCAAACAGGTAGCCAGGAAAAAGAACGTGGCTATCGGCGAAGTATATGACGACAAGGTGGAAATAAGATCTGGATTGTCTGCCGGCGACCAGCTCATTACGCTTGGATTCCAGGGTTTGTATGACGGGCAATTTATCACGACCAAATAATTTCAGCATGGCAAATAAAATGACCGATGAGATAGGTAGCCTTATCAGTAAGGGTAAGACCTTTTTCGCAACGAATTGGGCCATTAAAAGCAAAACTGCAGTATATCTTATCATATTGTTCGTAACTGTATGGGGTGTTTCCCTCTTTGTAACGCTTCCCAAGGAGCAGTACCCTGATATCGTGATACCAACGATCTATGTACAGACCGTTTATGTGGGTAACTCTCCAAAGGACATGGAAAACCTGGTCACCAGGCCGATTGAAAAACAACTGAAAGGAATATCCGGGGTAAAAATCAATAAACTGACGAGTACTTCCCTACAGGATTTTTCCGCGATCATTGTTGAATTCAGTACCGATGTTAAAACAGACGTCGCCATCCAGAAGGTTAAAGATGCAGTGGATAAAGCACGGGGTGACCTTCCCAACGACCTGACGCAGGAACCCAAGGTCCAGGAAATCAGTTTCAGTGAATTGCCCATCATGTCGGTGAACGTGAGTGGCGATTATGATGGTGTGAAACTGAAAGAGTTTGCAGACAGGCTGCAAGACAGGATCGAAGAGTTATCACTGATCACCAGGGTTGATATCATCGGGGCGCCTGAACGTGAAATACAGATCAATGTAGATAACTATAAGATGCAGGTGGCCAAAATCACCTTCAATGATATTGAATCAGCAGTTGCGCGTGAAAACGCTGACATTAGTGGCGGACTGTTGGAAATAGGTGATCAACGAAGGACCCTCCGCGTACGGGGGCAGTTCAACAGTGCGGCAGACATGCAACAGGTGATCGTGAAAAATTTCAATGGTGCACCTATCTATCTCCGTGAGATTGCTGAAATCAAGGATACCGTAAAGGAGAAAGAGAGTTATGCGCGGATGAACGGCAAGAACGTAGTGAGCCTGAGTATCATTAAACGTTCGGGCGAAAACCTGATCAATGCTTCTGCTGAAGTAAATAAAATAGTTAAGGAGTTAAAAGAAAAAGAATTTCCAAAGAACCTCGAGATAAGCATTACCGGCGACCTCAGTATTAAAGCAGATACTTCATTTACCGAACTGGTGAATTCCATCATTATAGGATTTGTGCTGGTGGTACTGGTATTGATGTTTTTTATGGGCGTCACCAATGCATTTTTTGTGGCATTGTCGGTGCCCCTGAGTATGTTCCTGGCTTTTATTTTCCTTCCGTCAGCAGAGTTTATCATCGGCAGCAGTGTGTCCCTGAACTTCATCGCATTATTTGCCCTGTTATTCGGGTTGGGTATCGTTGTGGATGATGCGATCGTTGTCATCGAAAACACGCACAGGATATTTTCACAGGGAAAGGGCATGATCAGTTCCGAGGATGCGGCAAAATTTGCAGCAGGTGAAGTATTTGTTCCCGTACTTGCAGGAACACTTACCACGCTGGCACCATTTATACCATTGCTTTTCTGGCCCGGTATCATTGGTAAGTTCATGATCTACCTCCCAACGATGCTGATCTTCACCCTTACAGCATCGTTGATAGTGGCCTATGTTATGAACCCTGTTTTCGCGGTGGACTTCATGACACACGAAGAGCATTCTAAAGAGCCTAAGTCTGCCATATTCAAAAAACCGGCTTTCTGGGTCACACTGATCCTGGCCACACTGCTCGACATTTACGGATACAGCCAGGATGCAGCAGGGTACAGGTTTTTTGGAAACCTGTTGTTTTTCTTCCTGGTGCTGGCCGTACTCAACAAGTATTTTATTTCCGATGCCATCCGTGGTTTCCAGGACAGGGTCTTACCGGCCATGATGCGCAAATATGAAAACCTGTTGCGGTGGGCGCTGAAAGGATGGAGGCCGGCCTGGCTGCTGGCAGGCACATTCGGATTATTGATATTTTCCTTTATGTTTTTTGGCATGAGGAATGTACCGGTCATCTTATTCCCATCGGGCGATCCTAATAACATATACGTATACCTGAAATTGCCCGCCGGAACCGATGTAAAGTATACCGATTCCATCACTCAAAGGCTGGAGGCCAGGGTGGATGAAGTGCTTGGCATCACCGGTGGTAAAAAGAATCCGGTAGTGGAGAGCGTTATTTCGAACGTGGCAGTGGGTGCCTCGGATCCTAACAGCGGTGACCGGAGCACGAGAGCTGAACTTGGCCAGGATACAGGTAAATTTTGTACCCTTTGAACAAAGACACGGTGTGTCAACCCAAGCCTTACCTCGATAATGTCAGGAAATCGATAAAAGGAATTCCCGGTGCGGAAATATCGGTTAACCAGGAGGCTGCGGGACCTCCCACACAGCCGCCGATCAACATAGAAGTGAGCAGTGAAAATTTCGAATCACTCACCACTACAGCAGTGAATTTGAAAAATTACCTCGAAAAGAAAAATATCCCGGGGGTTGAAGAACTGAAACTGGACATCGATCTTTTCAATCCCGAAGTGACCATCAGCGTTGACCGTGAACGGGCACTGACCCAGGGAATATCAACGGCCCAGATCGGTATGGAACTCCGGACGGCACTGTTCGGAAAAGAAGTTTCCAAACTCAAACTTGATGAAGATGAATATCAAGATACAATTGCGCAATAATGAATTGCAGCGCAAGAGCCTGAGTGACCTGCTGAATATGCGGATCACGTACCGTGATTTTGCCTCCGGGCAGATAAAGCAGGTGCCGATCAGTTCGGTGGTGAACTTTGAACTGACCAGTTCTTACGGCAGCATCAAACGGAAGAACCTGAAACGTGTGATCACCATATTTGGTAACGTACTTACTTCGCAGGGTTTTACGCCGGCGGGAGTAAACGCAGATATCCTGAGCGCCATCAATGAGTTCAAGGATAAACCCATCGATGTAACCATTGAACAAACCGGTGAAGGTGAGCAGATGGCGGAAACCATGAGCTTCCTGCAAAAGGCATTATTCATTGCCATCGGCCTTATCCTGCTGATCCTGGTATTGCAATTCAATTCACTGAGTAAAACGGTTATCGTATTGTCGGAGATTGTATTCAGCGTTATCGGCGTATTACTTGGATATGCCATCACCCGGAGTACGGCTTCTGTGGTCATGACAGGAATAGGCATCATCGGGCTGGCGGGTATTGTGGTGAAAAACGGTATCCTGGTGATTGAATTTGCCGATGAACTGAGAAGCAGGGGTATGCGTACCCGTGAGGCGGTGATTGAAGCGGGTAAGACAAGGATCGTCCCGGTATTGTTAACCGCCCTCGCCGCTATCCTGGCACTGATACCACTGGCCGTAGGACTGAATATCAACTTCGTCACCATGTTTACAGACTGGAATCCCAATATTTTCTTTGGTGGTGATAACAACGTATTCTGGAAGCCTTTGTCCTGGACCATCATCTGGGGTTTGATTTTTGCCTTTTTCATGACCCTGCTGATGGTACCGGCCATGTATATCCTGGCTGAACGCCTGAAGCGACCCATGGCCCAGTTTTACCAGGGCAGATGGGTATCCATCTTTGGATTCCTGGGGCCATTCTTCTTTATTCTTACCGGCATAATGTACCTGGTGAGGAAACTGCAGGGTAAACCGGTATGGAATGGAACACAGCACAGCCGGAAAAAACTGACCTCCGTGGAAATGGCTTAGTCATCCGGGAGTTTCGAATTGTATAACCGGTAAATGGTAATTGGGATAATGCAGTAAATTTATCCCGGTTACCATTTATCATTTTATAAAAAAATTTATGAGAAGCAAATCACGACATCGAGTATAAAATCTATGGAGAGGAAATGCAGTATGTGGAAGTGGAACTGGATCCGGAAGAAACTGCCATTGCTGAATCCGGAAGTTTTATGTTTATGGACGATGGTATTCAGATGCAGACCATTTTTGGCGATGGTTCCGTGCAACAAAGCGGGATATCTGGGTAAACTGATGAGTGCGGGAAAAAGGATACTGACCGGTGAAAGCCTTTTTATGACGGCATTTACCAATGTTGGCCATGGCAAGAAGAAAGTTTCTTTTGCTTCACCCTATCCGGGAAAGATCATTGCCCTGGACCTGATGCAGATGGGTGGAAGGATTATCTGCCAGAAAGATTCATTCCTCTGTGCAGCAAAAGGTGTTTCTGTGGGCATTGCATTGCAAAGAAGGCTGGGAACGGGACTGTTTGGCGGAGAAGGGTTTATTATGCAGAAGCTGGAAGGTGATGGATTTGCTTTTATGCATGCCGGCGGTCACGTTTTTGAACGTACCCTTTCAGCCGGGGAGGTATTGAAAGTGGACACGGGCTGCGTGGTGGCCTATACCCAGCAGATCGAATTTGATATCCAGTTTGTAGGAGGAATCAAGAATACCATATTTGGCGGTGAAGGATTATTCTTTGCCACCCTTCGCGGCCCTGGAAAGGTATGGCTGCAAACCCTTCCCATCAGCAGGCTGGCATCGAGGATACTTTCTTATGGAACAGTAAGACGTAAAGAGGAAGGCAGTATCCTGGGCGGTATTGGAAACCTGTTGGATGGAGACGGGGTGTAAGGGGTTATAATAGCGAATGGAAGCCCGGGGGCTTCCATTACACATCCAATAACCATCCGTGATTAATATTTTTAGAGGATCATGACCTTGGTCTGGCGGCTTTCATTAGCCCCATTGGTCACTACCAACAGATAAATTCCTTTTTCGAGCGATGAAGGGAGTCGATAATTCAATGTTCCATGGGCTCCGATATTCTGGTTGTTCAGATCAAGTCTCGCACCATTAATGTTTACCAGGTGGATGCTGATGCTGCCTTTAAAAGCCACATCGATCTGAAGGGTGCTACCGGGCCTTGCAGGATTGGGATAACTTTTTATTCCCTGTTCGCTGTTCAGCGTTTTGGTCCAGATAAACTGCTTGTACTCGCTGAATTTAACGCCACCCTTTGTGTCAACAAGTTTTAACCTGTATACATTAATGCCTTTCATGGGGTTTTTATCGGTAAAACTATAGGGGACACTAACATTATTACTTCCTTTTGCATTGATCTTTCCAATTTCTGTGAAGTTTTCAGAACCGTTACTGCGCTCAATAATATAGGCGCCAAGGTTGGTTTCAAGAATTGTGGTCCATTTCATGGTGATACCTTCATCAGAGCTGGCAGCATCGAACTGAACGAAGACTACCTGCATTACAAACCTTGAGGTGTCAGACTGCGCTTTCAATTGTTTTTGAAACATCATCAGCGACAGGACAAGGCTGATTTTAGTTGCGGATTTCATGGTACGGATCATGGATACTGTTTTCTTTGATATTGGATTTTTTTTCACTTACCCTACTTCGTCATATCTGGATCAAAGATAATATGAGGGGGAGCGGACATGCAAATTGCTCACCGACGAAAAAGAGCCACCCGTCGAATAGACAGGTGGCTCTTTCATTAAATACTTATTTATCAGGGGATTAGTCCCTGGAGTTGAGTTTTCCGAGTAATCTGAGCATCTCTATATATAACCAAACGATGGTTACAAGCAGTCCGAATGAGCAATACCACTCCATATATTTCGGTGCGCCCATCTCTGTACCCTTTTCGATCATATCAAAATCAAGGATAAGATTGAGTGATGCTATCGCTACCACGAAAACCGAGAAACCTATGCCTAGCAAAGATCCTTCGTGGATGAAAGGAATATTCATTCCAAAAAAGCGCAGTACCATCGCGATCAGGTAAAATACAGCGATGCCTGCCGTTGCCATAAATATAATAGACTTGAACCGTTCCGTTGCTTTAATGATCCTGAAATTAAACAGGGCATACATCGCAACTACGCAACCGAAGGTGAGCAGTACGGCCTGCAGCACAATGGATGGTGCCACAGTACCAAAGGCATTCTGGTAGATGGCTGAGATGGAGCCCACAAAAAGACCTTCAAACAATGCATAAGCGGGTGCCAGGTATGGAGCCCAGGTTTGTTTGAAGATGATGACCAGTGCAACCACCAGTCCGCCAATCATTCCTGTCCACATATAGGCGGTCACGTCTTTGCCTCCGAAGAAAGAGTTCCATGAAAAAATGGCGGTGGCCATCACCATAAGAAAAAGGAAGCCGAATTTATTCAGCGTTCCCCTGACGGTCATTACATCGTCCTGGTTGGCGGTGATGGATTTTTCAAATAGTTTTTCGGTAAGCGTTGGATTTCCGGATTTAAAAATTGCCATGGGTGTTTATTTTAAAACAATATATAAAATCAAAACATCATTTTCAAGATGTCAAATCTAACGTAAATTCGCTTAAACGATTAACGAGTTCTATGAAAAGAAAAGATGAATTACTCCAGGATGTGGTAATCAAATTTGCAGGCGACAGTGGGGATGGGATGCAGCTGACCGGAAGCCAGTTTACCAATAATACTGCCATGCTGGGGATCGACCTGGCAACATTTCCCGATTTTCCGGCTGAAATCAGGGCTCCGCAGGGCACCATTCCCGGTGTGAGCGGATACCAGTTACGATTTTCTTCCGCACCCGTATATACCCCCGGTGATGAATGTGATGTGCTGGTGGCAATGAATGCTGCTGCCCTGAAAACCAATCTGAAGTGCATAAAGAAAGGAGGTAAGATCATTGTAAATACGGATGGATTTGACGCTAAAAACCTGCGCCTGGCAAATTATGCCGACGGCGTGAATCCGCTGGAGGATAATTCCCTGGACAGTTATGAGGTGATCAAAATGGACGTCACCAAAATGACCCGTGAGGCCCTGAAGGATTTCACCATGGGGATGAAGGAAAAGGACAGGGCGAAAAACATGTTTGTACTCGGATTCCTGTACTGGATGTATAACCGGGACATGGACAACACAGTGTCAGTTTCCTGAAGGAGAAATTTGGTAAAAAAGATGATATCCTGAACAGTAATATAAAAGCGCTCCAGGCCGGTTATAATTTCGGTGACACCACCGAAACATTTACCACAAGGTATAAGGTGGAAAAGGCAAAAATGGAACCGGGCACTTACCGTTCCATCATGGGTAACCAGGCGCTGTCATACGGACTGATCGCCGCCTCACAGAAAAGCGGACTTCCGCTATTCCTGGGATCATATCCTATTACACCCGCTTCCGATATTTTGCACGAACTCAGCCAGCATAAAAGTTTCGGCGTACGGACATTCCAGGCGGAAGATGAAATTGCCGCCATATCTTCGGCTATAGGTGCCAGTTATGGAGGATCGCTTGCCGTAACCACCACATCCGGTCCGGGTATGGCACTGAAAGCCGAAGCCATGGGACTTGCCGTGATGATGGAAATTCCACTGGTGATCATTGATATCCAGCGCGGTGGCCCTTCTACCGGTTTGCCAACAAAAACGGAGCAGAGCGACCTGATTGCAGGCATATTATGGCAGAAATGGCGAATGCCCGATGCCAATCGTTTCTGCATCAACACCGAGCGATTGTTTTGAAGCAGTCTACGAAGCCGTGAGAATTTCCGTACAACATATGACGCCCGTGATCTTGCTTGAGTGACGGGTATATTGCCAATGGTGCCGAGCCGTGGAAATTTCCTGTATCCGATGACCTGCCGGCCATCAGTGTAAAATTCAAGACAGCGCTGGATGAAGGTGAAGAGAAACTGCTGCCTTACCTGCGGGATGAAAAACTGTCGCAGACCCTGGGCCATTCCCGGGACACCCGGACTGGAGCACCGGATCGGCGGACTGGAGAAGCAGGATATCACCGGTAATGTCAGTTATGATCCGGATAACCACCAGCACATGATTAATGTAAGGCAGGCCAAGGTGGACAAAATAGCTGCATTATATTCCTGACCAGAAGCTTGACAGTGGTCCGGCAAAGGGCAGGGTCCTGGTTCTTGGATGGGGCAGCACCTATGGTTCAATAAAAAGCGCCGTAGCTGAACTGCACCTGCAGGGGCACACTCTGTTTCGCATGCGCATCTCCGTTATATCAGGCCCTTCCCGAAAAACCTGGAAGAAATTTTAAGAAATTTCGATAAGGTGCTTGTACCCGAGATCAATAACGGACAACTGGTAAAGATCATCCGGGACCAGTATTATGTAGATGCCATTCCGCATAATAAGGTGATGGGCATTCCCATCACGAAGTCTGAGTTGGTGGAAAAGATAAAAACACTGTTGTAGTTGAGTGTTGAGGGTTGAGGGTTGAGAGTTATACACCCTCAACTCTCAACCCTCAACTCTCAACTATACAGTTTTTTCAATAATCTTCCCTGTCGCCTTATTTTTCAGGATCAGTTTCTGTCGCACCATAGTGGGTCATTTCTTCTTTTACCAGGTAGTGATCTGCATCATATTCCACAAGATGGCTGTCTTTCCCAACACCTGTTCGTCCTCTCCAGATATCAAGTTTCACCGGCTCCCATAGTTTTGTTTTGGCCGATTTATAAGCGGCATCCAGAACAGCAGTTCACTACATAACCATCATAAAAAGTTTCTTTTGGCGCTATGCCTTTTTCTATGGCGCTGAACATATCATGTAAACATGTGATTATATCCCAGTTCATTGAGTTCATCGCCTACCGGAAATAACCAGCCGGTATTGCTTTCTGCTTTTTCCGCAACATAATCTGCTCCTTTTCCGGTGGTGAACATTTCAAAGCCGGTACGCAGAAAACTATTGATCCAGATGGTTCCTTCGTGCCCATTACTTCATCGCGAAGATCCAGACCACCGCGGAATGTCCAGCTCACTTCAAACTGCGCGATAGCTCCATTTTCATATTTGATCAGCCCGATGGCATGGTCTTCTGCATCAATAGGTTTTACCTGCGTATCGGCCCAGCACATCACTTCAACAGGTTTGATGTCTTTCCCGATATAACTGCTGGTGATCTCCACACAATGGCAACCAAGGTCCAGAATACAACCACCACCTGCCTGTTCAATATCCCAGAACCAGTCGCTATGCGGGCCAGGATGTGTTTCTCTTGATTTGGCCCAAAGTACTCTTCCAATGGAACCATTCTTTACACTTTCATGTGCTTTTATAAATTTAGGCGTATAAACAAGGTCTTCGAGATAACCATTAAATATACCTGCCGATTCCACCGCTTCCAGCATCCGTTTTGCCTCTGCCGCATTTCGGCCCAATGGTTTGGTGGTGATCACCGCTTTTTTATGTTTGCAGCCATGAGCACTGCTGCTTCATGCAGATTGTTGGGCAAGGGAAATACAAACCACATCCACTTCCGGATGGGCAATGGATTCTTCCATATTGGTTGTCCAGTGTTTACATTCATAATCGTCAGCAAATTTCTTTGCACTTTCTTCCCGCCGTGAATAAATGGAAACGATATTATCCTTACTTCTTAGGCCCTGAATGGAATCTGCATAAAACCTTCCGATAAATCCTGATCCGAGCATGGAAACTCTCATACAATAAAATTGATTATTTGAATAATGAATATTGATTCCTATACCATTGTAACCGGTTCAGCATGTACTGCCGATCGTTTGTTATCAGTAAAAAAGAGTACAAATAAAATCAACACAACAACGGAAATGCCGGCAGGCACCATCCACACCGATTTCCAGTTGACCACGTTATCGACCGTGTAATAATCTTTCACATAGCCCGATAATAAAGTGCCGATCCACATGCCTATACCGTAGGTTGCCATCGTAATCATTCCCTGCGCCTGGCTTTGAATAGCGAGACCGGCCTTGCTGTCGGTATAAATCTGCCCGGTAACAAAGAAGAAATCGAAACAAACGCCATGTAGTAATATCCCTGCAAACAGCATCCACAGGTAGGTATCCGCATCACCGTATCCGAAACAAAGAAATCTTATTGCCCATGCGATCATGCCAACAGCGATCATCCATTTTACGCCAAGCTTTCTGAAGAAAAAAGGAATCAAGCAAAATGAAGAAGGCTTCAGAGAATTGTCCGAAGGTCATATTGCTGGTCACATTTTTCATACCTGCTTCTGTCAGGTAAAGGTTGGTAAAACTATAATAAAAGGAAAGCGGGATACAAATCAACACGGAGGAAATAAAAAATATAACAAAGGATCGGTCTTTAAAAAGTACGAAAGCATCTGCACCAAGGATCTGCAGGAAGGTGGCTTTTGTTCCTTTGGCTTTGGGTGGTGTATCGGGTAGAAAAAAACTTAATAAACCAAGCAATACTGAAGCGACCGCAGCCATTTTAAAGTGAAGGCGAGGTCTTCGGTCTGTGATTTTAAATACCTTATCGATCATCCATCCGGTAGCGATCCATCCTATGGTTCCCAGCACACGGATAGAAGAAAATTCCTTGCTCGGATCCTGCATCTGGCGGAAGGCCACTGCATTGGCAAGGGCAAGTGTAGGGGCATACAATAGTGAATACAACAGCAATACCCAGTAGAATGATCCTGCATTATCGATCGTAGTAATATAATACAACAGGGCAGCGCCCACCAGGTGCAGTACGCCAAGAAGCTTTTGTGCAGAAAAAAACCTGTCTGCAATCATGCCAACGATAAACGGGGAGATGATGGTGGCAATCGCCATCGCACTATAGGCAGCGCCTACCTGTACTCCATCGGCATGCAATACTTTGTCGAGATAAGTTCCCATCGTTACATACCAGGATCCCCAGACAAAAAATTCAAGGAACATCATGGCAGATAGCTGCACTCTAACAGTTGACCGCATATGCATTTCGTTGAACAAGGAAATTAGGGAAAGATTGCGGATTGCGGACGCCTTCGTTAAAAAACTTCGGCGGTCGGACGTCATAGACTTCGGTGGCCGGAGAATTACGGCCTCCTACGTCATAGACTTCGGCGGCCGGGTAATTGCGGATTTTTCATATCTGCATATTTGCAATTTTGCACATTGCCTACTGGGCCGGTGCTTTCCCGTAAGTATTTTTTTATTATAATAAACACATACTTCCCTTAGTCCGCATTCACTACATTTCGGGGTGCGGGCAAGGCAGGTATATCTGCCATGAAGGATCAGCCAGTGATGTGCTTTATGGATCAGTGCTGTGGGGATATATTTGACCAGTTGCCGTTCTGTCTGCAGCGGGTTTTTTGCGGAGCTGGTCAATCCCAACCTTGCAGATACCCTGAACACATGGGTGTCCACGGCCATATTGGGCTGGTTGTCGATCACCGATGTGATCACATTGGCCGTTTTGCGGCCTACCCCGGGTAATTGGACCAGTTCGTCGACGGTCATGGGAACCTGTCCATGAAATTTTTCCATGACCATTTTACCCATACCCACCAGGTGTTTTGCCTTGTTGTTGGGATAGGAAATGCTTTTGATGTAGGGAAGGACCTGTTCCGGAGTGGCGGCCGATAATGCTTCGGGATCGGGATATTTTTCCAACAGGGCAGGTGTGGTCATATTGACCCGCTTGTCGGTACACTGAGCCGAAAGGATAACGGCTACCAGGAGCTGGTAGGGGTTATCATAAATCAGTTCCGTCTCGGGATCCGGTATATGCCTGGAAAAATAGTCAATTACGAAGGCAAATCGCTGTTTTTTCGTCATCAGAACGTAAAGATGCAAAGGTATGTGAAGCATGACGGCAAAGTAGCTAAAAGACGCGAAGTTATTTTAGCGTAGGCAACAGGATGCGATGTAAAAAATCACCCTCAACTCTCAACTCTCAACCCTCAACTACTTGCCGGTCACGCTGTTTTCGGCATGCGAAGTATCTTCTGCATATTGCATTATCGCATCTATCGATTTGCGGCGCGGGGAATAGCGTAAAGTATCCAGGCTGTCCATTGACGATTTGAGTACGTCAAACTTTTCCTTCAGCGTCCAGTCGGCCTCCAAAGCTGCCAGTAATTGAGCTGTCTCCTCTGCATTCATTTCATTGTACAAAAACCTGATCATGTCTTCAGTAGTAAAGTTGTTCATAAATCCTTTTTTTAACCAGTTGTCCCAAGGGTTGGTGAGCCGGTTCAAAGGATATAGATTATTTCTTTTTCAAAGGGGTGAGGTCAGGTAGATAGTAGGTATTGGGTCTGTACTAATTAAATAAAACGAGGATTGGAAACCAATATTGTATGAAGGGAAAAAAAATTTATTTTATTTTACCTCAACGATAAAAAGGTCCTCATTTTCCTTTTTCATCAGGTATTTTTCCCGGGCTACGCGCTCCAGGGAGGCGGCATTTAAGCGCAGGGCGTCCACTTCTTTCTGGGTAAGCCTGATTTGCTCCTGGTAGTAGGCCTTTTTAGCCTTCAGGTCGTTCAGTTCCTGGTTTCTTTTAAAGTGTGGTGAAAACGTCATTGTGATCAAAAAACAGCAGCCAGCAAATAAAAAAAGCCGTTGCCAGCAGGTATTTATTGGTCATCCAGGAGGGCAGGAACTTCATAAAACTAGTTTCCGCCTAAAATTAGCGTTTTCAGGCGGAAACTAAAAAATTTGTAGGTAACGATCAGTTAGGGAGTAGGTTCCTGGTCTATCAGTCCTTTCGAGGAGCCCTTGACCAGCATCAGTTTCCATGGATTGCCACCCTGCTTCATGACACCGGCAAGCACATCGGCATAGCCATCACCATTGATATCGCCGGCTGAAGCCACTGACATTCCGAAAGAAACTACCCGGGTATTTTGACTTGTCGATCTCAATCGTTTCGTTGGTGGTTCCCTTGACAGAACCATAAAAGATAAAAACATCTCCAGTTGGATCCTGGGGATTATATGCCGAAGCACCCACAATAATCTCTCCATATCCGTCGCCATTGATATCACCTGCAGCAGCAACAGAAATGCCCATATTCCCATCAATCTGGTTGCCCGTAAAGGTCCAGTCGGGGTACAGGCTGAATCCATTGGCCGATCCCATCTACACATAGATCTTACCCACATTGCTCATCCTGTCGTCATACCGGTTGGCGCCTACCACCACATCCGAAAATCCATCACCATTTACATCGCCGGCAGTGGCCACCGAATTCCCGAATTCGGCGTCTGCCTGGTTGCTTTCTCCAGTCCAGGCGGGAGACTGGGTCATCCCCATATTGTTCCAAGATAAAGGAAGGCCCGCCTTCGTTATCCTGGCCATGATCATAACCCGGAGCACCTACGACAACATCGCTGAATCCGTCTTGATTGACATCACCGGCACAGGCAACAGATTTTCCAAAGAAATGCATTTACCTGGTCGCCTTCAGCGGTGAAAAAGGTGTTTTTGAAAGGCCATTGGCAGAACCAAGGTATATGAACAATTCTGCCTTCATTGGTTTCACCATTGTCATAATAATTTGCACCAACGATCACATCTGCATATCCGTCTTTATTTACATCTCCGGCAGTAGAAACGGACAACGCCGAAAAATGCATTGGCCTGGTTTCCTTCCATGCGTCCAGGATGGTGATGTTGCTAGTCCGCTGCGGTGAACCATAATATACAAATACGCCACCTTCATTTTCTTCTCCATTCGAAACCTGGAAGCGCCAATGATCATATCAAAAAATCCATCTCCGTTTACATCGCCGGCATTAAGCAATCGATTCACCAAAATTGGTTCCTCCTTTGCCTTCTCCGTTCCATGCTGGCCTTGGTGCCTAAGCCATTGCCGGTACCCATAACAGTTGAACATTTCCATCGGAGCTGACACCAAATTCATTATGTGAAAATACTGATCATTACATCGGCATAACCATCACCATTTACATCACCTGCGGGTGATAAGGGTATAACTGGCACTGACGTTCTGATTCTGGGCTCTGTTGAATGCAAATAAAATTGTTGCCAACAGCGTAACGAACAATGCTTGAAAGAGGAAATTTTTTGCATTTTGCATAACTAAGCTTTTCTTTTGTGGTGATTAAGGCTTGGTCTTGCAGAGGGGTATGGAAAAACTTAAGTGCTTTCAAAAGGATAGGAACTACAAAGTACGTCACTGTATCGAAATTTCATAACTATGATGCTAGTTTGAAACCCGCGTCATTTCAGTTTTGAAAAAAAAAAGCCATACTAATGGCATGGCTTCTAAGAAATTATGTTTTCTAAAATTTATTTACGTGAAAAATATCTTCCTTTGGGATAAATGGCATTTGAACCCAGCATTTCTTCAATCCTCAACAGTTGGTTGTACTTCGCCATACGGTCTGTACGGGAAGCAGAACCTGTTTTAATCTGTCCGCAATTCAGTGCCACAGCCAGGTCAGCAATGGTAGTATCTTCTGTTTCACCACTACGGTGACTCATGATGGTGGTATAACCATTGTTCTGCGCAAGTTGCACAGCATTAATGGTTTCTGTCACCGTACCAATCTGGTTCACCTTGATCAAGGATGCTGTTTGCAATCCCTTCGTCAATACCCTTCTGTCAAGTCGTTTAACATTGGTAACAAAAAGATCATCACCTACCAGCTGGCATTTGTTGCCAATGGCATCGGTATGTTTTTTCCAGCCTTCCCAATCATCTTCTGCCATACCATCTTCAATGGAAACAATGGGATATTTATTTACCCATGTAGTCCAGTATTCAACCATTTCATCCCTGCTGATTGACTTTTTTGGAACTCTTGTAAAATGTCATATGTTCCGTTCTTCATCATCGAACATTTCACTGGTGGCAGCATCCATGGCAATGGATATTTGTTCACCTGGTTTGTAACCTGCAGCTTCAATAGCCATCAATACGGTTTCAATGGCTTCTTCATTGCTCTGGATATCCGGTGCAAATCCACCTTCATCACCAACATTGGTGCTGTACCCTTTTTTCTTCAATACTGTTTTCAGGTGATGGAAAACTTCCACACCCCAGCGAAGTCCTTCGCTGAAAGTTTCAGCGCCAATCGGCACGATCATGAATTCCTGGAAATCGATTTTGTTATCAGCATGTGCACCACCATTCAGGATATTCATCAATGGGATGGGAAGTACCGTAGCATTTAACACCACCGAGGTAACGGAACAGGGAAGGCAGCTTTCCACTGCAGCTGCTTTTGCAACAGCCATGGAAACGGCGAGGGTGGCATTGGCGCCCAGTTTACTTTTATTTTCAGTGCCATCGATTTCAATAAGCCTTGAATCGATGAAAGCCTGTTCATTTACATTAAGGCCGATCAGTTGATCAGCGATATTCTCGTTTACATTATTCAACGGCTTTGAGAACACCTCTTCCCATGAATACGGATTTATCGTTATCCCTTAATTCAACCGCTTCGTGCTTTCCGGTTGAAGCACCCGAAGGAACGGCGGCCCTTCCTACCACGCCATCTTCGGTGATCACGTCCACTTCAACGGTTGGGATTACCCCTGCTGTCGAGGATTTGCCTGGCATGTACGTCAGTAATGTAGCTCATAATATTTTTTTGTTTTGGATGACTATTGTTTGCCAGCGGTGAGGCTCCTGAAAACTTCTTCCAGGTTAAGGCTTTCGGTTTGCAAAGAAACGATATTCAGGTTATGCTGCAAAGCAAGCTCCATAAGCTGTTTGTTTAATGTGTCCGGATCCCGTGGTATCGATTATCCAGGTATTCATCGTCTTTTTTGACGGCTGAGATGACGGCCGGCAGTTCCTCAGCCATCTCGGGCTCCAGGGATTCACGGAAAGCTCACCCTTAGCTTTTTGCCGAATTTTCACTGATGGCCAGGTTCCTGAGCTGGTCATCGGCCACCAGGCGGCCTTTATTGATGATGATCACCCTGCTGCAAAGGGCCTCCACTTCCTGGAGGATATGGGACGAAAACAAAACGGTCTTGTTCTTACCGAGCCTGCGGATCACCTCCCTGATCTCGATGATCTGGTTAGGATCAAGGCCCGATGTGGGCTCATCCAGGATCAGTACTTCAGGGTCATGGATCAGGGCCGCTGCCAGTCCAACCCGTTGTTTATACCCTTTGGACAGTTGCCCGATCTTTTTATGTTTTTCAGGGTCCAGTCCGGTCAGGGCAATGACCTTTTCAATGGCAGAGGCGGGATCCTTCACCTGGTGAACACCGGCAATAAAGTCGAGGTACTCCCGCACATACATCTCAAAATAAAGGGGATTGGCTTCGGGCAGGTAACCGATCTTTTTTTTTGTTTCCAGCGGATGCTGGTTTACCTGAATGCCGGCCACTTCAATATCACCCTGGTCAGGTTCAAGATAGCCGGTGATCATTTTCATGGTGGTGGACTTGCCGGCACCATTCGGACCAAGAAATCCTACGATCTCACCTTTGTTAATAGTAAAAGAAATATTGTCTACCGCTTTCTGATCGCCATATTGTTTGAGGAGATTGCTGACTTTGATCGACATGCGCCAAAGTTAGCGTTTTTACTTTGTGATCACCACTTCAGTGCCTACGGGCAGCATTTGATAAATTTCGAAAACGTCACTGTACTTTACCGATATGCATCCATTGGTCCAGTTAACATAACGGTCAACCGCGTATTCTTCGTTAGGGCGTGTACCGTGTATCCCGATACCACCACCGATTTTTGCATTGGCAGGAATGAGACCCTGTGCTTTTCTCTTTTTGAATTTTTCGATGCTTTCCTTGTTGGGATAATCAAGGAGGAGAAAACAACCCCAGTCCCGATGTGTTTTCTTTGCCGTGATGCGAAATGATCCTTCCGGCGTTTCACGATCACCTTCCATTTTTTTATCGCCCAGGTCTTTTGTTCCAAAGACTACCGGGTAGGAGGCAAGCCATCCTTCCTCATCATATACACGCATTTCAAAATCTGATTTGTCTATCACCACTTTATACGGTGAAGCTTTGGGGGCCGACAGCAGGAAGGCGATGATCCAGAGTAGCATAAGATACGGTATGCAGGTTTACAAGAGGGTTAACACCAGCTTAACAGCATAAACTGTTCCAGCCTTTATTTATCAATTCAAAGCTCTGCACTGCCGGGTAAATTTCAATGACTTAGGGCGTTATGATTTTCCTAATTATTTTCTTTGATCACTTTGGTGTTCGTCCATTTATCGTGCCATGGAAATCCGCCGAATGCAGATAATGGTTCAAAGGGAATGATGCGTACCAGGCTTCGTTTCAATGCATCATTAAAAGTGAGCGGTGAGCCATCGCTCCTGACCGCCCTGGTTTTGGTAACCATTTTTCCAATGGTCCTTCCCTTTGCCATGGTTTCGAAAAATGTATACATGGCTACCAGTATGGTATAAATGAAGAGGTATTGCATCAGTGGCGACATGCCGAAAAGTGTTTCTCCTTCAATCGCAGCGGCACCCACCACAATACCTGCAACAGCAGACAATGCGATGATGATGACGTAGAAAAAAAATACATCGATGAGGTAGTTCAGAAAACGCTGACCAACAGTGGCAGGTTGTTCATACAGTGTTTCCTTGAGTTCAGCTAATAATTCTGACTGAGGCTGTTGCATGCTTTCCATGGATATTATTTATGGTTTCTATAAACGCTTACGGAAACGGTTAATTGTAATCGAAGCCCAAATTGAATGATATTAAAAGGCATATGCCTGTAATACAATGACAACCGTCAACGCCCGGGATAGTCAATGGATGAATGGACAGGAATTATCCTTTTAATGTCCTGGTAATTACAAGACAGTGTAACGAATGATATTACATAACCGATTAATCCTAATGCGAAACCTTCGCTTCCAGTTTTTTAGCCTGGTTGATCATTTCTTTCAATGATTCTATTGACGGCACCTTTCCGCTGAGCCCATATTTCTCATTTGTTTCAAGGAGTTTTTCGCGCAGGTTTTCGGGTACGCGTTTGGCGAACTCTTTTACGGAGTCCACACCGGCTGCTTCCAGTAGTTCTGAAAACTGGGAGGCCACACCTTTGATCCGGAACAGGTCGGAATGATTGACCCAGGTGAGGATCAGTGATTCCGGGATACCTGTTTTCTCAGCGATGGACAATCGTCCTTTTTTGGAGCCGCCTTTTTCCAGCAGGTCCGAAGTAGAAAATATTCCGAGTTCGTTCAGTTTTCCTGCATAGGTAGGTCCGATCCCTTCAATGTCAATTACTTTATAAGGCATGGGCACAGTTTTTAAGTATGTGTAAAATTCAAAACTAATTAGCGGATTAGCGAATTGACGAATTCGCGAATTATTTTGATATGAATTCTAAAGTAAAATAAAAAAGGATCACTGAACAAATATTCAATGATCCATAATACTTTGTTTAATTCGCCAATCCGCCAATCCGCCAATCCGTCAATATTCCCTAAAACAAAATTGATCTACCATGAACTAAACCTCACGCCCACATTGAAGGGATATTGTTCCACACCATATTTGTGAAGGGGAGTCCAGGCGTAGGAACCGAAAAGTCTTACCGGGCCGAGTCCTACTTCGCCGACATACGCCAGTTTCCAGCGCTCGAGGTTGAAATCGGTCTTGTTCTTTTGTTTGCCCCTTTCGTCACTGATCTGCTTCTGGCGGGCACTATACAGGTAACCTGCACTGATGCCGAAACTGATCTGGAAGCCGCCATACCTGGCATTTGGCGTTGTATTGATATTGATCATGATAGGCGCCGTGAAGAAATCAGTGGCCAGTTTATTTTTGGAAAAGATCAGTGTGTCCCTTTTCACCACGGGGTTGGCGCCTTCCACATAGGTTATCGGGGTTTTGTAGTAATAGTTATTATTCTCTATCCCGAATCCATACTTAAGGTTTATCACATGCTTATAGATGTTCACCCGCTGCATGAAGAACCATAGACTGAAGTTGGAAATCTTTGTCCCTTTATAAGAGAAATCTCCAGACTGTAATGGTTGCCCGTTGGGGTTCTGCAGGTATGCCTGTGCTTCTGCACTACTGTAGTCGGTTTTATCGTCAAATCCGGAAAATCCCAGGTCAACGATCATCCAGTTGGTGGTAATGTTGGATTTGGTTTTGCGGTAGTTGTAGCGATGATAATTTTTATTGATATCATCGTTATTATTGCCACCTTTTTTGATGATAATAATTCCGCCCACCCTGATGGTATCAGATTCATTTTCTTTGGCCTTTGTTGAATCTTCCTGAGCAAATCCTGCCTGGTAACATGCCCCGAGGAGCATGAACATAAATACTTTTTTCATCATTCTTTGTTTAAACTGTTAACGGGGTAATCCTATTTCGAAATTGGCCACTTTCACCACCGCTCTTTCGGGATCGGGGTTAGTGACTTTATTGTAGAATCGGTTTGCTTTTCTTACAATGCCCCTGAACATTCCTTTACGTTGTTTTCCTTCATCCATCAACTCCGGCTGTTCAGCGCTCCTGGCATTATTTTCCATAGTCAGCGCTTCTGTTGCATAATCGGATTTTACGTCCAGTGCAACGGCAGGCTGTGCATTCAGCTGATCGGTGCTTACCATCGGATCTGTTACCATCGGAACCACTTCTTCAACCCTGTTTCGGTTTACGCTTTCCACATTGGTCAGCGTGGTTTTTTCTTTGGAAGCACTACGCACATATTCGTCTTTTGATACGCTGGTATTTTCTTTTGATATTTTAACGGCAGGCCTCGTTGTTGCTGATGGTGAAGGCTCGCTGTTGTTTGTTGTTGTGTTGTTATCCAGCGCCGTATTTTCTTTGCCTTCTTCTTTTGCGCTGTTATTGGCATTGGGCGACTTTGTAACTTCTTTAGGCAGTTGTTCTGCAACAGTGACCTGGTCGATCGGAATCTCAACCTCATCGGGTTTATTAATGAACCACAATCCTGCGGCAACCAGTATCGCGGCGGCAACGGCCATCCTGTACCATTTAACGGAGATCACTACCGCAGGTTTTTCGGAACGGTACAACACTGACTTATCCGGGAAAGCGATTTCTTCAACAGGTAATTTTGTTTTGCTGAGCCATTCAAAATTTGAAGCTGCCTTTGGGTGCTGGCTGTTATATTCCAGGATCGCCTGTTTTTCTTCATCATTGAGTTCATCGTCTAACAAGGACAACTGGAAGGTTTCGAAATTGGACTCATTAATGGTTTCGGCCGACCGGTAAAGGTCATTCTTCATGTCCATCCGGATATCTTCAGGCTCCAGCTTTGTATCCATCAGCATCGTCCATTCTTCCTTCAGTTCAGGATGCTGTTCAACAAAAAGTTCTACGGCTGCCTTCTCCGCTTCAGTCAACTCATTGTCAACATACAGCAGGAAGTATTCCTCGTAGTTTTCCAGGTTGATGGGGAGATGTTTCATATCGTTTTGTTCAAATAACATTTTCTGGTCTTACTAAATAATTCTTTAACTGAATCCTTGCACGGTGCAGGTATACTTTTACCTGGCTTTCACTCAGTCCCATGATCCTGCCGATTTCTTCATAACTGTACCCTTCATAGTCTTTCAGCATCACCAGGGATCGTTGTGTTTCATTCAACCTGCCCAGGGCCTCATTAAGTACTTTTTTCAGGTTATGCTGCTGCCTGTCGGTAACCATCGCCTGTTCGCTGAATTCTTCTTTTAGGCTTACCCTTTTTGCCTTTCTGAGGTGGTCGATCATCTGGTTATGGGCAACCGTAAAAAGGTAGGACTTGGCGGTAGTGGCATCAACATTCTCCCGGTTCTTCCACATCTTCTCATAGGCCGATTGCACTACGTCCCGGGCATCTTCTTCATTCCTCAGGTTTTTCAGGATAAACCGGTATACATTGTCTGCATACGTGGAAACACATTCATTATATTCTCTCTCGGTCATACAGTCTATTCTGGTGGTCTAAATTAAGCTCTGCTAATGGTTCATTTTATAGTTATACGGACAAGCGGCGCTATAGTTACAGACAGGGAGGATTTTTTTTTAAATGGCCGTCCAAACAGGGAGATTAGGCCCAATATTACCCTGTAAAATAAAAAAAACCCGCTGCATTGGCAACGGGTCCGTATTCTACCCTGAATAAAAAACCCACGCTGCATTAGCAACGGGGTCCGTATTCTACCCTGTAAAATAAAAAAACCCCGCTGCATTGGCAACGGGGTCGGTTTTTTTCTTTTTCGTTCAATTCCTCGACTGCAGGATGAGGTGACTGGAGAGTGACTCCCACATCGGTGCAGACGACTTAAGTTTCTTATCCTGCCCTTCCTTGAGCTGTTCTGTGCAGACACTCTGGTCCTGGTTTACGACAATCGTCCTGTATCCAAAAATCCCCGCTGCGCTTAATGCCAGTGCTATTCCTAATATCCATTTTCTAAAGTTCTTCGTGTTCATCACAGTTGCTTTGTAGTATAAGACGAAGGTATTTTGGAAAAGTTACACGATATGGTAAAAAAATATTAAATATGATAAACATTTACCCTTCTGCCTTATTTCTAATGAGTTTTGAGATCCTGGCCCTTCAAAATGGGAATTCCAATAACTTTACCCCCTTAATGTCAAGTCATGAATGAGCAAATGGTAACCCGGCTGGAACAGGAACTCCAGGAGATCCGTAATAACGGTCTGTTTAAAAATGAAAGGGTGATTGAAAGTCCGCAGGGCGCCGTCATCCGGGTCGGCAGCAAACAGGTCATTAACCTTTGTGCCAACAATTACCTGGGACTGTCGTCCCATCCCAAAGTAATTGATGCGGCTAAGAAATATATCGACCATCGGGGCTATGGGCTCAGCAGTGTGCGGTTTATCTGCGGCACACAGGATATCCATAAAGAACTCGAAGCAAAGATTTCGGCCTTCCTCGGAACAGAAGACACCATCCTCTATGCTGCGGCTTTCGATGCCAATGGTGGTGTGTTTGAACCGCTTTTCGGGGAACAGGATGCCATCATTTCCGATGAACTCAACCATGCCTCTATCATCGACGGGGTGAGGCTTTGCAAGGCACAGCGATTCCGCTATAAGCATAATGATATGGCCGACCTGGAAGCCAAACTCCAGGAAGCTTCCGGTGCCCGCAACCGGATCATCGTCACCGACGGTTCATTTCTCCATGGACGGCACCATTGCCCAGCTGGATAAGATCTGCGCACTGGCCGATCGTTATAATGCGGCAGTGATGTCGGATGAATGCCATTCTTCGGGTTTCCTCGGCAAAACAGGCAGGGGTACTCATGAATACCGCGGGGTAATGGGCAGGATCGATATTATTACGGGCACCCTGGGAAAGGCCCTGGGTGGCGCTTCAGGCGGATTTACCAGCGGCCGGAAAGCAGTCATTGAAATGTTGCGCCAGCGAAGCCGTCCCTACCTTTTTTCCAATACCCTGGCACCCAGTATTGTCGGCGCCTCCATTGCCGTCCTCGATATGCTCAGTGAAACCACTGAACTGAGGGATAAACTGGAATGGAATACCCGCTATTTCCGGGAACAAATGACGGAAGCGGGGTTCGACATTAAACCAGGAGACCATCCGATTGTTCCTATTATGTTATATGATGCGGTACTCGCCCAGAAAATGGCTTCGCGGCTGTTGGAAGAAGGGATCTATGTCGTCGGATTCTTTTTCCCGGTTGTGCCACAGGGTAAGGCCAGGATCAGGGTTCAGCTCAGTGCCGCTCACGATAAATCACACCTGGATAAGGCCATCGCCGCTTTCGTTAAGGTGGGCAATGAATTAGGCGTTATAAAAACAGTGACCGTATGATGAGAACAGCCGGGATTTTTCTTCTTTTTCTTTTTTGTTATTCCTGCACCACCAACAATATAACCTACAACGACGGCCTGAAAAAGTACTTCGATGAATATAAGGTCGATGGCTGTTTCGCGCTCTATGATAATGCCAGGGGGGAACATACCGTCTACAATGAAAAGCGGGACACCACGCGGTATAGTCCGGCCAGCACCTTCAAAATCGTGAATGCACTGGTGGCCCTGCAGACGGGCAGGATCACCTCCGACAGTACCATTATTAGGTGGGACAGCGTCACCAGGGCAAGGCCTGAATGGAACCATGACCTCTCCCTGTACCAGGCGTTCAGGGTGTCAGCCGTACCGCATTTCCAGCAGGTGGCCAGGATGATCGGCAGGGATACCATGCAGCGGTGGCTCGACAGCACGCACTATGGCAATCGGAAAATTGGCCCGGCAATTGATTCTTTCTGGCTGGACAATAGCCTGCAGATATCCAATGATGAACAGGTTTGGCTGGCCAAACTGTTGTATTTCAGGCAACTGCCCTTCCGCCAGAGTGTCCAGGAAGAAGTGAAAAAAATGATGATCTGGGAAAATAACACCAATTATCAGCTGGCATACAAGACGGGATGGGCAAAAACCGTTAGTGGTAATGAACTGGGATGGATAGTGGGATGGATTGAAGAAAACAGGCATGTGTATTTTTTCTCCATGAACTTCGAAACCCCGGATCATAATATCAATATGGTAGAGGTGAGGAAGAAGATACTGATGAATGTGTTGACTGACCTCGGATTTTTTAAGAAACCGCATGTGACGCAGTACAAGTGACGCGAAGAAGGCAAAGACGCGTAAAACAAAAGACGCAAAGAAGGCCGAGACGCTAAGAAGTTTGAACCTATAAATACAATATCCTTTGGTACGATTTGAAAATCCATGGTTCCTGTTAACCCTTATCGGTGCTGTGCTGATGGCCCTGTTATTCATCGGTGTGGTTCGATGGAAGAGATCGACCATAAAGAAAATTGGCGATGAAAAACTCGTCCGGCAACTTATCAACGGGTATTCGCCCAAAAAATTCCGCTTCAAATTTTTTCTCGTCCTGCTCGGCTTCATCCTTACCGCGATGGGAGTGTCCAATCTGCAGTACCCGAAGGAAGTTGAACAGATCAACCGCCAGGGGATTGATGTGATGATTGCCCTTGACGTCAGTAAAAGCATGCTGGCCCAGGATATACAGCCCAACCGGCTGGAAAGGGCAAAACAACTCACCAGCAAACTGATCGACCGGCTGAGCAACGACCGTGTTGGCCTTGTACTTTTTGCAGGAAGGGCCTACCTGCAGATGCCGCTGACCACCGACCACAGTGCGGCCAAAATGTATGTCAATACAGCGTCTATAAATTCTGTCCCCACCCAGGGTACAGTGATCGGTGATGCCCTCAACCTTTGCAATACTGCTTTTGAAGAAAAGCAGAAGAAATTCAAGGCGGTGATCCTGATCACGGACGGCGAGGACCATGATGAGTCGGCTGTAGAAGTAGCTAAAAAGATGGCTGCGGAAGGTGTAATGCTGCATACCATTGGAGTGGGAAGTTCTTCCGGAACACAACTGATAGACCCGGAAACCAACCAGGTGAAAAAAGATAATATGGGTGTACCCGTAGTGACCCGACTGAATGAAAAAGAACTGATTGATCTTGCGCAGGTGGGAAGTGGAGAATACCAGATGCTGATGGATACGGAAGCGGCCGTTGCGAAGATCCTTGCCCAGATCAATACAATGGAAAAAAGAACCATTACGGATAACAGCCTGATGAATTACCGGAGTTTCTTTCAATGGTTCATCGGTGTTGCCATTATCCTGCTAATGTTTGAATTACTGATATCCGAACGAAAAATTGAAAAGTCATGAGAATACCGGTGGTGATAATGACGTATGTGTTGCTGGGATTGCAGGTATCTGCACAACAGAACAGCGATGAGGGTATTGTTAAAGGAAATGAAGCCTATCGGAAACAGGAGTTCGACAAGGCACAGGACTTTTACCGTAAAGTGTTGGAAAAAACACCGGCGAATGCTGTTGCCTCTTACAATTTAGGCAACGCATTATACAGGGATAAAAAAACCGAAGAAGCCGAAAAGCTTTTTGACCTTGCTGCAGAGAATGCTGCCGACAAGAATGCAAAGGCCGATGCACATTATAATAAGGGCGTGACGCTGACCATGCAGAAAAAAATTGCAGAAAGCATACAGGCATATAAACAGGCTCTGCGATTGAACCCTAATGATTCACTGGCCAGGGAAAACCTCCAGCGCGCCCTGCAGGAACAAAAAAGCCAGCAGCAGAATAACAAAAAGAATGACCAGAAAAAAGAGAATAAACAGCAGCAAAAGTTAAACAAGCAACAGGTCATGCAATTGCTGAATGCATTGCAGGAACAGGAAAAGCTGCTGCAACAAAAACTCCAGAAGTCAAAAGTTCCTGCACCGGGGCAGCCGGAGAAAGACTGGTAGGAACTTTTGTTAATTTGGAAATTTAGTAGTGTGGGTAGTGTGAAAGTGAAAATGAGGAAATGGTGGATTAGCTCCGCATTGCTTTCCTGCTGATATCCTTTACCAACTTCAGTCTTTCCGGGCATAGTCCATCTGCCTATATCTTTCCCTGCGTCTCTGTCCCCCCGGCGTCATTGGTTTTACACAGATTCTCGCATTATCATGTTATTTTTGCAGGATGCAATTGTATTGTAATTCACTGACCGATTACAGCCGCCTAAAAACACTGGAAGTCAGTGTGGGTGACCTGTTGCTGGGTAATGGCCATCCGATCAGGGTCCAGACGATGACCACTACAGACACGATGGACACCATCGGTACGGTTGAGCAGTCGATCCGATGTATTGAGGCCGGTGCAGAACTGGTCAGGATCACCGCCCCTTCCAAAAAAGAAGCTGAGAACCTTAAACTCATCAGGGACGAACTCCGTAAAAGAGGTTATACTACACCGTTAGTTGCTGATATACATTTCACGCCAAATGCGGCTGAAATCGCAGCAAGGATCGTGGAAAAGGTAAGGGTGAATCCCGGTAACTACGTCGATAAGAAGAAGTTTGAATTTATTGATTATACAGATGCCGATTATCTCGAAGAGATCGACAGGATCAGGGACCGTTTCACACCCCTGGTGAAAATCTGCAAGGAATATGGCACGGCCATGCGAATTGGAACCAATCACGGTTCGCTGAGCGACAGGATCATGAGCCGTTACGGAGACACGCCCATGGGAATGGTGGAAAGCGCCATGGAATTTCTGCGTATCGCAAGGGATGAACAGTACCATAATATTGTGCTCAGCATGAAGTCGAGCAACCCCCAGGTAATGGTGCAGGCATACCGGCTTCTTGTGCAAACCATGAATGCAGGAATTTTCATGCCTGTTATCCGTTCCACCTGGGCGTTACTGAAGCAGGTGACGGAGAAGATGGCCGTATCAAATCAGCGATCGGTATCGGCAGTTTGCTGGAAGACGGGATCGGCGATACGATACGGGTATCCCTAACCGAAGATCCGGAATTTGAAGTGCCTGTTTGCAGGGATATCGTCGGCCGCTACAGTCCGAACTAGCGGCTGAACCGTTAAGTTCATACAAGCCGGTTCCTGGCCGATCAGAAACCGCAAATTCCATACGATCCGTCGTCAATTACAATCCGCCAATTCGTTAATCGCCAAGGCGATTCCGCAATTCCTGTATCTCGGACAGTCCGCAAGCAATTCGTCAATTCGCCAATTCGCTAATCCGCCAATTCCGAAGGTCCTTACGACCCCTTTGCATATTCCCGCAGGTTGAGCCATGAGTCTCAACATCGGTGGCAAAAATGTTCCGGTGGTAGTGGCAGACATGCTCGATAAAACATCTAACAGTGCTTCCGACCTTGAAGTGATCGGTTACAGGTACGATGAAGCACTGGATAAATGGAATATCGGTGACGCCGCGGCAGATTTTCTATATTCAGGATAAAAGGCTGACTTCAATTTACCCGGCACACTCAGGGTGCTGGTGGACCATGCTACCTGGCAGAAGGCTGCGGATAAGGAAAAATATCATCCTGTATTTCATCTTCAGGAATATGCTCGCTGTCAGTGAACGTTCTGCTTCCATGAATTTCCTGGTACTGGATGTGTCGCGGCACGACCAATGGGAGACCATGTTGGGGATACTTGCTGCTGATGCAACAGTAGTTGCCTGTGTAGAAAGCCGGGAAGTGCCGTCGATGATGTTCGTAAGGCGATTCATCATGGAAATGCTGCAGCGTAAGATCAGCAATCCCATTGTGATCTGCGTGGAAACCACCAACCAGTCGATCGATGAACAGCTGATCCATTTTTCCGCAGAGGCGGGATCTCTTTTCCTGGATGGTATGGGCGACGGCATCTGGTTGTGGAACCATCATGAAAGATGTACCCCACATGAGGGTCAGTGGCCGCACCTATCTTGAAGTGAAGAATAATTTCCAGTTCCTGAACAATACAGCATTTTCCATCTTGCAGGCAACGCGCACCAGGATCTCGAAAACAGAATACATATCCTGCCCGAGTTGCGGTAGAACATTATTCGATCTGCAGGAGACCACTGCCAAGATCAGGAGTTTCACCCATCATCTTAAAGGCGTCAAGATCGCCATCATGGGATGCATTGTCAATGGACCCGGTGAAATGGCTGATGCTGATTTCGGATATGTGGGCAGCGGTCCGGGCAAGATCACATTATACAAAGGAAAAGAGGTGGTGAAACGTAATGTGGACAGTGAAGTGGCCGTGCATGAACTCATCGAATTTCTCAAAGAAAATGGTGCCTGGATAGAACATCAATCCTAATTCCAAAACATCATGCAAACAGATTACCTGGTCATTGGTTCCGGAATTGCGGGCCTTTCACTTTGCACTCAAAATGGCTGAAGCGCAGCCCGAGCGGTCGATCATTGTGATGACCAAAACCACTTTCTGACGAAACCAATACCAAGTATGCACAGGGCGGCATTGCGGCAGTGTGGGATGAGGAGATCAGGATAATTTCGAAAAACATATTGAAGATACACTGATCGCAGGTGATGGCCTTTGCAACGAAGAATGTGGTAGACATTGTGGTGAAAGAAGGGCCTGAACGTGTGCGTGAAATCATTGAATGGGGTGCAAGGTTCGACAAGGAAGATGATGGCGACTATTCCCTCGGGTAAAGAAGGTGGCCATAGTGAGTCAAGGATACTGCATTACAAGGATGTTACCGGAAAAGAAATGGAAAGGGCTTTGCTGGAAGCAGTGAAGCGCAAACCCAATATCAGGATCATCAATCATTGTTTTGTGGTGGAACTCATCACACAGCACCATCTGGGTTACCTGGTGATGAAATCAACCCCGGATATCTGTTGTTATGGCGTATATGCACTCAATCTTGAAACCAATAAGATCGAAAAGATACTGGCCAGGATGACCGTACTGGCTACAGGTGGTAACGGGCAGATCTACAGAACCACCACTAATCCGGCCATTGCCACCGGCGATGGTGTGGCCATGGTGTACCGGGCGAAAGGAAGGATCGAGAATATGGAGTTCATCCAGTTCCATCCCACCGCATTGTACGAGCCGGGCGTTAAAGGCCAGTCATTTCTGATCACCGAAGCAGTAAGGGGTGACGGCGGTATACTGCGGAATAAGTCCGGCGAAGCTTTCATGGAAAGATATGATGAGCGGAAGGACCTTGCGCCCCGTGATATTGTAGCCCGCGCGATAGACAGTGAAATGAAGATCAACGGTACCGAGCATGTGTGGCTCGATTGCACGCATATGGATCATGAAAAATTCGTTCACCATTTTCCCAATATTTACGAGAAATGTTTATCCATCGGAATTGATGTGAGGAAAGATATGATCCCGGTTTCTCCTGCCGCACATTATAGTTGCGGTGGTATCAAAACGGATGAGTGGGGACGAACATCAATCCATAACCTGTATGCCGTTGGAGAATGTGCATCCACCGGATTGCATGGTGCCAACAGGCTTGCCAGCAATTCACTGCTGGAAGCCATGGTATTTGCCCACAGGGCCTACCTCGACGCAGTTGAGAGGATTGGACAAACCGAAGTGTTCGAGGGGGTGCCCGACTGGAGTACAGCAGGTACCACCAGGCCAAAGGAAATGATCCTGATCACGCAGAGCCTGAAGGAACTGCAATTGCTGATGACGGATTATGTGGGTATTGTACGAACCAATATTCGTCTTGAACGCGCCAGCAGGAGGCTGGATCTGTTGCACGAAGAAACAGAAGACCTTTACAGGCATACCATCGTTTCGCCGCAGCTTTGTGAACTCAGGAACATGATCACCGTATCTTACCTGGTTGTAAAGAGTGCATCGAATTCAGGGAGGAGAGCCGGGGTCTTCATTTCAATACGGATCATCCTTATAAGAGTAAACTGGTTCAGAATATTGTTTTATAAGATCACTATGTATTACATCGTTTACGGTTTTTATATCTTCTTTCCCTGCTGCCCCTGGTTCGTCATGTACAGGATCTAACTGATTTCCTGTGATCCTGGTGTATACCATGTCTTCAAGTATCGGAGGGATGTGGTGTTATCGAACCTGGCGATTGCTTTTCCGGAAAAAACAGATGAGGAGCGAAAAAAAATTGCCAGGGATTTTTACCGGCTGTTGACGGATACGATGGTGGAAACCATAAAGCTGATTTCGTTGTCGAAGAAGGGTCTTCATGAAGAAATTTACCGGTGATGCCAGTATCTAATGAAGTCCTGGATAAGGGCAAGAACCTGCAGGTTCATGCCATGCATAATTTCAACTGGGAGATCGTAAACCTGAATGTTGTGCTTCAGCTGAAGTCATCCTTTCCTGGTGGTATATATGCCGATTAAGAATAAAATATTTGAAAAAATTACATCGGATATACGTTCCCGTTATGGAACGATATTATTCCTGCGCCAAAGTTCAAGAACCGATTTCCTGCAGTATTCAAAAAAGCCGCACATAACTTGCACTGGTTGCTGATCAGAATCCGGGAACACCTTCCAATGCTTACTGGCTGCCTTTTTTCGGCAAGATGACACCATTTGTGACGGGTCCTGAAAAAGGAGCCAGGTTGAATAATACCGCAGTGGTTTTTGGTAATTTTTATCCCATCAAAAGAGGACATTATGGGTATGATGTAAAATTGATCACCATGAATGCTGCTGAACTGCCCGAAGGTGAACTTACCCGTAGGTTTGTCAGCTATGTGGAAGAGTGCATCCGCAAATACCCCTCAAATTACTTATGGAGCCACAGGAGGTGGAAACACGAGTATAAAAAAGAGTATACAACTATTGCGGCAAATGTGTAAATGTGCAGGTGTGCAAATGTGAAATCATTACCTCATTTCTCATTTGTATTTTCACATTTCCCACACTAACCACACTCTCACATTAGTGGAACTCCTGTTGCTTTGATTTTCTCCATTCCTCCGGTAACGTTCCTGAGGTTATGGAAACCCTGCCTTTTCAACAGGGAAGAGGCAATCACACTGCGGTATCCACCACCGCAATGGACATATAGATTATCATTCTCTCCAAGCGTCGCCATCGAAACAGGATCTCTCATGGTATCAAGAGGGAAATTGACCGCATCTTTTACGTGCCCGGCTTCATACTCTGTCGACTTTCTGACATCCACAACAACCAGGTGATCGTCAAAGGGGATGTCCATCGCGAGTTCGTCAGCTTCCACATCGATGATCAGATCAATGGGTCCGCCTGCCTTTTTCCAGGCCTCGAAACCACCGTCGAGATAACCGATATTTCTTTCAAAACCCACCCTGGTTAATCGTACAAGGCTTTCTTCTTCTTTGCCGGGTTCAGTAACCAGCAGAATGTCTGTATCAAACGGCAGCAGGGTTCCCGCCCATTCGGCAAACCTGCCTTCCAGCCCTATAAAAATGGAATCAGGAATAAATCCTTCTGTAAAAAGTTCAGCACGGCGGGTGTCCAGTATAATCAGTTCTTTTTCTTCCTTCTTCCATTTCATCAGTTCTTCCACGCTAACCGGCCGAAGTCCTTTTTGAAGGAGGGTATCAAGATTTTTATAGCCTTCCTTATTGATCCTGGCATTTACCATAAAATAAGAAGGAGGGGCGCCCAAGCCATCGGTTACCGCTTTTATAAAACTATCCAGGTCGGGTGCGGTAAGGGCATAATTATGTTGTTTTTCTTCGCCGATAGTGCTGAATGCATTCGGGCCAATATTCTTGCCACAGGAACTGCCCGGGCCATGGGCAGGGTAAACAATTATATGATCAGCCAGAGTTTTGATCTTCGTTTGCAGTGAATGATACAGTAATGCAGCAAGTTCTTCTGAGCTCAGGTCTCCACTGCTAAGATCCGGCCTGCCTACATCACCCACAAATAAGGTATCCCCTGTGAACACGCAATACGGTGCCCCGGATTCGTCGTGAAGAAGATAACAGGTAGATTCGATGGTATGTCCGGGCGTGTGCAGTACCGTTAGTTTCAACCGGCCGATCATGAATTCCTGGCCGTCGGAGGCCACCAGGATTTTGTAGTTGGTTTCGGTTTTTGGTCCGAACACTATGGGTGCGCCGGTTTTGGCCGACAATTCCAGGTGCCCGCTAACGAAATCAGCGTGAAAATGGGTCTCAAATATGTATTTTATGGTCGAATTACGCTCTTTTGCAAGATCGAGATACGACTGGATATCACGGATCGGGTCAATAATGGCGGCTTCGCCATTATCCTCAATATAATACGCAGCCTCACTCAGACAGCCCGTGTAGAGTTGTTGTATATACATGATGCAAAGATAAGAAAACTGCTTTTCGCAGTGTTTGACCGGGTTCCCCGAACTAGGTCAGGAGATCACTTACCACATTATTTATATGTGAAAGACGTTCGTAATTAATAAGATAATAAATGTATTTACCATCTCTTTCGGTCTGGACCACACCTGCGCGGCGAAGGATAGCAAGGTGCTGTGAAACTACGGATTGTTCGAGCCTGAGCTGAATGTAGATATCCGTTACCGTCATTCTGCCTTTTTCATCCAGCATCTTGATGATTTGCTGTCGTAGTTTGTGGTTCAAGGCCCGAAGCACCAGGGATGCTTTCTTAACGAGCAGGTAGTCAATTTTCAATGTTGTGTCTGCAGACATGATCTTGCTTTAGAGGGTTAAAGACTTTTTTCGTTTGTTTTTAAAGGTGCAAATATATTTTTTGTATAATATGATGAAGCCAATCTAGCCAGTATAGCCTTAAAAATACTGTTTCTAGTTATTTAACGAGTAAAAAATTCTTTAATATAAAAAGGTTCCGCATAGGCAAGATCGGAAAACTGTTTTTTTTCATAGGCGTTGGTGCCGAGTATAACATGTTCATGCAGGGTAGATGCTATTTTGCTGATGGCCGCATTTGTCCGGCTGGCAAGGGTTTCAGGAATTTTTCCAACAGCATTTCCAGTGAAGATTACCTTCCCTTCATCGAGCCATTCTGCAAATGAATTATCATCAAGGATCAGTGCATGCGGAGGCGAAACACATAATAAATTTCGGTCATACGTTGCCGTGAAAATTTCCATTCGTCGCGCATCGATCATCGGACAAATGAAATCATAACTGTTATCCTTAAACGGAAATGCCATCCATTCCAGTGTGGAAATGGTGACCAGGGGTATCTGCAGGGAAAAGCAAATGCCTTTTGCTGCAGACAAACCCACCCTTAGCCCCGTATATGAACCTGGACCGTTTACAACCGTAACCCCGGCAATATCCCTTATATCTTTGCCAGCGTTCTGCAATCATTTCCCTTATGGCAGAATGTAGAAAGGTGGAGTGTTCTTTCTGGTTGTTATTTTCCCTGCATTCAATAATCTGCCCGTCCAGCGAAATGCCGGTGATGGCTTTTTCAAGCGCCGTATTGATATGAAGAAGTATGCTCATCCTTCCACCTCTCTGAGTAGTGTTGGTGCAATATGATAGCGTTTATCGGTACTTAGACGCGAAAGCAGCCGGTATATCCTGTGCAACCCGATTTTTTCACCCCATTCGAATGGACCCAAAGGATAATTGGTACCCAGTTTCATGGCAGTGTCGATATCTTTTTTTGAGCTCACGCCCTCACCGAAAGCAAACCATGCTTCATTAATGATCATGGACAATACCCTCGGGCTCACCATTCCCGTGTTATCAGGAAGCCATTCGACTTTCTTCTTCAATGCCTCCATTACCTGTTCTGCAAGAGGCCGGATTTTTTCATCTGCGGCGCATTCCATGGATGATCGCCTGAGCATACCGGGCCATGTATTCAACCGTATAATATTAGCAGGACAATGATGGTCCTTAAGTGTTCCGCAAACCCCGGCAACAAACACCGGTCTGTCATTTACGGGCCAGGCAGCCAGGTCCCAGCATTCCTCCCGAAAATCAAAATAAGCATCACCATTTGTGTTGAGGAAGGTTTCAGCATTGGCAACCTGGTGTAATTGAACAAAAGCTTCCTTATCTTCAAAAAGTTCTTCCCAGCCCTGGTCATCTGCGAGAATAATACATTTCATAGGCCAGTTTATGCAAATTTAGGTTGGTAGACTGCAATAAACAGTGCAATTTTATTTAATTGGAAAATAATTACATATGTCAAAATCGATTGTAAAAACTGATCTCGCACCGGCGCCTATCGGTCCTTATAACCAGGCCGTCAAAGCGGGTGGATTCCTGTTTATTTCAGGACAGGTAGCGATTAATCCTGCCACCAACAATATTGAAGCAAAGACGATTGAAGAGGAAGCCGAACAGGTGATGAAAAACCTGCTGGCCATTCTCACTGAAGCAGGAATGGAATTTAATGATGTGGTGAAGACCACTATTTTTCTCAGCGACATGAATTTGTTTGGCACCGTAAATGAAATTTATGGCAGATATTTTACCGGTGAATTTCCTGCCCGTGAAACGGTTGCAGTGAAGGGACTGCCGAAAAATGTTAACGTTGAGATTTCCATGATTGCTGTTGAAAAATGATTACGGCCTCCTTCGTCAAGACTTTGGCGGCCAGGAATTACGGCCTCCTACGTCAAGACTTCGGCGGCCAGGAATTGCGAATTGACAACAACATTTCCTCATTTACAATGCCACACTTGCCACACTTCCCAATTTCCCAATTATCGCAAAGCGATTTCGGCCTCCTTCGTCAAGACTTCGGCGGCCAGGAATTTCCAAATTTGCACTTTCACATTGTCACAATAACCACATTACCCACATTATGATACGTTTTTCATCTTTTGCTTGTTTGTTACTCAGTTTCATCTCTTCCTTCGCCCAGGATCAGTGGACCATCACGGCGGATAAGATTGACCCATCGAACTATTATGGCATTACGGTGGCCAATGGCATGATCGGTATCGTGTCGGCCCCGGAGCCTTTTAAAGTCAAAGATGTTGTGCTGGCCGGCGCATATGACCAGTATGGCCGTGGAAGGGTAAGCAACTTCCTGCGAAGCTTCAACCTTTTAAATATGCGGATGGATATTGACGGGAAAACTGTAGATAAGGGATCGGTGTCCAACTACAAGCAGGAACTCAATATGCGGAAGGCTGCCTTTACAGCCGGGTTTGATTTTGGAGATAAGGCCACCGTGAGTTATTCATATTATGCACTCCGGCAGCTTCCTTATACGGTATTGATGGATGTGACCATCACGGCCAAAAAAGACATCACCATTAACAGCGCCAGCGTAATGGAAGCACCAGATGCACTTCGAGACGTGCAGAATTATTACAATGAAATCGATCGGCCCCATATCGTGATCAGCCTGCTAACCTCTTCGGCAAAAAGTCCGACCGGCAAACTGCTCATGTGTGCCTCCAATACCTTTTTATTCCCAGAAAAACATGGCGAAGAACCCAGGGTGATCCATGAAATGTGGGACAATAATATGCACCTCATGAAATTCTCCCGCAAAATAAAGGCAGGAGAAACCTACAGGTTTTCCATCGCGGGATCATCACTTACTTCCGCTCACCATGACGATCCGTTGAACGAAGCTGAACGGCTCACCATTTACGCAAAGCTGGAGGGGCACGACAGGCTGTTGCAATTTCATGATAAGGCCTGGGACGAATTATGGAAATCAGATATCGTAATTGAGGGAGATCCTGAAAGCCAGAAAGACGTACGCAGCATGCTCTATCACCTCTATTCTTTTGCGAGAGAAGGCACTTCATTATCCCCCTCACCCATGGGCCTCAGCGGCCTGGGTTACAACGGCCATGTGTTCTGGGATACCGAATTGTGGATGTACCCGGCGCTGCTGGTTATGCATCCTGAAATTGCAAAATCATTGATTGAATACCGTTACCAGCGACTCGATGCCGCAAAAAGAAATGCATTTTCAAAAGGATTTAAAGGAGCCATGTTTCCATGGGAAAGCGCTGAATCGGGGGTGGAAGAAACACCTGTGTGGGCACTTAGTGGTCCCTTTGAACATCATATAACAGCCTGTGTGGCCATCGCCACATGGAATTATTACTGTGTGACGCAGGATGTTGACTGGCTGAGGGAAAAAGGATGGCCCATCCTTTCCGCTACGGCCGATTTCTGGGCATCAAGAGTGGAAAGAAACGGACCAGGAAAATATGATATCAAGAATGTTGTGGCAGCTGATGAATGGGCGGAAAACGTAGACAATAATGCCTTTACCAATGCAGCTGCGAAAGCCAACCTGAATTTTGCCAATATGGCGGCGGCCATCCTTAAGATCACGCCTAATGCCGATTGGACCCTGGTGGCCAATAATATTCCCATTTTGAAAATGGCGGATGGTATTACGAGAGAGCATGCGACTTATAATGGCGAAGGGATCAAACAGGCTGATGTGAATTTATTGTCGTACCCCTTAAAAGAAATAACCGACCCCAAAGCCGTAAAAGCCGACCTGGAATACTATTCCAAACGCGTTCCCGACGAAGGAACCCCGGCCATGACACAGGCTGTCTTTACCACCCTATATGCCAGGTTGGGAGACGCCGATGCAGCATATAAGTGGTTCCAGGAATCTTATATACCGAACCTCAATCCTCCTTTCAGGGTAATTGCGGAAACAAAGGGAGGTACAAATCCTTATTTTTCAACAGGTGCGGGCGGAATTATTCAAAGCGTGGTCATGGGTTTCGGTGGACTGGACATTACGCCACAGGGCATTAAACAGGTAAAAACCAAGCTTCCGCCTAAATGGAAAAGCCTGACGATAACAGGAGTAGGGAAAGAAAGAAAAACATTTGTTGTAAAATAGGGATCGAATTTTTATATATTGCGTTTTCTTTTAGCCCGGTTTGCATTATGATACCAATGAACGGATGAGAATCGCCGCAACCATATTACTGCTTACCGTCCACCTTTTTAATATCGGCGGATATCGTTTCCTGTTTGATGAACTGGAGAACAGGGCTTCTTATCAACTCGTGGAACAGCTCGACAATAAAGAGTATAACGACGATGACCTGTTGGAAATGAAGGTTCCGCTTCCCATGCCTTACCAGACGAACTGGTCATCTTTCGAACGATTTGATGGTGAGATTGAGATCAACGGGATTCACTATAATTATGTTAAGCGTAAAGTGGTGAATGACACATTGATCCTGATGTGTATTCCCAACCATGGGAAAATGAAGCTCAACAGTGCAAAAGAACAGTTCTTTTCACTGGTGAATGACATCAGCCAGAAGAACGACCAGAAAAGTCCGTCCCCAAAGTCATCTGTCATTAAGAGCATTACAACTGATTACCAGGTTTCAGAAGCCATGGCTGTCTTATGTCCTCCTGCTGAACCCGGTAAAGAATATTTTAATTTCCCCCAACAATTCCCAGGTTCCCTTGAACCCGGATCCCTCTACCAGCCACCCGAACTGCTGCGCAGTTAATGTGGAAATTTTCAAGTGTGAGAACGTGAAAATGAATTAGAACCGCCGTCGATATGGCAGTTCTTCAAATTCATTTACATATCGGCGTTCAATATCTAATTCACAGGGTTTTTAAATTCGCGCTTCCACATTACCGCATTTATAGTTACCACATTCTAAACGTCTGCACATTTACCATGAGTAAGTTTATCATCGTCCTCTTTCTTTCCGGTTGCTTTGCTGCCTGTACGTCGAACAATGACAGCCAGCGTAGCGATAGCCAGTATTCCACGTTTACCACTGACCCGGTTGTTTACTGCAAAACAGTTAAACAGCTTAATAACATCGTGCTGGAAAATAATTTCCCGCCGATGATTGCCGCCAGGAATTATGCATATGCAAACATTGCCGCTTACGAATGCATGGTGGCGGGTGATACCAACTGGCAGACACTTGCCGGACAGATCAGGCACATGCCTGCAATGCCCAGGTTAGCCCAGGGTACACGTATCGACTATAACCTCGCTTCATTGCTCGCCTTTGTAAAAGTGGGCAACGCAGTAACCTTCCCCGAAGGAAGTATGATGGCATATTATGATAAACTTGTTCATGAGGCAGACAGCCTGGGTATACCCGAAGAATTGAAGGCCAATACCATTCAGTTCGCGGATACTATCGCAAGGGCTGTTATTGAATGGAGCAAGGGCGATAATTACAGCAAAACCAGAGGTGCATCACGGTATTCCGTTGATGAAACTCCCGGCCGTTGGACACCTACACCGCCCATGTATGCAACAGCCGTTGAACCACACTGGATGGAGATCAGGCCCATGGTGCTTGATTCTGCTTCAGCGTGTATGCCTAAAAGGCCGCCGGTTTTCGATATCAATAATAAGAACAGTGAATACTATAAAGCCCTGGTGGAAGTGAAAACCATCAGTGAGCATCTCACCGATGAACAAAAACATATTGCTGATTTCTGGGACGATAATCCCTTTAAGATGAATGTTACCGGTCACGTGATGTATGCCACAAAGAAGTTTTCACCTGCCGGTCACTGGATGAATATAGTAGGCATTGCTGCTTATAAGGCAGGGGCAGATTATAACACTACCGTTGCCGCATACACGAAAACCTCCATCGCCTTGTTTGACGCCTTTATTGCATGCTGGGATGAAAAATACCGCAGCAATTTTGTAAGGCCGGAAACGGTCATTAATAAAATAATAGATCCGAACTGGCAGCCTTATATCCAGACACCACCGTTCCCTTCCTATATCGGTGGCCACTCTACGATATCTGCTGCTGCAGCCGAAGTAATGACACAGTTTTTTGGTGAGCGTTCCTTTACCGATACCTCCCTCCTGGAATTCGGTATTGCCAACCGCGAAATAAAATCATTCCGTGACGCTGCACTGGAAGCAAGCATGTCGCGCATCTATGGCGGTATTCATTACCGCTTTGATTGCGACGAAGGCACAAAAACAGGAAAAAAAGTAGGCGAGATGGTGGTGAGCCGGCTGCGGTTTAAAACCAAAGGCACACCACTCAGCCTGGCCAATTCAAAGTAAGTTTTTTACATCCCTCAAAAAATAATAATGAAAAGCATTTATATCATCATTTTAATAATGTTAATAACGGTCCCTGCAGCGGAAGTCGCTGCACAGGGCTGTGTGGCGATTCGCAGTACAGGGGGCATGAACTGTACCCTTCAGCAACATGCAAAAGACAGTTCCGGCTGGATGCTCAATATCAATAACCGTTACTTTAAATCCTACAAACATTTCGTAGGAAAGGAAGAACAGGAACAAAGGGTCGAAAATGGGACGGAGGTCATCAATCATTCCTATACCATGGATCTGTTTCTCCTGAAGAGTATTAATCACCGCTGGTCCATCGGTGTTGATCTCCCCATCAACGTAAACGGAAGGTCCTCCTTATATGAACACGGAGGAAATGCAGAAGGTCCGTCGGCAAGGCATAGCACTCATTCCGTTGGTATCGGTGACATGAGGGTTACAGCCTATCGCTGGTTATGGAATCCCATGACCCATGCGAGGTGGAATGTACAGGCCGGTCTTGGCATCAAACTGCCCACCGGCGACTATAGATACCAGGATTATTTTATCAAGAACGACAGCACCAAAGTACTTGGACCCGTTGACCAGTCCATCCAGTTGGGTGATGGCGGAACCGGTTTCACTGCAGAGCTGAATATGTTCTATAACCTCTCAAGAAACTTCAGCTTGTACGGCAATGCTTTTTACCTGATGAATCCACGGGAGCAGAACGGCGTATCTACGGCAAGGGGAGGAACTACATCTGCGGCCAGCAAGGCATACGGAAGCGATGTAATGAGTGTTCCCGACCAGTTTATGGTAAGGGCAGGCGTTAACTATTCGTTTCGCAATATGACCGCATCACTCGGACTAAGGCATGAAGAAGTTACCGTGTATGACCTCGTGGGAGGCAGTAACGGATTCCGCAGGCCCGGATATGTTCAGTCCATCGAACCCGGGTTCATATACATGCTGAAGAAAATTAATTTTTACGCGTATGTTCCTATTGCCCTTGTCCGTAACCGGACCCAGAGTGTTCCGGATAAAATAAGAACAGATATCACCGGTGTATATGCGCAGGGTGATGCAGCCTTTGCTGACTATGCCGTGAATATTGGTTTATCCATTAAACTCTGAGAATGACATCAGCAAATAAAAATAAAGACATGTCTAAACGATATAAATATTTACCCCTCTGCCTGCTTTGGTTACTGACGTTCACCAGTAACCGAAGTTTCGCCCAGACCGACCTGGACGCGATCATGATGAACAAGCAGCAGTTTTGTTCGGGCCTTATGTATAATTATGGATCCTGGGATAATTACTGGGAAGGAACCTTGAAGCGCAATAACCTGAACCTCGGCACCGTAACTACCCAGTCAGTGATGGCCATGGCCAACTACGGCATTAACGACAACCTGAATGTAATGGCAGGCGCACCCTATGTATGGACGAAAGCCAGCGCAGGAACATTATCCGGGCTCAATGGTGTTCAGGATATCAGCCTCTGGGTGAAATGGAGGGCCATTCGCAAGGACTTCGGAAAGAGTAAGGTTTCGATATTCGCGCTGGGTGGATTTTCCACACCGCTGACGGATTATGTGATCGACTTCCTTCCCATGTCCATCGGACTTGGCTCTACCACATTAACCGGAAGGCTGATGGCAGATTACCAGTATAAGAAGCTTTCGGTTACGGGTTCCGCATCCTATGTGGCGAGAAGCAATGTGAAGCTCGACAGGGATTCTTATTATGATACTGAACTGCACCAGACCAACGAAGTGAAAATGCCGAATGCCATGCAATTCCAGCTGCGCGCGGGATTCAGGGGGAAGTATTTACTGGCGGAAGCACTGCTGACCAACTGGACAACACTGGGCGGTTTTGATATCACCAGGAATAATATGCCTTTCCCCAGCAACCGGATGAACTCAACCATGGTGGGTGGCAACCTGAAATACACGCTGCCGTTTTTTACTCACCTGGCTGTGCTCGGCGGAGCAAACTATACTGTTGCGGGAAGGAATGTTGGACAGTCCCTCGTTTTCAATACGGGCCTGTTCTATGCATTCTACTTCGGCAAAAATCATAAAAATCAATACTAATCCACATGCAAAAAATAATCATAAATAGCTTCCCGGTCATTGAGCATGGTGGTATTGGCAGCTACCCTGATGCTGGTGATATTCTCCTGTTCGAAGGGGATCACGGAAAGAACTGCAGGTACACAACCCCTTGCTCCTGCCAATATTGACCTTGATGCCGGGGCATGGAAACCAGTGTTGCTGACGGGCCCTACAGAATTTGCCGTTGCAGCACCGGTAGCAGTAACCAATCCTGACTACATCGCGCAGGTCAATGAAATAAAATCATGGCAGGCCAATATCAGCGAATCGGACAGGAAAATTGTACAATACTGGAGTGCCGGGGCGGTACTGCGCTGGAATGAGATCATGAGGGAACTTGTTGCCAAACACAATTTACCTCCATACCAGAATGCAGACGGAACCTACCCGGTGCCGAGCGCTGCTAACCCTCTGGCATACCCGCAGTTTCCTTTTGCCAATCCGCCTTATGCAGCGCGGGCATATGCTTATATCAGCGCCGCACAGTATGATGCGCTGGTGGCGGCACATTATTATAAGAAACTATATAACCGTAAAGCGCCCTATAGCTTTGATTCCAGTGTTCAGGCCCTGGTACCGAAATCAGCGTTGCCATCATACCCTTCCGAAGACGCAGCTGTTATCGGCAGTGCCGTGGAATTGATGAAATTATTGTTTCCGGGCGACCAGGATTATATCAATAAGAAAGCTGAGGAACACAGGCGCGCAAGGATCATCTCCGGCGCGAATGTCCGCAGTGAACTGGAAGCCGGAGAAGCCTTAGGTAAGGCCGTGGCCCAAAAGTTTGTGACTCGCGCCCGTGGCGACAGGGCGGGAGCCGCAGTAGGCACTCCTGCCATATGGGCCAAACTTGAGGAAGACACAAGGGCCAAAGGGGAGATTCCATGGATCAGCCTGGAAACGCCTTCCCGTCCGCCAATGCTGCCGTTATTTGGAAAGGTGAAGACTTTCCTGTTTGATTCCCTTACGGCAGTTTCCCTTCGACCTGGTCCGCCTCCTTCCACGTCAAGCGACCAGATGAAAAAAGAAGTGGAAGAAATCTACCAATATGGAAAAAACCTGACCAGGGAACAAATTGCCATAGCCCATTATTGGGCCGATGGCATCAGCACGCCAACGCCACCCGGCCACTGGAATGCCATTGCCGCGGATGATTTCATCGCACAGCAATTCAGCGAAGTCCGCTGGGCACGGAATCTTGCCCTGCTCAATATGTCTTTGATGGATGCTGCCATTGTATGCTGGGATACCAAGTATACATACTATCAATCCCCGTCCTTCGCAGTTAAATGCCATGGTAAAGACCACCACGGGCACACCAAATTTTCCATCCTATATCTCAGGGCATTCCACTTTCAGCGGCGCAGCAGCCACCATACTGGGACATATCATCCCTTCAAGGGCAGCTGATTACGAGGCAATGGCCAGGGAAGCTTCGTTGTCGAGAATGTACGGGTGTATCCATTACAGGAGCGATTGTGAAACAGGACTAGTGGTGGGCGGAAATATCGGAACCTATGCGGTGAACCGGGCGAAAACTGACGGTGCTGAATAGTTTGCATTGAATAAATGAAATATGTACTTAAACATATCGGCCTTGCTTTTCTATTAAACATCATGTTTGATGTAAATGCGATTGCCCAGGATAAGGCCGGTGTTGATGATAGTGCGCTGGTTAAGGGACTGGATAGTATTCTTATCATTTCAATTTTGAAAAAGGGTACGGTCCAGTCTCAGCCACCAGTAAAAGGGACTTATATTTTTGCCGGGAAAAAAACAGAAGTCATCAACCTGGATAAGCTGGATGTGAACCGGGTAGATAATAATCCCCGCCAGCTATTTTCAAAGATCCCGGGAGTTTTTGTCTATGAAACCGATGGTTCAGGAAACCAGGTAAATATTTCGACACGCGGACTGGATGCACATCGATCCTGGGAAATGAATGTGCGCCATAATGATATTATGACAAATTCGGATTTATATGGCTATCCCGCCAGCCATTTCAATCCTCCATCTGAATCTATTGAAAGAATTGAAATTGTGCGGGGAAGCGGTGCACTGCAATATGGCGCCCAGTTTGGCGGGATGGTCAATTATATAACGAAGGAAGCCGATACCACCCGTGCCATTTCATTTGAAACACAAAACGCAGTTGGTTCTTACGGATTGCTGAATACCTATAATGCTATCGGTGGTAAGACTGACCGATTGCAATATTATGCATACGCAAATTACAGGAAGTCTGATGGCTACAGGGAGAACAGCGAATACAATTATTTCGCCGGACATGCTCACATCCGTTATGCTATCACAAAAGCATTAAGTATAAAACTGGAATATAATTACATGGATTATATTAATCATGTAAATGGCGGATTAACGGATGCGCAGTTTTATGAAAATCCAAAACAATCCACCAGGAAAAGAAACTATTACAGTCCCACCATTCATGTGCCTTCCATTCGGGTTGATTATGATGTGAATAAAGATCTTTCCATAAACTTTATCAGTTCGGCTATACTAGGTTCCAGGAACAGCGTTCAGTTTATAGCCCTGTCCACTGTTCCTGACACTTTCAATACCGCACTTGGTTCATACAATCCAAGGCAGGTGGATATAGATTATTATAACAGTTACGCCAATGAGATCAGGGGAAAGCAGGTATACCGAATTTTTGGCCAGGCTCATACGCTTGTAGGTGGAATACGCTACATAAATAATAACCTGATCAGAAAACAACAGGGCAAGGGCACTACGGGATTTGACTATGATCTTACTTTAACCGATCCACAATGGGGCAGGGATCTGACTTTTAAGACAAAAAATATTTCCGTTTTTGCAGAAAATCTTTTCCAGGTCACCAGCAGGCTACTTTTCACTGCAGGTATAAGATTTGAGAATGGTGAAACCAATATGAGCGGCACTATAAAAAATTTCGATCCCAATACCCTACCTGTCAGTATTGTTCACAGGTTTGCTTTGTTGGGTTTCGGCACACAATACCAGTTGGATAAAAAAGTTAGCCTCTACGCTAACTGGTCCCAGGCATTCAGGCCGGTAATTTTCGCTGATATCATTCCGACGACCTCGCTGAACAAAATTGACCCTGCCATTAAAGATGCATTTGGACATAATGCCGAAGCGGGCATTCGCGGGATGATCAAAAATTACCTCAACTTTCAACTGACCTTCTTCAGTCTATTATATAACAACCGTATAGGAAATTTGGTGCTTAATGATAACAGCGGCAATCCATATTTCTTTAAGACAAATACCGGAACTACCCGTTCAGAAGGGTTGGAAATTTATGCGGAATTGCAACCCATCAAGTGGCTGAAAAGTTATCATAGTACTTTCCAGTTGTCGATCTATACATCAACTTCATATATACATGCACGTTATATAAAGGGTTCAGTGGTGGCAGGAGGGGTGAATAAGGATATTTCCGGGAACGCGGTTGAAACCGTACCATCCTGGATCAGCAGGAATGGCTTGCAGGTCAGGTATAAGGGTCTTTCCAGTACCCTTCAGTGGAGTTATACAGCGCGGGCATTTTCTGATCCTTTGAATACCATTGAACCAAATCCAAGTGGAACAGTAGGTATCGTGCCGGGATATCAACTCGTGGACTGGAATTTTACCTGGAGATTTAAGCACAATTATAATGTGAAACTGCTGATGAACAATTTGTTCGACAGGCATTATTTTACTGAACGACCTGCATTTTTCCCGGGACCGGGTGGGCTATATCCCTCCGATGGCCGTAGTATTATTTTGAGTGTCGGGTTGGTGATCTAGTATTCATATTCCGTATAATTATCACCTGTTGAAATAGTGATTTTTACGGACTTATTACATGAAATCGTTTTTAGGAGTCATAAACAACACAACACCATGTTTCCACATGGTGTTTTTTTTATATATGTTCTTAGTAATCAACCCTTCATAAGGTTCATCGAAGGTATTTTACCAAAAATCGAAGGAAAAAGGACATTGGTCGAAAGGATTATGTAAAGGCCTGATTTCGTTGCAATTTTACATCATCAAACAGGAATTAACCACTTCAGTTTGTTGTTCCGAAAAAAGATCCAAACCATTCAGATTGTCCGAATCCTTCCGAAAAACCTGCAGATCCAAAACCAAATAAAAGCCTTAAGTATCCAGACCTTTTGAAAGCCATCGAATCCGAACCGCTGAAAAAACCAACCAGTCCGGGACCATTGAAAAAACCAGCACTGTCCAGACCTTAGAAAAGCCAGCAGATCCAATCCATTGAAAAAGCCAACATTGTCCGGGCCTTGGAAAAACCAACAGATCCGAAACTTTGAAAAAACCAGCACTGTCCAGACCTTTAAAAAACCAGCAGATCCGAAACTTTGAAAAAACCAGTATCGTCCAGGCCTTGGAAAAACCAACTAGATCCGAACCTTTGAAAAAACCAGTTATCCACCTTTAAGAAACCCGCAATTAACATTGCATAACCATTCAGTCCGAACCATCAAAAAAATTGTTCTGACCATTCACTAATCCATTTCCCTGGAAACCGCTAACCTCTGAAATCGAAACACCCATTCACAACCTCCAATCCGATTTCAACTTTTAAACCGTTCTATGAAGAGCGGTTTTTATTTTTTAATGATGTAACTCACTTGTATTTTGCCATCAGTGCGAGTAAGACTCCGTTGGTCCAGCCAAATCCATCCTGGGAAGGATATTCGCCGCCTCCGGCTTCCAGTTTAGTGTCCATCACGTTATATTTTTCCATGAGTTTTCCCGTGCGGTCGTACACAGCTTTGTTCAGGTTTATCCATTTCACTGCACCTTCTTTAGCCTCATCATTGAAATAATAATTTTCGAGCCCCACGATGGTCATCCATTGCAACGGGGCCCAGCCGTTGGGAGCATCCCATTGCTGGCCCGTGGAATGCACCGTTGTGGTGAATCCTCCATCATGTAGAAGATTTTTCATGAGGACTTGTTTTTGTTTTTCCGCTCTCTGCTGGTCAGGAATTTTGGCAAACAACGGATACATGCCCGCCAGGGTGATCGCGTCGGAATATTTGTTATTGACAAAATCATAATCACAATAGAATCCTCCCTTTTCGTTCCAGCAAAATTTGTCAATAGCCTTTTTTCTCGTTTGTGCTTTAGCGTTATAATCCGCGGCTTTTGAACTATTGGCGGCTTTTACAGATGGTGTGGATGCGGGCAACAGCGTATAGGCCAGCTTCAGGATCATCTCTTCCTGGTAAAGCAGGCTATTCAGGTCCACGGCGATCATGTTGGTGGTCTGGATGGTGGTGATATCAGTTGGATCGGTAAACCACCTGCTGCTGAAATCAATGCCGCTGGTAGCGCCGGACCTCAGGTGCTGGTACATTTCGATTCTCTTGGCATCTTCTGCCTTTTTTTGTTGTGCGGCATTCTTAAATAATGAAACAGACAGCATTTTCTTTACTGCAGCCTCGGCTGTTTCCACGTCTTCTTTATAGCTTTCCTGCCTTGGTGTGGGGGACTCGTCCCAATACCTGTTCAGGACCGTTCCATCAGGCATTCTGACCACGTACTTTATCGGGGTTCCGATTTTCACTTTGTCGGCGCCACTCATGAAATACTGGTATTCTTTTTCCATGGCAGGGAGGTATTCTGCATATACCTGGTTGCCTTTTATTTCGGCGAGGAGTTGCACCATCAATGGAAAAAACGGCGGTTGGGAACGGCTAAGGTAATAGGTACGATTGCCGTTAGGGATATGTCCATAGGTATTGATGAGGTAGGCAAAATTTTTAACCATGTTTTCAATCATGGCCGTCTCACCACTTTCTTTCAGTCCAAGCATGGTGAAATAAGAATCCCAGTAATAGATCTCCCTGAACCTTCCTCCCGGAACGATATAAGGATTGGGAAGGGGCAGGAGGGAACTTCCGACCACTTTGGTATCCGGCTCGCGCTTCAGGACGGACCAGAGGTTCTTGATGTGCATGGTCACATCTTTTTCCTGCTGAACATAATTTATCTGTGGTGCGGTAGGAATGGTAAAGTTATCCTCTACAAATTTTTGCAGTGAAAATTTAACGGCCGGATTGGCTTTCAGCTTCTTATAATCGGCAACGATCAGTTTCGGGTCTTTTTTAGGGATACAGTCGACAAATGTTTTTCCATCTGCGAATACCTTATTCATCTGCACATCACGAAACAGATCTCCATAAATCTGATCAGGTGTGGCCTGCCCGAAACTCAACAATGAGGACGCTAAAAGCATAGTAATCAACAGATATCTCATGAAAGAAGAATTTTATGGAATTTACTGAAAAGCCGTCATAACCATGGAAAGTTCCCGGCTTGCAGTGACCCGGGCCCGGTATTCCTTAAAACAGTGTAGTGGTTAGATTTCGTTTATCGAACCAATATTCCCAAAAATCGAAGGAATGGGTCGGTTTGTCGAATTGATTATATAAACTGTTAATAACGACCGATCTTTACTTTATCAAACAACGAAAGCGTTTGACTTCCTCCAGATCCTAAAGAAAGCCATCGATCCACATCCCTGAAAAGACCGCCAGACCTTCGAAAAAAACCACCGATCCACATCCCTGAAAAGACCACCAGACCTTCGAAAAACCACCGAATCCACATCCCTGAAAAGACCGCCAGACCTGCGAAAAAACCATCGATCCACATCCCTGAAAAGACCGCCAGACCTTCGAAAAACCATCGATCCACATCCCTGAAAAGACCACCAGACCTTCGAAAAACCACCGATCCACATCCCTGAAAAGACCGCCAGACCTTCGAAAAACCATCGATCCACATCCCAGAAAAGACCTGACAAATTGATCCATGATCCCTTAAAACCACCAGTCCGCCAGCCTTGGAAATAATACACCAACGTAACCACCACACCTCCAGCCGATTAAAATTATTGCCCGCTCCTTAAGGTGCGGGTTTTTTGTTTTTACGTATTAGATTTACCGCATACATGAGGCTTATTGTTTTATTTTCTATGGTAAGTATTCTCGGCTCCTGCAGCCAGCCCCGCTATATTTATAATCCACCCGCGCGCAACCTTCACTATTTCAGCACCAAAGGCGAAGCGGTTATTTCGGCATCATGGTCAACCGGTCCGAGCAGGAATGATGATGAGAAAAATGAAAATTATAACCATGGAGGCGACCTGCAGGCAGCCTATGCTTTTGGAAAGCACTGGGCCATCCTGGCATCATTTTATGGCAGGAAAGAGCAGGACAGGATTTCGGACTATTTTAATACTGTCAGGACTTTTTCAGAAGTAAGATATGAGCGAACCGGTTGGGAACTGGGCGGCTCTTTTTTCCACGCCATAGATCAGCGTCGGGTCAGTTTTTTTTATATCGACGGAGGATTTGGTACAACGGGAAATACATTGAACGACAAAAGTTATATCGACTCTGTTGATGTACACCGATATTTCAATAACCGTTCAACAAGGTTCTTTATCCAACCCGGTGTCTATACCGGAAACAAAGTCATCCGTTTTAATATGGGGATCAGGTTCCAGTATAGTTTATTTTCCAGGCAGGAAACCTCATATACATTACCCGAACTTGAAAGGCTTTTTCTTGCAGGCCTCAATGATATAACCACCTATGAACCTTTCCTGGGCATCCGGATTGGTACGCCGGAACTTCCCTGGATAAAAGCCGACCTGCAATTTGCCGCTGCCAGTATCAATAAGGGATTTGACATCAGGAACTCCTATGCCACAGTAGGACTGAGTATCTATCCCTTTGCTCATAAATGAACTGTATTTTCACTCTCAACCCTCAACGCACAACCAACAACTAACACTTATCTTTGCCTAACAACTGTTAGTATAAACGGTATGACATACATTCCCAACAACAAGATCAGGATTGTGACGGCGGCGAGCCTGTTCGACGGCCACGATGCAGCCATCAATATCATGCGCAGGATATTGCAAAGCAAGGGCGCTGAGATCATCCATCTCGGGCACAACCGCTCCGTTGCCGAAATTGTGGAGTGCGCCATTGAGGAAGATGCCCATGGGATCGCGATTACCTCGTACCAGGGCGGACACGTGGAATTCTTTAAGTACATGAAGGACCTGCTGAGCCAGAGCGGCTGCGGGCATATTAAAATATTTGGCGGCGGTGGTGGCACTATTCTGCCTTCGGAGATCGATGAACTGCAATCCTACGGGATCACCAGGATCTATTCACCGGACGACGGAAGGAAAATGGGCCTGGAAGGGATGATCGAAGACCTGCTCCGGCAGTGTGATTATACCCTGAACGGTTCGGGAAAACAATCCCTTGCCCTGCAATTGCCCGAAGTGAAGGACATCCGCCTGATCGCCAGGCAGATAACCAATGCGGAAAATGGCATCCGTTTGCCAGGAAATGGAAAACCCGTTACAGCTAACAATGACGCACAAACGAAGAATAAGGTCATCCCGGTATTGGGAATTACCGGCACGGGTGGGGCAGGGAAGTCTTCCGTAACAGATGAACTGGTCCGCCGGTTCCTGCAGGCTTCTGCCGATAAAACCATCGCTGTGATCTCTGTTGACCCTTCGAAGAAAAAAACAGGTGGCGCCTTACTGGGCGACAGGATCAGGATGAATTCCATCCATCATCCCCGGGTTTATATGCGCAGCCTGGCTACCCGTGAAAGCGACAAGGCATTGAGCGAATATGTTCAGGACGCCATTGATATCTGCAAGGCGGAAGGGTTTGATTTGATCATTTTGGAAAGTGCGGGGGTCGGACAAAGTGATGCTTCCATCCTCGACTACTGTGATACATCTTTGTACGTGATGACTCCTGAATATGGCGCGGCATCACAACTCGAAAAGATCAACATGCTGGATTATGCCGATGTCATTGCCATCAACAAGTTTGATAAAGCCGGCGCACTGGATGCCTTGAATGATGTCCGAAAGCAATACAAGCGCAATCATGGTTTATGGTCGGCCAAAGATGAAGAACTTCCCGTGCTCGGAACCATCGCCTCGCAGTTCAATGATCCGGGAGTTAATGCCCTGTTTAATAAACTGATCCGGAAAATCTCAGAGAAAACCGGTGTGAAACTGATGGAAGATCTTCCCGAGGACGTTAATGCATCCGGTACAAAGTCACTCATCATACCTCCATCAAGGGTGCGGTACTTAAGTGAGATAACAGATGCCATCCGGCAGTATAACAGGGATACGGACCAGCAGGCAGATATAGCTTCTAAAATTTACCGGCTGACCGGGGCTTTAGAAAGCCTGCCTGAAGGATCTGATGAACTACGCAAAGTGTTGAAACAACAGGTGGATGCATTGTATGAACAGCTAAATGCTGTGAGCCGAAAATTGTTGGACAACTGGCCTGCCAAACAGTCGGCCTACAAGGAAGACTTCTATGAATATAATGTAAGGGATAAGGTGATCAGGCAGCCGATGTTCAGTCTGACCCTGTCGGGTACCCGAATTCCGAAAGTCATATTGCCAAAATTCCGCGACTGGGGTGATATGCTCCGCTGGGAGGCACAGGAAAATGCTCCGGGTCATTTCCCGTTTACCGGCGGTGTGTTTCCGCTGAAACGGGAAGGAGAGGATCCCACCAGGATGTTTGCCGGTGAAGGTGGTCCTGAAAGAACCAATAAACGCTTTCACTATGTGGCGCTTGGTCAGCCTGCCAAAAGGCTTTCCACCGCATTTGATTCGGTTACCCTGTATGGTGAGGATCCTGATCACCGCCCGGATATCTACGGAAAGGTGGGAAATAGCGGGGTCAGTATTGCTACGGTAGATGATGCCAAGAAACTGTACAGCGGTTTTGATCTTTGCGATCCGCGGACTTCGGTAAGCATGACCATCAATGGTCCGGCCCCCATCATTCTTGCCTTCTTCATGAATGCTGCCATAGACCAGCAATGTGAAAAATGGATCAGCAGGAACGAAAAATGGGACGATGTAGAATCGGTTATCCGTAACCGTTATAATGGTCTTCAGCGTCCTGTGTATGCAATAGAGGATAACAGGATGCCCGAGGGCAATAATGGCCTGGGCCTTAAGCTTGCTTGGCGTTTCGGGGGATGAGGTGTTGCCTGCAGATGTTTATGAAGAGATCAGGGCCTTTTCGCTGGCCAATGCAGGGGAACGGTACAGGCCGATATATTGAAAGAAGACCAGGCACAGAATACCTGCATATTCAGTACCGAATTTGCGCTCAGGATGATGGGTGATGTGCAGGAATATTTTATCAATAAGCAGGTAAGAAATTTCTACAGCGTATCCATTTCAGGGTATCATATTGCCGAAGCAGGCGCCAATCCTATTACACAACTGGCTTTTACGTTGTCTAACGGTTTCACCTATGTGGAATATTACCTGAGCCGTGGAATGAACATTGATGATTTTGCACCCAACCTTAGTTTCTTTTTCAGCAATGGAATGGATCCGGAATACAGTGTGATCGGTCGCGTGGCCAGGCGTATCTGGGCCAAGGCCATGAAATATAAGTACAAGGCGAACAAGCGCAGCCAGATGCTGAAATATCATATCCAGACATCCGGCCGAAGCCTGCATGCACAGGAAATCGACTTCAACGATATCCGTACCACGTTGCAGGCATTGTATGCGATTTATGACAATTGTAATTCTCTGCATACAAATGCATATGATGAAGCCATCACCACGCCTACGGAAGAAAGTGTTCGTCGTGCCATGGCGATCCAGCTGATCATCAACCGCGAGTTGGGTACGGCAAAGAATGAAAATCCCAACCAGGGTTCTTTTTTAATTGAAGAACTGACCGACCTGGTAGAAGAAGCGGTGATGATGGAGTTCGACCGCATTACGGAAAGGGGCGGCGTGCTGGGGGCGATGGAAAGAATGTACCAGCGCAACAAGATCCAGGAAGAAAGCCTGCATTACGAAAGCCTCAAACATACCGGCGAATTGCCGATCGTGGGCGTGAATACTTTTTTGAGTAAGAAAGGAAGTCCGACCATTACTCCCGGAGAAGTAATCCGCAGTACGCCGGAAGAAAAAGAACTGCAGATCCGGAACCTGCAATTGTTCAAGGAAAGAAATGCTGCCCGTTCTGCGGATGCTTTGAAAAAACTCCAGCAGGTGGCCGTGAACAATGGAAATATTTTCGAGGAACTGATGGAAACCGTGAAGTATTGCTCACTCGGCCAGATTACCCATGCCTTATACGAAGTGGGCGGACAGTACAGGAGGAATATGTAGTGTTAATATCTCTAGGAAACCAACTTCATTCACCGGGCAGGTGGATCAATAACGAATTGCTCTATTGTTACACAGGACTATTAGATTTTGGCAGAAATATTATCGAGTAATTCCTCTTCCGCCACCATTCGGGTAGGCGTGCCGTTTACCTTGCTCCATTTGACCAGCCTGATATAACCATCTGCTATCTCTATACCGGTGATATTCCCGTCGAGGTAACAGCAGCACCCTGTATTGAAATAGGTGGGTTTCATTTTTCTGAACTGAATGTTCACCCGGTCATATTCTCTTTTCCTCCTGGGTATTTCCGCTTCAATTTTTTCAATGGCAGCCTGGTCGCCCTTGATTTCCGCTTCCTCCCTGTTGAGGTATAATCTTTCCAGGTGGGTGAGCGAATTGAAGACGGGCTGATGGGTATGACCGGTGATCAGGATCAGGTCGTCCTGTTTGGCGCTCCATTCATACATGAATTCATTGTGAACAGATTTCCTGTCGTCGCTCGTTGCGGGTGTATTGGTATTGATCTGCAGGAAGGCCTGCATAGGTCCCCATATATACGATACGAACCATTTTGTAAGGGCATTGCCATCACTCTGTGCATCGCCCTGGTGTCCATGGGTACAGAAAATATCGATATTTCTTCCGGGAAGTTTTATGCGAAATACCATTCCCGTATCGATCTTGATCTTTGTGCCATACATTTTTTTCAGGTATAGGGCAGCAAATGGGTCATTGTCCCAAAAAAGATCATGATTGCCGAAGACTTTAAAGAAAGCATTACGGTCCGCAAACAGTTTTTCTTTTTCAAATACCGCGGTATTGTGTTTTAATACAGTGAGCACATTGTTTTCCCAGAGTTCTTCACTGTCGCCCAGGTTGAGGTAGAGAAATTTTTGCTGGTTATAATAGTCAAGGGCGTGAATAAATGTTTCTTCGGCCATCCGGAAATCATCCGAACCGTTGCGTGCACCTTTATGCTGGTCAGAAAAAATAATCACCGGTTGTTCCGATGGTGAAAAGGCAAATAGCTTTCCTTTTTTTTCATTGCCATTGATGATCTCCTTATAGAGTGCTGACAATGATTCCTCTACTTTGTCCTGTTTCGGAAATGAAGTGAATTTAGCAGCAGCCCAATTCACCGGCCTTGCCAGCAAAAATTTGGAAAATTTCCGGAACCCGTTAACGATGCTCATGGCAGCAAGTTAGTCGGATTACGGATTGCGGATTTCGGATTGCGGATTTTTTATGTATCATCATGCAAAAAATTATTTTGCCTGGTCATTGAACAACTATTCATTTTCTAATAATGTTTAACAACGTTAGTGTAGACATTTTTCATAATTTACCGGCCCATGAAATTTGGAAATGTACCCGTTCAGGCATTGCCTTCGATTGATTTTACACTGCCACCGGACCCGGTGATGAATGCTTCGGTCCTGAAAGGTAAACGGCTTCCTGTACCCAAAGTGTATATTGGTTGTAGTAACTGGGGCCATAAGAGTTGGGTCAATAAGGTCTATCCTCCAAAAACGCCTGCAACGAAATTCAGGGAACTTTATCCATTATATTTTCATGCCACTGAACTCAATGCAACGCACTACGCCATCTATCCTCCAGATGTGATCGCCAAATGGGCGGAGCCTGCAAGGGGCCGTGATTTTAAGTTCTGTCCGAAGTTCCCTCAATCCATTAGTCATTACAGTTCATTTGTAAAAGTGGAGGGGCAGACTGACGGATTTATCAACGGTATCAGTGCTTTCGGGGAAAACCTTGGCCCGGCTTTTTTGCAGGTCAGTGACCTGTTTTCTCCGGTAAAAAAAGAACCGCTTTTTGAATACCTGGCCTCACTGCCGGATGACCTTGATGTATTTGTGGAATTCCGTCATCCCGATTGGTTTACCCAGGCCGGATCATTGTTCCCGCAGATCAGGGCACTGGGGAGAGGATTGGTGATAACGGATACGCCGGGAAGGAGGGACTGTACCCACATGTATCTCACCGTGCCCAGGCTCTTTCTTAGATTTGTAAGTAACAGCGACCATCCATCAACCTATGGCAGGATAACGGACTGGGCTAAACGGATTTCCCAGTTGGATCGATTCCGGCCTTGAAGAAGCATATATTTTCCTTCACCCGGGTAATGAAGAAGTCATTCCCGACCTTACTATCGCATGGATCGATGCCATTAATCTTCATTGCGGCTTACAGCTAAAACAACCATTATTCAAAACAGCGGACGCTGTTTTGAAAATGTGATAATTTGTGAAGTGTGGGGAATGTGGAAGTGAAAATGAGAAAATGCGAAGATTAACATTCCCTCATTTTCACTCCCACATTATCGCATTTCTCACATTATCACATTAAATTACATTTACTCCGGAGTTTGGTTAAGTTATTTTACTCCTGCGGAGTAAATGTAATTTCCATGTGTTTTTATAACGGCATACAAATCAGCAGGGCCGAGCATATCCGGCTCATGGAACTGGAGAAATCTCTCCGGGACTACGAGCTTTCCCTGAACCGCCCAATGCAAAGCGGGTTCGACTTTGGCGACTGGCCGGTGATCAAACCAGTAGATGGTGGAAATGATTTTGAACCCGTGATGATGCACTGGGAATTGATTCCGCATTATTTCAGGACCTGGGCAGAGGTCGACCGTTTTCATAAGGGAGGATTGAATCCAAAAACCGGGAAAAAAGATCCTCCGAAAAATACGCTGAATGCGATCAGTGAAGAGATGCTTCAGAAGCCAACATTTCGCAGTGCTGCATTAAAGCGGAGGTGCCTGATACTTTCTTCCGGATTTTACGAATGGCGTCATTTTACACCGCCCGGTGAAAAGAAGGATATTGCCTATCCATATTTTGTAAAAGTGAAGGACCGGGAGTATTTTTTCATTGCCGGTATCTGGCAACCGTGGACCGACCAGGAAACGGGCGAAACCATTGAAGGCTTTGCCCTTCTCACCACGAAGGCGAACTCCCTGCTTGAACAGGTACACAATAAGAAAAAGCGAATGCCGCTTATTTTGTCGGAAGAGTTAGCCAGGGAGTGGATACGCGATGGGCTGACAGAAGAACGCATCAGGGAAATTACATCCTACCAGTTTCCTGCAACAGAAATGGAAGCCGTCACTATTGAAAAAGCTTTCCGCACTTCTGATGATCCCATGCATCCCTGTGAATACAAGGAATTGCCGGCGCTGGTTTAAAACATCGAGATCTGTTGTCCGGGCCTTTGGAAAAGTGATGTATCCAATTCCCATCTTTCAGCATTCAGCTTGTACAATTTGCCATACTTTTTATATTGCTGGGAGATGATCTCTGCGATCTTTCCTTCACCACGCATCCTTATTCCGAAACGGTTATCGTTGACCTTACCGTCGTGGCCGTCTTCGATCTGGTGCCAGACTTTATCTGCACGGTCGGGGAAATTTTTATATAGCCAGTCGTGGAACAAAATTTTTACTGCACCATTTAACCTGATAAAAGTATAAGCAGAAAATACAGCGCCATTTTCGCTGGCGGTCTTCATGATTTTTTGCATATCATGATCATTCAAGTCCGGGAATCATTGGTCCCATCATTACCCCCATCCTCACTCCTGCCTCACTTAGTTCCCGGATCAACCGGAATCTTTGCGTAGTGGTGGTTGTGCGTGGTTCCATTACCTGCCGGAGATTTTCATCCATAGAAGTGATGGACACGAGTATTGAAACCAGTTTTTTTGCGGCGAGCTTTTCCAATATATCTTTATCGCGAAGCATGCCTGCGTTTTTGGTGATCAGTCCGACCGGCTGATTAAATTCAAGGCATATTTCCAGTAGATGCCTGGTAAGCCGGTATTTTTTTTCTGCCGGTTGGTAACAATCTGTGTTGCCGCTAAGGCTGATGGGTTTCACTTCCCAGTCGGGCCGCATCAAAAACTTCCGCAACAGCTGCGGCGCATTTTTCTTGACGATAATTTTTCTTTCAAAATCAAGACCCGCGCTGAAGCCCAGGTATTCATGGGCATTTCGGGCATAACAATAAATGCATCCGTGTTCGCATCCGGCATATGGATTCATGCTGTAGAACATGCCCACATCCGGGCTATCGACCTTATTGACTATTGATTTAACATCCTGTTCGATGTATTGTGTGGATTCATTGGTGATGGTCCAGTCGTCAATGCCTTCAATGTGCTCCCTTACGATTTCATCTTTGTGAAACCGGTTACGGGTATTGATCTGCGCGCCGCGGCCTTTCAAATATTCATCTGGATTCATAGTTACTTATTTTAGATTGCGGATTGCGGATTACGGATTGCGGATTCATTGGATTGATCATAAAAAATGTATTGAAACTTCACGGATAGTTTAATAATGCCTAATTCGCAATCCGCAATCCGTAATCCGCAATTCAAAAAAGCCCGCCCTGCTTCGTTATTACAGGAAGATTCTGGAGCTCCATTCGTTCAACGATCTGCCAGGGAATGGATCCTTCAGGTCGTTTTAATAATAACACAGCATCCGCTATAAACCTTCCGGTAAACTGCCGGTGGGAATATTCGAGCCATGCTTTTTCATACTGCCAGGGCTTTAGCTTACGGGCGATGGAGATCATCGGTTCCTGTAAAAAATGGGGCTTATGATCCTTGTCGGTCTTAAGGATATGCTGAATATCCTTGAAAGACCTGATTAATTTTTTAACCGGTTCTCTCGTTGCAATGTTGACATAGATGGTATGAGAGGGATATGAACCATAATCTTTAAGCTCGATCTTAAAGGGTGTCTCGCCCATCGATATGGATCTCAGGCGTTGCTTTATCTTATCCTCCATCATTTCCAACTGGCTGAACATGATCAGGATGACATGCGCCCTTCCCAGGTCGGGCTTGAAAGAATAATTTTCACCAAATTCCATACGGAGGCTGGTAATTTTTTGCTGTAAGGCATCCGGTAATGGAATCACAAGTTTATATTCATTTAAACGGTATCCGGGCGTGGTTTTTAACATACGATTGATTTAAGATCGTTTACAATTCTTCCTTTCCAAATGGAAAAACACTTAGCATTTTCCAATTATTCGATTCTCTTTTCATCAGTAAAATTTTCCTGGCCATGAATGCGGCATGAAATACCTGGTGGGTATAGGTAAACCATTGTTCCTGGCCCGCATGTTCTGGCAGGGAACCCAGTTTGATAAACGGCTTATCGAATATCCTCCACTTCCGGCCATCTGCGGGACGCGAGAAATCATCCAGCAACCTCAGCTGGCTGGCCAGCTGCAAAAATGGCGTGCTATCCTGCACACGGATATAAATGGTTTGCGGAGGAACCGCACTGAAATTATTCAGCGTCACCATAAACGAATGCTGGATATTACAGATCCTGTTCAGCCACCGCATTACCATGTCTTCCATCTCTTCCCTGGCCATAAAACAGGCCAGCGTAATGCAGGGCGGCTTATCGGAGACTGTCGATTCTCCATACAATTGTTCCCATTGCATTCTCAGCTGTTTAACCTGCCGGCTGACCGGCTCATCGGCAGGAATGACAAGACGATACTCCTGCCATTCCTCCCTCAGAATTCCGGTGGAAATGATCCTGTTTACTAACCCATGATCCATCCTAAAAAAATTTTCCCTGATTATTTCTTTAGCATAAATTTACTAAATATTTTAGTATTTCAAAATCTTTTTTTATGGATGGGGATGTAATTTTTGGAACGGCCTACAAGGGTAGTAAGACGTTCACGCAACACGAAGTAAGGACGGCCAATGCCACAGGATTCGGTGCCCCTGCGGATGATTATGCTGAAAAGGGAATAGACCTGAATGAGCATCTGGTGCGAAATAAACCAGCCACTTTTTTTATGCGGGTCCGCGGCGAAGCCATGATTGGCGCCGGCATCCATGATGGAGATGTAGTGATTGTGGACCGAAGTCTTAAACCCGATTCCGGCAAAGTCATTATCGCATCACTGAATGGTGAAATGCTGATCCGTCGTTTTGAAAAAAACTTCAATAAGGTGCGGCTGATTCCTGAGACCAGTAAACTCGCCATCATCGATATAGATCCTTATGCAGAGTTTTCGGTTTGGGGGGTTGTTACCTATGTTATTCATGCGTTGTAAACATTGGCGGATTGACGAATTTGCGGATTGAGCGAATTAAGAAAATATAGTGAGTATGGCGACATATAAATCGTTCACAGAAATTCCATTGTGGAATGAAGCTGTTGCATTTGCGGCAGACATTTATAGTTTTTGTGAGAAAGGAAATTTGAGAACCGATTACAGAATGAAAGACCAGCTCAGGGCAGCTGCATCTTCAATTTCAAATAATATTGCTGAAGGATTTGAATATGACAGTACAAAGTCTTTCATTCAATTCCTGGTGTACGCTAAAGGATCTGCTGGCGAAGTGTTTAACCAGCTCACCATTTTGTATTAAAGCAGAGATGATTCTGAAAGATAGACTATTCATTTTTCAGCAACAGGGCCTTGGATCTTAGTAAGAAATTGGCGGATTGATTCAATACCTGCGAAGAAAATTAATTCGCCAATTCGCCCATCCGCAATTGCCAATCACCGAAGGTGCCAATTCGCCAATTCGCCCATCCGCCAATTCGCCAATCACCGAAGGTGCCAATCCGCCAATCCGCCAATCCGTCAATCCGCAATTCCATGAAAGCAGTGATCGATTGTAATAACTTCTACTGCTCCTGCGAGCGATTGTTCCGGCCCGACCTGGCGCACAGGCCCGTTGTGGTGCTGAGTAACAACGACGGATGTATTATCGCCCGCAGTGATGAGGCCAAGGCAGTTGGGCTCGGACCGATAGGTCCATACTACCAGTACCGCGACCTCATAAAAAAGCATAGCGTCGCCGTGTTTTCTTCCAATTATAATTTGTACGGCGACCTCTCCATGCGCGTGATGGACACCCTCCGCGCAAATATGCCGCCTGGTGCGGTGGAAGTCTACTCCGTCGACGAAGCCTTCCTTGACCTTAGCCATATAGACCCTTCAAAGTATGAGGAGTTTGCGACCAACCTCCGGCACATTGTGGAAGAGTGGACCGGAATTCGGGTATCCGTTGGCGTTGCCCCGAGCAAGGTGCTTTGCAAAGTGGCCAATAAACTGGCCAAAAAGAATAAGGAGGAAACAGGTTGCGTCTTTGTATTGCAGGAAGACGACAAGATTGCTGCTGCCCTTCAGCAGTTTGATGTTGGCGAACTCTGGGGCATCGGCAGGAAATATGCCGAAAAACTCAAAGAGAAATTTGCCATCAATACCGCATGGCAGTTGAAGCATATTCCTGAAGAATGGGCGCGCAAAAATCTCGGTGGCGTGGTGGGCGTAAGGATGATCAGGGAACTGAACGGCATCTCCTGCATTCCCCTCAAAGATCCGCTGGAGAAAAAGAAAATGATTTCCTGTACAAGGATGTTCGGAAAGCCGGTCTATACCGCAGAAGAACTTCGGGAATCCGTGGCCACCTATATTGCCCGGGCCGCGGAAAAACTGCGCCGACAGGGATTTTCGGCCGGGGTGATCGATGTATTTGCCGTCACCAACGGCAGCAGGGGCGGGGAATATGTTCTATGACCCTAAAACGGATCATCGATATGTCATGCTTCCCAAAGCAACCAGTTATACCACCGAACTGATGGATCATGCGTTGCCGCTGGTGGACCAGTTGTTCAGGCCCGGACAAAAGTACCTGAAGGCCGGAGTGATCATGGGAGAACTGGTGCCTGATGATGCGGTGCAGTCGGATATTTTCAGCGCTCCCCTGCACCAAAACCAGCGTTCGCTGATGGACGCGGTGGACAATATCAATTTCAGCATGCGCGGTGATGTGGTCAAGTATGTAGCCAGCGGACTAAAACGCAACTGGAAAATGCGGCAGGATATGCGCAGCGGAAAATATACCACACGGTGGGAGGAACTGTATGAGATTAAGTGAACTGCTGATTCTTTGCCTGCGATTTTCTGGGCATATTTTGTAATAAGGACAACCCTCCGCCGGTCAGTAAAATAGAAGTCACCACTACACGTGGTACCGTAAATATGACCTCAGTAGCGTGCGGTGGAGAAATTACTTCTAACAATGTTGAAGAAATTATTGAAAGGGGTGTTTGCTGGGATACGCTCCGTGCACCTGCTCATCACGGGCAAAAAGATTACCAGCGGCAAAGGTCCTGGCACTTTTTCCACAGAAATCACCGGCTTAACGAGTGGAAGGGAGTATTATGTCAGGGCTTATGCGAAAACAAATACAAATGTTATCTACGGAACTGAAATAAAATTTACTACGCTCGCACTCGCTTCGATAAGTGCAGCTCCCAGCGACAGGTATTACCTCCACCAGTGCCACATTTAATGGAGAAGTGGTGACAGACGGAGGCGCTGTTGTAACAGAACGGGGCGCATGCTGGAACACTTCACCCAACCCAACCATTAAGCAATTCGAAAGCTACCGCAGGCTCCGGTACAGGTGCTTTTACTGTTGAAATGACAGGCCTCACTGCAGCAACAGTATATTATTCGAGGGGTTACGCCATTACTTATGCAGGCACCTCTTACGGGAACGAAGTTAGTTTCACCACACTTGGACCACCCGTCATCACCACTACCGTGATCAGTGGGATCACCCAACATACTGCTGTTTCAGGCGGTAATATCACTTCTGACGGAGGCGCTTCCATTACCGCAAGGGGTATTTGCTGGGGAACAAATCCACTGCCAACAATCGCCGATAATAAAACATCTGATGGAACCGGTGCAGGAGTATTCGCTAGTACAATGACAGGTCTTGACTTTAATACTAAATATTTTGTAAGGGCTTATGCAGTTAACAGTGTCGGTACCGGTTATGGTGAAGAGTTAAGTTTTACGACAATTGGCGTAACAGTTCCAACTGTGATAACAACCGCTGTTACGAATATTACCCAGACATCCGCCCAGAGTGGTGGCAACATTACTTCAGATGGAGGAAGCCCGGTATTACAAAGAGGGGTTTCCTATAATGCAGTTGGCGATCCCAACATGCGAGGTACGCTGGATGGTAGTGGTTCTGGTATATATACTTCCCAGATGAATACCCTTTATCCGTTTACCTGGTATTCAGTTCGTGCTTACGCTACTAATGCAGCGGGTACCGGTTACGGAGAGTCACAAACCTTTAACACACTGCAGCCTACAATATCAGCACCATATTTGAAATCACCTGCTGATAATGCCAATGTAGGATGTTGTTCTGTTAATTTTGAATGGCAGCCAAGTGTATATGCAGAGTTTTATTATATACAAATTTCCAGGTCAGCGGACTTTAGTGAACCCACATATTTCGCAAATATAGCATGCGGCGGAACTGAAATTCCCAGGACTACAGGCGTATTTAACGCCGGTACCGGTGGGCCTAGTTATTGCGTGAGAATGGATAATGCATCTCTAAACGGTATATGGTACTGGAGGGTTCAAATTCTTGGTTCAGGAACCCTTAGCCCATGGTCTGTTGTTCGCTCATTTACTTTTACCAATTAGCATTTGCAGGACTTTCACTAACAATCCGCTGTTTTTTTCTGTTCAACTTACCGGTAAAAGGCTGATCTGTCAGCCTTCTTCCTGTCGCATATTCGTATAAATAAAACCAACGGATATGCAGGAAGAATATCAAAACATGGATGAGCTCGAAGCGCTGAAAGCTGAAAACGACTTTATCAAAATGAAACTTATGCTCGAGCATGGGGCCGACTTCCAATATAGTGAAGGCGCGACTGCCCTGTCTCCCGAAACAGAAAATGAATTTTTGAATTATATAATGGATTTCGAACAACAGGAGGCGAGGGCAAGTGAGAAGTCGGTGTTCGAAGTGCTGGGGAGCCCGCAGCAGTTTCCGAAGGTGGGAGATATTGAAGACGAGAAGATCGGGGGACTGCTGCAGGACCTTCTCAGGTTTATGAAGAACAAGGGCATTGAAGTCACGGTATTCAGCCCTAACGTAAAGGCCAGGGAAATTTACCGCTTCATTACCGAAGAACTGTTTCCACACAGGATGCTGCATATGGACCTGCCGGGCATGGCTACCTGTTTTATTTATGATGAATTCCATCCGGATCATCCCTATGAAAATTCCCGAACTGCGGTAAATGAATGTATCCGGGAAATATTCAGCGATGGCGACCTGCAGTGGACCTTTCAGTATGAACAGTTCATTCAGTTAAATGATCACCAGGGATTATCTATTGATGCTTTCAGGAGGAGGATCAACGGCTTTAAAAAAAGATATGAGCATATTGAACCTATGTCGATAGATGTTCTTGACTGCACCATGTCGGCCGACACATGCCTGGTTACCGGTAAATATGAAGTCTGTCTTACCACAGCTTCAGAGCATTGGTTGAAAACGGGATTATGGTCTGTCAGGTTCCGGTACTGGGCTGAAATGGACATATGGATGATCACGCAAATCCAGGTGGAGGGAATTGTATTTTAAAATGCAGGAAAAAAAATGAGGTCTGTTTAGCAGACCTCAAATTAAAACCATCCATATACATCAACTAATGAATATTTTTCTCGAAGGTTTTCACTTCATGTGAATTCCTGATATGGTCAATCTTTTTTTCCTGCCTGACAGCATCTATGATGAGTATAATGCTTAGTGCTATGAGTATGGTTATCATATAATGTCGTTTTAATGGTACGGGCTACTTCTAATACTAAGACATGAATTTATCGCCCGCGATTATTAATGAATTGTTATAACTTAAATGTTCATATAATATATATGGCGTTTAAAATTGAAAGAAGGTTACAGGATGGGTGGGAAAAGGTTGAATTGCAGGATGATAGGTCAGGATCTTATGTGGAAATTATTCCGGGCGCAGGCGCTATCATAAATGCGTGGAAACTGGTCAGCAATGGCCAATCTGTTAATTGTATTGAAGGCTACACGTGGACGGGAGGATTTTGAGCAGAATGTCCATAACGGGTTCAAAAGTGCTAAACTTTCACCCTTTGTTTGCCGGCTAAAGAACGCCGCTTTTCATTGGGAGGGGGTCGACTATAGCGTCAGGAAATTCATGCTCAATGAAGATGCGCTTCACGGATTGTTGTATGACGCCGATTTTTCTGTCAGTAATCAATCAGTGACAGATGACAATTGCAGTGTAGAAATGACCTACCATTACCCCGGAAATATCAGCGGATTTCCTTTCGCTTATGATTGCCTGGTGAGGTATACCCTGCTTGCTGATAATACACTGAACATTGAAACCGTCATCAGCAATCCGGTTGATTCGGTTTCAGCAATTCCTGTGGCCGATGGGTGGCATCCGTATTTCAGCCTTGGAGGAAGCGTAGACGAATGGTGGCTGCAGTTTTCTTCCAGCCAGATGCTGGAATATGATGAAAAGCTGATACCGACAGGTAAATTTATTTTTAATGAAGATTTCCGTAAAGGCAGATTGATTGGTGATACAAAGCTGGATAATGGCTACCTGTTGGAAGATGGAATTTCACCTTTTTGTATTCTAAGAAATCCGGCGAATAATATATCGGTTGAATTTATTTCCCGGAAAAACTATCCCTACCTGCAACTGTATATTCCAGATCACAGGAGATCAATCTCGATCGAAAATCTCAGCAGCGCACCCGATGCTTTTAATAATGGCATGGGCCTCATCATCCTTAAACCGGGAGAGAAAAAAAGTTTTGAGGTCGGCGTAAGGATTAGCGGATT
>CAVPPM010000008.1:0-190295 GCA_963707255.1 uncultured Sphingobacteriales bacterium | reverse complement strand
TTGCGTCTCCTCATCCACCCACACCGCCGGCAGCGGGTCGTGGGTGATGATCGCGCCGCTTTCGGCGATGGCGATGGTCTGGGCCTTGAGGGCTGAGTCAAAGAGCTGTTCGGCATCGGTACGCTGGGGTTTCTTGCCCTGCGTGCCGACTCGCGAGTAGGCCAGCAAGTCGCGGATGAGCCGGCCCATGCATTCGACGCTCCCTTCGATCACCTTGAGGAACTTCTGCGCCTCAGAATCGGGCGGCTCGCCCACCTCTTCTCGGAGCAGCGTGGCGTAGCCGCCGATCACGCGCAACGGTCCCTGCAAGTCGTGCGAGACGACGTAGGCAAACTGCTCGAGGTCCTTATTGGAACGTGCCAACTCACCCCCGTCGCGCGCAAGGCCTCTTCCACCCGCTGCCGTTCGAGGAGGTGATCGCGCACCTCATACTGACGCCGGCGCGCCGACAGGGCCAGGCGCAGGGCGCCCACGAGCGTGGCGACGGGCACGGGCCGCTCCAGGACCAGGGCGTTGCCGAGTCGCTCCGCGCTGGCCGCGACCCCCGGCGCGCCGGTTCCCCCGCTCACCAAGACAATAAAGGGCAACTCCGACCATGACGGTTGGCGCTCCATCACCGGCAGGAGGGGCGCCAGTTCCACTTCGCCGAGCGATTCCTCCGTCAGAAGCACCGCCCCGGCGCCCGCTTCGATCTCGCGGATCAGGTCGGCCACTGTAAACACTGCGGTGCAAGCGATCCCCGCCTCCGCAAGAATTGCCTCGGAGAGTTCGCCATCGCGTGCGGTGGGCGCCAGGACCAGCACGCGATGTCCCCAAGCGTGGAGCAGCGTGAGAATCAGCCATCGCCTCTGCCGGAAAGGTCTGTATCCTTGCCGAGACGGGGATGCCCCTGAGGCAGCCCCTGGAACTCGCGCAGCGGTTCGCTCACCTGAATGCCCTGCGGGCCCATGTGCAACTCGCGGATGGTGCGTTCATGGCCGGCGCGGCGCGTCTTGATCACCGAAATCGCGCGTCGCACTTCCCCTGCGATTTCAAAGAACCGAAACAGAAAGACGTTGTCCACGAGGTAACTGACGCTGGCGGGAGTCTCGTAGCCAAAGGTCAGGCCCATCTGCCCCATCACCAGCAACGTGAGTACGTCTTGCTGGCCCAGATAAGTCAGCAGTCTCGTGCAAATGCGCCATAAGGAATCGCTCGTCGCTCATCGAAAGGAGGTACCCGTTGAGGCTGTCAATGGTGACGTGACGAACCTGGTCCGCTTCCACCTGCCGGCGGATTCGCCAGGAAACTCCCCGGGCGAAAGCTCCGCCGGGTCCACCTGCGTAATCAACAGCCGCCCGGCCTTCAGGTGCGGTTCAAGGTCCATTCCCAGCGACGTGGCGCGTGCCTGGAGGCTTTCGACGCGCTCCTCGAAGGTGAAGAACTGGCTCGCTCGCCGCGCTGCACGGCGGCGTAGGCGTACTGCATGGCCACCGAAGACTTGCCCGTGCCGGCCTGGCCCAGCAGAAGCGTGCTGCTGCCCGACGGCAGCCCGCCGCCGGTCAAGGCATCAATGGCGGGCAGGCCGCTGTTCTACGAGGTGCGACGGCGTCCGGCGGGGAACTGGGTAGCCGCGAGCCGCGGGAACACCTCCAGCCCGCCCCGGCGAATGAGATAGTCGTGGTAGCCGCTGCGGTACGGCTTTCCAGCGCGACTTCACCACCCGCAACCGGCGCCGCTCGCCGCCGTACTCGGGACCGAACTGCTCCAGCGTCACGATCCCGTGAACCGCCGTGCGAGTGGGGCCCTCTTCCGCCTGCTGGGTATCAACCCAAAGCGCCGTGCATCGGCGCTGGCTGAGGAAATGCTTCAGTGCCAGGAGTTGGCGGCGGTACCGCAGCGGGCTCTGCGCAATGAGGCGGAGCTCCACGAGCGAATCAATCACCATGCGGGCCGGCTTGAGGCGGTCCACCTGTTCGGCGATCTGCTTGAGCGTGTCGGTCAATTCCACCTCTGCCGGGTGGAACATCGTGTACTTGGCCTCCCCCTTGAGTATCTCCTGGGGCGGGGCGGCCTCCACCCAGTGCAGCGCGCTGATGTCCCACCCGTGCGAGCGGGCCATGACGTCAATTTCCTCTTTCGACTCCGCCAGCGTCACGTACAGGACGCTCTCGCCGCGCCGGAGCCCTTCCAAGGCGAATTGCAGCGCCAGCGTGGTCTTGCCCGCGCCCGCCGCGCCTTCGATCAGGTAGGCCGCCCCGGCAAGGAATCCCCCTTCGAGCACTTCATCGAGTCCGGCAATGCCGGTTTGGACCACAGAAAACGTCGCGCCAGGATCGGCCATGTCATGCCTCCTTGAAGCGAACGGCTTCGTAGCCGCATCGAAGCGAGGGATTGTCGGGGAAGCACCGAAGTGTCCGCAAGATGCCCCAGAGCCTCAGCATCTCAAGCATGCCCACTGAATGGATTGTACCAGCGAACCGGGGGCCAGACAATCGCGCCCAGGCTTCCTATTCAAGACGTTGATGACTGGAGCAATACACCGGTTCATCCGTGATGCGCAGCCACGACGCCGCTGCCGTGCGAAAGGGAGCGACCCTTGACAACCCCATCAGCCCCAAGCCCGAAGCCAATTCGCAGGATATATTTTTACTGCTGATATGTGTACTGCTCGTCGCAGTGTTCTTTATATATAAAAGGCAAACTCCTTCACAGGATGAAAATGTTATGCCTGTTGTAATGCAGGATACCGTTGCTTCCGCGGTAGTAGCAGAGAACCTGGAAGACATTGTAAAAAAACTGGAAGGACGCTGGCAGCGGACAGACGGGGGATACATTATTGAATTAAAAAATCCACGGCCTGACGGAAAAATAGAAGCCTCCTATTTTAATCCAAACCCTATTCATGTTGGACGCGCCGGATGGCAGAATAATGCAGGAAAAATAATTGTGACCGTGGAGTTGCAGGATGTAAATTATCCCGGTTCCGTGTATACGCTGGAATATATAAACGCTGAGGACCCGATTGAAGGGCAACTATTTCCAGGCAGTGGAAAAAGTAAACTACGAAGTGGTTTTTACGCGGGCAGAGTAAAATAATATAACAGTAGCCAGGCCATAGGATTATGGCATCGTTACAAATAGTGTATGGAAAAGGTCAATTTCACCTAAGGTTTTTGAGTCACTATTCCATCACGAATGTTTAATGGAATATTTATTTATTTTTATTTGAACAGTATAAATAACAGCCAAATATAGCCGAATGAAAAAACTCCCAGGTATTTTTCCAGCCATGACCTTTTTATTGTTGTTTTCCTGTCAGAACCAGGCTTCAAATGAGGAATCCGTTTCCGAAAACAAGGACACAATTGCAGTTGCTGAACCAAAGACCGAGTCGGTTCGGCCTGTTCACTGGTCCTATTCAGCTGAAGGGGGGCCCTGCCGGATGGTCTGCACTTACCCCGGTATATGCAGCCTGTGGTTCAGGTAAAACACAATCGCCCATTGACCTTCTTACAAACACGGGTAAAGGGGCTTCGGACTGGACGATGGAATATAAAACAACCAAATTGAATATTGCTCATAACGAGCATGTGGAGGAATTGATCAATAATGGCCATACTATCCAGATTACGCCCCAGGAAGGAAGTTATATAACGTATGCCGGGAAAGTATACCACCTGAAACAGTTTCATTTCCATACCCCCAGTGAACATACTATAAATGGAAAGCATGCGCCAATGGAAGTACATTTTGTACACCAGAGTGACGATAAAAACCTGGCTGTTGTTGGAGTGCTTGTTCAGGAAGGAAGTGTCAATAAAAACATTGAGCAGCTAATAAAATATCTGCCTAATGCAGTAGGAGAAAAACTGACGCACGACAGCGTAAATATTGATATTGCGCTTCATGTTCCAAAGAATTTATTTGCATACCATTATATCGGCTCATTGACTACGCCGCCTTGTACGGAGAATGTACAGTGGCTGGTGTTACGCGACCCTGTTCACATGAGTAAAGATCAGATTGCAGCTTTTTCTTCCAGGCTGAAGAATAATAATCGTCCGACCCAACCATTAAATGAAAGGATTATAACGATCGATGATATCTCAGCCAAATAAATCAACAGCATGAAAGTTGCTATTTTGTTTTTATTGACATTCGGACTTTCTTTAAATAATTATGCACAGCAAACGGAGGATAGTATTCCTGCAGGATGGTGGAAGATCCCTAAAACCAATGCAAGGATTACCATTGGCGGCTATGTGAAGTTTGACATGATCCATGACTTCAACCCGATCAATTCACCCAGTTTTTTTGACGTTTCAAAAATACCCACCGACGGCTCAAAAGGTACCAACACCCATCTGCAGGCCAATGAGACGAGGTTAATCCTGGATTTCAGGACGCCCATGGGCAAATCGGATCTGCGGACCTATGTGGAAGGAGATTTTTACGGCACAAGTGGTGCGTTCCGGTTAAGGCATGCATATGTTGAAATTGGAGGCCGGTTACTGGCTGGACAAACATGGTCCAATTTTATGGATGAGAGCATCATCCCGCCAACACTTGGATTTTGAAAAGCCTGCGGCCTATGCATTTGTGCGGCATGGTATATTAAGGTATAAACATCCCCTGGGTAAAAAGGGGTATTTTGCTGTTGCACTGGAAGAGCCTTTAATTGATGTACAGGCACCAGTTCAACCAGGTAAAATGGAAACCTTTCTGCCCGACTTTACTGCGCGATATCGCTATACGGATCATTGGGGGCACCTTCAGTTGTCCGGATTTACGGGGACGGTGAGATTCAGGCCAACTACAGGATCAACAGAAAATACAGTTACTTACGGCGTTAATCTTTCGGGCCAGTTAAACTTTCTTAAAAAGGACTATTTCACCTACCAGGTTATAACAGGAAGAGGGATATCCCGTTACCGGGCAGGGATGTATGCAGCTCCTGATGCCGATGATAATTTGAAAGCCATTCCCGGTATCGGGTTTACGGCTGGTATCCGGCATTTTTGGAGCCCTTCATTCTCTTCCCTGCTGGTAATGAATTACGGGAACGCAGACAATACAAGTCAACAGCCTTCCGGTGATGTGAAATCAACTTTTTACGGTGCGGCAAACCTGATCTGGCAATTCCATAAGAGTGCTTTTGCAGGTATTGAATATCTTCATGGAGGCAGGCAAGATATCAGCGGTGCTGACGGAAGGGCTAACCGGATTCAATTTAGTATCCAGGTGGATATTAACAAACACTGATATATGTGGCGTTAAAGAAAATTATTGAATGCATCCAAACCATTTTACAACATATTCCAGGAAATATTTCATCCTTTTTTTTATAATGTGTCAATGGAGTGCAGTTTTTGGCCAAACAGAATTTGATTCCCTTAAACGTAATAGCAACCTCGACTCCAGTTACCAGCCTTCACAAAAACCAACTTTTGTTACGGAATTTGCAGAAGGAAAAATTTCGGGATTTATTCAACCCGCTTTTTATTTCGACTATAACAACTTTTTCGATAACGATCTCTTTGTTACCTCTGCCATCCCTACAGAGAAAACAACAGATGTAAATTTCAACAGGTTTCATTTTTCAGCCAATCAAAGCAGGCTGGGATTCAGTTTTAAATTTCCTAAGGCTGGCAAAAATACAACGGCGTTACTGGAGGGCGACTTTCTTTCCAGTGCCACGGGGGAAAATACATTTTTCAGGCTGAGGCATGCATATCTGACATTCGGGGAATTTTTGTTCGGACAGACCTGGACAAACTTTGGGGATGTTTCTGCATCGCCCAATACACTTGACCTCGAGGGTCCCAATTCAATGCCGGCTTCGCGGGTTGCACAGGTAAGATGGAAGCGCGAACTGTCAGAACGATGGAGCATATTAATTGCGCTAGAGGAACCTAAAAATGATTACACTCCTTTGGATAGTGCCAGTGCAATAAAAGCGGCTCTGCCGGAATTTGTTTTTAAACCCAAATTGAATTTTAAGAAAGGCAGTTGGACGAACTCCTTTATTTATAAACCAATTATTTATACAGACAAGGAGTATAGTTTCAAGAATAATTTGCCGGCCTGGGGGTTTACCAGTTCTTTGAGTATCAGATTGCCTGACCAGTCTTTTAACGCACTTGGTCTCAAAAAAAGGGTCTTTAATCTTTTTGGTATTATCGGCGATGGTACCCAGGGCTCTGTAAATGATTTCGGCGGGTTAGGCTATGAAGCATTTCCCAAAGACGCCTATACCCTTGAAACACTGTTATATTACGGTGGATATGTTTCCTATAGTTTTGTATTTCGAAAAAGATGGTCGTCTACCTACGTATTCAGTTATCTGCACCAGGAGAAACCCGTAACTACGTCACAGATATTCAAAAAGAGCGTCTACGCATCTGCCAATGCTGTCCTTGCGGTTAATAAATACTTCACCACCGGGCTTGAATTATTGTATGGTCGCAAAACAAACCACGACAATACTTCCGGAAGGGCTTTCAGGATTTTAGGTATTATACGGTTACTGTTCTGATAGGCAGATCAGAAGTTAAATCCAATATGTATGACATACCTGTAACCAAGACTGGTGGTATTCATTTTGCCATTTGCATCGAGTTGCTGGTCTTCAAAAACGATATCCATGCCCGGAAATTTCTGCGTGAGGATGTCAGTAACAGCTTGTTTTAATTGCTCTTTTTGAGCTTCAGTAAGATCGGAGTCAAATTTTGATTTTACATTGTAGAATCCGAAGCCCGGACCAATCATTACAAAATCAAGGGCCAGGCGTTTCCAGAGTATAAACTGGTAACCCAGTTCAAAACCCAGTGAATGGATATTCATTTTTGTTTCCGTAGTAGCTGAATTTTGACCGCCACCGGCCTTATAATCCCAGCTGTTTTCCCTTGTAAAAGAATTGTAGGAATACCAGGGGCCGATATACACACCATGGGGTGCGACATGTTTATTTTCACTCCTCAGGTAAAAGCGATAGTCGGCTGATAAGTTTATTCCGTTGTTTGTACCTTTTTTATTCAATGTAAAACTATCCGTTTCTATATCTACAAGTTTAGGTAAGGCAATCGTGCCTGCATTAAAAGAAAAACTTCTGTGGGGACTCAGGGCTCGTTCGTATCCCAGTATAAATGTTTTTTCGACACCAAATAATAAAGCTGAAGACAGATTATACCGGATAACATTTTTACGGGCATGTTTCCATAAGCTGTCGGCATGTGCGTCTTGTCCGTACACAACACTTCCTGCCGATTGTAAACCAAGGAACATCACTATTAAAAGAATTGAATTTTTCATATTGTAAATTTTGAAAGCGACAGATGATTTAGGGTTACTAAGGATATGGTCTCTTTTTAAGATGAAGAAGGAAGGGTTATCAACCTTATGCTCCGACCCTTCATATGTATCATTATAAAAAGGTACTATAAATTTTACGATCCTGCATCAAGCTACAAAGTATTCTAATGCTATTAATTGAACAATGAGTTATATCATAATGCAGTCAAATTTTTATGACGGTAAATACAGGATCCTCATTGCCGTTATGGTGCACAATTACTTACATTAGGGGTATATTTAATAATCATGCAAATCGCAAAAAAACTGAGGCTTGACGGCAAGGTAGCCATCGTAACAGGTTCCAGTAAAGGGATCGGCAAGGCGATTGCCATGGCCCTTGGAGAACAGGGGGCAAAAGTGGTTGTTTCCAGCAGGAAACAGGAAGCGGTGGACGAAACCACAAGGGAATTGCGACATCTTGGTATTGAAGTCACCGGCATTGTGGCCCATATGGGAGATATGGACCAGGTCAGGAACCTGGTCGATGAAACCGTAAGACAATTCGGTGCCCTCGATATCCTGGTAAATAATGCAGCCATAAACCCTGCTTTCGGGCCCATTATCGACTCCGATGAAAAGGTGTATGATAAGATTATGCAGGTCAATGTGAAGGGACCGCTTGAACTCTGCAAACTAGCCTATCCGTTAATGAAACAGCGGGGGGGCGGTTCGATCATTAATATCAGCAGTATTGAAGGCCTTAGTCCGGGCCTTGGCCTGGGCCTGTACAGTATCAGCAAAGCTACACTGATTGCCATGACCAAGGTTCTGGCGAAAGAATGGGGGGCAGATAATATCAGGGCAAATGTGATTTGCCCGGGCCTTATCAAAACCAAATTCAGCGAAGCACTGACCAGCAATGAGAAAATTGTAAAACTTGTCCTGGCAAAACAGGCACTGCCCGGAATCGCCGAACCGGAGGATATTGCCGGACTCGCCTTATTCCTGGCTTCCGGGGCGTCATCGTTTATTACCGGGGCGGTATATACTGCCGACGGGGGATACACGATCTAATTGGCAAATTTTATAATGTGCAAATGTGAAAATGCAAATGAGGAAATGAAATGTGTAAGTGTGGAAATTTTAATAAATGATCTTTATGGTTGAAGTTTTTGCCACGGAACGTTTGAAGAAAATTCTCCCGCAGTTCAGGGCATTTATTGAGCAGGAATTATATCCACTGGAAATAGCCCTGATGCAACTTCCTTTTCAACAGGTAGAAGAAGTTCTTGCCGATAAAAGGGTGAAAGCAAAAACCCTTGGTCTCTGGGCGCCCTATCTTTCCGTTACAGAGGGTGGCATGGGACTATCGATGCTGGAGTTTGCCCAGGTCAGTGAAACGATGGCCTCTACGCCGTTCGGGCATTATGTATTTAATTGCCAGGCGCCTGATATCGGTAACATTGAACTGATGCACAAGCATGCATCACCACAGCTGAAAAAAACATATTTGGAACCTCTGATGAAGGGTGAGATCAGGAGTTGCTTTTCCATGACTGAACCCGAACATGCCGGCTCCAATCCCGTAAATATGGGAACTACGGCTATCCGTGAGGGTGATGAATATGTAATCAATGGACATAAATGGTTTACAACGGCGGCTGACGGTGCATCCTTTGCCATTGTAATGGCGGTGACGGATCCTGATGCTTCAGTATATGAAAGGGCAAGTATGCTGTTGGTCCCCACAGATACTCAGGGGTTTCAACTGGTAAGGAATATTTCCATAATGGGCGAGGCCGGAGGCGGCTATCTCAGCCATGCAGAGATTGAATATGTCAACTGCAGGGTTCCTGCCAGCAATATCATCGGCGTAGCCGGTGCCGGTTTTGCACTCGCCCAGGAAAGGCTTGGACCCGGCCGTATTCACCATTGCATGAGATGGATCGGGATCTGTGAAAGGGCATTTGACCTGATGTGCAAACGCGCCCTGGAAAGAGACATGGGAGACGGACAAAAGCTCGCCGATAAACAGGTCATTCAACACTGGATAGCCGAAAGCAGGGCTGAGATCAACGCTGCCAGGTTTATGGTCCTGCATGCCGCTTATAAAATGGATAAAGAAGGTGCAAGGGCTGCAAAAAATGAAATTTCCACCATTAAATTTTTCGTTGCAGATGTCCTGATGAAAGTGCTGGACCGTTCTATTCAAACGCACGGCGCAATGGGCATCACAGACGATACGGTATTATCGTTCTGGTACCGCCACGAACGCGGTGCGAGGATCTACGATGGCCCGGATGAAGTACACAAATCTTCACTGGCAAAATCGATCCTGAAAAGCCTTACAAAACACGGTTGATCCAATTGGCAAATTATTCTGATCATATCGACAAAGCAGGAACTGTCAGGGAAGGAGAAACTCCTGACCTTGAAAAATTAAAGCAATACCTGATTCAACAGCTTCCAGGGTCCGGCGATGAGCTTTCTATTCTGCAATTTCCCGGTGGATATTCTAACCTGACGTACCAGGTCAACTTCGGGGGAAAGCAATATGTCTTGCGTAAACCGCCGGTGGGTGCAAACATTAAATCAGCCCATGACATGGGCAGGGAGTTCAGGGTTCTGTCGGCCTTAAAACCGGTATACCCGCAGGTTCCGGAACCTGTGTTGTTTTGTGAAGATGAATCCATCATCGGATCTCCATTTTACCTGATGGAGAAAATCAGCGGGATCATCCTTCGTAACAAACCTCCTGGAGGAATTGAACTGTCGCCGGGTATCATGAGGCAACTTTCCTTATCGGCAGTCAGGAACCTCGCCGAACTACATCGCATCAACCTGTATACCACCGGGCTCATCAACCTTGGAAAACCGGGGGGATATACTGAACGGCAGGTCGAGGGCTGGGTGAAGCGATATTATAATGCAGAGACGGATGATGTGGAAGACATGAACCTTACTGCTGATTGGATGAAATCAAATATTCCTGCAGAAAGCCCACCTGCTTTCATTCACAATGATTACAAATATGATAACCTGGTTCTCGATCCTGCTGATCTTCAAAAAATCATCGCGGTGCTCGACTGGGAAATGGCAACCGTTGGAAATCCCCTGATGGATCTTGGCACTACACTTGGTTACTGGGCAGAAGCGTCAGACAATCCTGCATTAAAACCGTTTAATCTTACCTGGCTTCAGGGAAACCTGAACAGGGAAGAAGTAGTTCAGCAATATGCCGAAACGCTGAATATTGATTTGCCGGATATGTTATTCTATTACGTTTTTGGATCTTTTAAAATTGCTGTAATTGTTCAACAGATTTATGCCCGTTATAAAAAAGGATTTACCAAAGACCACCGGTTTGCAGGGTTGATATTTGTAGTGCGGGCATGCGCAGAAAATGCACAGAAAGCCATCAGGTATCAAAGGATCAGTAATTTTTATTAAGAATTATATTATCACCGGACCAACATATTAACATTTACCTTTCAATGATGGAGAAGAAAATAACTGACGTTAAAAAAATACTGATTATTGGAAGCGGTACCATGGGATTAAGGATTGGGCTTCAAAGTGCATTGAGCGGATTTGACACCGTGATGTATGATATTAACGAGAAGGCCTTTGCTACTGCCAGGAAAACACAGGATTCCATACTGGCGCAACTTGTCCATAAAAAAGTCATTACTGTTGAACAGGCGCAACAGGCCGGCAAACAAATCCGTTTTACGCTGGATGCAGCGGAAGCGGCCAGGGATGCTGATTTCGTCAGCGAGTCGGTACTTGAAGAACTGGACATCAAAAAAGAGGTATGGTCGAAATTTGCACCGCTGTTTTCAAAGGATGCCGTGCTTACCACCAATACTTCTTACCTGTTACCTTCGCAGTTTGCTGCTGAAACCGGAAGGCCCGAACAATTCTGTGCATTTCATTTCCATGACGTCTTCCTTGCCAATGTGGTAGATGTTATGCCACATGCCGGAACTGCGCCATGGATCCCTGGCTTTTTAATGGATATGGGAAGACAACTTAACCAGACACCGGTATTTATCAAAAAGGAATCTCCCGGTTATATTTTCAACGCAATGCTTGTGGCCCTTATTGGTGCAGCTGGTGCTTTGGTTACCTATGACATTGCCAGTATAGAAGACGTTGACAGGAGCTGGATGGGAAATTTTAAAATGCCCTTTGGTCCTTTTGGTATACTCGACGGCATTGGACTTGATACTGCATGGCACGTTACCCGCAACATGCCGGATCCAAAAAGCAGGAAATTTGCCGAGTTATTGAAGACCTATGTTGATGCAGGCAAACTCGGACAAAAAACCGGGGAAGGATTTTATACTTACCCTGATCCGAAATTTATGCGATCGGAATTTATAAGCGGAAGGGTTGGTTGAGGGTTGGCCACCTTCGCTTCGCTATGGCGGCCGGAGAGGGTTGAGAGTGAATTTATTAATAAAAGAAAATTATGGGCAGACAATATATCAGCATGGATAATCTCAGGTTCCTCCTGTATGAAGTGCATACCATCCAGGACCTGCTGAAGTATAAACGATTTGAACATATTGGCGGACAGGAAGAGATCGAACTGCTATTGCAGTCGGCCAGGGATATTGCTGATAAGGAGATGTTCCCATTCTTTAAGGATATGGATACGCATCCTGTGGTTCATAAGGAAGGAAAGATCCATTCACATCCCCAGTTAAAACAGGTTTTTAAGGCAGTTGCCGAAGCCGGATGGTTTACAGCGATTTCAGAACTTGAAGATGGGGGTATGCAAATTCCCTATTCCATTTTCTCGATTGCGCACCTCATTTTTGAATCGGCGAACAGCAGTGCGCAGGGTTATCTTGGATTGTCAACAGGAGCCCTTGAACTCATTACCCTGTTTGCCAACAAGGAACTCAAGGAAATTTACAAGCCTAAAATGTTTGAAGGAAAATGGCAGGGCACCATGGCGCTGACGGAACCGCAGGCCGGCAGTTCTTTGTCTGATATTACTACATCAGCCACACCATCAGAAGATGGCAGCTATACTATCGTGGGACAAAAAATCTTCATCTCCGGCGGCGAGCACGAAGCCTGTGAGAATTTTGTGCACCTGACACTTGCCCGGATAAAGGGTGCACCTGCAGGGACCAAGGGCATCTCATTATTTATAGTGCCAAAATTTCTGCCTAAACAGGATGGAGAACTAGAGGACAACAACGTAATCTGTGCCGCTGATTTTCAGAAAATGGGACAGAAGGGATATGCCACCACACACCTGATTTTTGGTGAGGGTGGTCCCACAAAAGGATTTCTTGTCGGCGATCCGAATAAAGGCCTGACCTATATGTTCCAGATGATGAACTCGGCACGCATTGCCGTTGGCCAGACGGCTGCGGGAGTTGCTTCCGCGGCTTACTATTACGCCTTACACTACGCAATGGAAAGGCCGCAGGGGAGGCATATTGCAGATAAGGATCTTTCAAAAGATCAGACCATTATAATCAACCACGCTGATGTTCGCCGGATGTTATTATTGCAGAAGGCATTTGTTGAAGGTTCAATCTCACTTGTGGTTGAATGCCTGAAATGGTATGATCTCGAAAAAGTGATGCAGGGAGAAGATAAGGAAAAGGCCTACCTCATGCTGGAAATCCTTACACCTATTGTCAAGACCTATCCATCAGAATATGGGATTGTATCCGTTAGTAATGCGGTGCAGGTACTGGGAGGATATGGATTTACGATGGATTTTGACGTGCAGCAATATTATCGAGATATACGCATTATGTCGATTTATGAAGGAACTACCGGTATTCAGTCTATTGATTTACTGGGAAGGAAAATTCAGTTGCATCAGGGCAGGGCTTTTCATATGCTTGTAACAGAGATGATGGGAACCGCCTCCAGGGCAAATGAGATTCATGAACTAAAACCATATTCAGAAAAATTCATTGAAGCCCTGGAGCGAATGAAGAAAGTTCTCAGTCACCTGGTGTCATTTGCAAAAAAAGGTGATGTTGAAAAGTATCTGGCCGATGCAAACCTGTTTATGGAACTTTCGGGCATCATAACAGTAGCCTGGCAATGGCTTAAACAGGGTATTGTGGCCGTGCAGGTTTTGAACAAAGAAGGACAGGCCTCATTGACACCCGGGTTTTATGAAAGCAAACTGGACACCATGAAGTTTTATTATAAGTATGAACTTCCCAAAACACTGGGACTGGCAGATTCTTTACTGAATACAGAATGGGTCACCATCAGGGGTGAAAAGGAAGTACTGATGTAAACATTACAATGCTTCCCGCTGAACATTAGGTACTTCCAGGATAAGATCGGCACCATAACAACCAGCAGGTGTCTGGTAACCGGGTTTGAAATTCCCTTCCAGGATTTTTTTGGTGATGATCAGGGATGCATAGGCTGTCATGGTATATCCATCCGGACCAATAAGTCTTGCACGGGCTGTTTCACCCCTGCTGTTTTTTACTTCTCCCCAAACGGCTGATTTCGACTTTGCCCGTTGTTCATCTGAAGGGCCCGCCGGCCGGGAGTTAATTTTTTTAAGCTCACGGTTGCGCATAAACGATGTACGGAGCAGCCAGTTGAACAGGGACTGGTATTTCAGCATTTTATAGGTCTTGGGAGAAACGCCGGTATATGTCTCAATATTCGGGATTCCGGTGGTGGTATATGCAGTCGAAATATCGCCCCAGGGAATGGTCATCACAAAAATTTGTTTGACACCAAAATCCACCGTCATGCCCTTATGGCCCAGTGGAACGGCAACAATTTTACCATCTTTCCTTGCCGCACTTTTTTTACCCATGCCTTCCGCCATAGTAGTTGCAGTACCATGACTCAGCCTTCCGCCCAGCGAAGCAAAGGCAAGTTTGAGTTCAATGGCATCGGGCATTTTATTTTTCAGGAAGAGCGCAATACAATCTGTAGGGACAACGTCAAAACCCACGCCTGGCATGATCATGATGCCTGCTTTTTTTGCAGCGTCATCATATGTTTTGGCCAGTTCATAGACTTCAATTTCACCCGTAATATCGATGTAGTGTTTCCGGTTCCTTATGCAGGCTTCGATCATGGGTTTTGCTGTGCGCTTAAATGGACCGGCAGCATGCAATACCAGTGAAACGTCCTTTAGAGCCGCATCCAGGGCTGCACTATCTGAAAGGTCAGCTACACGGTAACTGGTATTTAGTGCGGCAGCCATCGGCTCTAATGCTTCTTTGCGACGACCTGAAAGAATTGGGGTAACACCGTAGTCATGTACAAATTTGGTGATCAGTTGACCGGTATAGCCATTAGCGCCATATAACAGGAAGGAAGTATTCATGGTAAGCAATATAGGTTTTTCAGTGCGGTCAGATAAGAAGGTTCAATACTTTTTGGATAATTTCAGAGACGCTGTATTGCAATACAAACAATGGCAACATGGGAATAGCTGAAATTAATATGGTCGATGCCATTGTCTTGAGATCAAAAGGCATTGCTTTCATCGACTTTATCGTCTGAAATACGGAGTTGATATCTGCAGTTGAAGAGGGATCAGGGTTTCCCAATAACTGGTCCGGCTCATTAGAATGTATCCATTTTTCATCAAAATGCTGATGGTGATGATGGATCAGTGCGCTATATTCAAAAAGTGCCTTTCGCCTGCTACTCAGCAGCGGTTTCATGAAGACCGCCAGGGGCAGGATGTTAAGCAGGATGGAAATAACGATAAAGGCGCCCATGGTAATATAAAACTCCGGCAGCTTGTGATGGAGAAAGATTACCTGCTCCAGTACAGAACCTGAAAAGAGAATGGAAATAGCAAGGGTCACCGGAAGAAATGGACCGGGTGGAGTTCCCAAAAACCCAATACCTCCCGCTTCATCACCATGTGAAGGACGAAGCAGGAGGGGGAGTTTAGATATTTTAAGGAAAAAGTAAAACCATATTACCCACCGCCATAACCAGCGGAGCAATATGAACTGTACTATGGGCATGCAAATGAATAGAAAATAGGTGCCGGCCCAGGAAGCTCCGGAAATTCCGTCCGGAGATTGAATCCACATGGAAATGTCGGCATTAAGGATTGAACTTCCCCTGATGCTGATATTGGCTACTATGATAACCAGCATGATGATATCTGCCCAAAGACTTTCAATAAGTCTTTTACCCTTTGCCCTGATTTTCATGTAAAAGGGCTTGTCAGACTCCCTGATGATCCCGGCTATAAAAAATTGATCTATAAATTCATTGAGCCTCAGGTCAACGGATTTTTCTGCAAATACCAACAGGGGAATCACCACAAGAAGTCTGAGGTGAGTAGTTACATCATATAAAAAAGGAATAGACAATTTGTCAGAAATCAAAATCCCCTGAATTGCTGATAGGATCAGTAATGGAATCCAGGTGATGGTTGCCAGTATAATGCTTCGTTTGAGCAGAGAATTCGGTTTGGAAATATCAAATCCTGTTTTGATAAGCAACTTATAAAACAGGCCGCTCTCGGTCAGGGAAAAATCATCCTCAGTAAATCTCTGCTGATATTTCATCTTAACCAATTGTTTGCTGGGTGCAAATTCAGGTTTGTCATCATTTTTCTGCAAGCAGTTCTTTTTTGACAGTTTGCAGTTCTGCAAGTTTATCCGGCCCTACTTTCGGATATTTCAGATCCATTGAATCCAGGGTGTTGATAATTGCAGAAGCTACCACGATCCTGCTGAAAGATTTATTATCAGCCGGAACTATATACCATGGCGAGTCTTTAGTTGCCGTTTTTTTGATCAGTTGCTCGTAGGCATGCATATACTCATCCCAATACTGACGTTCCCTGGCATCTGCTGCAGAGAATTTCCAGTTCTTGTCAGGATTGTCGATACGTTCGAGAAACCTTTTTTTCTGTTCATTTCTTGACACATTCAGGAAAAATTTACACACTTTAGTTCCGTTTCGGTTCAGGTAACTCTCGAAATTCCGGATATCCTCCATTCTTTCTTCCCAGATATTTTTAGTGAATAATTCTTCAGGTAATTTTTGTTTTCGAAGGAAGTCTTCATGCACCCTCACCACCAGTACTTCTTCATAGTAGGAGCGGTTGAAAATGCCGATACGTCCACGTTCCGGAAGTTGCTTCTGGCAACGCCATAAAAAATCGTGATCGAGGTCTTCCGAACTTGGTGATTTAAATGAGCTTACCTGGCAACCCTGCGGGTTTACACCAGACATAACATGTTTGATGGCGCCGTCTTTCCCCGCTGCATCCATGGCCTGGAACACCAGTAACAAAGACCATTTGTCCTGCGCATACAGAACATCCTGCATTTTTGCCAGTGCATCGATGCCAAGCTGCAATGTTTGTTTTGCAAGGGGCTTATCCTCCGGCCCGATATTTCCACTTTCTCCCGGATCAAAATCTTTCAGTTTAAATCCTTTGCCATCGGTAATCGCAAATTTTTCAGAAAACTTTTTTGCTCTTTTTACCAGGTCCTTCGTGCTTAGTTCTGTGAGTTCTGAGACTGTTTTTTTTACGGTCTTTTTCATATTGTAGTGTTATGTAAAAGGAGGGTTTATAACTGCATTAATATTCAAAAGGTAATCAACTTAATCAGTCAGGAGGATGTGTAAATATTTTTTGAAAAACTGATATTGATCATTTTTTTTGCGATAATCAGAAGGTACCTTGTCGTACAAAATAAATATTGTTAATCATATACCAATGGAATACTGAAGACTAAACGGTTAAATGCTGAAACCGATACAATATTGAAAATCCATAAATTTTATCATGTAAAATAATGGAGGTAGATATGACAACGAAAGCTTTGAGTAGAAGAAACGATTTTTTCCCATCAGTATTTGAAGACTTCTTCAAGCCATGGAGTGAAATGACAGAAGTGAATGGTTTATGGGGTAAAACCTTAACCATGCCGGCTGTCAATATCAGTGAGGATAAGGATTTTTATAAAATCTCCGTTGCAGCTCCCGGATTGGAGAAAAAGGATTTCAATATTGATGTTGAAGGAAACATGCTTACTATAAGTTCTGAAAAAGAAGAGAAAAAAGAAGAAACAAATGAGCGCCTTACAAGAAAGGAGTACAATTATTCTTCATTCTCACGCAGTTTTACTTTACCTGAAGCAGTAATGACAGAGAAAATCGAAGCCATGTATGAAGGTGGAGAATTGAAAGTTATGCTGCCGAAAAAGGAAGAAGCTAAAAAGGCTATAACTTCAAAACACATCAACATCAAGTAATGTGATGTAATTGAGTAAGTAGTGAGTTCCTGTTTTAAAAAAGGGCTGAAAAAGAGTTAGAATCCCGGTTTACAGGTATAATGTTGGGTCACAACAGTACAAAGGGGAATGAGTAACTTTCGACAGCCCTCTTTTTATTCACCAGTTTAAAATGTCAGCAGTCCCGCTTTATGAAGTGTACTAACGGGTTTGTTGTCCCAGAAGAGTTCAAAATCCTCTAATCCTGCTCTTTCGTAATCTTCCATGACCATTTGCCTGGTCATATTTTTTTTGTTGTATACCGATAATGATTCCAGCATACCAGCCAGCCATATTCCCTGCTTCCTGTCTACCCTGATGCTAAAACGATCACGGTTGGTTTGAAAGGATAGTTCCGCCATTTCCCAATGCTGCCCTCTTTTTGATTTTGTCGTAAATTCTATTGCCGGTTTATTTCCCAGCCATATGATCTTGGACGATGGCTTTGCAGGTGCGTAGTCGGTTTCTTCCAACGACCTCATAATATAGTCTGGCGGAATGGTAGTTTTCGGAACCTTGAAATCAAACCATTTTTGCAATGGATGGTCAATGCATGTAGCATGCATATAATTGAGCAGCGACTTCTTCAGTCCGAAAGCATATTGAGGATGATTCGCCCCCACCGGATCAATGTGTTCGATATCGTTATTCGCAAATTCTCCGGCAAGGCTGGTTTGTTTTTTCACCATGAATTTTTCAGGCTCAAGTCCAACAGGGCTATGGGCCGTCATAGTGAATTCATGCCAGAAGGCTGATTGCAAAATTCCCGCTGCAAACATCTGCCTCACCATTTCCAATGAGTCAATGGTTTCCTGGTCGGTCTGTGTTGGAAATCCATACATGAGATAGGCATGGACCATTATGCCGGCCTCGGTAAAATTCCTGTTCACACGGGCTACCTGTGACACCGTTATCCCTTTTTGGATGAGTCCAAGCAAACGGTCGGAGGCTACCTCCAGTCCGCCTGACACCCCTATACAACCTGATGCCTTAAGCAATATGCAGAGATCACGGGTAAAACTTTTTTCGAAACGGATATTGGTCCACCAGCTCACTACCATTTGCCTGCGGATGATTTCCAGCGCCAGTTCGCGCATCAGTGCCGGTGGCGCCGCTTCATCAACGAAATGAAATCCATTTTCACCTGTCTGCCTGATGAGTTCCTCCATCCTGTCGCACAATAAGGAAGCCGTCAGCGGTTCATAAAGTTTTATATAATCCAGCGAGATATCACAAAAGGTGCACTTCCCCCAATAACATCCATGGGCCATGGTGAGTTTGTTCCATCTGCCATCACTCCATAGCCTGTGCATGGGGTTGATGATCTCAATGGCTGAAATATACTCATCAAGATGAAGGTCCGTATAGTCAGGTGTGCCTGTCTGCGACTGTTTGTAATCACTGCAGGCTGAAGAATTAATATAGACAACCTTATTATCCTTTAACAGGAATGTTCGCTTTAATTCTTCTTCTTTCCTGTCGCCATCAATGTGTTGGAGTACTGCTTCAATTGGAGCTTCACCGTCATCGAGGGTGATAAAATCCAGGAATTCAAAAACGCGGGGATCCGACAATGACCTTAATTCTGTATTGGGAAACCCACCGCCCATGGCTATGGCAGTTCCAGGGTAATGCTTTTTAATATACTGACCGCAACGGAATGCAGCATATAAATTGCCGGGAAAAGGAACAGAGATGGCAACAAGCTTCGGGGACAACAGCCTCACCTGCTGGTCCAGGATCTTTACCAGGAGTTCATCCACGTAAGTATATGGCCGGTTAAGCGCTTCATACAATGCATCAAAACTATTGGCAGACCTCCCTAATTTTTCTGCATACCTGCTGAACCCGAAATGTTCGTCTATGCATTCCTGTAATAGGTCGGAAAGGTCTTCCATATACATCGTGGCAATATGTTTGGCCTTATCCTGTACACCCATTGTTCCAAACGCCCAGGCGAGATCATCCAGTTGTGCGAATCTTCCTGCTTCGGGTAGGAAATCCCTGGCCGAAATCAAATGGGCGAGTGTTGGATTTTTTCCTTTCAGAAAAAGCATCACCCTGTCAATGGTCCTTATATAATGTTCTTTCAGCGATATAATTCTTTGTACGTTTTCGCTGAAGGTGCCCCCTGCGGGAATGGAAGAAAAAATATCACGAAGCCCTGTACTGGAAAACAGTGCATTGGTAACATCAATACCAAGGTCTGATTGAAAAGAGGAAATTCCCCTGGTGTTCAGAAATCCTTTCAGGTAAGCAGTGGCCGGGTATGGCGTATTAAGCTGCGTGAAGGGGGGAGTGACCAGGTAAACGGAAACCGGCAAATGATCAGTTTATAGTACAAAAATATTCAATAATGCGATACGTCTGCCCCAGGGGTTGGTGTTGAATAACTGGATCCAGATGAGTACATGCATTCGACAAATCACCTCCTGTTTTTGCGGTATTCTTTATAACTGCTCTTTTTGGGTTTCTTGTGTGGATCCTTTGGCAGTGCTTTTTTTGCTTTCGCCACGGTCAGTTTTTCTTTTTTCTCCACTTCCTGATCCTTTTCCACCATTTTCCCTGATGGAAGTTTTGTCGGCACATCTGCCCGTTCTGAAGCTGATTCTTTTACGGATTCCAGTAAAGTCGCGATTTCGGGTTCACTCAGGTATCTCCATTTACCGGTGGCCAGTTTGTCGAGCTTGATATTCATTATCCTCACCCTCTGCAGGCTGGTAACGGCGTAATCCAGCGATTCACACATCCGCCTGATTTGCCGGTTCAGCCCCTGGGTCAAAATGATCCTGAAAGTCTGCCTGCCGGTGGCAGACACCTTGCATGGCAGTGTTCGTTCATTCATGATCGTTAGTCCGCCCGACATCTGCCTGATAAAAGCAGTGTCAATAGGTTTGTTGACACGGACGATGTATTCCTTTTCATGCTGGTTTCCTGCACGCAGGATCTTGTTGACGATATCGCCATCATTGGTAAGGAAGATCAGCCCCTCAGAATCCTTATCCAGCCTTCCTATCGGAAATATGCGTTTAGGGTAGTTGACAAAATCTATAATATTTCCGCGAACGTGCTGTTCCGTTGTGGTGGTAATGCCAACAGGTTTATTCAGGGCCAGGTAAACGAGTTTATCCTTTTTGGGCGCCTTCATGATACTACCATCAACCACCACCGTGTCTTTTGGCTGCACACGATCACCCGTTTTTGCATTACGGTTATTCACCTGGACCCTCCCGGCACTGATCAGCTTATCTGCTTCACGGCGGGAACAATATCCTGTGTCGCTGATGAATTTATTCAGGCTGATCGAGTTATCGGAATTTTTTAATGGCATATGCTGTAATCGTGCAAAGATCAGGTTTATCTGCCTAATATCACTGAAATGCAAGCCCTTCCGGGAACTTTCCAACATTGTCATTAATGCAGTCATCAGGTTCATGGTTTCTGGCGGCATCGCTTTTTTGAGCTTTAAATTTTGCGGTATAACCGAACCCGTACATGAAAAAAAGGTATATTCAATTGCATATGCCTTATATGAATAAAGCTATTCGCCTATACCTGTATGCCGGTGGCCTGTTATTTCTGCTATGCTTTTCCTGCAGGCAGAAATTACATTATGACACCATAATCAATAATGCCATGATTTATGATGGTAATGGCGGTGAACCGTTTATGGGTTCTGTTGCCATCAATGCCGATACCATCGCCGCCATGGGAAATATTGAAAATGCAGAAGCAAACGAGATCATTGATGCGGGGGGTATGGCGGTTGCGCCGGGATTTACCAATATGCTGAGCTGGGCCACTGAAACACTGCTTAAAGATGGAAGGTCGCAGTCTGATATCCGGCAGGGCGTAACCCTGGAAGTAATGGGCGAGGGATATAGCATGGGGCCATTAAATGCCCGGATGAAAAAACAGATGAAAGAAGGCCAGGGCGATATTAAATTCGATATATACTGGAACACACTCGGGGAATATATGGCCGGACTGGAGAAAAAAGGTATCTCCACCAATGTGGCTTCTTTTGTTGGCGCAACCTCTGTAAGAGACTATGTAATAGGGGAAGATAACCGTCAACCAACGGCGGCCGAGCTCGACAGTATGCGATTATTAGTGCGAGAGGCTATGCAGGAAGGCGCGATGGGTGTAGGTTCTTCACTGATTTACCCGCCGGCTTTTTTTGCAAGCACTGAAGAACTTATTGCATTATGTACCGAAGCAGGTAAATACGGCGGATCTTATATTTCGCATATGAGAAGCGAAGGAAACAAACTTAATGAAGCTGTTGAGGAACTGATACGGATTGCCCGCGAAGCAAAAGTGCACGCAGAAATATACCATCTGAAGGCCGGCGGAAAAATGAACTGGGGAAAAATGGACAGTGTAATAAAACAGGTGGAGAATGCGAGGAGCTCAGGTGTAGACGTCAGTGCAGATATGTATACTTATGAAGCAGGGGCTACCGGTATGACTGCCGCTTTTCCCCCTTCACTGCAGGATGGCGGGTTTGGTAAATTAAGGGAAAGGCTGATGGACCCGGCTATCAGGGCCAGTATGAAAAAGGCGATGAACACCGATGCGAAAGACTGGGAGAATTTATATTATGGTGCTGGTGGCGCAAAGGGTGTATTGCTGCTCGGTTTTAAAAAAGATTCATTGAAAAAGTATAACGGGAAGACACTTGCAGAAGTGGCAGAGATACGGGGTACTTCACCGGAAGAAACAGCCATGGACCTTATTGTATTGGACAGTTCAAGAGTTGAAGTCGCCTATTTTTTAATGACAGAAGACAATATCCGTAAGCAGGTGGTACTTCCCTGGGTAAGCTTTGGCTCTGATGAGGGATCATATACCAACGAAGGAGTGTTCCTTAAGTCTAATGCGCATCCACGGGCTTATGGCAATTTTGCGAGGGTAATTGGCAAATACACGAGGGATGAAAAGCTGATGACGCTCCAGCAGGCTATATATAAACTGGCCAAACTGCCGGCCATAAACCTGAAAATAAACAAGCGCGGAGAATTAAAGGCAGGGAATTATGCCGATATCGTCATATTCGATCCTGTGAAACTGAGTGATCATGCAACTTTCGACAAACCACACCAGTACGCGACGGGTATGGTCCATGTGTTTGTCAATGGCACACAGGTCTTAAGGAATGGTGAGCATACCGGCGCAACACCTGGCAGATTTGTAAAAGGGCCAGGAGCGAGGTAATGTGATGAATTTAGCATTGCGATAATGTGATAAACAAGACAACATGATAAAAAGTCAGCGTTGTCTATCACGGTGGTGAAGGCCGCACTTTTGCATAATACCGGCTTTTGCATACGTTTATTACAACGTGCAAAAGCCATTTTATTTAGCCGATGGCTTTTTTAAGGTCGTCCACCAGGTCATCAGCGTCTTCAATGCCAACACTTAGCCTGATCAGTGAATCACTGAGGCCATTTTTAATTCTTTCTTCCCTTGGTATGGATGCATGTGTCATCGATGCTGGATGGTTGATCAGTGATTCAACGCCACCCAGGCTTTCCGCCAGTGAAAAGAGATGTGTAGAAGATAAGTACCTTACGTGCTGTTTCCACGCTGTCATCTTTCAGTTCAAAACTGATCATGCCGCCAAAGTCACGCATTTGTTTTTTGGCAATATCATGGTTGGGATGGTCTTCAAAACCCGGCCAGTATACCTTTCCAACTTTTGGATGATTTCTCAGGAACTGTGCGATAACCTTCTCCATTTTCACAATGTCGTTGCATTCTGACATGCAGTGTTTTGATGCCCCGTAAAACAAGGAAACAATCCATCGGGCCCGGAACTGCACCGCAACTTTTCTGAATGAAATATAATTTTTCTCGCAGGTCTTTATCATTCATCACCAATGCACCCTGGATCACATCGCTGTGTCCGCCAAGGTATTTGGTGACTGAATGCATAACAATATCTGCCCCGAGATCAAGAGGATTTTGCAGGTAAGGGGATGCAAATGTGTTGTCTACGCAGGTAAGGATATTGTGTTCTTTAGCCAGTGTGGCAATTGCTTCAATATCAGCAATATTCATCAGCGGATTGGTGGGTGTTTCCAGCCAGATCAGTTTTGTTGAAGGACTGATCAGCGACTTTATAAGATTTATGTCCTGCTGGTTTACATAATGAAACTTGATACCGAACCTTTCAAACATTTTGGTGAAAAGCCGATAGGTACCGCCGTACATATCATTGCCACAAATCACTTCATCACCAGGTGCAAGTAATTTGATCACCGCATCGGTAGCGGCAACTCCGGAACTAAAGGCCAGACCGAACTTACCGTTTTCAATAATGGCCAGTGCTTCTTCCAAGTGCCTGCCTGGTAGGATTCTGTGACCTGGCATATTCAAATCCTTTATTCACTCCGGGGGCTTCCTGCACATAGGTGGAAGTCTGGTAGATCGGGGTCATAATGGCGCCGGTAGAAGGATCAGGATGTGCGCCGGCATGGATGTATTTGGTTGCGTCTTTCATTTTATATAATTGTCGGATTTGCGGATTGGCGAATTTGCGAATTGAATGTTATTTCGAAATAGTTTTAATGGCCTGCAAGATAAACCAATTCACCTGCAATCCGCTAATCCGCAAATCCGCTAATTCGCCAATCCGCCAATCTGGATCGCATCATTGTTTATGAAATAAACAATGATGCGATCCAGCACCGCCAGTCGAAATTATTTTCTTCATGCGCAGCGGCAGGCTGAAGCGGGCTTTGGAGCAGGGATTCGTTACAGATCTTTTCCTGTACCAGTTTCTTTCTTGCTTCCCGGATATTATCCTTTACCGGCGGATATTGAAGCCATGCCCGCTGCGGCGGTTCAAAGCCGGTTTTGCCCTTTTGCCAGTTTATCTCTGCAGGCAGTTTGTCATTCATTGATTTCCTGAGCATCCATTTCGTATAACCATCCCTTATCCTGAATTGAGCAGGAAGAGAAAATATAAACTGCACCAGCTGATGTGATAGAAAAGGTAATCTTACCTCTCGTCCATGTGCCATAGAATTCCTGTCGGCATAACGCAAAAGGTCATCAAGCCCCATGACCATCGTATCAAAATACTGGATATCATTCAGTTTTTCCACTACGGGCTTTACGATGGAATCAGGATCACTATTTGCCTTCGCATAGTCGTGATCGATATACGGATTGTTTGCGCGGATCTGGATCGCTTTAGTTTTTAATTGAGATGCTGTGAGCCCGGGCATAATGGCCGCAAGCCTGTTTCTCCATCCCCATTCCGAAAGAAAATTATTATTCTTTAATACCTCTGCCTCCTTTGACACTGCCCTCCATCCTTCTGAATGAATTTTTTCCTGTAAGAACCAGTGGCCATATTTTTTATAACCGGCCAGGCTTTCATCAGCACCCTGGCCGTCGAGCAACACTTTCACGCCTGCTTGCATCGCCCTTCGGTATACTTCGAACTGTGCAAACACTGAGGCTGACCCAAATGGTTCGTCCTGGTGATACAGTAATTCTTTCATTGTATTTGCAAGATCATCCGCCGAAGGCGTAACGGTAAACAGCTCAAGGTTGAAGCGCGAGGCTGTTTTACGGATCAGTGCTGATTCGTCTTTCTCAAACCCGGGAAACACAGCTGAAAAAGCCTTATGTGAATAGGAGGACCTGCTGGCACCGGCCGTTAATGCAACGATGGAGGAACTGTCGAGCCCGCCACTAAGGCTTGTTCCCACAGGAACATCGCTTCTCAGCCTGGTGTCAATGGACGACTGCAGCAGTTCAGTGAATTTTTCAAGGGCCTGGTCCTCGTACATGTCAATCCTGGTTTCCTTGTCAAGGTCCCAGTACCTTCCTGTTTCCAGTAAATTTTCGGCCGGGTTGAATAAAAGGTAATGCGATGGTGGCAGTTGAAAGATATTCCTGAAAAATGTATGGGAGGGATGGCTTACATTTTTTGTGTAGCCAATAGTAATAAAATCATATAACAGCTGGTGGTTAACGGTTCGACTGATACCTGCTGCAAATAGGGCCTTTATTTCAGAAGCGAAATACAGTTCCTGTTTTTGTTCATCATAATAATAATGAAATGGTTTTTCACCGAACCTGTCCCGAGCACAAAACAAGACAGCTTCTTTTTCATCCCATATGGCAAATGCGAACATGCCATCGAAATGATCCATACACTGGCTTCCATAACATGCATAAGCCGCTGCAACCACTTCCGTATCTCCTGAAGTAGTAAATGCGTAGCCCATGGAGATCAGGGTATCCCTGAGTTCGGTATAATTATAGAGTTCACCGTTATAAATCAGTATGTAACGATCGAGGTAACGAAAGGGTTGTGAGGAAGAATTGCTAAGGTCAATTATGGAAAGCCTGCAGTGCGCAAGGCCAATAAAATGATGATGGGCGGAGTGGCGGTAATAACCTTCTCCATCCGGACCCCGGTGACGGAGGGCATCATTCATCCGTTTGAGCGAATCGGCGGAAACCTTTTCAGCGTTAGGGGAGATGATGCCTGAAATTCCGCACATATGGTAAAGGTTATCAGAATCCTATGGGCAGGGTTGCCTTCACATTATCCCAGACAATGAAAAGGTTTGCTCCCGTATCGGACTTTTCAAAATACATACTATACGACTCTGTAACGTCGGATTGTTTTTCCGGAGTGATCGTATATCGCATTACATCTTTCTTCTGGTCGTATTTAAAAGCTCCCCAGGTATCTGTGTCCCTGTTAAGGATCATGGTCCATTTGTCCTGGCTGGGTATGGCGTATAGCGTATAACGGCCTTTTTTCACCCTATTGGGCCCAATTTTAACATCACGGAAGAACTCGATCTCCACTGCTTCATTGGCGCCAAGTCTCCATAATTCTCCATATTCCACCAATCCGCCAAAAACCTCGCGGCCATTTTTCTGTGGCCTGCTGTAAATCAGCCTGATAGACAGCGGTTCATTAATTTTGTCCTGTATTTTAAGGATGGGATAATTGGATGGATAATAGCTCATATCCATCGGGGATTTATCCACCGGGGGTATGTTTTTGTTTTGGGCGATGGTTACCGTGCAAATGGAGATCAGAAAGAAGGAAAAAAGAAAGGCTGCTTTCATACTTACAGAATTTAGGCAAAAATATGCTGACGGGGGATTTAATTAAAAATAACTTTGGTCATGCTTTGGGTTGCCAGGGCTAGTTATTTTTGCCACACAAGCATTATACATGAGACCAGTAATTAGATATTCAACGGCCCAGGAGGCCTTATCAGTAATAAAATCAGGCGACCGTGTGTTTTTACATGGCAGCGCGCAAACTCCTGTCTATATGATTTCTGAACTGGCCAAAGAGGCTGGCCGGTTGAAGAATGTAGAACTTGTATCGATAAGTGTTTATGGTGATCTCGAGATCTGCAAGCCGCAATATGAAGAATCCTTCCGGATGAATTCAATGTTTGTTTCCGGATCCATCAGGCAGGCGGTAAACGAGGGAAGGGCCGATTACATCCCGGTTTTTTTAAGTGAAATACCAGAACTTTTCAAACGCAATATTCTTCCCATTGATGTGGCCATTGTCCACGTTTCTGCACCGGATAAGCACGGGTACACTTCGCTTGGCGTTTCTGTGGACGTGGCGCGCAGTGCTGTTAATACTGCCAAGATTGTAATTGCCCAGGTAAATCCCAATGTGCCGCGTACCCATGGTGACGGTCTTATTCACGCTTCCCGTTTCCATTCGATGGTGTATTGTGAAGAGCCGCTGCAGGAAGCCAATTTTGGTGAAAAAGTAGGAGAAGCTGAACGGAAAATCGGGCAGTATGTGGCGGACCTGATAGAAGACCGGAGTACGCTCCAGATGGGAATTGGAGCAATACCCGATGCCGTATTGAAGGCACTGGTCAATCATAAAGACCTCGGTGTTCATACCGAAATGTGTTCCGACGGTATCATCGACCTTTTTGAGAAAGACGTCATTAATAATAAGTATAAACATATCCATCCCAATAAGGCAGTGACCGGTTTCGCACTCGGATCTAAAAGGCTCTACGATTATGTGAATGATAACCCGGCTTTTGCCTTCCTGGATATCGACTATGTAAATGACCCTCATGTCATTCGCCGCAATCCCAAGGTCTGTGCCATTAACAGCGCAGTAGAAATTGACCTGACAGGACAGATCTGTGCGGATTCCATTGGCACCTACCAGTTTTCAGGCGTAGGCGGACAAATGGATTTCATGCGTGGCGCGGCAATATCAGAAGGGGGTAAACCCATTATTGCCCTTACGTCAAGAACATCCAAAGGAGTACCTCGGATCGTGTCATTTCTGAAAGAAGGTGCCGGCGTTGTCACCACGAGGGCCCATGCCCATTATGTAGTGACAGAATACGGTGTTGCTTATTTGTATGGTAAAAATCTTCGTCAGCGGGCAAAAGCCCTGATTGATATTGCACATCCCGACGACAGGGCGGCCCTTGAACAAGCGAGCATAGTAAGGTTTAAAAAATTTCCTGCTACTACAAATGTCCAGGAACTGTCTTCGCTGGTTATTCCGGATTTGTCGCTGTAAAGGCAGCAAAAGACATTGCTTTCAGGTCAGGAAAAAATTCATTGTAACCCGCTTGTATCGTATCCCTGTGTTGAATATACAGCCGGAAAGCAGTCTCCGTTTCACGGATGTATTTCGCGCGGCGTGCCAGTCCGCCAAGACTGTTCCTCACTCCTTCTTCAAACTGGTAATGGTATAACCAGTTCTGGGACTTCATATAAGGGAACATGCGGCTGAAACGTTCCGGAAAAATGGATTCAAACGAATCCATCATTGTATACACATCCTGGCTGAATTCCATCAGTGACTGCGGAACAAAAAGGTTGATGTCATTGGCAACAAAATAATCCAGTAAAACATCAATGATCGGACCGCTATACAGTCCGTAATGCGGTGAAAATATCCGGCGTAGCTCCCGGTTTACAGGATGATCATCGGTATACTGATCTATCTGCCGGTGAAGCATGATGCCCTGTTGCACCCTTTCAGGATAATCAAACTTCCTTTTCCCCTTTACATAGTCGCTGATCATATTACCTGCGAGTATTGACGGGTCGCGGAATGAAAGATATGCGTGGGCCAGGTAATTCATCATGCAATTTACGAAGCAGGCCGCTACCGTTTATCCTGTTGATGTGATGAGCGGTTTTCTACATGCATTTTATACAATTTTTAATAAATCGCTGAAACCCTTTACTGCATTGATTTTCGGCGCATAGCGGAAAAATTGTTAAATCTTTTTTTTTAACCGTTCATCACAGTGGACCAGGTCGGGTCATTTTCCTGTACCAATTAAGTTGCCACAGGTGATCATCGATATTAGATTTACTTCAACATTTCGTTCACTCCACCTCAAAACTATTTGTATGAAAAAACTTATGATTGCCCTTGTTGTTACCCTCATGCTGGGTTTATCGAACAGTTATGCAAAACCTGATCCTGTTGACTCTAATATCAAAGTAACCGAAAGGGTTCAGGAAAGTTTCAAAAAAGAATTCCCTAATGCCGAATACGTACGATGGTCAAAAAATGGCGATTATTTCGTGGCCAGTTTTAATAATGACATGCAACGTCTTTCTGTATATTTTGACGAGGCAGGTGACATTTACAGCACTACAAGATTTATAAGGATCGAGGCTGTTCCTCTAAATGCCCTGAAAGCACTTCTCGACAAATACAGTATAGCGGAGACTGATGTGGCAGCTATGGAAGTTTCCAAGGAAGCCAGGACGTATTATTTATTCAGTTTCACCAAAGACAGGGTCTATCATATTATTGAATCAGATGCTTCGGGCAACCTGAAAATGGTAAAGAAGCAAAAAGTAGGTTAGTTATATAGCATGTCGTGATGGTTTACCCCCTGTCATTTTTGGCAGGGGAATTTTTTTTCCCCGCAGGGGAAAAATGTGTCTAATGATAGAGCGCGGGAATGTGGAAGTGACAGTACAACTTTCCTTACTTTTGTGCTCTTAAAAAACAGCCATGGCGAAAGGACCCGTTTCACAGTTCATCCAGCATCACTACAGGCATTTTAACGCAGCGGCGCTGGTAGACGCAGCAAAAGGGTATGAGACCCATATACTGGAAGGGGGGAAGATGATGGTGACCCTGGCCGGCGCCATGAGCACAGCGGAGCTTGGTGTATCCCTTGCCGAGATGATCCGCAACAATAAAATCGACATAATTTCCTGTACAGGTGCCAACCTGGAAGAGGATATCATGAACCTTGTGGCACATTCGCATTATAAGCGACTGCCGAACTGGCGCGACCTTACCCCGCAGGACGAATGGGAATTGCTGGAAAAAGGATTGAACCGGGTAACAGATACCTGTATTCCGGAAGAAGAAGCATTCAGGAAAATACAGCACAATATTGTTAAGATCTGGAAAGATGCAGAAGCTAAGGGAGAGCGATATTTTCCGCATGAATACATGTACAAACTGCTGAACAGCGGGGTGATGAAGGATGACTATGAAATTGATCCTAAGAACAGCTGGATGATCGCTGCCGCGGAAAAAAACCTTCCCATTGTTGTTCCCGGCTGGGAAGACAGCACCATGGGTAACATTTTCGCTTCCTATATCATCAAAGAATGAACTGAAGGCCAGCACCATGAAAAGCGGCATTGAATACATGGTCTAGCTCAGCGAATGGTACAGGAATAACAGCAGTGGTAAAGGTGTTGGATTTTTCCAGATCGGCGGTGGTATTGCAGGCGATTTCCCGATCTGTGTTGTCCCGATGATGTACCAGGACCTGGAATGGCATGATGTTCCCTTCTGGAGTTATTTCTGCCAGATCAGTGATTCAACAACTTCCTACGGTTCTTATTCAGGAGCGGTTCCCAATGAAAAGATCACCTGGGGCAAACTGGATATCAATACGCCAAAATATATCATTGAAAGCGACGCCACCATTGTTGCTCCGTTGATATTTGCGTATATCCTGGGATGGTAACTGATAAACCTTGTAAATAAAAAAACCGTCCTGCAGGCAGGGCGGTTTTAGTGTAACAAAGGGTAACGGGTAATTATTTAGTGCTTTTTGTCGTATTTGTTTTCGCGGCGATCCCACCTGTCTTCCTTACGGTCACGTATATCCTCTTTTCTGTCTTTCACGTCTTCTTTTGCATCACGGACATCTTCACGGGCATCCCTTTTATCTTCGATCCTGTCTCTTTTGCCGCCATCATACCTGGCGTCACGAACATCTTCCCTGCGATCATGTATATCTTCCCTGCGGTCACGAACGTCTTCATTCCTGTCCCTCACGTTTTCCCTGCGATCACGTACATTTTCACGTCGGTCGATTTTGTTTTCACGCCTGTCGGCACATTGGCCTGGATTTTTGGCAGCATATGCACGTGGATGATATGCATGGGTCATCCTGGCAGCTCTCGTTTGTGCAGTTGCGGAATTTGCAAGGGTAAGGACAAGGGCAAAAATGGTTAAAAAACCAGCGGTTAAAGATTTCTTCATTTTCATAATTCAGGTATTTATGTTTTCGTTCAGGTACATATGATAGACCCCGGCAGGTCATTAAAGTTTAATCAGGACGCAAAAAAAGGGAGCAGATATTTTCTGCTCCCTTTTTTACAGGTTGAACCTTAATGATTTAGGAAAAACCGATGGAAAATTATCTCCTCATGGCAGGTAATGCCAGGTCACGCTTCATCATTTCATTACGATTGGCCATTTCCCAGGCGGTGAGGAACACCAGTCTTGCCCTCTTGGTCATGAGGTCAAAATTGATTTTTTCGATGGTATCTGTGGGTTTATGGTAGTCTGCTTTCAGCATACCATCATAATAGAAGATCACCGGTACGCCCTTGCGAGCAAAATTGTAATGATCGCTCCTGAAATAGATCTGTTCCTGGTCATTCGGGTCATTGAATTTATAATCCAGGCTTAGTTTGGTATATTTTTTATTGACAGCTTCGCTTAATGGCTTCAGTTCTGTGCTTAATTTATCATCTCCAACTACATAGATATAGTTCAGTGTATCTGCCGTCTTTCTCTCTGTGTCAACCCTTCCCACCATATCAATATTAAGGTCTGCAGTTACTTTATCCAGCGGCACAGAAGGATTGTCTGAAAAATACTCGGAACCCCACAGTCCTTTTTCCTCACCGCTCACTGCCATGATCATTACGTTCCTTCTCGGTCCGTTTCCTGCCGCCTTTGCTTTGGCAAATGCTTCAGCGATCTCCAGTACACTTACTGTACCTGATCCGTCATCGTCTGCTCCATAATATATCACATCACCCCTTTTGCCAAGGTGGTCGTAATGCGCGGTTATGATGAGCCATTCGTCTTTTTTATCGGTTCCTTCCACGTAGCCGAGCACGTTAGTACTCTCCAGCATCTGCACGTTTTTGTTGAGGTCAAGAAGGGTGTTGGCCTTGATAACTTTCGCAGGCACTTTAGCGGATTTTCCCGATGTGACAAAGCCATTCCAATCTGCCCCTGCTATGGCTTCCGCCACTTTGTTTGATACAATGTATATGTTGGGTAATTGTTCTGCCTGGTAAAGTTCATTGTACATATTTCCCAGTGCAGAAGTTTCCTTCCTGGGAAATCCTGCGCCTACAAGGATTACAGCGGCAGCACCTTTTTTTGATGCAGCAAGATATTTTCCATAGAGGCCCGCCGGTGCAGAAAATCCACGCTTATTGGATTTGTAGGTAGTCGGACTGCCATCCAGGATCAATACCGCCTTTCCCTTTACGTCCATAGTGCCGTAATCATCATAAGCAGAGTCCACAATTCCATGCCCCACAAATACTACTTCTGAAAAATATTGGGAACTGTTTCTGTTCAGTTGTAACACGGGCTGAAAGTCTTCATGAATATTGAAGTTTTTTCCATTGACCATGATCTTGCTGCTCACCAGTGAATCGCGATACACCGGGTATGCCATCTGGTAGCTTCCGTTGTTTGCCGGAAGAAGTCCCAGCGTTTTAAAGTGATTCTCGATATAGGCAGCTGCTTTGCGTTGCCCTGCGGTGGCGGTTTCCCTTCCTTCCATTTCTGCTGATGCAACAGTGGTGAGGTGGCTGCGCAGATCAGCAGGAGTTATGGTTTCTGCAAACTTTTGCGGATTGGCTTTTTTCTGAGCCATTACTGCTGATGCAGAAAGCAGCACCAACACAAACAAAATTTTTCTCATGTGTGAAGTAAAATATGATTAGGCGGCAAGGTAAAAAATGATTGCCGAATATAGATATCCGCGTTCAACTAAATGATAAATGGCATGCATCAGATTATACCAGCAGCTATTGTTGCCGGTAATACCAGGTGGCGGAGTGTTATGGTAAATTAAACAGAGGCAATTTTAGAAACCCTGTTCTGATGGCGGCCTCCTTCAAACTCCGTGGAGACAAAACGCTCCACCATTTGTTCTGAGAGGTCGAGGCTGACATAACGGGCAGGGATACATATGATATTAGCGTTGTTATGCTTCCTGGCCAGTTCAGCAATAGGAGGATTCCAGCAAATTGCAGCGCGTATCCCCTGGTGTTTGTTGGCCGTAATGGCCACGCCATTTGCAGAACCACAAAGCAGTATCCCAAAACTGCACTCACCTTTTTCAACGCAATCAGCTACAGGATGTGCAAAATCGGGATAGTCAACCGAATCCTTGCTGAACGTGCCGAAATCCTTTACATGAAAACCATTCTGTTCAAGATAGGTTTTCAGGTGTTCCTTGTAATCAAAACCGGCATGGTCACTTCCAATGGCTATCGGAAGGAATAAATTGAATGGTGAATGTATGGTCATAGCCGTAAATTAATCTGTTAAGTAAATGACAAGGACAATACCAATGTACTTAATTCCCCGACCCTGTCCTGTTATAATATCCACAATTTAAAACTCTGTTGGTTAACTCCATTCATTCCATTTCTTTTCCTGGTTCTTATTGACCCGGGCGGAAATGACGATGGATAACTCATAAAGGAAAACCAATGGGATGACCACAATCAACTGGCTTCCCCAGTCGGGCGAAGGTGTAATTATAGCGGCCAGCACCAGCAATACCACATAGGCATATTTGCGGTAGGTCCTTAAAAAAGAAGGTGTTACCAGACCCATTTTAGACAGTATCCAGGAGGCCATGGGCAGTTCAAAAGCTACGCCGGCACCAAGGGTAATATCGATAAGGCTGTCGAGATAGTCTGACAGCGTAGGCCGGTAAAGCAGGATGCCCATCGTGCCTATCTTATAATTGGAAAGAAAATTAAAGGTGAAGGGGGCCAGGAGAAAATATCCGAAGGCTGCTCCGATGAAAAAGAACAGGGAGATCCAGAAGATGACTCCCCGTGTATGCTGAAGTTCATTGGGTTTGAGGGCGGGTTTCACAAATCGCCACATTTCCCACAGGACGTAGGGTAGCGCCACAATAATCCCGCCCACAAAGGCAATCGTGATGCTCGACATAAAGGCTCCGCTGACCGTATTGATCTGCAGGTTTAGCTCCATAGGGGGCATACACAGGGAGTCTCCCAACCGAAGGGTATGGCTAAGAGAGCACAGTACGCGATAGGAAATGAAATTGTTGCGGGTGGGGCCCATGATCACCTGATCGAAGATCCAGTCGATAAAAATAAAAAACACGATGGCTGAGGCCATAATAACCAGAAGGGAGCGTACTACATGCCAACGTAGGGCTTCGAGATGATCAATAAAGCTCATTTCGTCTTCGCTGGTCTGCTCGCCCCGTATTCGTTTAAAGAAGGATTTTCTGCCTGATTCGCTTACCGCCACCTGAAATCTTTGATTGACAAAATTACCTTTTACTATTGAAGAATCCGCATTTTAACCATTTCAATCCGTGTTTCACTGACATTCATAATCTCAAACTCAAAATCATCAATGATGATCCTTTCTTTCTCTTTTGGGATGGTTTCATGCTGGTTGATGATAAATCCTGAAAGGGTTTCCGAATCACTGTCGGGCAGCTCGAGATTATACTTCTGGTTCAGGTAATCCAGCTCCAGCCTGCCGGAAAAAATATATTCCTTATCGGCGATCTGTTTCTCAACGAATTCTTCCATATCATACTCATCCTGTATTTCGCCAAAGATCTCTTCCAGCAGGTCTTCCATGGTAATGATACCCGCAGTTCCGCCAAATTCATCCACTACCCAGGCGATACTTTTTCTTTCCCGGGTAAATTTATTGATCAGGTCGGTGGCACTCATGCTTTCAGGTACGGCAGGAATCGGGAGAAGGATTGACCTGATATCTTCGGCTTTTTAAAAAGGCCCAGCTGGTGAACATAGCCCAGGATATTATCAATATTTTTCTCATACACCACCAGCTTGCTGAGCTTGGTATCTATAAATTTTTTCCGAAGGGTGTCTACATCGATCCTGATATCAACGGCTTCCACTTCCTTCCTGGGCACCAGGCATTGCCTGATCTTAATATTGGGAAGCGAAAGCGCTGCTTCAAAAAGTTCAGTATTGAGTTCCGGGTTTTCTTCCGACTGTTCCCTGGTTTGTTGTATAAATTGTTCAAGGTCAACCCTTGAGAAAGCTTCTTTCTCATTATAGAGCCGCACATTGAACAGGTATTTCAGGATCCATTCAGCGACGGAAACAAAGAATGATGCCAGGGGATAGAGCAAGCCGTAAAAAAAGTTGACCAGCGGGGCAAAGAAGGCAAGAAGGGTGTCATTTTTTGCCCTGAAAAGCGCCTTAAAGGAAAATTTGACGAGCATAATAATGATCGTCGCCAGCAGGGTATCGAATACCAGCCTGATATAAACAAAATAGGGGGCGGCTTCTTTTACAAAAAATCCCTGCACCCAGTTCCAGGAAGACGTGAAAAAAGCCCCGATCAGCAGGCTGTAGGTCACTGTTACCAGGTTGATGCCGATCAGCGTAGTACCGATAAACTTGGCCGGTGATTCAAGGAATTCGGATAGTATCCGTCCGCTCCTGAGGCCCTGTTTTTTTTTCAGTTCGATGGAAATCTTATTGGCGCTGATGAAGGCCACTTCTATACCGGCAAAGAAACCGGCAAGGAGCAGGGATAGTCCGATACAGGCCAGAATGAGGGCTTCCATACGTCAAATATAATGAGTTAATCCGCTGAAATGAAAGCCCTGACTAGATTTTCAGCATTCTGGCAGGCCTCTTCCAGCACCTGGTTGACTATCACATGATTAAAGGAATGGCTGAAAGAAAGTTCATAAGCGGCCTTATTAATTCGTGCCTGCAGGGATTCATCGGTTTCCGTTCCCCTGGATTTGAGCCTGCGTTTTAATTCCTCAACGGAGGGTGGCTGGATGAATAGTGACAATACCGAACCGCTCGGATACTGTTGTTGTACATGGATGGCGCCTTTAACATCGATATCCAGTACGGGAACCTTATGCAGGTCCCAGATCCGTTGAATTTCAGCTTTCAGGGTGCCATAATATTTTCCTTCATATACCATTTCCCATTCCACAAATGCCTGCTGTTGTATTTTGTGATGGAAGTCTTCTTCGGAAATAAAATAATAATCCACACCATCCCTTTCTGCACCGCGTGGTTTACGGGTGGCTGCCGAAATGGAGAATTGGAGCCTTTCCGGAAATCTCTTCAGGAGATGCCTGGTGATGGATGTTTTGCCGGAGCCGGAAGGCGCCGTCAGGATGATGATCTTGTTCATTCTTTATTCATTCTCTTTATCACTTATCTCGTTCAGGTCCATATCAGGCAAAAATAGAAAAACAATTGGTGTGAGGATGAACAATATAACGGGAATGTATACGTGAACTAAACCCAGCATGATGGCAGCCAGGAAAATAAACGGGCCAATCCATATGATCTTTGCTGTTTTTCTTCGCTTTTCCATACTCACTTCCTTTTTCATCATATCACTTTTAAAGGCAATTTCGCTAAACATTGCTGCCCCTGCGAATGAACAAAGCATGATTACTATTCCATAAATGCTGATGGCGGTTAGTGAATCCGGGTATTCGCTGACCAGGTGGCTGGTAAATGGCACAAGGCTTATAAAAAGAAGAAACAGTATATTCAGGTAAGTGATTTTCCGGTTGAAGTATATCACAACCCTGCTGATGGCATCGTGGTTGATCCAGAATATCATGAGGTTCAGAAAGCTGAAAATAAATGCTACCAGGGATGGAACAATCTTTTTCAGGCTGTTCAGTAGTTCTGTTTTCTCCATCCCATGCTCGAGTTCCGGGACTTTTATTTCCAGCACAAGCAGTGTAGCGACAATGGCAAAAACACCATCAGTCAGAAATTCCAGTCTTTTTGAAGCGCCACGCCGTTGCAGGTAAGGTGTTGCCTTGGCCATGGTGAATAATTTATTCCGCGTTAATTATGTCTGACAATATCCGCGCCCAATGCCCTCAATCTTTCATCAATCTGCTGGTAACCGCGGTCTATCTGTTCAATATTCTGGATAACACTCTTGCCTTCTGCGCTGAGCGCTGCAATTAAAAGCGCCACACCGGCGCGGATATCGGGGCTGCTCATTGAAATGCCACGCAGTTTTTGCTCTCTTTCCAATCCGATAACTGCTGCACGGTGCGGATCGCATAAGATGATGCGGGCGCCCATATCAATCAGTTTATCGACAAAGAAAAGCCGGCTTTCAAACATTTTCTGGTGTATCAGCACACTTCCCCTGGCCTGTACCGCCGTCACCAATACAATACTGAGCAAGTCTGGCGTAAAGCCCGGCCATGGTGCATCGTAAATGGTCAGCACGGATCCGTCAATAAAGGTCTGGATTTCATAGAGGTCCTGTTGCGGGATATAAATATCGTCACCCCTGATCTCCATTTGAATACCCAGCTGGCTGAATTTATCAGGAATCACCCCCAGCATATCTACCCTTGCATTTTTAATGGTGATCTCGCTCTGTGTCATCGCTGCCAGCCCGATAAATGAACCTACTTCGATCATGTCGGGCAGCATCGTATGGCTTGTGCCGCCAAGATAATCAACGCCGTCTATCTGCAGGAGATTGGAACCAAGTCCGCTGATCTTCGCACCCATGCGGTTGAGCATTGCACATAACTGTTGCAAATAGGGTTCACAGGCTGCGTTATAGATCGTGGTGCGTCCCTTTGCCATAACGGCTGCAAGGATAATATTTGCGGTACCCGTTACCGATGGTTCGTCGAGCAGCAGGTAAGTTCCTTTTAATTCTTTGGCTTCCAGGTGGAAGAACCCGTCTTCAGCATGGTAGGTGAATTCAACGCCGAGCTTTTCAAAGCCTATGATGTGGGTATCCAGCCTCCTGCGGCCGATTTTATCGCCTCCCGGTTTGGGGATATAGGCCTTCCTGAAACGCGCCAGAAGCGGGCCGGCAATCATTACAGATCCCCTCAGCCTTCCGCTTTTCTGCCTGAAGGTCTGGCTGTGCAGGAAATCCATGTCGATCTCATCAGCCTTGAAAATGCAGCTATGCCTTGAAGTGCGATTGATCCTGACACCGATATCGCCGAGCAATTCGATCAGCAGGTTAACATCAAGGATATCAGGAATATTATGTACCTCAACAGTTTCGGGAGTAAGTAAAACGGCACTGATGATCTGAAGCGCTTCATTTTTAGCGCCCTGGGGAATGATCTCGCCTTGCAATCTTTTTCCGCCGTTAACCTCGAAGAACATGGGATGGTAATGTGAAAATGTGGAAATGCGATAATGTGGAAGTGAAAATGCGAAAATGAAAATGTCGATATTACCTCACGTCATTTTCACACCTGCAATTTTGCACAACCTGCAATGGTTATTTAAATCTCTTTTTATTGAATTTCTGCTGGGGACCGCGGTTTTTATTGTCACGGTTATTGTTGTTCCGGCTGTTTCCGCCGCCACCGCCCCTCGGTTGAAAGCTGCCTTTTCTTTTGGCAAAACGGTCGTCCCTTTCCCGCTCCCTGAACACTTTTACAAATGGCGTATTGGTAAACTCCAGTTGTCCGTCGGTAATACCATTGAGTTCACTCCTGATGGCGTCATCATGTACCATCTCCTTATGCCAGTTGCTGTAAGCGAGTTTCATATAATAGGCTATGGCATTGGAGAAGCCGGAACGTTTTTCAGGGTTATCTTCCCTCAAAGCCTTATTGATGACCATTTCCAGGTTTTTACCCAGGTGTGAATATTTCGGGTAGCGCTTGGGGTAAGGCAGTGGCTTGGGCCTTGCAGAAAGCTTTTCCCTGGTAGGTATCGGGTAAGGACTTTTTACATCCAGTTTGAAGTCAGACATGAGGAACAGGTGGTCCCATAACTTGTGGCGAAAATCCTCCACATTCTTCAGATGGGGATTAAGAAACCCCATCAGCTCTATCACGGCAGAAACATTGGCCTGCCTTCTTTCAGGATCCTCAATCGTTACGATATGATCGATCATCTTTTGAATATGCCTTCCGTACTCCCTCATCACCATGTGACTTCTCGAAGTGTTGTATTCCATTGAACCCATTTTTCAAAAATACAGGTTAATTATTAATTGTTGTTCACCGGTAGCCGGAAATACAAAGGACTTTCCAAAACTGTGCCACCTGGCGAGGTCATGGAAAGTCCCGATTATTAGAAAATGCTTATTGTAGTGCGACCCTGCTTACGGATTGTTCACCGGTACCCATATTTACGACCCTTAACCAGTAAGTGCCTCTCGGATATCTCTGGCTGAGGTCAAACTGCAGGCTTCCCATTTTTGCTGCCCTCACCGTACTTTGCTGCATCACCTGCCCTGTGGTATTGATCAGTTCCACCTTTAAAGTGCCGGTCTGCGGACTTTCAAACTGTATGTTCATCGTTTTTACCGCCGGGTTGGGAAAGATTGCAGGATTGATCAGCCCGTTTTCATCAAAGGATATGGTTTTTACCTGGCTGTAACTCACACGGTTTTGGGCGTCTGTCTGCTGTATCCTGAAGTATAACCTGCCATTGTCGGTGTTTTTGACGTCGTATTCGGCATTGTAGTTCTTAATGCCGATTCCCTTAGCATTTTGTTTGCTTATGGAGATAAAATCCCTGCCGTTCTTACTCATCTCAACGGCGTATTTATTTCCGGATTTTTCATTTTCAGTTACCCAGTTGATCATCACCTGCCTGTTGTTTTTCTTCACCTGGAAATTTTTCATGCCAGACGGGAGTACCACATTAGGGCAGAAATAGTATGTTAAACGTATTACCACTTCACTGTATGCCGCTACATCAAGACCATAGTTGTCGTTACCATTGGTCATCAGGTAAGAACCGTTATTGAAATAGTTGAAGGCCACAGTACCCGATCCGAGATAGGGAACAACATTGGTAGTGGCTCTAACCAGATGCCTGTACTTAAAAAGTGTATCCGGTCCCACATGCACATTGGTATCCGCATCAACACCAGCCTGTCCAAGATCGAAAGGCCCGTAATTCCGGGTCTGGTTGGAAGTAACACTGATTCCTGGGCCGGTTAATGTGGTTACCCTCGTATATACCATGGAGTATTCCACACGCTGTGTGGAATCCCTGTTCACCAGGTCCATATCAAGCACAGTAAGCACACTGGTACGCGTGGTTAAACAGTTAAGCGCTCCAATAGACGGATCAAATTTGGAAAATAGAACAGGTGTATTAAAGGAAAGGATTCCAGACAGTGTCTGAATCTGCACCACCGAGTCTATCGGTTCGCCACCTGCACATGCACACTGGGCAGTGGATTTATGGGGTATGGATATGATAATGATAACCGCACAAATCAATGTGTACAATTGCTTCATAGGAATGGAGTTTAGTGGTAATCAAGGTTGGGATTTGGTGATAAAATTAACCATTGGGGCAGGGAATGTCAATAGGCAATGTGGTAAATACGGTATAATCGGGTGAAAGTACAAACCGTATTGCGGCCCTTTTTTTCAGTTAGTTTTGCAAACCATTGATAATATGAGAATTGCCATAAATGCAAGATTTTCCGGTTATCCCAACGCTGAAGGCTATGCGCGGTTTATCCGGGGGGTAATGACCCCGATGGTGACCCGGTTTCCCACGGATGAATATGTATTCATATATGATCATCGAAAACCCGGGCCCCTGCTGACTGCGGGTAATACAAAATATATCGGTGCAGGTCCACGGGCCCGGCATCCATTATTGTGGAAATACTGGTATGATTATGTATTGCCCAACCTTGCCCGCAAGGCGGGGGCCGACTGCCTGTTTTCTCCTGATGGTTTTTGCTCGCTGAACTGTTCCATCCCGCAGGTGCTGGCCATACACGACCTTGCCTTTCTTCATTATCCCCAGGGCATCAGCAGGATCTACCTGGAGTACTATAAATTCTATACACCCAAATTCATAAGGGCCGCCAAGCAGATTGTCACGGTATCTGAATTCAGCAAAGAAGATATTATCAGTCATTACCCCGAAGCAAAAAATAAAATTACGGTAGTCTATAATGCAGCTGATGAACATTTCCGTCCTGCATCTTTCCGGGAAAAAGAGCATTGCAAGGAACGCCTGACAGAAGGCAGGGAATATTTTTTGTACACCGGGTCAGTTCATCCCAGGAAAAATATCATGACGCTGCTGAAGGGATTTTCCTGGTTCAAAAAAAGGCATCAAAGTAATATGAAACTTGTGTTGGCAGGCAGGATGGCATGGAAGAATGAAGATTTTGTGAAACTGATGGAAACATATAAATACCGTAATGATGTTGTGATGACAGGATACCTGCCCGAAGATGAATTGAAAACAGTGATTGCTTCATCTTATGCACTGGTGTATCCTTCTGTTTGGGAAGGATACGGATTGCCGTTGGTGGAAGCCATGCAGTCAGGCGTGCCCGTGATTGCATCAAACAATAGCGCACTTCCGGAAATTGCAGGATCGGCTGCATATTATACTGATCCCGATGACGCCGAAGCCTGGGGACGCGGGATGGGACTGATCTTCAAGGATGAGACCTACAGGAATAAACTGGTGCAGAACGGCCTTGAAAGAGCAGGATTTTTTTCCTGGGAAAAAAGTGCGTCTGCACTTCATGAGGTGATGATGAAAGCTGTTTCATAGCGCACAACCCTTACCTTTGCACGGTAAAGAGAAAACATGACTCAATCTACCATAACCATCGATGTAAGCCTCGATGTTGACAAAATCCCGGAACAGATCAGCTGGCATGCAACACAGAGCACCGTTGAAGAAGCGCAGAAGGCGAAAGCCATGATGTTGTCTTTTTGGGACGGGCAGGAAAAAGCGGCGTTGCGGATTGACCTTTGGACCAAGGACATGATGATGGATGAAATGGCAGATTTTGTTTACCAGAATATCATGACGATGGCCGATAATTTTGAAAGGGCAACCAGGCAACAGGAACTTTCCGGGGACATGAAAAAATTTGCAAAAGCTTTCATACAGAAATTCCAGCAATTACAGATGAAGGCGTCGGAAAATCAACAATAACGGATGATGTCACTTGAAATAAAAATCAACGAACAACTTAAACAGGCCATGCTGGCCAAAGACGAAAAATCACTTCGTTCATTGCGGGCTATTAAAGCAGCCATCCTTCTTGCAAAGACCTCTGAAGGCGCAGGCGGAGAGATCAAGCCGGAAGAGGAAGTGAAGATGCTGCAAAAATTAGTAAAGCAGCGAAAGGATTCACTGGAAATTTTCAGACAACAAAACCGTGAAGACCTGGCGAAGAAGGAAGAGGAAGAAATAGAAATCATTGAAAAATTTCTTCCCAAACAACTGAGCGCAGAAGAACTTGGCGAGATCATCGGTAAAGATTATTGGTGACCTGGGCGCACGTTCACCGGCCGACCTTGGAAGGGTTATGGGAATCGCTACCAAACAACTGGCGGGCAAGGCCGACGGTAAAGCCATTTCGGCAGTTGTTAAGGAACTGCTCTCCAAATAAGGCCAGGGGCCGATTAATTTTTTGTTATGTGGATTGATTTACTCTGGCTTTTTTTCATGGCCATGGCTGCCCTTAATGGCTTCAGGAAGGGTCTTGTTGGCGCTGCATTTTCATTTGCCGCATTTTTCATCGGGCTTGCTGCCGCACTGAAACTGTCGGCCATCGTTGCCGCCTACCTGAAAGAGTCCTTTGAAAGCCACTCTGCATGGTGGCCGGTAATAGCATTCATTTTGGTTTTCCTGTTAGTCAGCGGACTGGTTAAAATGGCCGCAGGAGTTGTTGAAAAAACGCTTGACTTTGTAATGCTGGGATGGATCAATAAACTTGGCGGGTTTCTATTGTATGCCATAATGTATACGCTGATCCTGAGTGTCGTTTTGTTTTATTTTGATCAGATCATGCACATATCGCCTTTGGTTAAAGAGCAATCAAAGGTTTATGCCTATATTGAACCCTGGGGGGAATGGACAATGAATGCGCTGGGCAACCTGATTCCATGGTTTAAGGATATTTTCAAGGATATGCAGGAGTTTTTCAGTGAAGTAGGGGAGAATATTAAGAAATCCTGACATAATCGACCTTAATTGACGTTTAATTAATCAGCAGGCTTCAGTATTTCAGCAGAAAAAATTATTTTAGCAGTTAACAGGAATTATGCGCTAACAACGATGAGCTACCAGATCAAACAAGAAGGAAAGTTTAAATTCATTGAAGAAGGCGAGGGTGAACCTCTCGTGATGCTTCATGGATTGTTTGGTGCATTGAGTAATTTCAAGGGCCTCATCGATTATTTTGTCCAGCATAATAAAGTAATCGTTCCCATGCTGCCATTGTTTGAGCTGGACCTGTTGCATAGTACGGTTGGCGGCCTTGAAAAATTCCTGCATAAATTCATCGAACACAAGGATTACCGTAACCTGCATTTATTGGGTAACAGCCTTGGCGGGCACGTGGCCCTGATCCATGTGCTCAAACATCCTGAACGCATTAAATCGCTTATCCTGACCGGGAGTTCAGGATTATTTGAAAACGGAATGGGAGATACCTATCCCAAACGCGGCGATTATGAGTATATCAAAAAGAAAACGGGTCTCACTTTCTATGATCCTGAGGTGGCTACCAAGGAACTTGTAGACGAGGTTTATGAGATCGTTAACAACAGGATCAAGGCGATCAAAATAATTTCACTGGCCAAAAGTGCCATCAGGAACAATCTCGGGGAAGAACTGAACCAGATCAAACAACCAACCCTGCTGGTATGGGGAAATAATGATACAATCACTCCACCCTTTGTGGCACGTGAGTTCAATCGCCTTATACCAAACAGCGAATTGCATTTTATTGATAAATGCGGTCATGCACCTATGATGGAGCGGCCAGATGAGTTTAACAGGATTTTGCATGTCTTCCTGCAAAAACTGAATGAACCGGCAGCTGTACACTAAGTTATCCGCGATATGCAGCGCTTGACTGCTAATAAACGTCTTATTGTCTATTCAAATCATTGAACATCGCTATGTTTTGCGGACAGATTATATCGTCAGATATTTTACCCCTTACCCTCCAGGATACTGCAGAGGAGGCCTTGCGCGTTATGCAGGAGAAGCAGGTAAACCACCTGCCGGTGGTGGAAGGAGAGAAATACCTGGGAATGATTGCTGAAGATGACCTGCTCGACGAAGATCCCGATGTAAGGCTTCTTGATATTGTCGAAAACCTTGATGGATCCGCTGTGAAGTCGAGCGACTATTTCCTGGTGGCGGTGAAACTGTCCTACCTTTTCCAACTGGATGTGGTGCCCGTAGCCAATGAAAAACAGGAATTTGAAGGACTGATCACCAAAGACACGCTATTCCGACACCTGGCAAAATCAACCGGTTCCGAGGAATATGGATCATTGCTCGTTCTGGAAATGGAAAAGAAGGATTATGCCCCGGGAGTCTTCAACAGGCTGGTGGAATCAAATGATGCACTCATCACCCAGCTGAATTCCTGGTCAGACCCCGCCAGTAGCCTGATGACCGTGATCATCCGGATCAATAAGGAAGAAGTTTCGGATATTGTTGCCACCTTCCAGCGCCATGAATTTACCGTAGTTTATTATTTAGGAGAAGAATTATTCCGTAATGAGCTGCAGAGCAACCTGAATCATCTTATGAATTATTTAAATATGTAATTAGTTACCTCCTTTGGCACGGTAATATTACATTTGCTATTGACCCATGAAGATTCAGTGGCAACATAAAACGGTAGTTTTTCTCCTGCTTTTATATTCTTTTCCCTCTTTCGGGCAGGAAAAAAGTACAAGTACCGCCGTATCAAATGGTAACGAAACCAAGAAGGTTACCATTCGTAATATGACGGTTACGGGCAACCGTAAAACAAAGGACAGGATCATCTTCCGGGAGGTTTACCTGAAGCCCGACAGTGCCTACCCGATGCCTTTTATTCTTGAAAGCATACAAAGCGGCCGGACCAATCTGATCAATACCTCCTTATTTGTTGACGCTACAGTTGACTTCAAAAACTGGTTCAACGATTCCATTGACATTGTAATAGATGTCAAGGAAAGATGGTACTGGTTTCCATTTCCTTTGTTCAAGCCCGTTGACCGCAACTGGAACGTCTGGATCAACCAGTATAAGGTGAGCCTGGAGCGGGTGAACTACGGGATAAAGTTTCTTGGCAATAACGTCAGCGGTCGCAACGACAAACTGAACATCTACCTCGTTAACGGATACACGAAACAACTTGCCGTCACCTACCAGAATCCATATATTGGAAAAAGCCTTAAATGGGGTTATTCAACGGAGTTTTCTTTCAGTAAGAACAGGGAGATCAATTACTCCACCCGCGACAATGAACAGATATTCTTTAAGAATGAAGAAGACTTCGTCCGCACCAGGTTAACGGTCGGTGCAGGCCTTTCATACCGTAAAGCATCTACCGAACGTCATACGCTGAAACTTAGTTATACTTTCGAAACGGTTTCGGATACCATTGCCCTGCTAAACCCGAAATTTTTCGGGAACGGCAAAACGAAAACAAGTTTCCCCGAACTCTCTTATAAATACCAGTATTTTAATGTGAATTATATCCCATATCCATTGAAGGGTTTTAAATGGGAATTCAATTTCATTAAACGCGGATTCGGTGGTCCGCTTGACATGTGGGCCTTCAACCTGAAAGGCGGTAAATACTGGCCAATGCCTAAAAAGTTCTATTTCAGTCTCACGGGTGATTTCACCCTGAAACTGCCATTTAACCAGCCTTATTATAACCTGCCGCTGATGGGGTATGGTGATAATTATTTGAGGGGAATGGAATATTATGTGATCGACGGGGTGGCCTCGGCACTGGTAAAAAGCACCATGCGAAAACAAATATTCGACCTGAAATGGCACACTGGTTTTAAATCAAGGACCTATGGTGAAATACCGTTCAAGATTTTCCTGAAAACCTATGGAGACGTAGGCTACACTTACAACAGAAATAATACAACAAGAAATTCACTGACCAACAAGTTTCTTTATTCCGGCGGATTCGGTATTGACGTAGTCACGATATATGACGTGGTATTCAAACTGGAATACAGCTTTAACCTGTTAAACGAACGGGCATTGTTTGTCCACCTGAATGAATTTTAGACTTTCTCAGTTCCTCCTTAACATTGCAACATGAAAATTGCCATATACAGCCGCGGAGGCGAAAGTCTTCACACCTCCGATCTGCAGGTTCTCCTCAACGCCTTACAGGATGCTAAATGCACCGTTGTATTACATGAGGATTATTTTCAACAGATCAGCCATGAACTTCCCGGTGCAGAAGCATTTGCCACATTTGCATCTTCTCCTGACCTTGACGACAGTTTTGACTGTATGATCAGTCTTGGTGGCGACGGCACTTTGCTGGACACGGTAACCCTGATCAGGGATAAAAATATTCCTGTGCTGGGCATAAACTTCGGAAGGCTGGGATTTCTTGCCAGCCTGGGCAAGGAAGATCTTCCCACTGCCGTGAAAGCATTGGTGGAACGGACTTATGTGGCCGAAAAAAGAACGCTGATCCATCTCGAATCCGACGTTCCTTTATTTGGGGAAACCCCTTATGCACTGAATGAATTTGCCATACACAAGCGGGACACTTCGCCGATGATAAAGATCCATACCTACCTAAACGGGGAGTTCCTGAATACTTATTGGGCCGACGGACTGATTGTTTCCACGCCAACGGGATCAACCGGCTATTCCCTGAGTTGCAATGGACCTGTAGTTTTCCCTGAATCCGGAAGTTTTGTCATTACGCCTGTGGCTCCGCATAACCTGAATGTAAGGCCCATCGTGGTTCCGGATAATAACATTATTTCTTTTGAAGTGGAAGGCCGCACAGACCAGTTCATATGTGCTCTTGATTCCAGGAGAGAGATCGTTGACCGCAATATCCAGGTGGCCGTGAAGAAGGAAAATTTTACGATCAGCCTTGTGCGGTTAAATGAAAACAACTTCCTGCAAACACTGAGGAAAAAGCTGGCCTGGGGGTTTGATACCAGGAATTAGTTGAGGGTTGAGGGTTGAGAGTTGAGAGTAAAATACATTCTAAATTCTGCCTTACCCTCAACTCTCAACCCTCAACTCTCAACTAATTAACTTTTAGCGTTTTCTTTAGACTAATTACACGTTATTTTCGTTTTTTTATGATGGGCAAGAAATTACTGATGTTGTTTTTAGGGTGTTATTTGTCGGCCAATCTGTTTGCCCAACCCCAGGCTACAGTGTATGAAGGTGAAGTAGGCGTGACCCTTGGCATAGCGCACTATTTTGGTGACCTTAACAACCATGCGTCTTTCAACAGGCCAAAAATGGCCCTGGGTGTGTTTTACCGGAAACAGGTGGGCGACTATGTAGGTATCAGGCTTGGCGCACATTATGCCCGCCTGGGGTATGCTGATAAGTACAGCAGTAACGAATTCCAGAAAAGGCGCAACCTCAGTTTTAATAGTGCCTTATGGGAACTTGCCATACAGGGTGATTTCAACTTTTTCCGTTTTGAACCCGGTAACCCGGACTATATGTTCACTCCATACATCACGCTGGGCGTGGGTATGTTCAATTATGACCCTTACGCTTACCTGGGTGACACCAAATACTTGTTACGACCGCTGGGTACCGAAGGACAGGGCAGCGATATCTACCCGGAACGCCAGTCGTATGGAAACCTGGCAGTTTGTTTTCCATTGGGTATGGGCATAAAGTATAATATCAACCCGACCCTGAATTTTGCCTTTGAGATATCCTATCGCTTTACCTCAACCGATTATCTGGATGACGTGAGTACCACTTATGCAGGTGCGGCCGCATTTCCACCCACCAGCACCGGTCAGCCTTCGGTGGCTTTCCAACTGCAGGACAGGTCATATGAAACCGGCACCCCCATCGGGGAAGCAGGACGGCAAAGGGGATTCAGTGCGCAGAAAGACCAGTACATCTTTGCCGAAGTCAGTCTTTCTATCGCCCTGACTTCCTACCGTTGTCCAACTGCCAAGGATCGTTAAGACGGCCTGATCACTAAGATCAGTTTTGACGCCACCCCCCAACAGGGCTGCCACTACTTTTGACTATGTCTACAGTGAATAATAAAAGCTTTATACTTTTTCCCCAACCTAAAAACAATCTTGATTGGGTATAAATGTTGATATATTTACAATGGATTAACCTGCAAGGGTGTAAACTGCAAGTCATTGAAAGAACAGATTGACACGAAAAGGCTCCCCCGCCATATCGCCATCATCATGGATGGTAATGGGAGATGGGCCGAAGAGAAAGGGCACGACCGCCTTTATGGTCATTTTCACGGCGTTGAAAGTGTTCGCAATATTGTGGAGGGATGTGCCGAACTGGGTATAGAATACCTCACCCTCTATGCATTCTCCACGGAAAACTGGGACCGCCCGATGCAAGAAGTGACCGGACTTATGGAGCTGCTGGTGGAAACCATCCGTAAGGAAGTGCCCATCCTGAATAAAAATAATATCCGCCTTCACGTTATCGGGGACCTGGCCATGCTTCCCGAATATGCCCGAAAAGAGCTTCACGAAGCGCTGGAAATGACCTCCCATAACACCGGACTTGAACCTGGTGATGGCATTAAGCTACAGTTCAAGATGGGAGCTGGTAAATGCCGTTAAAAATATCGCTGAAGATGTTAAGGCAGGTAAACTGCAACCCGAAGATATCAACCAGGATATCCTGGGACAGTATCTTACCACCAGTGAGTTCCCTGACCCGGAACTGATGATAAGGACCAGTGGTGAATACCGGATCAGTAATTTCCTGCTGTACCAGCTGGCCTATGCGGAACTGTATTTCACCTCCACCCGCTGGCCCGACTTCCGGAAAGAACACCTGTACGAAGCCATTCTGGACTTTCAAAAGCGCGAACGAAGATTTGGCAAAACCACCGGCCAGATAAAGACCGAATCAGTTTGACATTTAATCCCAAAAGGCCATTTATTACAGGGGTTTTAACAAAGCATTCAAATAAAAGCCGTTATTTTGCCGCTCTAATAGAAAATTGACGAATCGGGATGCGCCAAAACGGTACTTTTTTCCTTCTGTTTATTGCTTTTTTCATAACAAATACCGCTGGTGCACAGACGGATAGCATCCCTGTAAAGGATAGTTTACCCATCGTTTCACAGGACACCCTGCCTGTAATCAAAACCGATAGTGTACAAAATAACACGGATACGGTACCGGGAGCTTCGGTCGATCCGGAACTTCTTGCCATCCTTGACGCAAAAATTCCGAAGAAATATATTATCCAGGATATTAAGGTCACCGGTGCCAGGATTTTTGATCCAGCCATCGTTATTTCGGTATCCGGACTTGCAGTTGGTGAAGAAGTTACCCTGCCGGGAGGTGATCAGTTTTCCAAAGCCATCACCAGGCTCTGGGCGCAAAACATGTTCACCAACATCAACATTTACATTACCAAACTTGAAGGAAGAAGTATCTGGGTAGAACTGGTGGCTACAGAAAGGCCGATGCTTTCGGATTTTAAATTCAAGGGCGTTAAGAAGACTGAAGCAGATGAACTGAAAGATAAAGTGGCAGTATTTCAGAACAGGGTGGTAACGGAAAATATGAGGCTCACTGCCATTGAAAATATCCGCAAATATTATATCGAAAAGGGATTCATGAATGTGGACGCGAAAATTGAAGAGGTCCCTGATCCGAAGTCAACGGGAAAAGTAATTTTCAATTTGATCATTGATAAAGGAAGGAAAGTAAAGATAGACGAGATTCATTTTTTTGGGCAGGAAACAATCTCGGAACAGAAACTTAAAAGCCAGCTGAAGGGTACCAAGGAGATGAGCAAGTTTACTCTTTTCCCGCCGCCGGTAAAAAGTCCCTATGGTGAGATTAAGAAAATGACCTTCAAGGAATACGTGAAAGACTGGGGTTTCTTTTCTCCTTCCAAAACCCGCGACTACCTTGATCCCTGGTTCAGGTTCAAGATGTTTGCCAACGCCAAGTTCAACGAAAAGAAATATAACGAAGACAAGGAAAAGGTCATCACTTATATGAACTCACAGGGGTTCCGTGATGCACAGATCGTTGCTGATACACTTGTCTTCAACCAGAAAGGAAACCTGAATGTTGAACCTTAAAGTGGAAGAAGGTACACGATATTATTTTGGAAACATTACGTGGAAAGGAAATACAAAATATTCTGATTCGGTATTGACTCTGTTCCTGGGTATCAAGAAGGGAGATATTTATAATATTGAAATCCTGAATAAAAAACTCGGAAAAGAACTAACCCAGGAAGGCGGTGATATCAGTTCACTGTATATGGATGACGGTTATCTTTTCTTCCAGATAGAACCTGTAGAAACTGCTGTATATAATGATACCATCGATCATGAAATCAGGATGCGTGAAGGTCCGCAGGCTACCATTAAGAATGTAAATATTGCCGGTAACGATAAAACCAAGGAATATGTGATCCGCCGTGAACTGAGAACCGTTCCCGGTGAAAAATTCAGCCGGTCAGACCTGATTCGTTCACAGCGTGAAATTGTCAACCTTGGATATTTTAACCAGGAAAAACTGGGATTGCAACCCGTACCTAACCAGGAAGATGGAACCGTGGATATCAATTATACCGTAGAAGAAAAATCTTCCGATCAGTTGGAACTGAGTGCAGGATGGGGTGGTGGTATCGGTCTTACCGGTACACTGGGTGTTACCTTCAATAACTTCTCCCTCAAAAATATTTTCAAGAAGAGAAACCTGGGATCCGCTGCCTTCAGGTGATGGACAAAAACTCTCGTTACGTTTCCAATCGAATGGCCGTTACTATCGGTCCATAAATTTCTCGTTTACAGAACCATGGCTGGGTGGCAAGAAAAGAAATTCACTGACCGTCAGTGTTTTCAATAATAAATTTTCCAATGCGTATAATCCCCAGACGGGTCAGTTCGATAGAAAATATTCTGATTCATCTTACCTGAAAACAACAGGTATCACCCTGTCGTTGGGTAAGCAGTTGAAATGGCCGGATGACTTTTTCACGCTGGTATATTCATTGAACTTCATTAACTATAATGCAAGGAACTACCCGATATTCCCGGGGTTACAGCAATGGTAAATCGACCAACGTCAGTTTGAAGATTGCGCTAAACCGTTCTTCGATCGATCAGCCGATATTCCCGAGAAGCGGTTCCAACTTTTTACTGAGCGGTCAGTTCACGCCACCATGGTCTTCCATAAAAGGAATTGATGAGGCAGATATCTTTAAACTGGTGGAGTTCCATAAATGGAGATTTACTGGTGAATGGTTTGTGCCGATTGGCAAGCCAACCGGTGCAGAAAAGAGCCGCCAGTTTGTAATGCGTATTGCCGCCAAGTATGGATTCATCGGAAGGTATAATCCGAGCTTCCCATTTCACCGTTTGAGAGGTTCCAGGTGGGTGATGCGGGTCTTGACCAATAACTTCGGTGTACTGGGTTATGATATCATTGCCCACCGCGGTTACCCGGTGTATGAATCTTCTGATCCCTAATATCAACCCTGATCAGCAGCAGGCAACCAGCTTCTTTACCATCTTTAATAAATACACTATGGAGATGAGGTATCCGCTGGTGACCAATCCGAGCAGTACCATTTTTGGTCTGGCATTTTTTGAAGCGGCCAACGGATGGTACAATTTTAAAGAGTACAATCCTTTCCGGTTCAGGCGTTCAGTGGGTGTGGGTATGCGTTTCTTCCTGCCAATGTTTGGATTGCTTGGATTTGACTATGGTGTGGGACTCGACAGGATCACCAATGGCAGCAAAGCTGAAAGATGCTTCCCGCTTTACATTCATGCTTGGATTTGAACCTGAATAGAAATCATATTAGCATTTATTAAAATACTCAACATGAAAAAAATTATCATTCTTGCTGTTTGTATCCTTGTCATTTGCAGGAATCAGCCAGGCTCAGCGGTATGCCATCATTGATACCAAGTATATCCTGGACAAAATTCCCGGAATACAAGGATGCCCAGAAAAAACTGGACCAGTTCAGTGAGCAGTGGCAAAAGGAAATTGACGTCACGCCAGGCCGAACTGGATCAGATGTACAGGAATTTTGAAGCCGAGCAGGTTATGCTCAGTGATGAACTGAAGAAGAAAGCGGGAGGATGAGCTGTTCAACAAGGAAAAAGAGCTGCGGGACCTGCAGAAAAGACGTTTTGGTTTTGAAGGTGATCTGTTCAAAAAGCGCCAGGAACTCGTCAAACCCATACAGGATAAAGTGTACAATGCCGTACAGAAACTTGCAGTTGCCCGGCAGTATGATTTTATTTTGGATAAAAGTGAAGGAATTACCGTTATCTTTGCCGACCCAAAATTGGATAAGAGTGACGATGTACTGAGGGAAATGGGTGTTAAATAAAGCTAAAAGCCGTTTTTAAAGCAACGTAAAAAAAAGTATACACTACTAGTTAAACAGAGAAAGTAAATTATTACAAAACCGCAATCTACATGAAAAAGTTAGTCTTAATGGGATTTATCGCTGTGGCAGCATTTGCAACAAATCATGCTTCGGCACAATTGAAAACAGCATATGTGAGTATTGATGAAGTAGTTCAGATGATGCCTGAATACAAGAAAGCCATGGGAGATCTTGCACAATACGACAGTGCACTGCAAATCAACTATGCTGAAACAGTTCAGGAACTGAACAGGCAGGACAGTATACTGAAAGCTGATTCGCTTAAAATGTCCAATGCTGTGAAAGCTGCAAAACGCGAAAATCTCCGCAAACTTTTTACTGAACTGCAGGGATATGAGCAAACCTACCAACAGCAGATGCAGGCAAAAAATGAAGAATTGCTTTCTCCGGTAGCGCAGAAAGCGAATGCATTGATCAGCGATGTTGCTAAAACTGCCGGATATACTTATGTATTCCGTAAAGAAGCACTGCTGGTTTATCCTGAGGCAGATGATTTACTGCCGCTGGTGAAAAAGAAACTTGGTCCAACAGCAGTAACGCCTCCGTCAAGGCCCGGAGCCGCACCGATAAAGAAATAATTGTAACAACAATACAGAAAAGGTTGAAAGTGATAATGTCGCTTTCAACCTTTTTATTGTGCGTCATGCATGGGCAAATTTGTTAAGTATCTTCCTGCCCGATTATGTATTTTCATTCCCACATTACCACATTCCCGCATTTATCACATTACCAACATGGGTCCCATTGGCGTATTTGATTCAGGTTACGGCGGGCTGACTGTTTTAAAGTCGATGGTCAGTCGCCTGCCCCAATATGATTTCATATATCTCGGTGATAATGCAAGGGCGCCATATGGCACGAGGTCATTTGAAACAGTATACCGTTATACGCGTGAATCAGTACAGTGGTTCTTTAATAAGGGCTGCCCGCTGGTGATACTGGCTTGTAATACTGCCTCGGCCAAGGCCCTGCGAAGCATCCAGCAAAAGGATCTTCCACTGATGGATCCCGGTAAGCGAGTACTGGGTGTGATCAGGCCAACGGCTGAGGTAATCGGCAGCTATTCTGCGTCTGGCCATATCGGTGTACTGGCCACTCCCGGAACGGTAATGTCTCAATCTTATACCATAGAGATCAATAAATTTTTCCCTTCCCTGAAAGTATTTCAGCAGGCCTGCCCGATGTGGGTTCCATTGATCGAGAATAACGAACATTTATCGGAGGGGGCAGACTATTTCGTAGATAAATGTGTAGAAGAATTAATGAATCAGTCGCCCCTTATTGACACCATACTGCTGGGATGTACCCACTATCCGTTACTGACGGATAAGATCAGGAAAAAGGCCGGTGAGGGAGTCAGTATCGTGAGCCAGGGTGAAATTGTGGCCTCCAGCCTGGCAGATTACCTGGAAAGGCACCCTGAAATAGACCAGAAACTGTCTAAAAACGGCCACCGTAGCTTTTACACAACAGATTCCACCGAGGATTTTGACCGGCATGCACTGGCATTCTACGGTTCTGTAGTAAATAGCATGTCTACGGAAATAATGTGAAAAATGGGGAGATGAGCTAATATGCAAATGCAGAAAGCATGTTAGCGGCATGCGGGAAAAGGTTTCAAAACTTTTTTCCCTTCTCACATTTTCACATTTGCACAATATCACATTTTCTCCTACCTTTGCCGTCCTTTCACGAAAAACCATGGGATATGGTGATCCCGGGAAATCAAGACAATATCCGGCTTCTCCCGGATTTATTTCTAACAGCGTGAAAATAAAAAGTTATGAAACGTACATTCCAGCCTCATCGTAAACGCCGTAAGACGGTACATGGATTCCGCAAGCGCATGCAAACTGCCAATGGCCGTAAGGTTCTTGCCAGCCGTCGCAGTAAAGGACGCCATAAGCTGTCGGTTTCAGATGAGAGGGGACTAAAATAAGTTTATTCTTATCTACAGGATATTTGCCCACGCTTTAGCGTGGGCTTTTTGTTTTGATACCTTTGCATCAATGAAGCAATTCACTTTATCACGTAACGAGCGGCTGAAAAGCAGGAAACAGATCGAACTGCTGTTCAGGGAGGGAATACACATCAATGTATTTCCACTGAGGCTGTCTTATATTACCAATAAATGCGATGATGAAGAACCTTTGCAGATCGGTGTTGGTGTTTCTGCCAGGTGGTTTAAAAAAGCGGTTGACCGTAACCGTATAAAAAGGTTACTGAGGGAAGCATGGCGGTTGCAAAAAAGTGATCTGAAACAATTGTTATTGGAGAAACGGCGGTGCTTAAAAGTATTTATAATTTATACAGGAAAAGAAATTCCGGCATACGATGTAGTAAGTGAAGCTGTTTCCCGCCTTATTGAAAAATTAAGCAGTATTGCCAATGAAAATATTGAAACGGGTACTTAGCTGGCCCTTTATCATAATAATAAGGACCTACCAGGTGATGATCTCACCGTGGTTAGGTCCTCAATGCAGGTTTACGCCTACCTGTTCTGAATATAGCCTGCAGGCTTTCAAAAAATATGGTCCGCTAAAAGGTCTTCAGCTTACCATCAACCGTATCAGGAAATGCCATCCCTGGGGTGGCAGTGGCTTTGACCCCGTGCCATGATTTTGGATTATTTACCGAAGCGTTCTGATACCTTGCTCCAGTTTACCACATTCCAGAAGGCATTTAAATATTCGGCCCTGCGGTTCTGGTATTTCAGGTAATAAGCATGTTCCCATACGTCAACGCCAAGTATGGGCGTTCCCTTGGCTTCTGCTACGTCCATCAGGGGGTTATCCTGGTTGGCAGTACTGACAACGGAAAGTGCGCCCTTAGGATCTTTAATCAGCCAGGCCCATCCACTGCCGAATCTTGTCATGCCTGCATTGTTCATTTTTTCTTTAAGACCATCAAATGAACCAAAGGCAGCATTAATGGCGTCAGCTAGAGGACCTGATGGTGCTCCGCCCGCATTAGGTGCAAGACTTTCCCAAAAGAAAGTGTGGTTCCAGTGCCCGCCTCCGTTATTTCTAACGGCAGGAGAAATGGAGCCAGCGGCGGCAACCAGTTCTTCAATGCTTTTATTTTCATTCGGTGTTCCGGCAATAGCCTTGTTCAGGTTATCGACGTAGGCCTGGTGATGCTTTCCATGATGGATCTGCATGGTGGTGGTGTCTATATGCGGCTCCAGTGCATCTGGAGGATAAGGAAGTGGTGGAAGCGTAAATGCCATGGTGTAATTTATTTAGTTGTTATTGATTCTGTAAATAATGCTGTCTCAAAGGTAGGGAGTTAATGTGCAAGTCCGCTAATCCCGCTAAAGCGGGACAAGTAGCGAAAAATAGCAAATGTTTACTGTTCAACGGCTAAACCTAAGCGTCCCCGGGCTGATCTTTTTTCCATGATCTTAACGTTTATTTCGAAAGAAGGTTTTCATCAGTGCTGCGCACTCAATTTCCAAAATCCCTTTCCGGGTAGTGGTCTTTGGATGGAAAGGAAAATGATCTCCCGTCACTCTTTCATGCCCATTTTTCTCATCAGCTGCTCCCCAGACCACGGTTCCGATCTTACTCCAGTAAAGTGCCCCCGTGCACATCAGGCAGGGTTCCACTGTTACATAGAGGGTTGCTTCCGGAAGGTACTTGGATCCCAACAGGTTAAAGGCGGAAGTGAGGGCAATAATTTCCGCATGTGCCGTTGGATCATTCAGCTTTTCGACCATATTATACCCCCTTGCAATCACCTTGTCATGCATTACAATTACTGCGCCAACCGGAACTTCGTCCTCCTCAAATGCTTTTTCTGCTTCCTTAAGCGCTAATTTCATATAGTATTCGTCCGTAAACATTAAACATGTCGGGTTGTTGGTAAAGCGGGAGGCTGGAAAGAATATTTTGAGGTTAGAGCGGAAGGTAATAATTTATACGATTAACCACCTTAACATACATTGCTGAAATATATGGAAGCCATTGCAGAAAACAAGCCGGGGCTTATTGCAGGACATTCGCTGTCGAACCGCATCAAGCAGATCTATTCCTCACAGCTGGATTATTTCACTGCCGGGCACACCAGGTCGTATGCATTCCGCAAGGCCCAACTGACAAAACTGCGAAACGCAGTAAAGGCATACGAGGCAAAACTTGTGGAAGCGATGTATAAGGATTTCCGCAAACCGGAATTTGAAGTCTATGGTACTGAAGTGGGACCGGTATATACAGAATTGCGTCATGTACTGGGCGATTTGAGGAGCTGGATGCGGCCAAAAAAAGTAAATACACCACTGCCCTTCTTTCCTTCTTCCAGTAAAATACACCGCGAGCCTTTAGGTATAACGCTGATCATCAGTCCATGGAATTATCCTTTTTTATTGCTGATGCGTCCTCTGATCTCTGCAATAGCCGGGGGAAACACAATGATCCTGAAACCTTCGGAGATATCGGCCCATACAGCCAAAGTCATTGCCGCAATGATTGCCGAGAATTTCGATGAATCTTATATCGCTGTTGTGGAAGGCGACGGTGAAGTGGTGGGCAATGAATTGATCCAGCATTATCACTTCGACCATATATTTTTTACAGGCTCTGTACCAGTAGGTCGAAAAGTAATGTCGATGGCATCGGCTCACCTGAGCCCGGTGACCCTTGAACTGGGAGGGAAATCGCCCTGTATTATTGATAAGGAGGCAAACCTCGATTTTGCCGCTAAGAAAGTTGCCTGGAGTAAATTTATCAATGCGGGCCAGACCTGTGTGGCACCCGATTATTTACTGGTTCACGCAGATATAAAAGATCGTTTTGTAGCCAGGCTGAAAGAAGTGATCGTGAAGATGTACGGAGAAAACCCGCAGTTAAGCCCGGATTTTGCAAGGATCATCAGTGACAGGCGATTTCGTGCCATAAGCAACTACCTGGTGAAGCGTGAACAGATCATTTTTGGAGGAGTAACCGATGCATCCGAAAGATATATTGCGCCAACATTACTTGAAGGGCTGAATCCTGACGATGACGTAATGAAGGAAGAAATCTTTGGCCCGGTTCTACCCATTATAACCTATCGTGATAACCGCGAAGTATTTGAATGGATCAGCAGAAATCCTTACCCATTGTCACTGTACATTTATACCAGCAATAAATCAACGGCAAGATTTTTTTCTGAGAATATTCGTTTCGGTGGCGGCTGTATTAATAACGGTCTCATTCACCTCGGCAATCCCGATCTTCCTTTCGGAGGAGTGGGTACCAGCGGCATCGGTACATCTCACGGCAGGCACGGATTTAACACCTTTACCCGTGAAAAAGCAATGATGGATACACCTACATGGATGGATGCTCCTCTCTGGTATCCTCCCTATGGCGGGAATGTAAAATGGCTGAGGAAAATTTTCAGGTAAAGCGTCGGTACATGATCAGAAAAACCATTATTTTTTTTCTTGCTGCCGGATGCGTCTTTTTCCTGTATGTAGCAATAATAAATTGGGATACCATGAATATGTCAGGCAGACAAAAAGTTATGAAGGCAATTTACCCGGTCATTACTTCGGTGGGACGTTTGCTGGGGAAAAATGCAGATATCATAGAAAATTCAAAAGATATTAAACCCGCGCAGTCGATCTACAATATCAATATAGAAATGAATGACGGAAGCATTCAACCGATGTCTGCTTTTAAAGGCAAAAAAATACTGCTGGTCAATACCGCAAGCGATTGTGGTTATACGGCACAGTATGACGGCTTACAACAGCTGCATGAAAGACTGGGAGACAGCCTTGTGATAATAGGATTTCCCGCCAATGACTTCAAGGAGCAGGAAAAGGGGACCGATGCGGAGATCGGGGCATTTTGCAGAAAGAATTACGGCGTTAGTTTCCCGTTGGCCAAAAAAGGTTCCGTTATAAAGGGTAATGATCAACAGGAGATTTACCAATGGCTCACACAGAAACAGAAGAACGGCTGGAATTCAAAAAACCCTTCCTGGAATTTTTCCAAATACCTGGTCAATGAAGCAGGAACACTTACACATTTTTTTGGTCCTTCTATCGAGCCCGGAAGTGATGTCATTACAGCTGCATTAAGATAAGCAGGCAGCTTTTGCGCTTCTGAAAAGGGAGGTCCGTATTTTTCCAGCAGAAGCCTTTTTTAAAGAATAGACCTGATATAAATGAAGTTCATTCGCACCCTTTGGCTTCTAATGACGGTATCCTTATCTATCCCTGCAGCATTGAATGCGCAGAAGACACTGCTGCCCCTTTCGCCATTATTAAAATCAAAGGATCCTCATTATTTCACAGATTCGGTAAACAAAAAGACTTTTCTTTTCCAGGTTCAAAAAGGATATCAATTCCAAGAGCTCCCCAAATCGTTTGAGGTGATTTACAGGAGGGATGATATACTGGTAGTAAGGTCTACGCCTTTCTCATTTTTACATCAGCTGGCATCCGTAAAGGGGCTGTTATTTGCGGATGAGAATGCCAGTCCGGTAACAGAAGGCGGCGTGATTAATTATGATATGTCGGTTAACCGCGTTAATGCAGTTTGGAATAAATTTCCATCGCTTACCGGCGCTGGCAGTATTGTTTCTGTTAAGGAAGACCGGATGGATACCAATGACATTGACCTGCTCGGCAGATATGTGTCTTCGGCTGCTGCCTCGCCTCGCGGGTCAACACATGCAACGGTAATGGCTACACTAATATCCGGCGCAGGAAATTCTTATTATACCGGTAAGGGTGTTGCATTTCAGTCGCGCTACAGTTCCTCCGATTTTGCCATTGTATTACCGGATACGCCAACTTATTATTCCCAGGCGGGGATACATATCCAGAATCACTCTTACGGCGTGGGCCTGCAAAATTATTACGGTATTAATGCGCGGGCATTTGACCTTTCGCAAAATACCGATTCAACACTCCAGCATATTTTTTCTGCCGGAAATTCCGGCACCACAACGGGCAGCACTGGCCCATATGCCGGCATACCGGCCTACGCCAATATTACGGGGAACATGAAGATGGCGAAGAATGTTTTGGTGGCCGGTGCCGTAGACTCTTCCGGGAAAATTGCGCCGCTGAGTTCACGCGGACCTGCATACGACGGGCGAATAAAGCCTGAACTGGTGGCCTATGGTGATGATGGAAGCTCAGGGGCTGCAGCCATTGTTTCAGGAACCTGCCTTTTATTGAGGGAGGCATTTAACAGGTACCAGCCGGGATCTCCGCCGTCCTGGTTATTGCGTTCCATACTGATCAATGGCGCTGCTGACATAGGAGCGGCCGGCCCTGATTTTGAAACCGGCTATGGACTGCTGGATGCACTGGCATCAATACAAACAGTTACGGATAACCGATTTTTTACGGGCCAGGCAGTTCAGGGTTCGGAGAACATTTTTTTGATCGATATACCTGCCGGTTCCAGGAACCTGCGGGTCACGCTTTCATGGAATGATACGGCTGCGATACCCGGAGCCGCAAAAGCGCTGATCAATGATATCGACATGGAAATAATTCACCAGGGCAGCGCAACAACATGGCTGCCCTGGGTTTTGAATATTTATCCGGCCGCAGACTCCCTTCGCAAACAGGCTATAAGGGCTGTAGATACACTGAACAATAACGAACAGGTGACGATTGAGAACCTCCTGCCCGGACAATACCAGGTCAGGATAAAAGGAACCAAAATATCTTCCGGCCCTGTCCCATTTGCTGTTTCTTACCGGTGGGAAAAGATGGATACATTTTCCTGGAGTTTCCCGCTGCATGATGATCCGGTGCCTGCCGGCTCATCAATTTTTGCCAAATGGACAGCCTCTTTTTCCCCGGGAGCAAGAGCAGAATTGCAATGGTCCTTTGATTCAGGCACCACCTGGAGCACCATATCGGATACCATTTTACTGGAGCGCCAACAGTATGAAGTAAGGATCCCGGGAATATTTTCCACCGCCATATTCAGAATGATCACTCCCGCGGGAAATTTCATTTCTGATGAATTTTTGATTTCGCCTGTGATGTCGATCAGGTTTGGTTTTGCCTGCGACAGTAATGTACTCACCTACTGGAATAAAGTTTCTACATCTACACAGTATCATGTTTACCAACTCTCCAACAATCTCATGACCGGCAGACTATTTACGACAGATACCAGTGCAATATTAGCAGCATCGGGAAGTCCTTATTTTTCTGTTGCGCCGGTTTCAGGAAGCAGGGAGGGTTTCAGGAGCCCTTCGTTAAGTTATCAGCTATTGGGAACGGGATGTTATATTAATAATTTCCTGGCCGACCTGGTGAATACCAATAATGCGCAATTGCAACTGGTTATCGGGTCGGTGTATAAAGTGAAACAGGTCAGCATATTGAAAATATCCAGGAATAATGAAGTCATTTTTTCCACCAGTCAGCCGCTTGTAACCACTTATACTGCGCAGGATATGAAACTTGAGAAAGGCCTGAATCAATACCAGGCCATCGTGACACTGGATGACGGCCGGATCATCAGTTCAGGTATCGAAACGGTGTACTTCCTGGACAATACTTCCCATATCATCTTCCCTAACCCTGTCCCTGCAGGCGGACGATTATTCCTGTTATCGGATTTTCCTGTTGAGGGCGAAGGCGTTGTATACGATGCATGGGGGAGAAAAATGATGCAGTTTACTATTGAAGAAAAGCAACAACAAATCCAGGTAAATCGTTTAACTCCGGGCATGTATTACCTGGTTATTTTTCAACAGGGGAAATTGGTCAGCAGGATTCCGTTTATGGTGCAGTAATTTTTCAAGAAAGTTCTCCTCAATCGCGATTTTTTCTGTGACAAGTATTTGATATATGAGCTTTTGTCAATAACTTGTTAAAGCCGTATTCATTATAACTAAAAAAAAATTTACATGAGAAAACAGGGTTCATTTTTATTAATGGCAATCGCAATGGTTGCATTAATGTTTTCCTGCCAGAAACAGGATAAAGTGTCGCAGGAAGGCATCTCTGATGATGTTATCGCAGCCATTGGACAGGCTGGATTTTCCACGACTGGCGTGATAAAAGATGATGACGGGTATATTGTTGAGGGGGATATTTTCCTTTCCTCTTCAATGCTTGCTGCAAAGCCCGGGTGGAGAACGATGACGATTGCAGAAACGGAACAGTATCACACCACCAACACCGTTTCCGGAACAAGGACCATTACCGTAAGCCTTGCCAGCAAACTACCGGCCTCCTATGCAGCGGCGCTTGATGAGGCATTGGGACGTTTCAATGCATTGAATCTCAGGTTGACATTTCAAAGGGTAAGTTCAGGTGCCGACATCGCCATGGTTGTGGGTAATGGCAGTTATCTTGCTTCAGCAGGATTCCCGACAAATTCAGGAGATCCTTATGGCCAGGTAAAAATGAATGCAAGGGCTATTGGAAACCAGCCTCAGTCCACCGTGGCCACTATAATGGCGCATGAACTGGGACATTGCATTGGTTACCGTCATACAGACTATATGAATCGTGCCTACAGCTGCGGCGGAGCTGCCACTAATGAAGGTGCCGGTTCAATAGGCGCGATCCTGATACCAGGTACTCCGTCAGGACCTGATGCAGGTTCATGGATGTTGTCCTGTATTGGTTCAGGACAAAACCGTCCATTTAATTCAAATGACAGGACTGCGCTGACCTATTTGTATTAGCAGAAAAAATTTTAATTAAGTAAAGAAGCCCCGAGATCATCGGGGCTTCTTTGTTGTATAAAAAATTATTCGCAGGAATAAGCCATCGAACCCATATCGACAGATCTTCTTTCAAACTCGTAACCCGAATAAGTGCTCACCACAAGATCAAGCACCTCGTTGATTTCCTCCACTGTTTTAAGCATGACGAGGCGGTTACGGAATTCTTTGATATTCGGTAATCCTTTCAGGTAATTGGCATAATGTCTTTTCATTTCATTAAGGCCTACAATACCACCTTTCCAACTAACGGAGCCGTATAGATGCTTTCTTATTACCTCTACCCTTTGTTCGATAGTAGGAGGTGCAAGGAATGTGCCGGTCGAAAAATAATGTTTGATCTCGTTGAAAACCCATGGATACCCGATAGCTGCCCGGCCAATCATGAGGCCATCGATCCCATACCTGTTTTTGTATTCAAGCGCTTTTTCGGGACTGTCGATATCGCCGTTTCCAAAAATGGGAATGGTGATCCTCGGATTATTTTTCACTTTGGCAATCCATGACCAGTCGGCCTCACCCTTGTATAGCTGGCACCTTGTGCGGCCATGGATGGAAAGCGCCTGAATGCCAACATCCTGCAGCCGTTCCGCTACTTCTTCAATATTAATGGAGTCGATATCCCATCCCAGCCTTGTTTTAACGGTTACCGGAAGGTTTGTGCCCTTTACCACGGCCGTAGTGAGTCTCACCATCAGGTCAAGATCCTTTAATACCGCCGCACCGGCACCCTTGGTCACCACTTTTTTAACGGGACAACCGAAATTGATGTCCACCAGGTCAGGATTTACGGTGTCCACAATTTTGGTACTGATTGACATGGCTTCCTCATCTCCTCCGAAGATCTGAATACCTACCGGGCGTTCGATGTCAAAAATGTCGAGTTTTTGCCGGCTCTTGATGGCGTCCCTGATCAGTCCTTCGCTGCTGATAAATTCAGTGAACATGAGGTCTGCCCCGTTATCCTTGCAAACGGCACGGAATGGTGGATCGCTTACATCCTCCATGGGCGCCAGCAAAAGCGGGAAATCAGGTAATTTTATCTTGCCTATCTTTATCATGATCGAGGCTGCAAATTTACAACCTGGAGCCCGTTTCTCTGAATAGTTTTTACCATAACTTGGTTAATGTATGTATGATGTTTATGCCAGGCCGGGCACCTCTTATTTGTCCGGTTTTTTTTACCTGATTGGAATGGTGTTGATCGGGCTGTTTGTGGGCAGCCTCTTGTCGGGCGGCCTCTGGGTTTTACTGACCGGTCAGAGCATATTCACGATGGAGAAGGATATGATGAATCCAAAGTTTGCTGATGCCATTAGAATTCTGCAAGTTGTCAGTACATTTTTCATCTTTTTCATCCCGGCCGTTATTACTGCCAAAATATTGAGCCGCAGGCCCTTTCGCTTCCTGGGTTTCAATTTTTACTTTTCCCCCAGGCAATTGGGCCTGGTGATACTGATCATGCTGGTGTCACTGCCGCTGGTGGGGGCATTGTCTGAATTGAATAAGCTTATTCCGGTCTCACCCTCCCTTGCAGCAACTTTCAAGAAGCTTGAAGATACTTATGAGCAGCAGGTAAAGGTGCTGGCACGGATAACGGGGTGGGGTGAATATATTGTCTCCATGATCATCATGGCATTTGCCCCTGCTATTTTTGAAGAAACACTCTTCCGTGGAGGTATGCAGAATATCCTTCAGAAGCTGACAAAGAATCCGTGGCTATCCATTGGCATTACGAGTGTTATTTTCAGCATTATACATTTTTCCTACTACGGGTTCCTTCCCCGGGTAGCCCTTGGCGTTGTACTGGGGCTAATATTCTATTTCAGTCAAAGTATCTGGCTCTCTATTTTTGCACACTTCTTTAATAATGCTATTGTTGTAACTGAAATGTTTTATCTCACCCGGAATGGGAAACCTGTGGAAGAGGCAATGAATGAAACTTTTCCGGTTTGGTGGGGCCTCATCGCCATCGCCGTTCTTTTACTGCTTTTCAGACTTTTTAAAAGGTTTGCCGAGCAAGACCTTAAAACCAAAAAGCCCGCTGAGGATATTGCCGTTGAAGAAAATTGGCTGACCTGAACCGTTCAGCCCGGGTTTAAACACCGGCAGCTTTTAAACAGCCCGAAACTGAAATTTATGGCATTCAACTGGCCCGTTTTTCAAACCCGAGCGCTCTCTGCGATAGTTTTTGTGGCTGTGATGCTGGCCGGACTGGTCACCAGCCCATGGCTGTTTCTCCTGTTGTTTTCGGTTATCCATTGGGGTTGTTGGAAGGAGTACCAGTCACTGATGGATAAGATCCAGCCTTCCTATCGCGAAATTTCTTCCTTTCACCGATACGGCGTGATCATTGCCGGATGGTGCATGATATTATTTGCTTCTTCCGACCAATGGAAGATTGGCAGTGTCGCCATTTCAGCTATTGGATTCTGGCTTGGGCTGATACTGGTTTTCGTGCTTCCTATGTTCGAAATATTATTTTCCAAAACGATGGACCTGAAGAATATCAGGGTTTCCGCGCTCGGACTATTATATATTTCACTGAGCTGTACATTAATGGTGCACCTGCGCAGCGGCAGGCCCTGGATGGGCGATATAGACAACGAACTTTTACAACCACTTAATGAGACCACGGCCAGGTATACCGGGTTCCTTGTGCCCCTGATCATCATTGCTTCGATATGGATCAATGACACCATGGCCTATATCGTAGGTTCGCTGATCGGAAAAACCCCGTTATCGGCGATCTCCCCGAAAAAAACATGGGAAGGAACCATTGGTGGTATCCTGTTGAGCGTTGCCATTATAACACTCTACGCGGCATTGGTGATCAAGTCTTCATGGCAGCACTACCTCGCCATCTCCGCCATTGCATCGATTGCAGGCACCTTTGGTGACCTGTTGGAAAGTAAACTGAAACGAATGGCCGGAGTAAAGGATAGCGGATCCCTAATGCCCGGTCATGGGGGCTACCTCGACCGGTTTGACTCATTGCTCGTAGCTGTTCCTTTTGTATGGCTTTATGCCGTAGCTTTCATGTAAGTTTTTCAATCATACCGCATGACTTTACTAATCGTATTGCTTTGCATCATCGCCCTGGTATTGATGATCAGCTGGGGAAAGATCAATGCTTTCCTTGCCTTCCTCGTGGTTTCCATTGTCACCGGGTTACTTCTGGGTATTCCGCTTACGAAAATTACCCAATCGGTCCAGAAGGGTATTGGCGATACGCTGGGCTCACTGGTCATTGTCATTGCACTTGGTGCAATGCTCGGAAAGCTTGTCGCGGAATCAGGGGCTTCACAAAAGATCACCAACGTACTGATGAAAGCATTCGGCCAAAAAAACATTCAGTGGGCGCTGATGGTCACCGGCTTCATCGTGGGTATACCGCTATTTTATAATGTCGGTTTTGTGCTGATGATACCATTGATTTTTTCTGCGGCCTACCAGCTAAAACTTCCTGCCGTATATGTGGGCCTCCCCATGCTCGCGGCGCTTTCGGTTACTCACGGCTTCCTGCCGCCTCACCCTTCACCCACTGCTCTTGTTGCACAGTTTTCCGCCAATATGGGACTTACCCTGGTATATGGAATAATCATTGCCATCCCTGCTATACTGATTGCCGGACCTGTATTTGCCAGGACCCTCAAAGACATCAACGCCGTTCCCCTGGCCACTTTCAGGAAGGAACCGGTGGACCCGTCACTCCTGCCATCAGCGACCCTGAGTTTTACGGCGTCTTTGCTGCCGGTATTTCTGTTGGCTGTCACTACCATCATCCCACTCGTATTTTCGCTGGAAGGCGGTATGAAGGATGCCATGGTATTCATTGCTGAGCCGTCAATAGTCATGCTGATTGCATTGATGTATGCCACCTTTACCCTTGGTGCAAAGAGACCCATCAGTGAAGTCATGACCGTTTATGTGGATGCGGTCAAGGATGTTGCCATTATTTTGCTGATCGTTGCTGGTGCAGGTGCGTTGAAACAGGTTTTTACAGACAGCGGTGTCAGTGCACAGATTGCCGACCTGCTGAAAAGCTGGACCATTCCGCCATTGGTACTGGGCTGGTTCATTGCCGCGGTGATCAGGATTTGCATTGGTTCTGCCACGGTGGCCGGACTAACCACCGCCGGTATTATAGCGCCCGTCGTAGCGGCGTCATCCGTTAATCCCAATTTAATGGTACTGGCCATCGGAGCGGGCAGCCTGATGTTTTCACACGTTAACGATTCGGGGTTCTGGATGTTCAAGGAATATTTTAACCTGAGTATAAAACAGACCATCAGGTCATGGTCGGTGATGGAAACTATTGTGGGAGTGGTTGGGCTGATCGGCGTACTCATTCTGGATCTGTTCGTCTGATGCAGGCATCAGATTGGACGGATTGCGAATTGCGGATTGCGGATTAGAGAAGTAGCAAATCAGGAGATTATCACTATCAGCATTGCTTTTTATAAATAGAAAATATTAGAATAATGTGTGCCATCAAAGAATCCGAAATCCGCAATCCGCAATCCACCTTCGCTAAAGCTTCGGTGGACAAGTCCGCAATCGTTCACATCAATCTATAAATTATTTAAATGACTAACATGACCGCAGAAGAGAATCTTGCCAGGCTTGGCGTTGAACTGCCGGAAATCCCGGTGCCTAAAGCCATTTATAAGCCCTGCCTTGTTATAGGCCGTCAACTATATGTTTCGGGGCATGTGCCAATGCTTCCGGATTTCACCAGAATTTCGGGTAAGGTTGGCCGTGATATGGATACCGAAGAGGCAAAAAAGATCGCAAGGCTGGTAGGTCTAAGTATTCTCTCTTCCATTCGCAAACATATCGGCAGCCTCGATAAGGTGAAGCGGGTGGTTAAGGTCCTCGGCATGGTGAACGCAGTACCTGACTTCGACAAACATCCTGTCGTCATCAATGGATGCAGCGAACTTTTTGCCGAAATCTGGGGCCCGGATTACGGTGTTGGTGTGAGAAGTGCTGTAGGGATGGGGTCGTTGCCCGATGGCGTTCCCGTTGAAGTGGAAGCCTTATTTGAATTACATGAAGAACTTTGAGCATGAAAGAATGGTATGTTATTGATAATGTCGATGAATTGGATTCACCTCAGCTGGTAGTGTATCCGGACAGGGTGAAGTACAATATTGAGAAAGCAATAGAAATGGTGGGTGATGTTTCAAGATTGCGTCCGCATGTGAAGACCAACAAAACACCAGAGGTTATGAGGATGATGATCAATGCAGGTATTTCCAAATTCAAGTGTGCAACCATAGCCGAAGCCGAAATACTTGGCAGGGAAAAGGCGGCCGATGTACTCCTTGCCTATCAGCCCGTGGGCCCAAAAGTGCGGAGACTCATCGAACTGATAAAAAAATATCCGCAGACAAAGTTTTCATGCCTTACCGATCATGCTGTTGCCCTGCAAGCCATTAACAGCAATTTTGAAGCAGCTGGGTTGACTGCGGACATTTTTCTTGACATCAACCTGGGAATGAACCGAACAGGGATTAGGCCTGACAGCGCACTTGATCTTTATGTTATGGCGGCTGGCATGAAATCAATTCACATACGAGGACTGCATGCATACGACGGACATTTCCGTGATCCGGATATCATCAGGAGGACAATTGACTGCAATGAGGCATTTGAAAAAATCATCCAGCTAAAGGACCGCATCCTTAAAGCAGGATACCCTGAACCTGTCATTATTGCCGGCGGGTCGCCAACCTTTCCCATCCATGCAAAACGGACCGGCAATGAATGCAGTCCGGGTACCTTTATTTTCTGGGACAAAGGATATAGCGACATATGCCCTGAACAGCCTTTCCTTCCCTCAGCACTGGTGGTGTCAAGGGTTATTTCCCTTCCCGAGGAAGGCAGGATATGTTTAGACCTTGGGCATAAAAGTATCGCTGCAGAAAATGAGATCGGGAAAAGGGCATGGTTTGTCAATGCACCAGGGCTCAGGTTATTGTCGCAGAGCGAAGAGCATGGAATAGCAGATGCAAGCCAGGGCGGAAACTTTCTGCCAGGCGACGTATTATATGTGATGCCTTATCATGTTTGTCCAACCGTAGCCCTCTTTGACCATATGGTGTTGGTTGAACAACATCACGCCGGTGAAAGCTGGACCGTAGAAGCCAGGAAACGCTGATCCGGCAACAATGAACAATAGCTGCCAATGTTCAGAAAAACGCTGAAACAACAGCACAAAACGATAGCTGTTAATGATCAGGGAAGCGCTGAAAAAAACAGCACATAGCGTTTTAAGATCCTAATTGATTTCATTATGACCATCGACCTTCATCTTGATCTTGCCATGAATGCCATGGAATGGAACCGTGATTTGCGGTTACCCGTGTCGGTTATCAACGAAAGGGAGAAAGGATTGACAGACAAACCAGACAGGGGAAATGCGACCGTTTCCTTTCCTGCACTGAGAGAGGCGGGAATAAACCTTGTTGTGGCTACACAGCTGGCAAGGGTGGTAAAACCGGGAAGCGCTATTGCAGGATGGTTTTCTCCTGAACAGGCATGGGCGCAGACACAGGCGCAACTGTCGTGGTACAGGGCTATGGAAGAAGGCGGGCTGATGCGTCAGGTGACCAGCATGACGGAACTGGAAGGCCATCTTATCGATACTGCGAAGGAAAATGCTGAACAGCCATTAGGTTATATATTAAGCCTGGAAGGTGCAGATTCGCTTATTGATATCAGTTATGTGGAAAGGGCTTATAACTACGGCCTGCGTGCCATAGGCCCGGCTCATTATGGTCCCGGTCGATATGCCAATGGAACCAATTCAAGCGGAAAAATGGGAACGGCCGGATTGGATTTACTCAGTGAAATGGAAAGGTTTAACATCATCCTTGATGCGACCCATTTGTGCGACGATGCGTTCTGGCAGGCTCTTGATCATTTTCATGGGCATGTCTGGGCCAGCCATAATAACTGTCGAACAATAGTTAACCATAACCGCCAGTACAGCGATGAGCAGATCAGGGCACTGATCAACAGGGGGGCTATTATTGGTGCGGCCATGGACGCATGGATGATCGTTCCGGGCTGGGTAAAAAATCAATCGACGCCGGAAAATATGCAGTGTAATCTCGAGCGGGTCACGGACCACATTGACCATATCTGCGATCTTGCCGGCAATTCCCTTCATGTATGCATTGGTACTGACCTGGATGGCGGATACGGCCGGGAACAATGCCCATCAGATATAGAGACCATTGCCGACCTGCGTAAACTGCCCGGCATATTATCAAGGCGCGGCTACAATGAAGAAGATATCCGTAATATTTTTCATGATAATGCATTAAGGTTCCTTAGAACTGCCTTACCATAAATTCATACATTTGCCTTTCAATAAGAGAAATGATTATTCACAGAGAAGGATATAAGACCATTGCGCTGAGCGGATTTATTTACCTTGTGCTATGCCTGCTCAATTTTACCTTTATCAGTTTTAACTATCCTGTTATTGCCTGGATTTTATTTGTGGCAACTACTATCGTTTTTTTATTCCTTATTTCATTTTTCAGGGTACCATCGCGTAATCTGACCCGTGAGGAAAATGCGATCATCGCTCCTGCCGACGGAAAGGTGGTGGTTATTGAAGAAACCGTTGATCCCGAATATTTCAAGGACAAAAGACTTCAGATCTCCATTTTCATGAGCCCCGCCAATGTTCATGTCAACAGGGCGCCAGTATCCGGGGATGTCATCTACAGCCGTCATCATAAAGGAAAGTTCCTGGTGGCCTGGGATCCAAAATCGTCAACAGATAACGAACGCCATAGCGTGGTTATCCGTCACGGTAAGGCCGAAATACTGGTAAAACAAATTGCCGGTGCCCTGGCCAAAAGGATTGTCAATTATCTCAAGGATGGTCAAAAAATCAGCCAGACGGCAGAGATGGGATTTATCAAGTTTGGCAGCAGGGTTGACGTATTACTGCCGCCCGGAACTCCGGTTGATGTTAAACTCGGACAAAATGTACAGGGTGGTATAACCGTACTTGCACACCTCAAATAGTGTTCACAATATTTTCTTTAGCTCACTCAGACTATTGATCACATAAGTGGGAACAATATTCCCCGTAGCAGGTTCAGCAGGATTAAAATAGACAGTATCCATTCCTGCGTTATTTCCTCCTTCGATATCTGCATCAAGGGTATCACCAATCATAATGGCATGTTCGGCTGTAGTTCCGGCGACCTTAACGGCATATTCGAAAATGGCGACATGAGGTTTCATAATGCCGGCTGCTTCTGAAGTGATGATATGCGTGAAATAAGGTTCAATCCCGCTGTTCCTGATTTTAGCGTGCTGTGTTTTTTCAAAACCATTGGTAATCAGGTGCATTGGATATCCCTTTCCTTTTAGATAGTCCAGGATTTCGATGGTATCATGAAACAGGTTCTTCTTTGTTGGCAATATTTCCAGGTATCGTTCACTCAGGGTGCGGGCAAGTGTTTCATTGGCCAGTTTATAATCCAGCAGGGTCCTCCACATTCTTTTCCACCTGAGTTCCTCACGGGTAATGTATCCTTTTCTGAACCTGTCCCAGAAAATAGTGTTATGATGATGGTAGGTTGAGTGAAAATGCTGAAATTCCGGTATGCCCGCCGACTGAAGTCCAAGTTCATGATAAAGGTCGAAAAGGGTTTCTTTGGAATTTGTTTCAAAATCCCAAAGTGTATGGTCGAGGTCAAAAAATACGTGCTGATACTTCATCACAGAATTGATAAGGAATGATCAGTTGCAAACATACTATAGCTTTGGAAATCAATAAGGTTAAATCATCTGAATTATGAACGTTGTGATAACAGGCGCAAGCCAGGGGATCGGGTTTGGAATTGCGGAAAAATTTGCTGCATCGGGTGCAAGCCTTTTCCTCTGTTCGAGGAATATGGACAAACATGCCGGCTGGCAAAAAGAAATGATGATTAAATACGGAATCAGCATTTCCAGTTTTAATGCCGACCTGTCCATCAAGGAAGAGGTCAAAGCATTTTCAGAGGCCATTCTTAAAGCCTGGGACAGGGTCGATATTCTCATCAATAATGCCGGTTCATTTGTTCCCGGTTCCGTATACAATGAACCTGAGGGGAATCTTGAAAAAATGATTGAACTGAATCTTTATTCTGCCTATCATCTGACCAGGAAATTATTGCCTTTAATGATGGGCGCACGGACTGGCCATATATTTAATATGTGTTCCGTTGCAGCGCTGCAGGCCTACCCTGCAGGAGGTTCATACAGTATCAGCAAATTTGCGCTGCTTGGTTTCAGTAAGAATCTGCGGGAGGAAATGAAGAATTACGGCATAAAAGTCACGGCCGTGCATCCGGGGGCAACTTTCACGCCTGCCTGGGAAGGATTTGTAGAAAGGTCCAGGATCATGGAGGTTGCGGATATTGCGGACCTGATTTTTGCCGCTTCGAAACTTTCTCCAAACGCCTGTGTTGAGGAAATCATCCTTCGCCCGCAACTGGGCGATGTCTGAATTATTAACGATATACTTGATGAATGGGATCAATGAAACCCTGCTGGCATCGTAATTTTATCCTTCATTTTTACTGAAAGTGCGTAAACCTTTATTTATACTGATAGGGGCGCTTTTCCTGAGTGCTTTATCCTTTGCAGATGATGTGAAGTTTACCCTGGTGCTGAGCAGCAACCAGATTACCCTGCAGGATTATCTGCAGGTGCAGTTCACTATTGAGAACAGCAAAAAGGTAAGCCAGTTCATACCACCCGCTTTCAGGAATTTCAGTGTATTGGAAGGACCGGAGCAGGCATCCGGATGGAGCCTCCAGAACGGGGTGCTTAAGGAGTATATCACCTTTTCTTATTTGTTGAAACCAAAAAAGGCGGGGCACATACTGATTCCTGCCGCTACCGTAAAAGTTGATGGAAAGTCATACCGGTCCAATTCGGCCTGGGTGGATGTTTCTATTTCGGTGATCTCAGGTAAGTCTGAGGATAAATCACTGATGAATGAATTTGTCATGAAGAAGGGGGAATCACTCGCTGCAAAAATCAATAACAATATTTTCGTCAGGCTCGATGTAAATAAATCTACCTGTTTTGAAGGCGAACCCCTGGTGGCAACCTATAAATTATACACCAGGCTGAAATCGGAATCAAAAGTTACCAAAAGACCATCCTTCAATGGATTCAGTGTATATGATATGGTTGATCCTGAAAGGGAAGAGGCTGGAAGGGAATTTTTTAATGGCCGCGAATACAATGTATACCTGCTCAGGAAAGTGCAGTTGTATCCGCTGCAATCGGGAAAATTTGAGCTTGATCCTGTTGAAGTGGAAAACAATCTCACATTCATTAAGGAAGAAAGCATGGGAGATGATTTCGGGCTGACAGGGATTTTGCGTTCGCTGGCTGATGACAACAGTAAACACGAAGGCATCATACGCGAAACTGTTACGCTAACCAGCAACCCGGTTACCGTTACGGTGAAGCCACTTCCAGAAAGCAATGAAACAGCATTCAATGGTGCCGTAGGAAATTTTACCCTGCATACCACAGTGCCGCGCGGCATTATCAGGAAAAATGATGTGGTGGATGTAGAGGTGGAAGTATCCGGCAAGGGAAACTTTCCCGTACTGTCGCCCCCGGTGATACAATGGCCGGATTCTATGGAAGCATTTGAATCATCCGTCAAAGAGCAGTTCAATAAGTTTGTAAGTCCGATAACCGGAACCAAAGTTTTCTCTTTTCCTCTATCGATAAAAAGGGAAGGTGATATTACCATTCCGGCTTTCAGGCTTTCCTACTTTAATCCGGAGACCGGGAAATATGCCATCGCAATGTCGGATTCCATTAATATTCATGTTGACCCTGCAAGACCGGTAGTGTCCACCCTTATTCAGCAGCCCGCTGTTGCAACTTCCGGGAACACCTGGAAATGGATCATTTCCGTCATTGGATTGCTCACTGTTTTTGGTGGCCTTTACCTGATACTCAGGGGTAATGATAAACCTGTTGTGAAGAATACAGAGATGGTAGCTGCGGCAGAAGAGAAGGCTCCTGAAGAAATTCCCGCCGAAATGGAAAAAGAAGATTCGGCAGAGCAGATAAAAAAGGCCTTTGAGGAGGGCGATTATCACAGGTTTTACCGGCAGCTGGATATGGTAATAGATGAATGGATGAAAAAGAAATATAAAGCAGATCCTACAGGTAACTGGCAGGAAACCCTTCAAAAAAATGGTGTGGAGGAATCGATCATCCGGCAATTGGAAGGCTTAAAAAATGATGCAGCAATAGCCATGTATACACCATTCATTATGGACAGGAAGATGATTGAAGACCTGGACATCCTCCAAAAGATAACGGGATGATCAGTCGGTAAATTTATAACCCACCCCACGTGCTGAATGAAAGTATTGGGGATGTCTCGAATCTCCTTCGAAATATTTCCTGAAGTTGAGGATAAAGTTGTCAATGGTACGCGTGGTAGGAAATACCTGGTAACCCCAGACATACTGCAGGATCTTTTCCCTCGAAACCACTTCGTTTTTATTTTCGATCAGCAGTTTTAGCAACATCACTTCCTTTTTACTGAGCTGAATTTCTTCTCCCTTATGATTTTTGGCCACCTGCGCCTTAAAGTCGATATGATTGCCTCCAAATTCAAAGCTGTTGCCAAGGGTCGACTTCAGGCTGATCCTTTTGTTCTTATCGATCAGTTTTTCCACCCGGAGAAATAATTCCTCGAGGTTAAAAGGTTTTACCAAATAGTCATCAGCGCCTTTTTTTAATCCGAGAACGCGGTCAGCCCCGCTGCTTTTTGCACTTACGATCAGGATGGGAACATCATTGTGCCGGAGTCTAAGTGTTTCGGTTACGGTTATGCCATCAACTTCCGGCAACATAACATCCATGATGACAAGATCAAAGAACTCGCCTTCCAGTTTTTTTAATGCCTCCAGTCCGTCTGATGCACAGGAAACTTCATAACCTTCCAGTTCCAGGTTCAGCTTAAGGGCTTCCTGGAGATTTTCCTCATCCTCTACGATCAGGATTGTTCCTCTTTTGATCTCCTGTTCCATTGTTTATTGAATTCAATGACAAAAATACTTCCTGCCGGTTGATTATCTCTCACAGATATCTATGGCGCCGTGATCTTCTGCAATTTTGTGTGATAAATACAATCCCAGTCCGGTCCCTTTGGCTTTCCGGGTATTCTCACTGCCACTACGGTAGAATTTTTCGAAGATCTTTTTCTTTTCGCTGTCCGGGATGCCGCTGCCCTGGTCTGTAACAGTAAATACAGGTCGCTGCTGCAATTCAAGCGTAACGTTTACGGGTGACGCTACAGGTGAATATTTTATGGCGTTCTCCACCAGGTTATTGAACAGCAGGTGAATCAGGAGTTTGTCGCCCTGGATGATTACTCCCGGAGTTATATCGCTGGTAATGGTTCGTTTTGGGAACCTGGCCTTAAGAAAATTGGTAGAGGACTCCGCGATATCGCTGATATTGACTTCTTCCCATTCCTGTAGGTATTTGCCGGCTTCAATCTGGGCAGCCAGCAGGATATTATTACACAGGTCATTCAGCCTTTCATTTTCCTGTAGTGTATTGGCAAATAATTTTTCCTGCTGTTGTGAGTCCAGTTTTCTTTTTTGCAGGGTTTCCAGGTTCAGCCTGGTAATGGCGATGGGTGTCTTAAGTTCATGGGTGACGGCCATCATGAAATTCTGCTGTTGTTCATTCAGGAGGATCTGTTTTCTTACAGCCTGGTAAACGAATACTGCTCCGGCCATCATGATCAGCATGAAGGTTATGCCTTCTCCCAGGTATTGGGTGATATTCCTTGATTTTTCAATTTCAATGAAATTGATCTTCGACTGGTAGTTGGGGTCCTGCAGGGAAATCAGCTGTTTTTTGAAAGCGTACATCTCATAGTTCTGCTGCAGTAGTTCAACGAACCACCAGATCAGCGCGGCCATGATATAAAGAAGAAGGAACCAATAAACCCAGGTAACGATGGCCAGTTTATGCCTGCTATAGAAACCGCCTGATTTCATTGTTGCCTGACTTTTTCCAGCCGGATACCTACATTCATCATTTCCTCAAGAGGATTTTCGCGCATCACCTGTTCGAGGGTAAAACTGTATTCGCCCTGCCTGCGGAAATTAACCGGTCGCCTGTTAAGCAGGATACGATGTTCGAAGATATCGTCCATACCCGTACCTGACCATCCGGTCTGTGTAGCCAGGGGCAGATCAAATTGCTGGGTCGATGTAGCGCTGTCTCCGGGTGCCTTGCTCTTCAACTTGATCCACAGGTTGTTAAAATGATAGGCATCTGTATGCCTTACCACGAGAAAGATATTATAGGAAGACAGGGTATCGGTAATATTAAATGAAATGGATGGCGTGAAAGAATGTTCCCATTGGTGGGAGGGCAGGGATATGTTTTTTTCAAACAGGTCGTTCTGTACACAGGAAGCCAGTAATAGTGATCCGATAATAATGGTCAGGTATTTCAAGTTTTCCGTTTTGTTTCTGCAAATGTAATCTACAGTACATTCAGAACCTGTTCTTTCGCCTTTTCCAGTTCATCCTTCATCATGACTACATACTTCTGGATGGCAGCGTCATAAGCCTTGGCGCCGGTGGTGTTGATTTCCCTTCCGATTTCCTGGAGTACAAATGACAGCTTCTTGCCTTTGGCCTCGTCATTTTCCCTGAGGATGTCCTTAAAATAACTGACAGTGATTTTTCAGTCTGACCTGTTCTTCGGTGACGTCGATCTTCTCAATATAGTAGACCAGTTCCTGTTCAAGGCGGTTTGAATCAAAATTGTCTTTCCCCACGTGTTCTTCCATCAGTTTATTCATATTGTCCCTGATCCGTTGCTTACGGAGCGGTTCAAGTTCCTTAAGCGATTCCTGGTATTTCATGATATTGTCGATCCTCAGGTTCAGGTCCTCTTCAAGCACTTTTCCTTCCTCTTCACGGTGTTTGTTGATATTGCTGATCGCCTTGTCCAGGATATTTTTGAACGACTCCCATTCCGAATCACTGAGCGCGTCAGTTGACGGAGTGACCACTTCCGGAAGTTTAAGTAATGTGCTGAGGATATGGGAAGGATCCAGGTCGAGCTGCTTTGATAATTCTGCCAGGGGCTGATAATATGATCTTGCCAGGTCTGTATTTATGGTGACCGGTCTTGCCGCGCCATTTTGTTTTAGCGTGATGCCGCATTCAATGCTGCCGCGGATCAGCGATGAAGATAAAATGTTACGGATATCAAATTCATAGGGCTTCAGCAGCTGTGGCATTTTCAGTAACACTTCAAATTGTTTTCCATTGAGCGACCTGATTTCAATCAGGAATATTTTATCCTCTACCGATTGTTCTGATCTGCCATAGCCGGTCATTGATTTGAGCATACCTGATGAATTTAATACAATGTAAGGAGGAAAAAAATGATGTGGTACCTAAAATAAGAAAGCTCAGTTTACACTGAGCTTTGTTATATAGATGGGTTAGTAAGTACGGGAAAAAAATTTCCCTGCACAATATTAAAAAGAATTTTCTCCATACGGAAAATTTTTTTAAAGAATTTTATTCACATTTTCTATAAAGATGTTAATTACCTGCTTCTTTTTGGATTTTGATGGTTCAATTTCCTGTTTACTGTTTCTCATCACATCCATTGTACATTTGTAAATAATCAAATAAAAGCACATGAAGTTTCCATCTCCTGTACCGGTAAAATGGATTGCTGAATTCCTGGATGCAGAACTTATCGGCAATACGGAAGCGAATGCAACAGGCATAAATGAAATCCATAAAGTGGAACCAGGCGATATCGTTTTTGTTGACCATCCAAAATATTATGATAAGTGTTTACAATCTCCGGCAACATTTATAATCATTAACAGTATTGTAGAATGCCCTGCCGGCAAGGCTTTGCTTGTTGTTGAGTGAACCCTTTGATGCATACCTGAAGATTGTCAGGCATTTCCGTCCCTTTGAACCGGCAACCGGAATGATCAGTTCAACAGCCACGATTGGCAGCGGTACATATATTGATCCCGGAGCATTTATCGGGCATCATGTAGTGATAGGGAACGACTGTATCATTTACCCTGACGTAAGTATTCTTGATCATTGCATTATCGGAAACAATGTTGTTATACAAGCCGGAACTGTGGTAGGATCGGATGCCTTTTATTATAATACCCGCAAAAACCGCGAAGTGTGGTACAGGAGGATGGAAAGCTGCGGAAGGGTGGTCATTGAGGACAATGTTGAAATTGGTGCGGGTTGCGCCATCGACCGTGGCGTTACCCATGATACGATTATCGGTAAGGGCACAAAGATGGATAATTTGATACATATTGGTCATGATACGGTGGTGGGAAGGAACTGTCTCTTTGCTGCACAGGTTGGTATTGCGGGAGCCGTGGTTATCGAAGACGGCGTAGTATTGTGGGGACAGGTTGGCGTCAGTAAAACGTTAACGATCGGTGAAAACACTGTTGTTTATGCGCAAAGCGGCGTTAAAGGCAGCATAGACAAAGGCCGGGTGTATTTCGGAAGCCCGGCAGAAGATGCCGTTATCAAGAAACGTGAACTGGTGTATCTGAAAAGACTTCCGGAAATATGGGAGAAGATCAGGAAAATGTGATAATGCGGTAATGCGGCAGTGTGAAAGTTAAAATATGAAAATGCAGCCTTGCGATAATGACAATTCTCCTCATCTAATCCGCCAATCCGCAATTCGTAATTCGTATCACCGAAGCACCGGTTTAGGTGCTCAACTCTCAACCCTCAACCCTCAACTCTCAACCTTTTATTCCAAAGGAATAAAATTGTACGGAAGGAAGTCTGCCAGTTTTTCCCAACTCCAATAGCCCTGGGTCAGCAGGTCCCGCTGGTCGTAAAAATATCCGTTCTGTTCAATGACAATGGTATCCAGGAAATCCACCAGCGAAACCTGGATGGTGGTGGAAGGGGATAATTTGTTTTTCTGGAGATATAGTTCTTCCGGCTTTTCCATGGGAAAGACAATTCTCAATTTCTTCCCTGCATGAATTTCCAGCTCGTTATTTTCCTGTACAGCAATCGAACTGTCGTAAGGATTGTTCAGTGTCCGGTTTTTTCCGCCCTTTTCATCCACCAGCTCAATCTTGAATCCGCTTTCACCCAGGGTGCTGTCGTAGTACGCCCGCATAAAATGAAGCAATGAACCATAATAGGCGGTTTCGCGGTTAGCCGTCCACGTTCTTATCTGTTCTTCGCTGCCCTGCATCTCCTCAAAAAGGGGATAACCGGTATACTGGGTAATACCCGTTCCGTATTCGTGGGTAAACGAATCCAACTGGTAACGTATACGGTATCCCAACGCCATATTACTTATAATCACGTCTTCTTTTGCCGTTATTTTCAAACGGTTTTTCTTTTTATTAAAGTAGAATTTTAAAGCTTGCGGATTTTCAATGTTGCATAAACTGCTGTTGCGGGTAAGCCCGATGAACTGCTCCTTGAAAAAACTGCCGTATTTAGCCAGTCCGTCTTTTACCTCATTGGTGGCCACCACAGACACTTCTTCCAGGCTCTTGTCTTTTTCTTTGAGGATAAAGCGGAGCGACTGAAGATTATCAGACTGTTGGCTGATCCTTGCACTCTGTGTTTCATATCCTGTGTAACTCACTACAATGTCATAGCCTCCTGCGGGAACAGTAAGCCGGAATTCACCGTTAACGTTGGTTAATGTTCCTATTGTGGTGTTCTGGCAAAATACAGAAGCGCCACCGAGGGGTTGCTGTGTTTTGTTATCGATTACGATACCACTAACCGTATATGACTGGGCTGCAACAATAAAGGGAAGCAGGAAAAGAAAGGCGGAGAAAATGGTTGTTTTCATCATGGATATATGCTGGTATTTAACAGGACTAATCCTGCAAATATTGTGCACTATCTGTTAAGCCTGAGCAAATATTCCCTGCAGGATTCGGTTATACTTTGCTCCAATGGCCTGAAACTGAATCCGGGAAGAAATTTCAGGATTTTTTCATTGTCAAAATAAACTTTCATCTGGGCCGTCTGAGCCGTTTCTTTGGTCAGCAGGGGATCTTCTTTGCTAAAAAAACTTTTTAGCCGCTCCCATCTCCATACAATGGAGGCTAATAGCGGACTGACCTTCCATTTTGGCGGTTTTTTTCCGAAACCTTTCGCCATAAGGGTAAATACTTCCCTGAAACTCAGGTTTTCACCGGAAATAATAAACCTTTCTTCACTGATATTGGATTTCATTAATTCAACCATCGACCGTGCTACATCCGTTGCATCAACAAAACCACTGATACCATCAGTATAAAAGGGGAATTCATTATGGGCATTTTTAAAGGCTGCCGCAGAACTGTCGTTCCAGTCCCCAACCCCGAGGATTATGGTAGGATTTACAATGACTGAGTTTAATCCTTCACTGATACCCCTCCATACTTCCAGTTCTGCGTAATATTTGCTTTTCCCATAACCGGAAAGATTATTTTCTTCCGACCACTTGGCAGTTTCGTTGACAATGGCATTATTTCTTTTACGTCCCAGGGCGGAGACGGAACTGACGTGAAGCAGTTTCCTCACTCCGCCGGCAACACAGGCATTCACTACATTGGCCGTACCCTGCACATTGATCTTCATCAGGTCATCCTTACGTGACGGGTTAAACGAAACCATACCTGCACAGTGATACACTTCATCTGCCTCGCTGCAGAGCTGGTGAATAAGTACGGCATCCAGTATATCTCCCTTTACCCATTCAATGGCCCCGATTTCTTCTTTGGTGAGCAACACAGGATGATGCTGACGGTAAAGTGCCGTAATTTTTTCTCCCCTGCCAACCAATTCCCTGAGCAGGTATCCACCCAATAGCCCCGTTCCGCCGGTTACAAAAACCATATGTTCTTTTTAATAATTATAATAGCCTTTGCCGGTCTTTCTTCCCAGTTCCCCGCGATCAACTTTTTCTTTCTGCACTGCTGAAGGCCTGAACCTTGCCGGCTTTCCACAGGCTTCATATAATGAATCGGTAACAGCATAATTTATGTCATTTCCGATCAGGTCCATCAGCATGAAAGGACCCATCCGGAAACCTGTGGCTTCAAGAATAGCATCAGCCTGGCTGATCTCCACTGAGCCTTCTTCGAGTAAGCGCAACGGCTCCAGGTAATAGTGACGGGCAACACGGTTAACAATAAACCCCGGTGAGTCTTTACAGGTAACCGGCTCCTTACCCATCGAACGGGCAAGCCCGGCAATTTTTTCGGTTACCCACGGTGCGGTAAGTTCACCCTCCACCACTTCCACAAGTTTCATCACCTGGGCCGGGTTAAAAAAATGCATTCCGCAAACCCTTTCAGGGTGGGGAAGCTGGTCAGCAATGGCTGAAATGGAAAGTGAGGAAGTATTGGAAGCAAAAATGGTAGTAGAGGAATTGATGGCTGCTATCCGGCGGTACAAATCCTGTTTGGCCTCTATTTTTTCGATAATGGCTTCAATAACGATGTCACCCCGGCAGTTGTCGATTTCTGTCGTAAAACTCAGCCTGGCCAGGGTATCGGTTTTGTCACCTGGTGTCATTCTTTTTTTGTCGACCTGCTGCGCCAGATTTTTTTCTATGGTGGATCCCGCTTTTTTTATGACTTCGGCCGACAGGTCAAACAGTATGGTATTGAATCCGGAGCGCGCGGAATTTTCTGCAATCCCGCATCCCATTGTACCGGCTCCGCAAACGATGATCGTCATATTTTAATATGGGTATTTTAGAAGGCCGCCGCAATTCGTAATCCGCCTTCGCTAAAGCTACGGCGGACAGGTCCGTAATCCCAATCCCCCTACGTAGCTGCCGTGAATTGTTGCAGGAACCGTACATCATTTTCACTGAATAACCGGATATCATTAATCCCATATTTCAGCAGCGCAGGCCTTTCCACACCCATGCCGAAAGCAAAACCGGTATATTTTGTACTGTCGATCCCGCAATGTTCCAATACATGGGGGTGTACCATGCCGCAACCCAGGATTTCAAGCCATCCGGTCCTTTTACAAACCGAACATCCCTTCCCGTTACAAAGCAGGCAACTGATATCCATTTCCGCACTGGGTTCGGTGAAAGGGAAATAACTGGGCCTGAACCTGATCTTCACATCCTGTCCAAACATTTCCTGCACAAAAAAATACAGTGTCTGCTTTAGGTCAGCAAAAGACACATTTTCATCAATATATAGTCCTTCCACCTGGTGAAAGAAACAATGCGAACGGGAACTGATGGTTTCATTTCTGTATACCCGGCCCGGGCAGATAATCCGGATGGGTAACTTATGTTTTTCCATCTCCCTGATCTGTACATTACTCGTATGGGTCCTGAGCAGCCAGTCGGGATTTTGGGACAAATAGAAAGTATCCTGCATATCCCTGGCAGGATGGTTTTCTGAAATATTCAGCGCTGTAAAATTATGCCAGTCATCTTCTATCTCAGGTCCCTCTGCAACGGCAAATCCCAGGCGCTGGAATATGGAAACAATTCGATTACGCATTAACGTTACCGGGTGCCGGCTGCCGACGGGAAGAGGATCACCCGGGAGGCTGAGATCGGATTCAGGGCCGCCGGAAATCTCACCGTTAGCAATAGCCGATTTCAGCATTTCAAATTTTTCTTCGGCCAGGGTCTTAAATGCATTCATCACCTGCCCGAACTCCTTTTTCTGGTCGGCCGGCACGTTTTTCATTTCTCCCATAAGGCTTTTGACAAGCCCCTTGGTGCCAAGGAAACGGGTTCGAAACGATTCAAGCCCGTCTGCAGAGTCAATGGCTGCATTGGAAATTTCGATTTTTAACTTTTCTATCTGATCTAATATCTGGTCCATACCGGGCAAAAAATAATGTAAATGATCGTTCAAAAGTAAAACTAAATGGGCGTTTGCCATCTTTTTCGATCGCAATATCTGTCTGCATTTGGTTTTGGCTGCCATTTTCGCAGTTCAGATTACCACATTTATATTTGTAGATTTGCCAAAACACATTTCCATGGATGATCTGTTCAATATCACCGACTTCCTGGAGCCCGTCAATCCATTTGAGCTTTCCCACGACATGGGCTATAAGGAAGGGCAGATTGGTAAATTTATCCGGATATATGAAGAGGAGTTCCCCGACATGGAAGATGTTGACATCGTACTGGTGGGTTGTGGTGAAGAAAGGGGAACCAGTGCAGGAAGGTTCGATACCAATGGACCCAATGCCATAAGGCAACAGATATACAGCCTCTATTACTGGCATAAGGAAGTGACTTTGGCCGATGTAGGCAATGTCAGGAGCGGCGCTACCATCGCTGATACCATGGCGGCATTAAAGACAGTCATCAGTGAACTTATCGGCCTTGGAAAAACCGTTGTGATACTCGGGGGTTCTCATGATCTTACCCTTGCACAATATGAAGCGTACAGAAGCCGCAACACCATCATTGAAGCGACCTGCATTGATGCAATGATCGACCTGACCATCGAAAGCCCCCTGCGCAATGATAATTTTTTGATGGAAATGCTTACCGGCGAACCCAACATGATCAGGCATTACAACCATGTGGCCTTCCAGAGTTACCTGGTCCATCCTCATATGCTGGAAACGATGGATAAACTAAGGTTCGATTGTTACCGGCTGGGCCATGTGAAAGAGCATATGGAGCAGATGGAACCTGTTTTCCGGAATTCGCAGCTGGTAAGCATTGATATTTCTGCACTCCAGTATTCTGCCGCAATGTCAAATTACGTGTCACCAAACGGGCTCAATGGTGAGGAAATGTGCACGCTCACCAGGTTTGCCGGAATGAGTCATGCATTGAATACACTGGGTATTTATGGTTATCGTGTGGAAAGTGATATCCAGCAATTAACTGCCAAACAGATTGCACAGATGGTCTGGTATTTTATTGATGGCAGGAATAAGGGCAAACAGGAATCCGCACTTAATGAAAAAGATTCCTTTTTTGAATTTCATACCAGTTTTTCTGAAGTGGATACCATTTTCCTGCAGAGCAAAAAGACAGGGCGATGGTGGATGCAACTGCCTAATAACAGCTATATAGCCTGTTCCTACAATGATTATATGCTGGCCAGCAGCAATGAGATTCCGGAACGCTGGCTGCGCGCACAGGAAAGAAACTGAGTCTTAAATAAGGCTTTTTACCTTTTCAATCTGGTGATCACTTCCCATAATGATCAGCCTGTCGCCCTTTACAATAATCTGTTCCGAAGACGGGTTTAACAGAAAGTCTTTCTGTTTTTTTAATCCAAGAACGGTGCAGCCCGTATTCTTCCACAGGTCAGCCTCACCTAGAGAACTTTGCCTGCTCACGACAAGTTCCTGCACCCTGAAACTTTCATTATTGCGCTGCGATAACATGGAAAGCAGCTCCATCACATCCGGGTTCATTACCATGGTGGCCATATGGGCGCCGCCTAACTTGTCGGGCATAATTACATGGCTGGCGCCTGCTACCCTGAGTTTACCCACCGTACTGTCGGCAGATGCCCTGCTGATAATTTTTATCTGAGGCTGGTATTGCTTTGCGGTAAGCACCACGAAAAGGTTATCCGCGTCACTGGGTAAGGTGGTGATCAGTGCTTTCGCTTTGTCGATCCCCGCTTCCATGAGGATATTGTCACTGGTGGCATTTCCCCTGATATAATGCATCAGTGCGAATTCGGTTTCATCTTCAAGCTCTTTTTCTTCTACCACTACAAAAGGAATTTTATTGGTATTCAAAACATGTGCTGCTTCATGGCCATTTCGTCCATAACCGCAGATGATCACATGATTTTGCAGGCGAAGGATGGTATTTTGCATTTTATATAATTTATATTGCCTGATGAAATCACCATCCACAAAAAATCGTGTCAGCATGGTGAAGAAAAATGTGAGGGTGCCGAGGTTTAAAACTACCAGGATAATGGTGAAAATCCTTCCGTTATCCGATAATGGTTTTACTTCACTATAGCCAATGGATGCAATGGTAATTACGGTCATGTATACAGCTTCCAGCAGGGTATAATGTTCGATGATCATATATCCTGCAGTGCCGGCGAATGTTAGCAGGAAGAGCATGAAAAAAGGCACCAGCAGTTTTTTCAGTATCAGGTTGCCATACCAATGGTTCATTCCCGAAATTAATCAGCTAATCGGAGCCCGGCAAACCTATTTCTCAGAAATGAATAATTTTAATCAAATGAATTTCATGATCATAGGCCGAAAGGAAAATATTTTTTTATTCATGACCTGTATCATTGTTTTTTTTGTTTCCTGTTCTCCTGGAAAACAGGTGGCAAAATCGGCAAGAACAAATATCCTGGAGGATACGGCATTCAGTGCCGCGCATACAGGAATTTCCGTTTTTGATCCGGCAGAAAATAAATTCCTTTTCCGGTACCAGGGCAGCAAATATTTCATTCCTGCCAGCAACATAAAGATCATTACCTGCTATGCAGGCATGAAGCATATCGGCGACACCATAACCGGAATGTATTATACGGAAAATGATACCGCGGTTTTTCTTGTTCCTTCCGGTGATCCCACCTTCCTTCATAAAGACTTTTCCAACCAGCCGGTAGCGGACTTTATCAGAAAAACAGGAAAGAAAATGTATATGAGCCCGCTGGGATGGAATGATCTGCCATTGGGACCCGGATGGAGCTGGGATGATTATAGTGAGAGTTATATGCCGGAAAGAAGCCCCTTCCCGATCTATGGAAATATTATCCGCTGGTACCAGGTGAAGTCCAGGAAAGAAAATCCGCAGACGCCTTCAGATACAACGGATACTTTCACTTACTCCGATCCTGAACTCGACGGTGAAGTAAATTTCGGCAAGCCTTCGACGGACAATAATTTTTCCGTAGAACGAAAGCGTGACCAGAATTCATTTACCATTCACGAGGGCAGCCAGAGAAATGCAGAAGTAACAGTACCTTTTATTACCAATGGTATTACCACGGCGCTGGATCTGTTAAAGGACACACTGCATAAAGAGGTGTTGCCGCTGGAAGGAAAATTTCCGCTGGCCTGGCGGCGTGATCTAACGCCATTGTATAGCCGTAACCTTGACTCCATGCTGAAACCCATGATGTACCGCAGTGATAATTTCTTTGCCGAACAGACTTTACTGATGACAGGCGATAAGCTCACCGGTGAGATGAACAGTGAAAATACGATCAGGAGGTTGCTGGAAACGGATCTGTCCGGATTTCCTGATAAGCCACGATGGGTGGATGGCAGCGGCCTTAGCCGTTATAATTTATTCACCCCGGATGATTTTGTCTGGATACTGAGTAAGATGAAAAATGAATTCAGCTGGGAGAGGATCAGGACCATTTTCCCTACCGGCGGAAACGGTACGCTGGGCACCACTTTCAGGCAGGACAGCGCCAGGATTTTTGCAAAGACAGGAACCTTATCGGGTGTTGTGGCGCTCAGTGGCTTTGTCATCACCAATAAGAACCGGGTGCTGGTTTTTTCGGTGCTCATCAATAATCACCGGCAATCGGCTTCCAGGTTAAGAAAAAGCATTGCGTCTTTCCTGCATGAAATTATTGTCAATTACTGACACTTGTATTTCACTGCTTCCCTGCCTTCTCCGCGTCTTTTGTTACTGCCTGAACAGGCTCATCAGGTATTCCTTCTTGAATTCTATATAGGTGGGAGCGCCTTCTGCCGTAGTATTGGGATAGCGGCATTGAAACAGACCTTCTACAATGGCTTCCATTTCTTTTTCACCAAGTGTTTTTCCAATGGGAATGGATTGCTGGTAGACCAGTGAGCGGACCAGTTTTTCCCTTTTGGAATATTTGAGTTCATTGCTGAAATGCTTGAACTGTTCCAGCAGTTTTTCAATGGAATGTTTTTCATTGCCGGTTTCGATATCTGCGGGGGTACCCTGGATCAGGTAGCTGTTGTTGCCAAAGGGTTCAAGCATGTAGCCAAGGTGGGCAAGGTCTGTTAAAAGATCTTCCAGTAATGCCGCATCCGCGGGTGCCAGTTCCAGTACTGCGGGAAACAGGTTTTTTTGTGCTGCCATCGGGCTTCCCTGTGCAGCCGCGGAAAGTTTTTCATACAGTATCCGCTGATGGGCAAGCTGTTGGTTGATCACCAGGAAACCCCTGTTAGTGGCTGCCAGTATGAAGGCACCATGAATCTGCTGCAGCCTGTTATCAGGAAGTATTTCCAGCGAAGGCCGGGCTTCGGGAATGGTGATCTGCTGTTCTGTTCCTGAAAGGATATCTCCAACAGTTTGTGTTTCTGATTGGCGGTTCTCCGTGTAAAAATCCTTCCAGTTGCCAAGGCTGCTCTTTTCGATGGCATGGGCCTGGTGCTTTTGTGCGAAGGTGCGGAAAAGTGAAGAGGAAGCAGCGGATTGCTGCTGTACTTCAGTAAAAGGCTTGCTGATGGCATCGAGCTGCTGGAATTGCGGATCAAGGTCAAAATCCAGTGTGGGTGTAATGCTGTATTGTGCCAGTGCGTGCTTAACGGCAGCCTGCACAAATGCATAGACGATTTTTTCGTCTTCAAACTTAATTTCCTGTTTGGTGGGATGCACGTTAATATCAAGCTGTGCAGGATCCAGGTCGATAAACAGCACATAAAGTGGATAAGCATCAGCGGGGATCAGGTCCTGGTATGCATTCATCACGGCATGATTCAGGTAGGCGCTCCTGATATACCGGTTGTTGACAAAAAAATACTGGTCGCCCCGCGTTTTTTTTGCTGCATCCGGTTTGCCGGCAAAACCGCTGATGTTCAGGTAGTCTGTTTTCTCCTGGACGCTCACCAGCCTGGCATTGTACTGGTTTCCCAATAATTGCACAATCCTTTGTTTCAGTGATCCTTTTTCCAGATGAAAAACCTGCTGGCCATTACTTGTAAAGGAAAAAAATATATCAGGAAAGGATAACGCCACATGAATGAACTCATCAACAATATGCCTCGTTTCAGCCGCATTGCTTTTTAAAAAGTTTCTTCTTGCCGGAACATTGAAGAACAAGTTCTTCATGGAAATGCTGGTGCCGGGATTACAGGAACATTGTTCCTGGACTTTCACCATACTGTTTTCCATTTCAATATAAGTCCCCAGTTCATTTTCTTTCTGCCTTGTCTTCAGTTCAACCTGTGCCACCGCGGCAATGGATGCCAGCGCTTCACCGCGAAAACCCATTGTACGGATCTGGAAAAGGTCATCGATCTTCCTGATCTTGGACGTTGCATGCCGTTCAAAGCTCATCCTGGCATCAGTTTCACTCATCCCTTTTCCATTGTCGATCACCTGCACCAGTGATTTCCCGGCATCATGAATAATTAAACGGATCTCTGTAGCACCTGCATCCACCGCATTTTCCAGCAATTCCTTCACGGCACTTGCGGGCCGTTGAATTACTTCGCCCGCCGCGATCTGGTTCGCGATATTATCCGGTAACAGGTGAATGATGTCAGTCAAAACGCTTAATTTTAAAAGCCCTAAAATTAGCGATTAATTTTAAGCCTGATGCACAAGATCATTATCGTCATTTTCTCTTCTTTTTTGTTTTTTTCCACACAAGCACAGAGAACCACACAGTTATCCAAAAAAGAATGGGTGGATAGTGTTTTCAACACGCTGAGTGACAATGAAAAAATAGCACAGCTGATAGTCGTCCGGCTTACCTCCATTGACACCAAAACAGGAAAAGTGACCTGGTACGGCACTGAAGTGGAATCCGCGATCCGGCAATATAATATCGGCGGCATCTGCCTGTTCCAGGGCGGACCCGTCAGGCAGTCCACACTGGTCAACTACCTGCAGGGCATCGCAAAAACGCCGATCATCATTTCCATCGATGCGGAAACTGGGCTTGGAATGAGGGTCGATAGCGTGAAACCACTGCCCCGCCAAATGATGCTGGGCGCCGTAAGGGATCCACAGGTGATATTTGAATATGGACAATGGGTGGGAAAACAATGCAGGAGGATGGGTGTACACATCAATTACGCACCGGATGTGGATGTAAACAATAACCCCGCCAACCCGGTGATCAATGACCGGTCTTTCGGAGAAAACAAAGAGGTTGTTGCCGAGTACGGGATCATGTATATGAAAGGCATGCAGTCTGAAGGCATCATGACCTGTGCAAAACATTTTCCCGGACACGGTGATGTAGCTGTTGATTCACACCTCGACCTTCCCCTGATCAGTAAAAGCAGGGAACAGCTTGATTCACTGGAACTATATCCTTTCAGGCGAATGATCAATGCAGGTGTTGACGCAGTGATGGTGGGTCACCTGGCCATTCCTGCCATTGACAAAACCGCCAACAAGCCTTCTTCCCTGTCCTATAATAATATCACGAAACTGCTGAAAGAAGAACTTTCCTTTAAGGGATTGATTTTTACGGATGCCCTGGAGATGAAAGGTGTCACAAAATATTTTCCCGGTGGCGAAATATCTTCCGAAGCGCTGGTTGCCGGAAATGATATGCTTTGCCTTCCCCAGGATATCCCGGGAACACTGGAAAAAACGAGGCGGGCCATCCGAAAGAAGAAATTAACATGGGACGATATTAACCAGCGCGTAAAGAAAGTGCTGGAGGCAAAGTACCAGTTTGGCGTTGCGAAGTGGCAACCCATTGACACCACAAATATTGCGGATGACCTTAACCGTGAGTCGCCCGTGATACGTCGCAAGGTTGCAGAGGAAGCCATTACCCTTGTAAAGTATGAAGACAGGGCTGCGTTTCCAATACCTGCCGGACAAAAAAACCGTATAGCATACGTTGGACTCGGTATAAATAAGGATAACGCATTTGCGAGAAGAATGCGCAGCGACTATAATGCTGATGTATTTTATTTTGATTATTCACAGGACTCCTTACGGATCAATTCACTGGTTTATTTACTGGAAACCAGGTATGATGCCATCATCATTGGAGTACACCAGTTGAGGCGTTTTCCTGCCGGTAATTTCGGGCTAAGTGATGCAGCCGTGAAACTGGTGAACGCCATCAACAGGAAAGTACGTAGTACGATGTTTGTATTTGGAAATCCTTATGCAATTAAAAACTTTTGCCAGGAAGAAAATATCATTGCCTGTTATGAAGATGAATCGATAATACAGGAAACTGCTGCAGACATGCTGAATGGAACCCTTGTTACGAAGGGAAGGCTTCCTGTAACAGTATGCCCTGAACTGGTTGCCGGTACCGGTATACAGGGAGGGTTGCTGCAGTCATCGGATCAGATCATAGGCATTCATGTTGCATCACTTAATGTTATCGATTCCATTGCCAATGATGCCATCAGGCAACACGCAACACCCGGATGTGTAGTACTGGTGGCAAAAGATGGAAAGATAGCGTATTACAAGTCCTTTGGATATTACACATACGACAGCACTGAAAAGGTTAACGATGAAAGTATATACGACCTGGCATCGGTAACCAAGATCTGTGCAACAACGTTAAGTGTGATGAAGCTGTATGACCAGGGCAAACTTAACCTGGATAAAACACTTGGTGATTACCTGCCATGGGTGAGGGGCTCCGACAAGCAAAACCTTTTGATCAGGGATATCCTTTTGCACCAGGCAAGACTGAAATCCTTTATTCCTTTTTACCGCGAAACCATCGATACCTTATCAGGCATACCGTTTGGCGGATGGTTTTCCAAAGCATTTTCAGCGCAATATTCATTAAGGGTTGCAGACAGCATGTATATGCGAAACAACTGGCGTGATACGATGTTTGCAAGGATTCTCAGCAGCCCGCTGGAAAAACAGGGACAATACATATACAGCGATAATGATTTCATATTTCTCGGGCTGATCGTGGAAGCCATCTCGGGCATGAAACTGGATGAATATGTAAGAAAACAGTTTTATGAACCGCTCGCATTAGTGACCACAGGATTTCATCCGCGTTCCAGGTTTCCCCTGACAAGAATTGTTCCCACGGAGAATGAACAGTATTTCAGGCGGCAGGTGATCAGGGGCGATGTACATGATCCCGGAGCAGCAATGTTTGGCGGTGTGGCTGGCCACGCAGGATTATTCAGCAATGCTTATGATATTGCTGTGATTATGCAAATGCTGTTGAATAAGGGTGTGATCAATGGCAGACGGTTTATTTCCGATACCACCATCCTGAGGTTTACAGCTTACGGTTCACCACTCAGCAGGAGAGGACTTGGGTTCGATAAACCGGAAAAAGACAATGATACAAGGAAAGAACCTTATCCTACCATGAGTGCCTCACCACTGACTTTCGGGCACACCGGTTTCACAGGCATTGGTGTTTGGGCGGATCCGAAATATAACCTCATCTATATCTTTTTGTCTAACCGCGTGAATCCTGACGGAAGCAGCAAGTTGCTCAAGATGAATGTCAGGAGCAATATTCACGAAGCAATCTATAAAGCGCTGGAGTAAATGTGGAATAAGTAGATGGGCAGATGTGCAATTTGTTATTCATCATTGCACATCTGCACCTCTTCGTATTTTCATATTTTAGTTGGCGCTCATACGTATTAGTTCTGCCGTAATTTCTTTTTTCCTGGTCCAGGGAATGAAGTGTGTTCCTCCGGATAAAATCACGGTTTCAATTTTTGAGGCATGGACCAGTTTTTTAATCGCGTAGTCAACATTTCCTGCAGGAACCCAGCTGTCTTTTTCTCCATGGACCAGGTAAACTGCGCATTTCACTTTTTCAAATTCTTTTTCAAGGTTGATAACATCTTTTTTGAAATAAATCAGTTCAGTATTACTGGGTTTGAAAGCGCCCGGCAGAAAATTTCTAAGAGGGAATTCCTCCATGAAAAAACGCCACCTTTCTTTTGGTTCGAGATCGGGATCTACAGAGCCCGATATTAACATGATTCCGGAAAATTCATTGGGTGCTTCCGCAGCCATTTTGATCAGCAGTGGTCCGCCGAGAGAATGACCGGCAAGATAAACGGGCTTGTTGTTATTGATGATGGAGAACAGTGGCAGTATCTGTTCTGACTGTTCCGGCAATGTCATTGCATGACCAAAATTACTGTAGCCAAATCCGGGCCGGTCAATGCTCACCATCCGGAAATGCTTCAACAGTTCGGGGTCTTTCATATAGTCGATGAAAGCGTTCCATGCACTTGGAGATCCATGCAAAAAGACCAGGGTTGGTAACGTGTCACTACCCACCATCACGAAGTGGATATCTTTACCGTTAACCTTAATGCATTCTGTTTTGACCAACAGTCCCTGCCTGGCAAAAATCAACCTGGCAGCATCATCGCTGATACGAAAGGTGAAGAATCGCGGTGCGAGCAGAAGCCAGGCAATAAGGAAGACTACTAATATCAGTAAGGCCATTTTCACCGTATTTTTTGCAGGCTTGGTCACCCCGTAAATTTAACCATTAACCGCAAAAAATAAACCGCCCCGGATGCCCGGGGCGGTTATGGTATATCATCAAACTGTTTTCAGTTTTTCTTTTTAGGTGGACGGTTTATGCGGTTCGATGGCCCGCGTTGATCACGTGGATCTCTTGGTGGCCGTTGTTCCCTGTTGTCTTTTTGCTGGTTATTGTCGCGTTGCGGTCGTTGTTCCCTGTTGTCTTTCTGCTGGTTATTGTCGCGCTGGTCACGAGGCGGACGCTGGTCCCTGTTATCCCGCTGATCCCTTTCTTTCTGCCTTCTTTTCTGGCTGTTTCTCTCCAGTGTACGAAGACTGATCTGTCCAACAACATCCACAAAATGCGGTTCTATTTCTTTCTTTCCGACTGCATTAACATCCGTGGTTTCCAATTCATCCACCCTCACCCCCTTCATATTCATTGCCTTGATCCTTTTTACTGCTTCTATGGCAACAGGATACTGGCGGTTGCTGTCGGGCAGCACATACCACATCAGGTTTTTGAAAATATCTTTCTTGACCAGTACAGCATTTCCTTTTTGCGTTTCAAGGATATCGGCGTTGTCGGGGAACTGTTGTAATGCATCCAGGTAGGTATCCAGTTCATAGTTCAGGCAGCATTTTAATCTGCCACACTGTCCGCTGAGCTTGGTCTGGTTGATACTGAGATTTTGGTATCGTGCAATGGTAGTCGTTACACTTTTAAAATCCGACAGCCATGTACTGCAACACAATTCGCGTCCGCAGCTGCCAATGCCACCAACTTTTGCAGATTCCTGGCGCGCGCCAATCTGTTTCATTTCCACCTTCACCTTAAATTCAGAAGCGAAGATTTTGATCAGTTCGCGAAAGTCAACCCGGTCGTCTGCAGTGTAAAAGAATGTAGCTTTTCTGCCATCTGCCTGGATTTCCACTTCACAAAGTTTCATCTGGATATTCAGCTGGCGTGTAATGGCCCTTGCCCTGATCAGGGCCTGTGGCTCACGGGCTTTGTTTTCCTTCCATTTCTGGATATCCATATCGCCGGCACGCCTTAGTACTTTCTTGATCTCGGCTGAACCCTCATCAACTTTTTTCTTTTTCAATTGCAGCCTCACCATTTCACCTGTACAACTTACTTCACCTACATCGAATCCACTGACTCCTTCTACGGTCACAAGGTCCTGTTTTATAAAGGTCTGAAGGGTGGTGTTTCGGAAAAATTCCTTCCTGCTGCCCTGGTTAAAAGAAACCTCTATGATTTTACAGGAACTTTCGGGATCGTGAAAGGGCAGGTTGGCAAGCCAGTCGTGCACATTGAGCCTGTTGCATCCTCCGGTACTGCAGCTGCCGTTGCTTTTACATCCGGCAGGAGTACCATTACTATTTGTTCCACATGAGCTACAGCCCATAATAAATGTATAATTGTTATATATAAAAAGTCCCCTGAAGCTGCGATAAGACGTAACCTGCGGGGCAAGTTTTCAAAAATAAGCTTTTTGGCCCTATAAACTCTCTTTGGCAGATGGTCAGCAGGGTATCAGGCAACCACCGTTATGGCGTTATCCCTGATGATATGGTAGATTTTAATCGTAAGTGCCTGGAACAGCATCTTGGCATTTGCATTTCGTTCAATATAATAGACCGCTTTGTCCAGTTCTTCCACGATCGCATTCTGTTGTGCTAGGGTGGCAGTTTTATTGAAGCGTTCTGCAAAGTCTATTTCATTGGGCGGACCGGTCAGGTGCTCCCTGCCCAGTATGCGTAGCCGGATACTTTGCTCCAGCAGGTGATTAAAATACCTCAACAGTTGTTTTTGTTTCTCCCTTCCCAGTGTGTTTACTTCGTTTACCCATTTTACCTGCTCTGCAGGACCTGTCCTGAGCGCTGCATTGAGCCATTCCCTGATCATGCCCTGCCAGTCAGATTCTGCATGCTGTAATAGCTGCATTGCTTCACGATAATTTCCTTCAGCTACCGAGGCAGCCTTATGTGCGGCATCCGGGTTGGCGCCTGCACGCTTCACCAGTGCATCAGAAATGTCCTCTGTTTCAAGTGCAGGTATACGTACCTGTTGGGTACGTGAAATGATGGTTGACAGCACTTTGCTTTCATCCTGGGCCACGAGAATAAACAGTGTATTGGCCGGGGGTTCCTCAATAAGTTTCAGGAGTTTGTTGCCTTCATTGCCAAGGTATTCAGGCATCCACATGACAAGGATCTTGTAAATGCTTTCAAAACTTTTCAGGTTCAGTTTCCTGATAATATCATTGCATTCGGTTGCGGTAATATTTCCCTGTTTGTTTTCTGCACCGATGAACTGAAGCCAGTCGTAGGCGTTGCCGTAGGGATATAACTTTATGAATTCCCTCCATTCCGTAATATAGTCGGTGCTTACGGGTTTATCCCCTGTTTTACGTGGAATTACAGGGTAAGAGAAATGTATATCAGGATGAACATACCCTGCTGCTTTCTGGCAGGAAGGGCAAACACCGCAGGCATCGCCGGGAATATCCACTGTTTCCGGTTCTCCAAACAAAGAGGGGCCATCGTTGCGGGAGATCTTTTCGCAAACGATATACTGCGACAATGCCAGTGCCAGGGATAACCCGCCAGCGCCCTCCTTGGAAAGAAACAGCAGGGCATGACTGAGCCGGTTATCCTTAACAAGGCTGGTCAGATTTCTTTTTACTTCAGCCTGGCCAATGACATCTTCGAACCGCAAACTAATTCAGGTATTTCGTAATCTCTTCACTCATTGGTGTAACGGCACTCGGGAAAACGGCCACCAGTTTGCCATTTTTGTCGATCAGGAATTTGGTAAAATTCCACTTGATTTCGGCATCCATAACACCATTATCCTGTTTGCTGGTTAACCATTTGAAGAGCGGATGAATGTCTTCCCCTTTTACAGAGATCTTTTCAGCCATTGGAAAGGTGACGCCATAATTTTTACTGCAGAATTCTTTTATTTCCTCATTTGAACCGGGTTCCTGTCCGCCAAAATTATTGGCAGGGAATCCAATGATGACCAGGTTGCCTTTGTACTTTTCGTACAGTTTTTCGAGATCGGCATATTGTTTTGTATAACCGCATTGTGATGCTGTATTTACGATCAATATGTTTTTGCCTTTATATTTCGAAAAATCTATCGTGTTGCCATCGAGTGAAGGCACTTTAAAATCATAAATGCCCGGTGCAGCCATCATCCATAAGGCTACCAAAGCCGTAAATAACTTGATCATATAAAATTTTTTTAAGTAAACAACAGGAATGCCTAAAGGTTCAGGCGACTATAAAGATACAACTTTCATTGCTTCTCATAGCTGCCGATATCCGGTTTGGCGTCCCTTGGTTTACTATCAAGATCTGTGGGAATGCCCAGGTTTTTGCCTGCATCAATTGCCGGAGAGGGAAATTTGCCGATGCGGAAATCATAATATCGTGAAGACTCGTTAATGCTGTCAAAAAGGGGAGGTGTGTTTACCAGGTTAGCAATAAGGGTGGTATTATCAGGAAGGTTAACGGCCTTGAAGAGATTATTCTCCATGATTACAGAAAACGCGTTGGATCCTTTCCTGCTCACCAAAACCTCATCTTCCACATTTCCGTTTTCACCCCAGAAAATATTATTTGTCAGTTTTGCCTGCATGTCATAGGTAATGATCTGCGCGGTACTGTCCCAGTTTGATATAATCAACACGGGTTTTTTGTGCTGGATATAGACATCACTGTAACTGGCTACGGTGCAATGCGAAAAATCGTAATTGCCGCCATTGGTCAGGAGGATATTGAGCCCGCAATTTGACACCAGGCAGTTTACCGCGCGTATACTGCTGTTGATGCCGGTGAGACCGGCATCATAAATATTATTGATGGTACATTGACGCAGGTCAAGTTTTGGGAAACTGGGAGCAGACTGGTCGGCAACAATTCCCTGGAATGCATTTTTAATAATGGTATAGGTGAGGATATTGTCTGTGCTTGACCTTCGGAAAAATATACCGGGCCAGCTGCCGGGGAGATCCATATAGTCTTTATCAAGCCTGTCTCCCTGGAAAGTGATGCTGTCGGTTTTTGTTCCGTTGGATACCAGCGTGCCGTCAACAATAAAAGGTGCGTCAGCATGCAGGTGTATCCTGGTGCCGGGATTAATCGTAAGTGTTACGCCGGTATCTACCTGCAATCCGCCGATGATCACATAGGGCAGTTGGTTATCCCATACTGTGTTTGACGTAATCGCCGTGGAGCGAAGATAATGCGCGTTCTGGCCGTAAGCCTCTAACTGGATATTCCTTTTCCTTCCATTTACAGTAAAGTGTATACTGTCGGTCACAATGAAGGGAGCTTTATCTGCATTGGGATTGATATTAACGGTGACGAAAATATAGAGGCTGTCATTGGCTTCCATTTCCAGGTCACTGACGGAAGGACCCGGTATTCCGTCAATATTGATGTCATAGGCAGATAACTGTCCGCCGCCGAGTTCTATGGAAGAAAGTTTGATCTTTTGGTTGTTAGGATTATAGATTTTGACGGACTGGGTTACTGAGCCCGCAGATACAAAAACCGTATCAAACCTGAGGGTGTCAATAGAAATGTCTACCCGGGCATCCGGGGAAGTGTTAAATGTTTCCTTTTTACAGGAGATGGTAAGGAAAATAGCAAGGCCGGAAAGAATGATGATTAGATTTTTCATTGGAATCATGAAATTACGACTTTGCATCATTGCAATGCATATGCCAGTGTGGCCACATGAAGGGTTGTACCGGGAATACCGTTAATCACGGAGCCGCAGGCGTCAATTGTTGCTCCGGTAGTTATTACATCATCCACCAGCAGGATATTGCTGCCTTCCGGAAGGAAACCTTTTTTTAGCGTGAACAATCCCTGAACATTCTGCCATCTGTCTGACCGCGATTTATGTGTTTGTGTTAAAGAAGAATGTATCCTGCGCATTGATTTTTCCATTACGGGTACTTTGATGATTTCTGAAATTCCATTGGCGAGTAATGCAGACTGGTTATAACCCCTTTCCATTTCCCTGGTCTTATATAAAGGTAACGGGATGATCATATCGATATTGCTGAACCTGCCTGATTGTAAAATTTCATTACCCATCATGTTGCCAAGGTAATGGGCAAGTTTTTGCTGGCCCTTATATTTGAACTGGTGAACAAGATGCTGAACAAGGGACTGCGGAGTAAAATATAACAGGCTCATTGCTGAAGCAATTTGAATTCTTCCCCAGAATGTTTTTTCCACCGGGTTGGATTCATGACCAGCAAAATGTGTCAGCGGCAGTGCGGCAATACAATGGAGGCAAAGTAACTGATGTGGTTCAATAAGGTCAGTCCCGCATCCCCTGCACACGTGCGGATAAAAAAGATGTGAAAGAGAAGAGATCATTTTATGCAGGACGCTCATATTACTGAAATAACAGGGTATATACTTCATCTACTCTTCCTGCAGGAATGATCTCAATATTGAATCGTTGATTGCTTAATGATTTCTGGCTGTATTTACTGATAACAATTTTTTCGAAACCAAGTTTTTCTGCTTCTGCAATTCTTTGTTCAATCCTGTTCACAGATCGGATTTCCCCACTTAATCCAACTTCACCACAGAACACAATGGACTGCGGAATGGGAATATCTTCAAAGGAACTCAGCAGTGCACATACCATGGAAAGATCCATTGCCGGATCTTCAATTTTCAATCCGCCTGCAATATTGATAAACACATCACGTGTGCCAAAGTGAAATCCACCGCGTTTTTCAAGAACGGCCAGCAATAACTGCAGGCGCCTTGCATCAAAGCCGCTGACAGTGCGCTGTGGCGTGCCATAGACTGAAGGTGTTACCAGTGCCTGAACTTCCACCAGCAGTGGGCGCAATCCTTCAATTGCGGCTGCAATGGTGACACCGCTAAGTAGATCTTCCTTCTGGGTGATCAGTATATCTGAAGGATTGAGTACTGGTGTCATTCCAGTTGATGTCATTTCATAAATGCCAAGTTCGGAAGTGGAACCAAACCTGTTTTTCGTGGTCCTTAATATTCTGTATGCGTAATGCTGATCACCTTCAAACTGCAACACCGTATCCACCATGTGCTCCAGTAATTTTGGTCCGGCGATCATTCCATCTTTGGTGATATGTCCAATAATAAAAACAGGTGTCTGTGTTTCCTTTGCATAGCGCTGAAATTCTGATGCACATTCGCGGATCTGCGAAATACTACCCGGTGATGATTCAATATACGGCGACTGAAGTGTTTGTATGGAATCAATGATCACCAGCTGGGGTTTTATTTTTTTTATTTCCTGGAAGATCACCTGCGTTGAAGTTTCTGTCAGCAGGAAAAAGTCGGGGTGCTGAATGCCCAAACGGTTGGCACGCATTTTAATTTGCTGCTCGCTTTCTTCTCCACTAACGTAAAGGGTGACAAGATTTTTAAGTTGAAGAGCGTTTTGTAAAAAGAGAGTTGACTTTCCTATACCGGGTTCTCCTGCAACAAGAACAATTGAACCGGGAACTATTCCGCCGCCGAGGACGCGATTAAGTTCGGGATCGGGTGTGACGATTCTTTTTTCTTCACTGCTTTCAATCTCATCCAGTGAAATGCTTTTTATTCCCGAAGACCTGGATTCTTCTTTCCAGCTTTTTTTATTCCTGGTATCATCTTTCTGGATGATTTCTTCAACGAAACTATTCCATTGCTGACATGCGGGACATTTTCCTAACCATTTTGCAGATTCGTATCCGCATTGACTGCAAAAAAATGCAGATTTCACTTTGCTCATTGTATAAAGGTAGCTTTAGGTATGTAGGGAAGGATGATGAAAAAAAGAAAGTTGAAAGGAAAAAAACCATGTCGGCAATCAAGGCTTCTTTTAATGTAAAAAGGGCCAACTTGCGTTGACCCTTGATACTTACTAACCCATTAAATTCTTGCACTAAATTACAAATTGCTGCCAGATAACAAAATTAATTTTTGAGGGTGTGAATAACTTTCAAAACCTGGGCTCCCGCCTGTAGGTTTATCGTAAACATTTGAAAATCAATAAATTATGAAAAAATTACAGAACCGGTGAGGCGAGATTGACAATTTGACTTTTGAAAATTTCTGACTGAAATACGGCCTGTCAAAAAGGCGCTAAAAAACTGGTTTATAAGGAATGGTCATCAATTTGCGGGTTAGTTTGTTGTATCATTAATAATAAGAATATGGGATCAATTTATGTGGTTTCGTTAATTTTTGTCGGACTGAGTATGTTGGTTTCGGCAAGGCTAAGGAGCAAGTTTTCTCAGTATAACAACATACCCCTTTCCTCCGGATTAAGTGGCAGGGAAGTGGCCGAGAAAATGCTCAGGGAAAGCGGCATATATGACGTAAAAGTCACATCTGTCCCGGGTGCGCTCACAGATCATTATAATCCATTGAACAAAACGGTAAACCTTAGTGAGGAGGTATATCGGGGAACCAGTGTTGCTGCGGCGGCTGTGGCTTCACATGAGTGTGGACATGCTGTTCAACATGCCACTGCCTATCCGTGGCTCACCATGAGAAGCAAACTGGTGCCGGCTGTACAATTCAGCTCGATGGCCGTTCAATGGATCCTGCTGGCGGGTATATTATTAATAAAGGTGTTTCCTACGCTTTTGCTGATAGGAATATTGCTTTTTGCCATGACCACCATTTTCAGTGTGATTACCCTTCCGGTTGAATTTGATGCCAGCCGGAGGGCGCTTGCCTGGCTGAATACCACCGGCGTGGCCAGTGCCAGTGAATATCCAAAGGCAAAGGATGCATTGAAATGGGCGGCAACAACCTATGTAGTGGCAGCTTTGGCATCAATTGTTACCCTGGTGCAGTACATATTTATATTCCTTGGCAACAGGCAAAGAAATTAGTAACTGTAAGAAAAATGAAAAAAATATAGTGAGTTTCTATAAATAACGACTAATCGGTAAAAAAAGGTCAACAATTTATGATTGTTGACCTTTTTTATTGTTGTTTAGACATTGATTTGTTATATGTTAACTAATTATATATGTTTTGAAAAAGGGGATTTTTGAGCAACTGTAATGATCGGGATATCAATGTTTTACGCATGATGCATTATACTGGCCAAAATGGTTCAGGCGCCTGCTGCTGATTGTTTTTACCCGTGATCAACCGTAAAACTCATTCTAGAATGTGTATTTCACTAATTATTAACGGACAAGCAGCATGTTGAGTGGTAAAATTGTCTCTTTTTTTGGCGTTTACATTTCGTTAACATATTTTCGAATCACTTCAAAACTAAAAACTGACTACAAACATGAGAAAAATTGCATCTCTGCTATGCGTCATGATGTTCATGATGCATATTGCTGTAGGTCAAACCGTAGAAGTCTCCGGTAAGGTGACGGATGATGGTGGTTCACCGATAGCTGGTGCCTCAGTGCAGGACAAGGCTACAAAGGTGGGAACATCAACTGATGCTACCGGTAACTTTAAGTTGACCGCTAAACGCGGTGCTATTCTTGTGATCTCATCCGTTGGGTACGATACCCGTGAGATCATTGCGAATACTACCGATTTTCAAGGAATCCAATTAAAAGCTGCGAACCAGGCACTCAGTGAGGTAGTTGTTACCGCACAGGGTATTCGCCGTGAAAAGAAAGCGCTTGGTTATGCCGTATCTACGGTCGACAAAAAAGCACTCGAGCTTCGTCCGGAAAGTGACGTTGTACGTTTGCTTAACGGTAAGGCGCCAGGTGTAAACATTCTTCCTCCATCCGGTATGTCGGGTTCCGGTACCAACATCATTATCCGTGGTGTGAATACCATCACCGGTGGAAGTACTCCGCTCTTCATTGTTGACGGTGTGCCATTTGACGCATCTACAAATGCACAGGCAGGTTTCCAATATGGAAATACCACCTCCAGCCGCTTCGGCGACCTCGATCCAAACAACGTTGAAAGCATCAGTGTATTGAAAGGACTGAGTGCAACAACTTTGTATGGTGAACTCGGACGAAATGGTGTGGTGATGGTTACCACAAAGAACGGTGCCAACCGCAGGGTCAATAAAAAGACAGAGATCACCGTGAGCCAGTCATTGTTCTTAAACAAGCCGGGCAACCTTCCTGAATACCAGAATTCATATGGTGGTGGTTTTGACCAGAGTCTTGGATATGCATTCTTCTCCAACTGGGGTAAAGAATATGTAAATCCTCCGGATTCAGTTACTCACCCTTATAGCCGTGCTGCTCTCGCTGGTGCATTTCCTGAACTGCAGGGAACTAAAATTGCCAACGAGCCACATAATAGTGTAGAGGAGTTTTTCCGTACTGGTATTATACGCACTACCGCGGTAAACATGTCAACCGCTATCGGAAACAATTCAAGTTTCAGTGCCAACTACGGGTACACAGACGATGAAGGTTTCACTCCGGGCAACAGGGTGATCAAGAATAATTTCGGTATGGGCGGTAACGTAAAACTGGCAAACAACTTCATGTTCTCCGGTACGTTTAACTATGCCACTACTGATTTTAAATCACCTCCAACTTCTACAAGCTTTGGTTCCAATCCAACAGTGTCTTCCATTTTTGGTAACCTGTTATACACGCCAAGGTCTGTAGATATCCAGGGATTGCCATGGGAGAATCCTATTGACAAATCATCTGTTTATTATCGCCCTGGTAATGATATCCAGCATCCTATCTGGACCGTGAATAACTCATTCACCGGCCAGAAGATCAACAGGATCTTTGGTAACATGGCCCTGAGATATGATATCACGAAGAAGTTGAACCTGATGTATCGCATAGGTTATGATAACTATTCCGACTACAACTACTTCTCCCAAAACAAGGGTGGTGTTGTTGGAGGAACAGACTATACCCTGGGTATGCATCGTACAGTAACAGGTGTTAATAATATCTGGGACAATTCATTGATCGCCCAGTATAACACTACAATGGGTAAAGACTTCAGGCTGGGTGTAACAGCAGGTGCCAACTCCCAGAACAGGCAATATCAACAGCAGGGACAGCGTAGCCGCCAGCAATTGGTTTACGGTCTGTTCGACCATGATAACTTTATCGTTCATGACAACGTTTCCGAAGACGGAAGCAGGCTTGATTTCAAATCAGAAACATTATCAATCGGTGTTTTTGCACAGGCAGAACTCGCTTACCGCGAATGGATGTATTTAACGCTTGGTGGTCGCCAGGGATGGTCTTCCAACCTTGAACAGGAAAACAGGGGACTGTTTTATCCTTCTGTTAACGCCACATTCTTACCTACAGCCGCTTTCGAAAGCCTGAAAGGAAATTCCACACTGAACTTCCTGAAGTTCCGTGCCGGTTATTCCACTTCAGCCAACTTTGGAACGCCGTACAATACAAGGCCGATCCTGAATATTTCTACCAACGTATTTGTTGACAGGGTAGGTACCATATTGAACTCTAACAGCATCAGTAACCTTCTTCCCAATCCAGACCTGAAGCCTGAGCTTCAGCAGGAAATTGAAGTTGGAACTGAAGGCCGGATGTTCAACAATCGTTTCTCATTCGACGTAACTTATTACAACAGGACTTCAAGCGACCAGATTCTTCGTCGCGATCTTGACCCGTCAACAGGATTTACCGCAACATTTATCAATGCAGGTAATCTTCGTAACCAGGGTTGGGAAATTCAGCTCGGTGTAACGCCAATCCGTACACGTACTTTCAACTGGGATATCACGCTGAACTATACAAGGAACAGGAGTGAAGTGTATGACCTGCCTGAAGAGGTTAAACAGATCGTGGTTGATGGATTTACCAATGAAGGACTTGTTCGCCATCAATGGATATCCTTTGGGTGTGATCCAGTCTTCATATGCTTTAAGGGACAGCGGTACCACTGCAGTTTCTGCAAAGCCAACCGGAGAGCGTATTGTTGATGCCAGCGGTAACTATATTACTTCAGGCGCCATCGGTATCACCGGTAATCCAAATCCGGATTTCGTTTCTGCGCTTATTAACCAGTTCACCTGGAAAGGTCTTTCTCTTCGTGTCCAGGTTGATTATACAAAAGGCGGCGACATGCTTTCTTATACCAACGGTACATTACCTGGCCGTGGTTTAACAAAGGATACAGATTTCGACCGTTACCAGGGTCTTATTCTTCCTGGTGTTAAGCAGGACGGCACGCCAAACGATATTCAGATCTCTGCCAGCCAGGCATACTTTAATAACCTTTCCGGTTTCTTTGGAGTACAGGATCTGATCGTTTATGATGCAACAGTGGTAAGGTTGAGGGAGGCTTCATTGTCTTACCAATTCCCTGTTGCCTGGTTTGCAAAAACTCCATTTGGCGGTGCATCCATTACATTCAGCGGCCAGAACTTATGGTACAATGCCCCGAACTTCCCCAAGTATGTGAATTTCGATCCTGAAACTTCAAGCCTTGGTGTATCTAATGTTCGCGGACTTGAATACTTATCTGGTCCTACCTCCAAGCGTTATGGTGTGAGTGTAAGGGTTACCTTCTAATCTTATAAAGAGTAAAATATGAAACGAAATAAATTAATCATTTTTGCAATCGCTCTGATCACGCTGGGGTCATGCACCAAAAAGCTCGATTCTCTTTTGGTGAACCCCAATACACCCAGCGTTGACAAAGCTGATCCTGCACTTTACCTGACCCAGGCTCAGTTAAGCTATGCCAGTTTTATCAGCCAGACTTCCGGAGTTGGAAGGACGGTAACCCGTCAGACAAACTTCGGCGCTCAAACCTATAAAAATGGTTATTCCGCCCAGAGCTTTGATGGTATATGGAGCACAGCCTATACCGGCGTATTTAAGCATGTGAATGCCCTGATTCCCATTGCAACAACAAACAAACAGTGGGTTAACACAGCGATGGCCAAGATCATGAAAGCACATACCATGATGGTTTTGGTGGATTTGTTTGGTGACATTCCCAATACCGAGGCAATCCTTGGTACGGAAAACACCAACCCAAAGATCGACGCTGGCAAGGATGTATATGCAGCAGCAATAGCGTTGCTCGACGATGCTATCGCAGATCTTGGAAAAGGAACGCCGGGTTCATATCCTGGATCATCTGACCTGTTTTATGGTACTACCAGTGCAACCGGTATGGCCAGGTGGAGGACAGCTGCAAAGCTGCTGAAACTCAGGGCTTACAGTACCACAAGGCTGGTTGATGCAACAGCAAAAGACAAGATCAATGCATTGATCGCTGATGCAGATGTTACAGGTTCAGTTGGTGTTACTACCAACGATTTTGAATTCAAATATTCAACCAAGCAATCCAACCCCGATAGCCGTCATCCTGATTATGCTTCCAACTACCAGCCTACAGGCTCGGCAGCAGATTATATCCAGACACATTTTGCATGGGCCCTGGCTGTTGAGAAGGGAACCGGTGATCTGAATAATGATCCCCGTATCAGGTATTATCTCTATCGTCAGCGGATCAACTATGCTGCAAGGGACGAGAACACCATGTCTTGTTCAGTACAAACCAAACCTCCGCATTATACATCCAGCATGCCGTTCTGTTACACGATTTCCGGTTACTGGACGCGTGATCATGGTGATGCAAGTGGTATACCACCGGATGGACAATACCGCACTACCTATGGTATCTATCCTGCAGGTGGTGAATTTGATGCCAACCAGGGAACTTCGGTTTCTCTTAACCGTGGTGGTAATGGTGCTGGTATCGAGCCTATCTGGCAATCAGCCTTCACTGAATTCACCAAAGCAGAATGTGCTTTGACTCTCGGTACCAACGGTAATCCAAGGACATTGCTTGAAAATGGAATCAGGAGGAGTATGGCCAAAGTATCAGGATTCGCAGCAGTTATCGGAGCCGCCGGATCTGTTCCTGCTGCATACGCCATGACACAGGCAAGGATCGATGGTTATGTAAGCAAGGTGCTTACAGCATATGACGCAGCAACTACCAATGATGCCAAGCTGAACGTTATTGCCAAGGAATATTACCTCGCACTCTGGGGTAACGGTATGGAAGTGTATAACCTCTACAGGCGCACTGGCAAACCGGATAACCTCCAGTATATGCTGAATCCAAACCCGGGTAATTTCACCAGGTCAATGTTCTATCCTTCAAATTATGTAAACCTGAATAAACTGGCCGTTCAAAAATCTGATGTTGACGTGCAGGTGTTCTGGGATAATAATCCTGCAGGTTTCATAAAATAAAAAATAATACAAATGAGAAAAATACTTTCATCCGTATTGATGCTTGCTACCGGGATGGTCCTGTTGAATTCCTGCGAAAAGGTGGACGTTCCACAGGATGTCAATACCCTCGGTAAAGGCTCGTACGTGACACTAGAGAAAACAACAAACCTGATACTTGACTACAGCAACCTGTCAGGTAGTAAGGCTTCCATTGATGTAGCGCAATTTGGTGCCGACCAGGAAAAGCTGACTATTTATGTTGCTCCCGGGTCACCTACCCAGGATAAGACTAAATGGAAGAAAATCAAGGAGGTTCCTAACGATAATAACGGGCTCTACACACTGGAAGTGTCAGGTACTGAAATAGCAACAGCTATTGCGCCTACAGCCATTGAGCCAGGTAATCAATATACAATGTATAATGAGATTACCCTTAAGGATGGCCGCATATTTGACTATGCAAATACTGCGACTACATTTTCCGGTATTTCCGCCTATAACATGGCCCTTGCATGGTCCGCTACTGTGGTTTGTCCCTTTGTAGCACCCATTGCCGGAAACTACACAGTGATCCAGGATGACTGGGTCGACTGGTCTCCGGGCGAGGTAGTCCAGGTATTGGATGGCACTGTTGCCAATACGGTTAACATCAGCAAAGTTTGGCCTAATCCTGCTTATGGTTCTGTTGTGAACCCACTTACCATCACCGTTGATCCTGCTACAGGTACTGGTACTATTCCCAGTGGCCTTGTATGGGGTGACTATGGTTCGCTGGCTTCCACAGGTTCCGGATCTACTGGCTTTGTATTCTCATGTACCGGCCTGATTACGATGAGTATCAGGATCGTTTACGGAGGATCAGATTTCGGATCTTACAAACTTATATTGCAGAAAAACTAAGAAAATATCAGTCAAAAAAAGACCCCCGCCGAAGCGGGGGTCTTTTTTTGACTGATATTTTAATTTGGTAATTAGACAGTGTGAGGAATGTGACAGTTAAAATGAGGAAATAACCCCAATGCATAGCTGAAAAATCCTGGGCAACGGGAATGGCAAATCATTTCCTAATTCCATCTGCACACTTGCACATCTGCAAATTTCCCAATTATAATTTGATTTCCTCGTCGTTCCTGTCGTAGAAGTGGAACTCGGTAAGATGGAAGGTATTATTGGCTTTAACCTTCAGGCTGAGTTTATATTTCCAGCCCCATTTACGCCTCATGGAAATGATTCCCTTGGTAAGGTAGGCATGCATAATCGGATGGACAAACAGTGTAAGATCCCTGTGTTTCTGCATGGTCAGGTAACTCATGTTCTTCTCGATCTCATCTTCAAGGATAAGGGTGGAAGAAATTTTACCGGTACCATGGCAGGACGGACAGACTTCCTGTGTATTGATGTTCATTTCGGGCTTCATACGCTGGCGCGTAATCTGCATTAATCCGAATTTTGAAATCGGCAGTACGGCATGTTTTGACCTGTCGGGCCGCATGAAATTTTCCATCAGTTCAACAAGCTTGCGCTTGTTGTCGGGGTATTTCATGTCAATAAAGTCTACCACAATAATTCCGCCTATATCCCTTAACCTCAACTGCCGTGCAATCTCTTCCGCGGCTTCAAGATTGGTTTGCAGGGCATTTTCTTCCTGGTTATTGCCCACACTTTTATACCCGCTGTTGACGTCGATGACGTGCAGGGCCTCTGTATGTTCAATGATCAGGTAAGCTCCACTGGGAAGGTTAACCGTTTTTCCAAATGCGGCCTTTACCTGTTTGGTAATGCCGAAATGGTCAAAAATCGGGGCGCCATTATGGTAATAGGAAACAATATCAAGTTTGTCGGGAGCAATTTTCTGTATGTAGTTCCGGGTATCATTATAAATGCTTTTATCATTTACAATGATCCTGTTGAAATCTTCATTCAGCAGGTCACGTAACATGCTCGTGGTTTTCGTTTGCTCACTGAGCACTTTATACGGAGCCACAGCGCCTTTGAGATTCTTCTGGATGATGGCCCAGTTATTGACCAGGTTGTTCAGGTCTTCATGCAGTTCCGCAGTATTCTTTCCTTCAGCCGCTGTTCGTACGATTACTCCAAAGTTCTTTGGCTTGATGGATTCAACGATTTTTTGCAGTCTCCTCCTTTCTTCAGAAGAATGGATTTTCCGTGAAACTGCGATGATATCATTGAAAGGGGTAACAACAACGAAACGGCCGGGAAGTGAAATTTCACAACTTAACCGGGGACCTTTTGCTGCAATAGGTTCTTTGAGGATCTGTACCAGGATATTTGGCCGCTGTCCCAATACTTCATTGATCTTCCCTGTTTTTACAATCTCCGGCTCTACTTCAAACTTTGCGAAGTCAAGTCCTTCCGGAGACTTCTCATTGATAGCCAGCTGGGTAAACTTCAGGAGTGATTTTGCGTAAGGGCTGAGGTCAGTGTAGTGAAGAAAAGCGTCTTTTTCAAAACCCACATCTACAAATGCAGCATTGAGACCAGGGATAAGTTTTTTAACTTTTCCCAGGTACAAGTCTCCCACCGCAAAGCTGGCATCCACTTTTTCATTGTGCATTTCCACCAGCTTCTTATCCTCTAACAGGGCGATCTCTACGCCCTGCGGTGCCGCATTTATAATTAATTCTTTATTCAAGCGTCAAAACACTTTCAATCTACACAAATGTCAGTCTGCCGATAGTGATGGATACAACCGTTGTAAGCTATCGCGCAGCTGATAATATTTCCCATATGGGAACCAGAAGTGAAAACTATTTATTCCTCTTCTTATGACGGTTTTTGCGTAGACGTTTTTTGCGCTTATGCGTTGCTATTTTATGACGTTTTCTTTTCTTACCACAAGGCATCTGAAAAATTTTACTTTGTTAATAATTTATTGCAATGATGTTATCTTTTCGTCTATCGCTTTGATAAGTTCGGGGTTGGTTACCCTTTGTTTACCTTTTGTATACCATTTTATCGCGCTGGCCTTGTCGCCCATGCGCTCGTAAGCCTCACCCAGCAGGAAAATGGCTTCCTGGTTTCCGGGATCATACCTGACCACTTTTTCCAGCCTTTCTGCCGCTTTATCAAACTGTCCCGTCATCATTCCGCCATACCCAAGCATGAATTGCGCATACATATTTGCGGTATCCCGCTGGGCAACTTCCCGGATTTTCATGATGCCTTCCATTGGTGAAGCTGAGCCGGATGCACCAAAAATAAACGTGCTGCCCCATCCTATTTTCGCGGAATCATTGGCCGGATTGATCTGTAAGACCTGGCTAAACAGGCCCTGTGCCTGGTTTGCCATCCAAGTTTTCATGGAAGGGTCAGAATTGCTTTTCAACTCTTCCAGGTAAGATTGGCCGGCAAAGTTGAGGCTTTTCTCGCTATTTTCCAATTTAGCCTTTTCGCCGGTGTAGTAAAGCCATGGTTCGCGGATTTTGGCGGAGTCTTTCCAGAACGTGGCCAGTGTCGTATACAGGCTTATTTTCTGGGTTTTTACGTCGCCCCGCGATATGGAGTTTTCCAGCTTATTCAGCCTGGCCTGCTGATCGGCGCTAAGGTTCTGTTTAGCCTGCTGCAGGATATTGTCAATATTAAAACAGAAAAAGCCGTATCCCTGGCTTCCGTTTGTACGGTATCCTTGGGATAAGGCTTTGTTCTTCCGAAGAAAAAAAGTACGAGTAACAGGAGTATACTGCCAATCGCAACAATCCACTGTTGCCTCACATAAAATGATTTAGGGCGTAAAATTAACGCACATTCATCATTTCTTCGGCACCATCTTCTTTAATTGGGGTGTCGAGCTGTAATTTTTTAACTTCCTGTACAAATTCTTTTGCGGGTTTAAACGCAGGAATGAAGTGTGCGGGAATGTGGACGGCAGTGTTTTTCTTAATATTCCGGCCGATTTTGGCAGCCCTTTTCTTGGTAATAAAACTACCAAACCCCCTGATGTAAATGTTTTCACCCTTTGCAAGGGATTCTTTTACTTCCTTGAACATTGTTTCAAGGGCTACAAGAACGTCTACCTTAGGGATTCCCGTTTTTTCGGAAATGTTGTTGATTAAATCGGCTTTTCTCATTTTCTGAGGTTTTTTTAAAATGGGATATTAAATTGGTTTTTTGCCCCACTGCGGCATTCAATGGATTTTAAAACACTGAACCCTCAGGGTCTAAAATTAATGAAATCAATCCATTACAAAGACCTGGATGGCTGTTAATTGAACGCTTAACATATAGAAAAAATTGTATTGTCTGGCTTTCAACTGTAAATTTCACCCCTGAACAGTACCTTTTCACTATAGATGTTGTCATTTTTTACCATTTCGTTGCTTCACTGGAACCGTACGGTTAATAACAGGCAAATGCCATGGAAAGGGGAAAAAGACCCTTATAAAGTGTGGTTAAGCGAAATCATCCTCCAGCAAACCAGGGTAGAGCAGGGCCGGGACTACTATCACCGCTTTATCGACACATTTCCAACGATTACCGCATTGGCTGATGCGCCTGACGACAAGGTATTTAAATTATGGGAAGGCCTGGGATACTATACCCGTTGCCGGAACCTCCTGGCTTCAGCCCGCTATATAGCGTATGAAAAAAAGGGAAGATTTCCGGATAATTATAAAGATATCCTCGAACTGAAGGGTGTTGGGCCATATACTGCATCAGCCATTGCATCTTTTGCATTTTCCCTGCCACACGCCGTTATTGATGGCAATGTTATACGTGTACTGAGCCGGGTTTTTGGGATCGCGGCAGATGTAAAAGATCCTTCTACCGGTAAATTATATTCCAAACTGGCGGATGAACTGCTGGATAAAGAAAATCCGGCCGAATATAACCAGGCAATCATGGATTTTGGCGCCGTAGTTTGCAAACCACGGCAGCCATTGTGCCAGGTTTGTCCGTTGCAGGCTGATTGTGAAGCATTTAAAAATGGGTGGGTTCAGATGTTGCCGGTGAAAACGGCCAGGCCCGAAAAGAAAAAGCGTTATTTCCACTATTTTATATTCCACCACAACGGAAAAGTATACTGCCGGAAAAGGGCTGGCCGCGACATATGGCAGAACCTGTTTGAGTTTTTCCTTTATGAATCCGATGGGCTGTTTACGGTCAGGAAATTATTGTCGGCCCCCTTTTTTAAGGCACTGCTGAAGGATAACAATTATCAGCTGTTGCATACCTCAGCCGTTTACAAACAACAACTTACTCACCAGGAGCTGCATGGTATATTCATCGAGATCATGGTAGACCATAAGCCGGCCGGTATGGAGGATTTTATTCCGGTGGCAGAAAACAAGCTGTCGGCGCTCGCCATGCCCAGATTTATACTTTCCTATTTACATGAAAAGAATGTAAATTTAAATAAGCTAAAGGCAGGCATTAAGGAAAGATAAAAAGAATCATATGAGAGGAGTTAACAGGGTGATGCTCATTGGAAACCTCGGGAAAGATCCTGATGTACAGTACCTGGAAGGAAATATCGGCGTTGCCAAATTTCCACTGGCAACAACAGAAACCTACAAAGACAGGACAGGAAAGCTGATCAGCCAAACGGAATGGCACACAGTGGTTTTATGGAGAGGACTGGCTGACCTGGCACAGAAATACCTTCACAAAGGAAGCCTGATATACGTGGAGGGAAGACTTCGGACAAGAAGCTGGGACGATAAGGAAGGAGTAAGAAAATTTGCAACGGAAGTTGTTGCAGACAACCTGATCATGCTGGATAAAAGAATGGATGGCGGACAGGGTCATGGAGGACATGAAGGCGGCATAGACGGACTTAACAGGGACGATGTTCCACCGATCAGCGAAACTCCGGGCGATCTGCCATTCTGAATTACCAATATTGATTCATATTTTTGCAACGGGCAGGCTTTACACCTGCCCTTCTGATTAACTGAACAATATCGATAACTAAAACCACACTTTTGAACGATACTGACACGGGAGACCTGCTCCGGCTTTTACACCCGGTTTTACTGGGTTCCATTCCTCAAACCGCCATTACCATAATGGTAGTGTTGTTATTATTGCTGCTGGTGGTCTCTTTTATAGTCTCAGGAGCCGAAGTGGCATATTTCTCGCTTTCCTATAAGGACATCAATGTACTGAAGACAAAACAGCATCCGTCAGCAAGGAGAATCCTCAACCTTCTCGATGAACCCAAGACCCTTCTGGCTTCACTAACGATAACCAATACCCTTACCAATATTGCCATCATCATCCTCAGTAATTTCCTGGTGGATGAGCTAACAACAGTTGATGCCAATTTCTTTTTTGCCCTGATGCTTAAAATCATCATCATTACTTCAATCCTCGTGTTATTTGCAGAAGTCCTTCCTAAAGTGTGGGCTGCCCAGAATAATCTGCGTTTTGCTTATTATTCATCCTTCCTTGTTTCGTCGCTTAACTCCTTCTGCAAAGGAATCAGCAACTGGATGGTAGGGTATAACGACAGGATAGAAAAATCGCTGGGAGGTGGCAAATCATCTTCCTACAGCCTGGAGGAACTTGACCAGGCCATCGACCTTACTACTTCCCATGACGCCAGTGAAGAAGAGAAGAATATGCTGAAGGGGATCATTAAGTTCGGGAATATAACAGTACGGCAGGTTATGCGCAGCCGCCTTGACGTGCATGGTATTGAGTCATCAATGCCATTTTCCGAACTAATAAAAAAGGTGGAAGAGCTTTCTTATTCCAGGTTACCGGTTTATAAGGATAACCTGGATAATGTTGTGGGTATTATCCAGACAAAGGACCTGATACCGCACCTTAATGAACCCGAATCATTCAACTGGCACAGCCTCATGCGGCAACCTTATTTTGTTCATGAGCATAAACTTATTGAAGACCTGTTGAGGGAATTTCAATCCAAGCGCATACACTTTGCCGTTGTAGTGGATGAATTCGGCGGAACAGAGGGTATTGTGACCCTGGAGGACATCATGGAGGAAGTAATCGGCGATATCAGGGATGAATTTGATGATGAAGACAGCCAGAATAAAAAAATTGACGATAAGAATTTTGTCTTTGAAGGTAAAACAATGATCATCGAGGCCTGCAGGTCGATGAACCTGCCCATCGATACCTTTGATGAAGTGAGGGGCGACAGTGAAACGCTGGCCGGACTTGTGCTTGAAATTGCAGGTGAAATACCCCAGGTAAACCAGGAGGTCCAGAGTGGCGACTTCCTATTTAGTATCGTTGAACTGGAGAAGAACAGGATCAAAAAAATGAAAATAACCATCAATCCTTCCCAGGTTGATTAAATGATTATGATGAGATCTGGCATTGCCCTGCTTTTATGTATCATTTGCTTTTCCTGCAATAGTGACTTCACCCCGAAGCCCCGGGAATATTACCGGATTGATTTTCCCGAAAGGAAATACCAGCTGTTTAACCAGGCAGGATATCCCTACAGTTTTGAATATCCTGTTTATGGAAAGGTCGGGAAAGACAGTACCCTGTTCGATGAAAATCCCGATAATCCCTATTGGATCAATATTGATTTCCCCCAGTTCAACGGCAGGATCTACCTGAGTTACAAGACCATCGGCGGGAGTTCCATTTATAAAGTAAAGGCCGAAACCGGTTATAAAGATTCATTGGTGAAGAACACTTTTGAAGGATTAAGGGACGAAGCCTTCAAGATGACCTACAAGCATTCCCTTAAGGCAAGTTCCATTGACGACTCATCCTTTATCACACCTAACGGCATCAGTGGGGTATATTTTAAGGTGGGCGGAAATGCGGCTACGGCAAACCAGTTTTTTATTACTGACAGTTCGAAGCATTTTCTTCGTGGCGCACTGTATTTCGATGCGGCACCGAATGCTGACTCCCTTGCCCCTGTAAATCGTTTTCTGCAGGAAGACCTGAAGCATATGATCAATACATTTAAATGGCGCTGAGCCATTTAGATATATTGATCATATGCAATTGGCAAATTGGAAAGTGTGGGAATGTGGAAGTGAAAATGTGGAAATAATACCGGTATTACTTGACATCAATAAAGTCTTGGCCACTGAGGCTGGATAGCGGTTTAATCCGAAATCCGTAATCCGAAATCCGTAATCGGTAATTAGACTAATTTTGCCCTTATGATTTCTATAGACAACATCCTCATCAGCGATGATATTATTGAAGAGCAGTTTGTATGTGATCTTGACAAATGCAAAGGCGGATGTTGCGAAGACGGCGACGCTGGGGCCCCTTTAACCATGGAAGAACTGGAACAGGTGAGAGAAGCTTTCAACAAAATTACTCCTTACCTCACTGCTGATGGGAAAGCCGAAATAGAAAGAACAGGAATGTACCGTTACGACCAGGAATTTGGCTGGGTAACACCAACCATCAATGGCGGAATCTGTGCTTATGGATTCCGGGATGAAAAAGGAATTATAAAATGCTCTTTTGAACACGCATACAATGACGGGCTAACCGCATGGAAGAAACCCATTTCCTGTCATCTCTATCCCATCAAGACAAAAACCAGTAAAAAGAAAGATTACGAGATGGTAAATTATGAACCCAGGGAATCAATGTGCAGCCCCGCCTGTATTCTGGGTAAAAAATTAAAAGTGCCGGTGTATAAATTTCTTAAAGACGCATTGATCCGGAAATACGGTGAAGATTTTTACAACGCACTGGACCAGATTGCCATTGAACACTTTGAAGAAAAGAAATCGCACTCAAAAAAAATATAATGTCGATGCAGGATAACCTCAGTGCTTTCATTGCCAACAGTACCGTTAAAGCTGCCGATCTTGATCATCGAAGGAAAATCAATTTCAATATTGGTAAGTATAATGCCGTTGTTCCTGCGGGAAAATCACAATTCAGTGATCTTGACACGGCAAGGGAAAGGGCAAAGAATGTGAAGTGGAAGGTCATGGAACGGCTCGATAAATACCTTGAGCAGTTTGAACAGAATTTTACCAGGAATGGCGGTAAACTGATCTGGGCTGAAAATACTGAGCAGGCGCAACAGGCTATTCTAAATATTTGCAGGGAGAAGAACTGCAAGACCATGGTTAAGAGCAAGAGCATGGCCACAGAAGAGATCCACCTCAATGACTTCATGGAAGAGAATGGGATCGAAAGCGTGGAAACAGACCTGGGTGAATATATCCAGCAACTTGATGGTGAAGCACCCTATCATATTGTGACACCGGCAATGCATAAGAGCAAGGAAGATGTTGCAAAGCTTTTTGCTGAAAAACTGAATACAGATATAAACCTTACACCGGAACAACTCACGCTTGTTGCCAGGGAGAAATTGCGAAAAAAATATGTTGAAGCTGAAATAGGTGTCACCGGTGCAAATTTTATTATCGCTGATTCGGGGGCTATCGCACTTACTGAAAACGAGGGTAACGGGAGGTTGAGCTGCTCATGGCCCAAAACCCATATCGTTGTGGTAGGTATTGAAAAAGTGATTCCCTCACTCAATGACCTGGCACTTTTCTGGCCCCTGCTCGCCACCTTTGGTACCGGGCAAAAGATCACTGTGTATAATTCAATTATCAGTGGTCCGCGTAAGAAAGAAGAAACGGACGGGCCTGAAGAAATGTATGTGATACTGCTTGATAACGGCCGCACAAACCTAATGCATCATAAAACCAGGGAAAGCCTTTATTGCATCAGGTGCGGTGCCTGTCTGAATGCCTGCCCGGTTTACAAAAACATTGGCGGCCACAGCTATGGCACTACGTATAGCGGACCAATTGGCAGTGTCATTACTCCGCACCTGAGGGAAATGGGTGAATGGAAACACCTCAGCTACGCATCTTCGCTCTGCGGTAACTGTACAGAAGTCTGTGCAGTTAAGATTAACCTTCACGAACTTTTGCTGGAAAACAGGTATGAATCTGTTGCTAACGGAAACAGCAGTCTTGCCGAGAGGGTAGCCTGGAAAGTCTGGCGGCAGGCGTCAATGCATCGTTCAATGATGAATATGGGTACAGGCGGACTTAAGAACTGGTTGATTAACAGGGTGTTCAAGGGGTGGACCACTTATCGTAGTAACCTTGATTTTCCCGCTAAGACTTTTAACCAGCAATGGAAAGAAAAAGCTGAAACACGTAAACCATGACCTTTTAAGGCAAATGCTTATTTTGTTGCCTGATGTTGGTTTATTGTAAACATTTTTCGCCAAGGTTTGAGTATGTCTCCAGGTATGTCCTTGAATCATTGTGCGGTTATAGCATTACATTAACCGATGACAAAAACCTGTTTTCCACTTATACCGGACCTTCTCTTTGTTATAGCGAGGATCATATCAATCCGCATTCTTTCCATATCTGCCCGGCCGGTTTGTTAAATGAAGAAGGCATAAAAAGACAGCATATCGTTATTGAAGGATGGAGGGGACACAAAACATTTTATGTCACTAATGGTAAAGACATTCCCTTCGATATCTTATCCGCGTCATTTTTTCTTATTTCCCGTTATGAAGAATATCTTCCCTATCACAAAGACATTTACGGAAGGTACAGTCATTCCAATAGTATCGCCTTCCGAGAAGATTTTCTCCAGGTACCCTTGATCAATTGCTGGGCGATGGAACTCAGGAGACTGATAAACAGGAAGTTTCCCGACCTCATCTACCAGAAAAGGACTTTTTGCTTTATGCCGACTTATGATATAGATATGGCCTGGACCTATCTCCATAAGGGCATCCTGCGTAGTGCCGCTGGTTTCGCCAGGTCAGTCCTGAAAGGCCAATGGAAAAATGTGGTTAAACGGACAGACGTGTTAAGACATAAAAGGACCGATCCTTATGATGTGTATGAATGGCTTGATGCGCTTCACCTGCGATACACCCTGAAGCCGGTATATTTTTTCCTCCTTGCAAAAGAGGCAAAGGGATATGACACTAATATCGATCCGGATAAAAAACCCATGAAGGACCTGATCAGTTATCATTCGATGGGATACCATGTAGGCATACATCCTTCATGGCAAAGTGGCGACCATCCCGAACTGATCAGCACTGAAATAGCCGCGCTACGTAATATCACGGGCCGGGAAGTTACCAGGAGCAGGTTTCATTATATAAGGTTTAGTTTGCCTGCCGACTACCGTAAACTGATTAAAAACGGCATTGCAGATGATTATTCCATGGGATATGGAGATGTCAATGGTTTCAGGGCATCAGTGTCTACGCCTTATCCATGGTACGACCTGGAGAAAGAGGTAAAAACCGAATTGACAATCCATCCTTATTGCTGGATGGATGCAAACAGTTATTATGAACAACATTATACTCCGGCCCAGGCATACCTGGAACTGAAATCGTACCACGAGATCATTAAAAAAACGGAAGGAGAAATGAGCATCATTTCTCATAATAGTTTTTTCAGTGATGAGCCTGAATTTGATGGCTGGAAAAAGGTTTATGAGATTTTCCTCAATGAAGTTGTTTACTGGGATCTTTAACTTTCTTCTTTTAGTTTGGCTTTTTTAAAGCCGGTATTCACCAGGTAAACGCCGAGAAGGGTAACAATGGTGCCAATGGCGATAGTAATGTTCAGTTTTTCATTATTTAGTATAGCCCCGATGATAACAGCCACTATCGGATTAATATAGGCATAGATCGATGCCTGTGCAGCAGGCAAACGTTTTAACGCATAAATAAAGGCGCCGAAGGTAATGATCGATCCAATGATCACCAGGTAGGCAATGGAAGACCACGCGATGGAATTGATTTCTCCCAATGGAATATACTGTCCTGATACCCTTGAAACAAGAGTGAGGATTATGCCGCTTAAAAACATCTGCCATCCCAGGCTGTAGTAGGCATTGAGGTTGCGGGCATGTCTCACGGTGTAGAGGGTTCCCAGCGCCCATGTCATGGTAGCAATAATGCCAAGAATTATTCCGAAAGCAAAGGATGAATTCAGCAACGCATGCAGGTAGTCCGAAAAGATGATCAGTATACCTCCGAATCCAAGGACCAGTCCGGCTATGGTAATCATGTTCAGTTTAATCTCACGGAAAAGGATAACCGTAAACAGGGCTATCCAGATGGGAGAAATTGCTCCGATGACCGCGCCTAAGCCGCTGGGGATATATTGTACCGACCATGTGCTGAATCCGTTGCTGATCACAAACATGAGGATGCTCATCCAGACAAACTGGAAGAACTGCTGCCGGCTGGGAAAGCCATAGCCTTTTATAAAGAAATAAACAATATAAAAACCTCCGCCAATGAGTTGCCTGATGCCAGCCAGTTGCAGTGCGGGCATATGTTCAACCCCTTTTTTTGAAGCCAGCCATGTTGTTCCCCAAAAGAAACTGACCAGGCCTACAGCCACCAGGGCTCTTGTTTTTTCTGACTGGTTCCGTGGATGCAAAGGCTGAACTGATTCCTTTACGGTATCGTAAAGGTCAAAGATGAATTGCTTAACCGGAACTGTCTTCATGTGCAATGATTCTAATGCCGGAAATGACGCATCCCGGTCATCACCATGGCAAGATCGTTTTGTTGGCAATACTCGATAGAATCCTTATCCCTTATGGAACCACCGGGCTGAATAAAGGCTTGGATACCGGCTTCATGGCCCATCTGTACACAATCATTGAACGGGAAAAATGCATCACTGGCCATTACCGCACCATGCAGGTCAAAATTGAATTGTTTTGCCTTTTCAAGGGCATGCCTCAGTGCGTCAACCCTGGAAGTCTGGCCACAACCCTTTCCTATCAACTGGTTGTTTTTAACCAGGGCGATGGCATTTGATTTCAGGTGTTTGCAAACGAGGTTGGCAAAACTCAAATCTTCTTTTTCCTTATCCGTAGTTTTCCTGCCACCTGCTTCTTCCCATTTTTCATAATTTCCCTGGTCCTGCACCTGGGTCAATACGCCATTGATCATGGAGCGATATGAATTGGTATAAGGCACATGGCTAAGGTGCTCAAGTAATATCCTGTTCTTTTTAGCAGCCAGGATTTCAAGGGCATCATCATCAAATCCGGGACTCACTAAAACTTCGAAAAATATACCGCTGATTTCTTCAGCTGTTTTCCTGTTGATCCTGCCGTTTGTCACCAGCACGCCGCCAAAGGCGCTTTCCGGGTCCCCTGCCAATGCATCAATCCAGGCTTCGGTTACTGAAGGCCTTTTTGCCACGCCACAAACATTGGTGTGTTTGATAATGGCAAAAACATATTCCTGTCCTTCGAATTCACGGATCAGTTGAAGCGCAGCTTCGGTATCCACCAGGTTATTATAAGATAATTCCTTTCCGTTCAGCTGCCTGAACAGTTTGTCATTGTTCCCAAAGAATACTGCATCCTGGTGTGGGTTTTCGCCATACCTCATATGTTTGGGAGAGGAAACGGATTCCTGGAAATAATCCACCCGCGCAGGGTTGAAGTATTTTGCTATGGCTACATCATAATGGGCAACAATTTCAAAAGCTTTTGCAGCGAATGATTTTCTCTGCTCAATGTTGGTTTCGCATTGTTGTGCACGCAGTAATTCAAGCAATCCTGCATACTGTTCTCTTGATGCCACCACCAGCAGGTCCCTGAAATTTTTTGCCGCCGCCCTTATCATCGATGGTCCGCCGATATCTATTTTTTCAATGATGAGTTTTTCCTCGGTGGTTGAAGCTACGGTTTCCTCAAATGGATAAAGGTCCACGATCACGAGGTCAAATTCCGGTATGCCGTAGCGGTTCATTTCTTCCAGGTCCTGCTCCACATCCCTTCTTCCCAGGATGGCTCCAAATACCTTTGGATGCAGGGTTTTGACCCTTCCGCCCAGGATACTGGGGTAGGAGGTAATATCTTCCACCGGAATACTTGTTATACCGAGTGACTCAATGAATTGTTGTGTACCTCCCGTGGAATAAATCTGTGCGCCGGCAGCGTCCAGTTCCCTGGCTATTGGCTCGAGGCCATCTTTATAAAAAACCGAAATCAAGGCCGACCTGATCTTTTTCTGCATAAGGGTTATTTATGTTGAAGGCAAAAAGCATTAAAAAATGGAAGCGCAAAGGTAGCTTTTATTGATAGTTTGAAGACCCGATATTTTCCACACTGCCTGCAGCTAAATTGCATTTTCCTGAATAGCCGACCACAGCAGGATAATGGATAGCAATGCACGAACTGCATTTTCCTAAATAACCGACCAAAGCAGGATCGCAGACAGTAACGCAAAAACTGTCCAGGGTTTTTTAGTATTTAGCCAGACGGTCAGCAAAATTATACATGCATAAAACAGGAAGGTGTCATGGAGCCCGCTGCTAATATTGCTGATTACCGAAAAGGATATCTCATTGAGCCTGCTGATCTGGCCATTCATTAATGCGGATAACCAGTTTATGAGCAGTGCCAGTGGACCGGCAACCAGCGGTAAAGGAGACAGGATGCAGAGCATGATCAGCAACAGGAGAATGATGCCGGAAAGTGGAACTGCAACCAGGTTGGCCAAAATGAATAAAACTGGAAACTGGTGAAAATGGAAGAGGATCAGTGGTGTGGTAAGCACCTGTGCCGAAATAGAAGTGGATACGCTGTTCCAGGCAAAGGCAATTAAGGGATTCCCGGGCTGGTATATCCGGCTGATCCATTGGTTGTAAATAAGCAGGCTGCCCACAGCGGAATAGCTCAGCTGGAAACCTATATCCCATAACAGCTTCGGGTCGATGCATAGAAGGATAAATGCTGATCCGGCAAGAGCATTGGCAGTATAGTTTTCTTTCTGCAGTGCTTCACCAGCGAGCAGGCAGCTAAACATTAGCGCACTTCGGAGTACAGAAGGTGATGCGCCGCAAAGGATGGAAAAAATCCAAAGTAGCGCTGCGATAAATACTGACCTTGACGACCTCAGGTAATTATTTTTCCTGCTGACATCTCAACAACCAGGCCAGCAGGGCATAGATTAAACCCAGGTGAAGGCCTGAAATTGCAATAACATGAATAACTCCGGTATTGGTATATGCAGAAATGATTTCCTTATCAAGATTATCGCGGTAACCAATGAGTAATGCTTTAGCCAGGCCATTTTCCGAAGGGCCCCTGATATACCTGTCAATAATGCCAAGGATCCTGCGTCTCACAGTATCCGTCATAACATAAAAAGAATGTGCTCCCTGGGGGCTTCTTAATTTTTTTATCCTGGCCGTTTCCGGATAGCAATTGTGGTAAATGTTTTTCAGGGCCATGAACGCTTTGTAATCGAAACCTGGATTTTTTGAGGGCGGTATGGCTAGAATATCAGTTTTCAGGTAGTATATGTCGTTATTATAAGGAGGATCGATGGCCGTGGGAAAATGTACCTGCAGCTTGCCGGCAGACTTTCTCCAGCTGTTATTATCGTTTGTATAGACCACTTCGGCAGTAGCCTGGTAAAACCTGGTCTTCCTTCTGACAGGTCCGATGATTTTTACAATCATCTGCTTATTGCCGGAGTCAATGCCAAACCACATTTTATTGACCCGGATGTCGTGTATATACATGTCCAGGAAGCCTGTGGCCATGACCAGGATATGGACCGGGATGCCATAAATTATCCTGAACCGGTATTGAAGGAATTTTCCCGGATATTTTCTGAGGGTAAGCAGCAGAATAGCGGCTAGTGAAATCGTTAGTACAACGTATACCTGGAAAGCTTCATAAAGGGCGATACCAATAGTAAAAGATACCAGGATTTTAAGAATGGGTTTATTGGTCCAGAATAGCATACGATGGTCTGGCTTGCAATATGGATCTTATCCTGTTGCCGCCCACCCGTATTTTCCTCATGAAAAACATGATAAATGACAGGGCTGAAAATAATGAACGCCTGTTTTGCGTCATTAGGGTTTCTTTAACAACTTAATATGATTCAAAATAATTTTTACAGCCGTTTTTAAACCGGCTGTAACTACATTTGTTAGATTATACAAATTAATGTTTATGAAAAATTACTCAAAGTTGAGGGTCTTTGGTTTTCTCTTTGCCGCAATGTCAATTTTTGCAGCGGCTTGTAATGACGATAATGCAGCGGGCAACCCGGCGCCTGTACCTAATATCGCACAGATCGTGGCACAATCACCCAATTTCACGACGCTGAATGCTGCCGTTGTGAGGACAAATTTATCCTCAGCATTAGCATCAGATAATCTAACTCTTTTTGCACCGGATAACGCAGCCTTTGCGTCATTTGGAATTTCCGATGTTAATGCGGTACCCGTCAGCAGGCTTGACAGTATTTTGAAATACCATGTCCTCGGACAAAGAGTTGTTTCAACGGCAGTTCCAAACAGCGACACGGTAAAAAGTGTCCTTGGAACGAATATTTTTGCTTCCCGTAATACCAATGGTGTGTTCGTAAACGGGATCTCCGTCAAACAGGCTGATATTCAGGGCTCAAATGGATATATCCATGTAATCAGCAGTGTTCTCATACCACCAACGCAAACGATAGCACAAATAGCATCCGCAGACACCTCATTTAGTTTCCTGGTTGAGGCACTTACCAAACTTAATCTTGTCAGTGCCATGTCTGGTGCAGGAAAATACACCGTATATGCGCCAACTAATGCTGCTTTCAGGGCTGCCGGGATAACTGATATAAACGCTGTTCCCGTGGCAACACTGGATGCAGTTGTTAAGTTTCATGTACTGACAACAAATTATTTTTCTGCAGACTTTACAAATAATGCTGTTGTTCCAACATTACAAGGTGGAACTCTTACCGTATCCACAACGCCCGCTCCCGGAGTTAAAATTACCGGTAGCGCCCAACCCGTTTCTACCATAACAACAGCTAATATAGTTGCGACAAATGGGGTGATACACGTGATCAACAGGGTAATGTTGCCTTAATATAAATCTTCACGCATAAAAAAACGGGCTGGAGTTATACTTCAGCCCGTTTTACATTAAATACCCCGGAGATTATTTTGTCAACCGATTTCCCCATACACCCTGAAAATTATTTTGTAAAGGGTCTTCCGGGAGATTATTTTCAGTAGTGATCTCGTTATTTACTTCGGTAATTCTTTTCATAAACGTTTATCCATTGCTGTGGGGTAACCTTCGAACTTAATTCCCCCATCAGGTCAATAGGAATGTCTTCCGGATGTTTAAAACGGATACAGCTTTTCCCCATGTCGAGCTTCTTTTTACTGCTCTTCGCAAATTCATTTGTAAACCATTTCAACAATGACGGATCTGCATATATGCCCATGTGGTAAAATGCAATAAAGTTTTTCTGTGATGCGATACTGATAAAGGGAAGGGGCAGTTTCGGATCACAGTGATACCCGCCAGGATACAGTTCATGTGGCACTACGTACCCTATATGCCCATAACTCATTACTTCTTTAAAACCTTTTGGAAGGTTTTTCTTAACGGCATTCCTTAGTTTTTTAAATGCTTCCCTGCGATCTGAAGGTACTTCCCCGATATATTCTTCGGGACTGGTGGCTTGTGATTGCATAACAGTGATTTAGTATGTTCAACCTATCGCCGCAAATCCTTATTTACTCAGGTGCATGCTGCGCTCCTTATACAACGCCCTGAAATACGGATCCCGTAAGATCTTTAATAAACCGGATGGCTTCACCGGTAGATTTCATTTCAGGTCCAAGTTCCTTATTAACTCCGGGAAATTTATCAAAACTGAATACCGGTTCCTTGATCGCAAAACCTTTCATTTTTTTCTCGAAAGTGAAGTCTTTCAATTTATGGGTTCCCATCATCACTTTGGTAGCAATATTCAGATAAGGGATCTGGTATGCCTTTGCAATGAACGGAGTTGTCCGTGAAGCACTTGGATTGGCTTCAATCACATACACTTTACCATCTTTTATGGCAAACTGAATATTGATCAGTCCGCGTATATTCAGTGCCCTGGCAATTTTCTCCGCTGCAGTTTCCATTATTGTTACGGCAAGTGGGGTGAGGTTGAAAGCAGGCAAAACAGCATTTGAATCACCACTATGTATACCCGCAGGTTCAATATGTTCCATCACGCCCATCACATGGAAATCCTCACCATCAAAAATGGCATCGATCTCTGCTTCCTGGCAGCGGTCAAGAAAATGATCAATCAGTATTTTATTACCCGGAAGGTGTTTCAAGCAGGCTTACCACTGCTTTTTCCAGTTCATCATCATTGATCACAATCCTCATTCGCTGTCCGCCCAATACATAAGAAGGACGAACCAGTACCGGGTAACCAACTTCTTTAGCCACTTCTATCGCATCATCCACGGTAAGTGCAGTGCCATAATTCGGATAAGGAATATTCAGTTCTTTCAGCATATCGCTGAATCTTCCCCGGTCTTCGGCAATATCCATATTGTCGAAACTGGTGCCGAATATCTTGATGCCTTTTTTATGCAGTTTCTCAGCCAGTTTAAGTGCTGTTTGTCCGCCCAGCTGCACAATCACACCATCCGGTTTTTCGTGTTCAATAATTTCCCAGAGGTGTTCCCAGTAAACAGGTTCGAAATATAGTTTATCAGCCATGTCAAAATCAGTGGATACTGTTTCGGGATTGCAGTTTACCATGATGGATTCATAACCGCATTCTTTAATGGCCAGTCAATCCATGTACACAGCAATAATCAAATTCAATTCCCTGCCCGATACGGTTTGGACCTGAACCCAGAACAATTATCTTTTTTCTTGTCGCTTACCTTGCTTTCATTTATACCGCCATTTTCAAAACTGCTGTAGAAATAAGGTGTCTTTGCTTCAAATTCAGCGGCACAGGTATCCACCATTTTAAAAACCCTGGTGATGCCAGCTGCTTTTCTTTTTTCATACAAGTTCATCTTCCTTACCATTCTTCATGATCCGGCAGATCTGTTCATCACTGAAGCCATTGTGTTTGGCTCTCCGTCAGCAGTTCATTCGGGAAGGGTATCCAGTTTATATTTGGCGATTTCTTTTTCGATGATGCAGATCTTTTCGATCTCATAAATGAACCACCGGTCGATCAGTGGTGGCCTGTACAATGGTTTTCACACTGATGCCCATCATCAGGGCATCTTTGATGCGGAAGATCCTGTCCCATTTTGGAACTTTGAGGTATTCAATAATTTCTTCAGCATGCATCATGCTTTTACCATAATAGCCCAGTCCCACAGCATTATTCTCCAGACTTTGACAGGCTTTCTGGATGGCTTCCGTGAAACTTCGGCCGATGGCCATCACTTCCCCAACTGATTTCATCTGCAGGCCAAGGGTATCATTGGCGCCTTTGAATTTATCAAAATTCCAGCGCGGCACTTTTACGATCACATAGTCCAGTGCCGGTTCAAAATATGCGGAAGTTGTTTTGGTGATCTGGTTCTTCAGTTCATCGAGGGTGAAACCGAGGGCAAGTTTTGCGGCAATCTTGGCAATGGGATAACCTGTTGCTTTTGATGCCAGTGCAGAAGAACGGCTTACCCTGGGGTTAATTTCGATGGCAATGATTTCTTCTGTTTCGGGATTCAGGGCAAACTGAACATTACAACCGCCGGCAAAATTTCCCAGGTCACGCATCATGTTGATGGCCGTATTGCGCATCAGCTGGAAAGCGGTATCACTGAGTGTCATGGCCGGAGCCACTGTGATGGAGTCACCGGTATGAACACCCATCGGGTCAAAATTCTCAACGGTACAAATGATCACTACATTATCATTGGCATCCCGGAGCAGTTCCAAGTTCAAATTCTTTCCAGCCCAGTACGGCTTTTTCAACAAGCACTTCATGGATGGGAGAAGCATTTAATCCGCGGTTTAATGCTTCATCGAGCTGGTCTTTACTATGCACAAATCCGCCACCGGTTCCGCCAAGGGTGAATGAAGGGCGGATCACCAGCGGAAATCCGATATCCTGGGCAAATTCTTTTCCTTCCAGGAAGGAGTTGGCTGTTTTAGCAGGGGCAACAGGTACGTTCATGCGGATCATCCACTGCCGGAATTTTTCCCGGTCTTCCGCTTTTTCAATGGCTTTGATATCGACACCGATCAGCCTGACATTGTATTTCTTCCAGACACCCAGTTCATCGGCTTCTTTGGCCAGGTTGAGGGCAGTCTGTCCGCCCATGGTGGGTAGCACCGCATCAATATTGTTTTCCTCCAGTATCTGTTCAATACTTTCCACCGTAAGCGGAAGCAGGTAGACCTTGTCTGCCATCATCGGATCTGTCATGATGGTGGCCGGATTGCTGTTAATAAGAATAACCTTTACGCCTTCTTCGCGTAGGCTTCTGGCTGCCTGGGAACCTGAATAGTCGAATTCGCAGGCCTGTCCGATAATGATAGGGCCTGAACCAATGATCAGAACTGTTTTGATGGATTTATCCTGGGGCATTTTAGGCTAGGGGCTTTTTGTAAATAAATGCTGGGAAGAGACCCCGGATAACCGGGTTTTCCCGGGGGGCAAAGGTAAGGGTAAAGTTGATTTGTAGGGAATGAATCTGTAAAAACTGTGAATTCAATTTCGGAGTGCTGATTATCAGCGTTTTTCTGACGATAAAAAACATTCTGACACGGTGGAAAACACCAGTTGGCACCCCTTTGCCCGGTGGTAGTTTTACAGAGTAGAGCAAGCTGATTTTCGGTGATCTGTTTGGAAACATTAATTCATCTATTTAAAATTTATACCATGAAGAGAATGATTGTGGCAGCAGTGCTGCTGGTTAGTACCGTTTCGGTGTTCGCTGCCGATGTGAAGAGCGAGGGTAAAAAGGACCAAACTAAGACAGAAATTAAAATTGCTGGTGGGGAGGCCGTTGAATGTTCCATGTCCCTGACGGCCACCTTCGGACCCAGCTGGGGACAGGTGACAGTAACCTGTACAGGATCTGCCGCCACCTGCAAGGAAGCAGTAGCAACAGCTAAGAGTTGCCTGGACGAAGCAAAAAAAGCCATTCAATAATCCATAACCAGGCAGGTCACCGAAAATTTTTGTGATGAAATCAATGCTGATCTTTATTATGACCGGACTTGTTCTGGCGCTGAATGGACAGTCCGGCACAAATCTCGAAATACTATACCAGGTCCGATTCAACGATGCCTTTGATCGCGGCAGGAAAGACCGATTACATACCGGGACACTCATCATCAACCAACATCTTTCACGTTTTTATATGGTAGCGGAAGAAAAGTATTCACCTTCCGGTGAATATGATCATGGTTTTGAACCAGACACCAATATCCAGGTCTATACCGACCATTCAAAAACATATATGGTGGCCAGGGAATACGGATTCGATGGTAAACCATTTTACCTGAAAGATTCCCTTTATCCCATGCACTGGAATATTACCGATGAAGGCCGGCAGATTGATTCCCTGAATTGCATCAGGGCAACCTGCAGGTTCCGGGGAAGGAACTACGAAGCATGGTTCAGCCCCGACATACCTGTTTCCTATGGTCCATGGAAAATGGGCGGACTACCCGGCCTTATCATTGATCTTAGGGATGAACAGGAAAATATGCTGATCAGGCTAAAAAGGATCAGCAGCACAAGACAAAACGTAGAGATTCCCGCGGGTATCACCTATTCCATGGCAGAACACCTGGAAAAGATGAAGAACCTGCTGAAAAGATTGCAGGGTAATGCGCGTAGCACCGGATCAGGTGATTGCCTTAGCTGCCAAACCCAGTCAAAATATGAATTCTTTACCTGGGAAAAGATTCCGGAATGAAGTCCTGGATATTAATCCCTGTTTATATGTTGATCTTTTCAACAAATGAAACTTCCGGACAGGCATCGATTATTAAAGGAGAATTGAGCAATGATAATCAACAGGCGGTTGCAGGTGCTTCCATTATACTCAGAAAAGCGGATTCAAGCCAGATTATTGGTTATGCCGTGTCGAACCAAGAGGGTGTTTTTCTTTTGAATGTTGACAGGCTTTCCCCTGGCTTTTACAGGCTGGAAGTAAGACATATCAGCTATCAAAATGCAGAAAAGCTAATCAGGGTCCCTCTCGACATAAATGACAACGCACAAATAAAGTTCTCACTGGTCCCCAGAAAGGTTGAATTAAAAGAAGTGATCATTAAACGCGAACCGCCAATGGTGATGAAATCAGATACCATCCAGTTTAATGCGGGAAGTTTCAAAAATGCAGAGACAAGAAAACTGGAGGACCTCCTCAAAAATATTAATGGATTTTCTGTGGATGCTAGCGGGAAGCTGAGTTTTAATGGTAAACCTGTTGAAAAAGTATTGATTGAAGGTGATGATGTGTCTGACAGGAGCTACCAGTTGTTAACCAGGAATCTGAGTGCTGAGATCATTGACAAAATACAGGTAATAGACAATTATAATGATAATCGTCTGAAGCGAAACGTAAGCCAGTCGGGCAATGTAGGCATAAACCTGAAAATGGTTCCGGGATTAAAAAACAGGATCAATGGCAGTCTTGGCGTAGGCATATCGGTGGAGAAAAGATATCTCGCAGAAGGGAGCCTGGTATATATCGCTTCGCCATTGAAGATTTTGTCTTTCGTCAATGCCAACAATATTGCCGAGGATGTATCAGGGAATGCCAGGTATTTTTATGAAAGCGAAGATGGCAAAGAAGAAAATGCAAAAAGGAATGCCGGTGATTTCCATGTTTTGTCTGCCGGAGAAGTCTTTCCTCCGGCTATTAATGAAAGGTATACCCGCGATAACAATGATGCCGGCGTTTCAATTATGAGTTCATGGAAGATGGGGAGGCATTCCAGGATGAAAGCGCTGATGGGTGCCGGTTGGCTAAAGTTAATCAGAACCGCATCTGCCAGGAACAATACATTTATCAGCGACCTGGAAAACTGGGTTACAGAAAACCAGGTGCAGGAGCAGCGTGCCAGAAGAGATCAGATGGCAGGTTTTTCATTTCATCGTGATGCAATGAAAAATCATGTAACACATGTGGAACTCGCTTTTGGAATGGGAAAACAGGAGAATGGGTTTAACAATTTATCGTCCGGGGCAATTACTGATTCATTGAAAGAGGTCCTGTCGGACCGGGATTATTTTCTTGATGTTAAATGGGAAGAGAGTTTCCTGTTAAGTACAGGGAAGGTTTTCATTTCCAGCCTGGTTTTACACAAGGCACAGATCAGCCAGGTGTTGGAAAACGAATCTGGAAGGTTTACTTCACTGTACGGTCTGGATTCAGTGTTTAGGATCTCTGCCCAGCAACTAAAGGGTCAGCACTTTAGTGGAGAATATACATCAGGGATCAGTGGCCGTTATCGGAAATGGCAATTTCAATCCGGAATACAGATCAACAGAAGCGCATCCACTTATGCAGCCCTTTGCAGGTTTACTGACAGCAACGATCCTCACAATTTAATTGATACTGGTCTCCAGCGATTAAATGTCACCAGGTCTGGTGTAAGTACTTACATCAACACAGGACGAAAATCTGGTAAGGCCGGATTTTTAGGTATCCGTTTGACGGCAGGCTATGGCTGGCTGGATTATAAGAACATGCATTCTGCCTTCCCAGTGGTTAAAGCAGAGCTATCTTACACCTATTCCTTGTCACTGTTGTCTTCTGTTCACCTTAAATACGGGTTTAATGCCGACTTTGTCAATTTTCAACAGCTATACCCCCTGGAGCTTATCTCTGGAGACGGAACTGTCCTGAATGGAACACAATACCTGGGAACATCAAAGTTCCACCATTGGACGGCCGGCTATCATTCGTCCAATGTCTACAAAAACAGCCAGTGGAGCTGTAACCTTTCATTTTCGAGTGCTGCAGGGCAGTATAATAATGTGTTGTATTCAAATCCATATAACACTGTTTCAGGCTATATGCCTTTTCAGCCAAATGCCGGGTTACTGGCAGCGGTATCGGGAGAGAAATTCATTGGAACCATCAAGTCAAAATTGGGTGGCAGCGCTTATTACAGCCGTAACCTGCTAACCTATGCAATAAACGGAGATACCGGGAGCTCAAGGCGGTCAGCCGTTTCATTTGAAGCCCGGTGGTCCACAGGTTTGCATTTGCCGGTTAACCTGGAAACCAGGGCAAGGATGGTATGGTCTGAGGCCCGGTGGAAACAGCAATCGCCAAATAATAACGGGCAGTTCTTTTTTACCGGGAAATTAAAGCTCAATGCAGGGAAGAAGGCCTATGCGGCAATGGTTTGGAACCATTATGTATTGTCGAAGGGAAGCAGGTTTAAAGGCCTCGATGCATTTATCCATTATAGTTTGAATAAAGACTGGAAATTATCAATGCAGGGAAGTAATCTTCTCAATGCAGCTACCGTTCGTGACAAGACGGTGATGGCTTATTCCAGTTCGGTCTCGGCCTTTCAACTTATAGGCAGGTATATTCTTATCAGGGCAGAGGTTCAGCTATAAAAAAATCCCGCCTGAAGCGGGATAAAATCCAATACCTGTTGCAAGTCAGCCCCCTGGGCAAAATCTAATTCAACTATTGTGAAATGAAGCTATTTCAAATTCGTCGAGAACTATTTCCTGCTGCTGAGGTGCACTCTTTTGCTTATGTTCAAGCCTTGCCTGCCGTTCTTTATAAAGTCCGATAATGCCCATCACGGCAATCCATGTGATGGCAATTTTTTGTAAAACATTCTTCATGACACCTCATTTATGGTTAGACAACATTTGCTAGCCAAATGTTGTACCACAAATGAGTTTTTTCCTGGTCTTTTGTTTCATTTTATTGTTAAATTATTTTGCAGGCGGTGTTTTGCCAAAAAGATCATTGATCACACCATCTACATCACCCATTTTTTCTTTTAATGCCGAACTTCCTTTAGTCCGAAGTTCTTCAAAATACTCTTTTGCTTTTTCGGCCATTCCTTCAGCTTCAGTCTTCATGTCTTTTGCCTTTGCTTTGATATCATTCATCAGTTTCTCTTTTTCCTCGTCTGACATATTAGAGTACTTGTATGCAGCGAAACCGGCAGCTGCCCCCAGTAAAAAGGTGGCGATATGCTTTGAATTCACACTCATAATTAAAGATTTTTTGATAGCGTTATGGCAATTAGATTTGCACCCTGAAGTTACATTAAATGGTAAGATGTCTTTTAACCGTATTCGTTAATTTTCTGATCTCTTTATCCCTGTTTGCGCAGAAATCCGCAACCCCAAATTATCCCAGGGGATTTTTCAGGTACCCGCTCGACATTGCGCCCAGGCTGAATGCCAATTTTGGTGAAATGCGTCCCAACCATTTTCATATGGGGCTTGACCTCTATACCCTGAAAAAAGAGAACCTTCCCATATATGCAGCAGCCGAGGGTTTTGTATCAAGGGTGAAAATAGAGGCGGGAGGTTTTGGTAATGCCATTTACATTTCCCACCCCAATGGGCTCACCACGCTGTATGCACATATGAATGAATTCATGCCGGCCCTGGAAGCATATGTCAAAAAACAACAGTACCTCCAGCAAAGCTGGTCAATGGAACTAAATATCCCGTCTTCATTATTCCCGCTGAAGAAGGGGGAATTTATTGGATTCAGTGGAAACACCGGCGGATCGCAGGGACCACATGTCCATTTTGAGATCAGGGAAACCGCAACTGACAAGTGTCTTAACCCCCTGTTGTTTGGTTTTAGTATTCCTGATAATGTTCCGCCTGACGTATATAAAATTGCTGTTTACGACCGTAACGCCAGCAGTTATGAACAATCACCGGTGATTTTACCTGTCAGGAAAACGGCCGGGGGGTATGTTGCCGGCCCGGCGAAACTGAATTTTGATAAGGTGGTAATTGCTGTACAGACGACTGACCGGATGAGTGGCGTTCCTAACAACAATGGTGTTTTTACTGCTACACTGTTTGAAAAGCAAACGGCAATTGGTGGATTTAAACTAAACGGCATAGGGTATGACGAAACACGTTTTTTAAATGCCCATATTGATTACAAAACGAAGCTTGCCGGCGGAGCCTACCTCCAATATCTCTTTCCGCTACCGGGTGATAAACTGAACATATATCCATATTCCTCACCCGGATCATTCATCAGCCTGTCAGATACAGTTCCGCATGAATTCAGGCTGGAAATCAAGGATGCAAATGGCAATAGTTCCAATGTCAGGTTTACACTACAAAAGAATGCTGAAACAAAAACAACGTATACAGGGTCTGGAATGCTGATGAGACCCGGTGAACTGAACGTTTTTGAATCACCGGAAATCCAGGTTTTTATGCCCGAACAGGTACTCTATGATTCCATCTATTTTAAGAGTATCGCTACTTCCGGGGCGCAGCCACTGGCATTTTCCCTGGTACATAATATACAGTCGCACCTGACCCCCTTGCAGGATTATATCACCGTCAGGATAAAGCCCGACAAAACAATTCCTTACCAGTTAAGGGACCGGCTTGTGATCAAAAAAACAACAGGGGATAATGTCACTGTAAGGAAGACTGAATGGGAGATGGGGATGTATGCTGCAAAATTCAGGGAGTTTGGCAGTTTTCAACTGGTAGCTGATGACCAGCCTCCGGTCATTTCCGGATTGGCATCAAGAGCTGATTTATCAAAAGCTCCTAAAATCACTATTTATGTCAGGGATAACTATAACCAGGTAAAAGATTTCAGGGCAGAGCTCGATGGCAAATGGCTTCGGTTTGTACAAAGAGGCAATACTTTCACTTATAAATTTGATGAAAACTGCCAAAGGGGCGAACACGAACTTAAGATCTCTGTTGTTGATGAAGCCGGAAATAAAACCATCCAGGCATTCAGCTTTAAAAGGTAAATATTATGCTTACAGAAGGAATGAAGGCGCCGTCATTTTCAGGAAAGGACCAGGACGGTAATAAAGTTTCGCTGGCCGACTTCAAGGGAAAAAAACTTGCCCTCTTTTTCTATCCTGAAGACGATACACCCACCTGTACGGAACAGGCATGTAACCTTCGCGACAATTATGCTTTACTGAAGCAAAATGGATTTGAAGTAATTGGTGTTAGTCCGGACACTGGTGCAAAGCATAAAAAATTCCAGGCTAAATACACCCTGCCTTATACACTCATTGCCGACCCTGACATGAAAATCATCAATAAATACGGCGTCTGGGGAGAAAAGAATATGTATGGAAGAAAGTATATGGGCATTATCCGCAACACCTTTGTGATCAATGAAAAAGGTAATCTCCAGGTTATTATCCGTAAGCCGAAAGTGAAGCAACATGCAGAGGAAATCATCCGCAGGTTCGCTGAGGCCAAAATATGATGTTAACGGGAATGTAATTATCGTGGTTCATGCAACAGAAGTATGCAGCAGGTCATCAAACCTTGTAATGCGCATGTATAACAGCCGTATTAAGATCAGGGAGAATTCCTGGATGGCCCGACTGGCAGCCAGGAAACTCGGCCAGCCTTCAGTGGCTATAACCATTGGAAATACCATTCACCTGTACCGGACCGGTAAAGACAGTTTTCTCAGCAATGAACGATGGGTAAAACACGAACTGAAGCATGTTGAGCAATTCAGGAGATATGGCTATTTCCGGTTCATGTTTATGTACCTGGCAGAAAGCATCAGGAAAGGTTATTATAACAACAGGTTTGAAGTAGAGGCCAGGAAAGCGGAAGACAATTACATTGAAATATGGTCATAATATCCAGGCCAGTTCCCCGAAATTGTATGTTTCGGGCGCAGCAGTGAAAACTTCAAGTTGTCCGTTAATATTGACCCCGTCAACCCTGGCTTCAAATACCCTGTTATCCTGCCTGAATTTTACCACCTGGCCCCGTTTATATAACGCTTCATTATAGGCATTTGTCACCTGTTCGGGATCGTGCAACACCATTGTCCAGCATTCCTGGAGGTATTCACAGAGTTCCATGGCCAGGTCCACAACGGGGAAGGTTTTACCCGTTATCTGCCTGAAGGATACAGGATTGGGAAGATCAGCGGGAAAATATACCTGGTTTATATTAAGTCCGATACCGGCAATAGCATAATCCCAACGGTTACCGCGGATAAGATTTTCAATGAGGATACCACCTGCCTTTCTGTCACGCCAGTAAAGGTCGTTTGGCCACTTGATACACATTTCCTCCCCGGTATAAACTTTACAAAACCTGTAACAAGCGAGTGCTACAGAGGAACTTAAGAGAAATGCCGAAGCCGGTGGGATGGAAAATGGTTCATAAACAACGGATAATATGATATTCTCATCTTTTGCACTGTCCCAGCTCCTGCCGCGCTGGCCTTTACCCCTCGTTTGTTCATGGGCGAAATAGGCTGTACCATGTTTTGCCATTCGGGCATGAACTTGTTGCATGGCATAAATGTTGGTACTATCAACGGTAGGTATTTCTATAAAAAGATCACCAATGTTTTCCATCGCCCTGAGGTAAAGAATTAATCATTATTTTTGGGGAAGATAAAGGGAATCATCAAAATTAAATTTTTCAACTCCAACCAGCGCTTTCGCATCAATAACTAAAATTATTTCATTTGGCAGAAGTACAAGTTTTGGCTGACCGGGAGAAAAAATCAAGCCGGCTAACAAAGAGCAGCAAGATCTTGAAGGTTATAATCAAAGCAATCCAGGACAAAAAAGGAGAAAATGTTGTTTCCCTCGATATGAGGAAGATACCGGAAGCGGTGGCAGATTTTTTCATTATCTGTGATGCTAATGCCAATGTGCAGGTGAAAGCCATAGCAGATTCTGTGGAAGAACTTGTAAAACAGGAATGTGGTGAACTGCCTTACCGCCATGAAGGTTACCAGGCCCTGCAATGGGTGCTGGTGGATTACGTTAATGTGGTAGTGCACATTTTTCAGAAGGAAACCCGGAAATTCTACCGCCTGGAAGAAATGTGGAGTGACGGTGTGATCCTGGAATACGATGATGAGGCCGGCGAAAAGCGTCCGGTTAAAAGAAAATAACTTAGCTGTAAACTATAATTCCATTAAAACTGAGTTTTCGATCATATGTCACAAGAAGAATATAAAAAAGATCCAAGGAAAGGTTTAGAGAACGGCGAAGAAAAGGGACCTTTCAAAAGAGGACCCAAGTTCAGCATTTACTGGATCTATGCCATAGTAGCGATTTTCCTTATCGGATACCAGGTGCTCAGGGGCGTAACTCCTGATGCCCGTGATATCACTGAATTGAAGTTCAGGCAGGAGATGCTCGCCAATAATGACGTGGAGAAGGTTGAGCCGGTCATGAATAAAAATATTGTAAGGGTATTTATCAAGAAGGAAGCGCTGAATAAATCATATTACAAGGAGCTCCTCGGTGATAAATGGACCTATGTATATAATTCCAAGGAAGCCCCGCATTTTCAGTTTACCTACTCCAAGGTGGAGGACTACCAGGATAAACTGGACGAATATTTCAAAACGCATCCCGAAGTAAATGCTGTTCCGGTTTCCCCGGTGAGTGATCCCGAGTGGTTCGGTCCTTTTATAAACCTGTTGTTCCCGTTGCTGATGTTTGCCCTGCTCTTTGTGCTGATGATGCGTAAAGTAGGCGGTCCGGGCAGTGGAGGCGGTCCGGGTGGTATTTTCAATATCGGTAAGTCAAAGGCACAGCTTTTCGATAAAGGCACTAAGGTCAACATTACTTTTCATGATGTTGCCGGACTGGACGAAGCAAAACAGGAAGTGATGGAAATCGTGGATTTCCTTAAGAATCCTAAAAAATATACTGCACTTGGTGGTAAGATTCCTAAAGGTGCACTCCTGGTTGGCCCTCCGGGTACGGGTAAGACCCTGCTGGCGAAAGCCATGGCTGGCGAAGCACAGGTTCCCTTTTTCTCCATGTCGGGTTCTGATTTCGTAGAACTATTTGTGGGTGTGGGTGCCAGCCGTGTCCGTGACCTGTTTAAGCAGGCCAGGGAAAAAGCGCCTTGTATCATTTTCATCGATGAAATTGATGCGATTGGTCGCGCCAGGGGAAAGAACATGATGATGAGCAACGATGAAAGGGAAAACACCCTGAACCAGTTGCTGGTGGAAATGGATGGATTCGGTGGTGACAGCGGTATCATCATTCTTGCAGCAACCAACAGGCCCGACGTACTCGATAGCGCATTGCTGAGGCCGGGCAGGTTCGACAGGCAGATCAGTATCGATAAACCCGATCTTAAAGGACGTGAAGCCATTTTCCACGTACACCTGATGCCTATTAAGAAATCAAACAATCTCAATATTTATAAGCTGGCTGAACTCACTCCCGGATTTGCCGGTGCTGATATCGCCAATGTTTGTAATGAAGCTGCACTGATCGCTGCCCGTAAAGGCAAGGCAGAAGTGGAGATGGATGATTTCCAGGATGCCATTGATCGTGTCATTGGCGGACTGGAAAAGAAAAACAAGATCATTTCTCCCGAAGAGAAAAAGATCATTGCCTATCATGAAGCAGGCCACGCCGTTTGCGGATGGTTCCTCGAGCATGCATACCCGTTATTGAAAGTGACGATTGTGCCAAGAGGAGTTACCGCCCTGGGATATGCGCAGTATACGCCTAAAGAACAATATCTCTATAATACCGACCAGCTGATGGACCAGATGTGTATGACATTGGGCGGAAGGGCAAGTGAAGAAATTTTCTTTGGAAAAATTTCTACCGGTGCACAAAATGATCTGCAGCAGGTAACAAAGATCTCTTATGCAATGGTCACGGTGTACGGTATGAACGAGAAAGTGGGAAATATCAGTTTCTATGATCCCCAACAGGAAAATACTTTTACCAAGCCTTACAGCGAGGAAACCGGTAAGCTGATCGATAATGAAGTAAGGATCCTTGTTGACCAGGCTTATGAGCGTACAAAAAAATTACTGAGGGAGAAAAGGAAAGAAGTGGAAGATCTTGCACATGCATTACTTGAAAAAGAAGTATTGCACCAGCAGGATGTTGAAAATATCATCGGGAAAAGGCCTTACGAAGAAAAAAAGGTATTCCTGGAAGATACCCCACCAGTTACCCCTGCAGAAATTGCGTTGAATTCTACAACAGAAACAGGAAGTGAAAAAGTAAATCTATAATGAGTAACTCTTCTTCAAAGGAGAATATCTTAAAAAAAATAAGAAAGGCACTGGAAACTCCAGTGCCTTTGCCTTTTTCAAAATCTGAAGGAAACAGTACGTGTCTATCATGCTCCTACCGATGATTTATCGGTGATGTTTGCAGAAGAATTTACCCGTCTCCTGGGTAAGTTTGCCTTCTTTGTGGACCATGTAGAACTGGTACAGCAACTGGAATCCATTATCCGGCAACAGCAATGGAAAGAAATCTATTGTGCCGAGGAGGGACTCAGGTACCTGCTGCAGAAAAACGGATTCAGCCATTTTACCAAAAACAGCCTGTCACAATGCGACGTAGCACTTACCAGCTGCGAGTTGCTGATAGCCAGAACCGGAACAATAGTGCTGAGTTCGGCGCAGCCGGAAGGAAGGACGGCATCCGTGTATGCGCCCGTACATGTGTGTATTGCAGAATCTTCCCAGGTGGTTTACGATGTTGATGATGCCATGAAATTCCTGAAAGAAAAGTATGGTATTCATATTCCATCCATGATCAGTTTTGCAACCGGGCCCAGCAGAACCGCAGATATCGAAAAAACACTGGTAGTGGGTGTGCACGGGCCGAAAGAAGTCTATTGTTTACTGGCAGATCAATAAATTTAAAGGGTTATAATCATCGCATGCAAATCCCGCCGGGCAAAAAAATTTATTTTCTTTCTGATTTTCACCTTGGTGTGCCGGATCATGCCACCAGCCTGGTCCGGGAAAAAGCAGTGATCCGTTTTTTAGATATCGCAAAGCAGGATGCTGCAGAGATATTCATCGTGGGCGACCTCTTCGATTTCTGGTTTGAGTATAAAAAAGTAATTCCCAAAGGATTTGTCCGCATACTGGGCAAACTTGCAGAAATAACGGATTCCGGCATTCCCATATATTTCTTTGTAGGTAATCATGATATGTGGATGGATGGATATTTTGAACAGGAACTCAATATTCCCGTCTACCATTCTCCCCAGGTATTTGAATATAACGACAAGAAATTCCTGGTGGGTCATGGAGATGGACTCGGCCCTGGTGATCACGGTTATAAAATGCTGAAAAAACTTTTTCGTAACCCGGTAGCTAAATTCCTTTTTGGGATCATTCCTCCATTCATCGGTATGGGCATGGCTCATTATTCAAGCCGGGGAAGCAGGTCAATAACCGGTGGCAGCGATGAAAAGTTCCTCGGAGAAGACAAAGAATGGCTGATCGTGTATTGCCGGGAACAACTGAAAACCAGCTATTTTGATTATTTTATTTTTGGCCACCGCCATCTGCCCATAGATTTTATGTTAAATGACAAAAGCAGGTATATCAATCTGGGCGACTGGATACGTTATAACAGTTATGCCGTCTTTGACGGTAAACAACTGGAGTTAAAATATTTTGAATCCTGAAAATACTGCTCACCATATTATTATTCATTTCCTTCGCCGGTCGGGGGCAGGACAGTTCATTCGCCCTTGTCAGGAAAACAGCCGGCAGTTTTTCATCCTTTGCCGTTGATAACCTCGGTAACCTCTACCTGATCTCCACGGAAAATCAACTAAAAAAACTCAGCGCAAAAGGGGATTCCATGGGGGTATTCAACGACGTAAAGCGTTACGGAAAATTATATTCCATTAATGCCGTTAACCCTTTGAAGACACTGTTGTTTTATAAGGACTACCGGACGATCGTGGTGCTTGACCGCTTACTGAATACGGTGAATACCATTGACCTGAGGGCGCGGAATATTCTGCAGGTGAGGGCCATTGCATTATCATATGATAATAACATCTGGGTCTTTGACGAGCAGCAGAGTATTCTTAAAAAAATTGGGGAAGATGGAAGGATATTGTCCGAATCATCGGATCTGAGGATAGCCCTTGGCGTTGCACCGGTCCCTGTTGAAATTTTTGACCAGAATGGTTTCGTGTATTTGTATGATCCCGCCAATGGAATGTTTGTATTTGATTATTACGGCTCTTTAAAAACCAGGATTGCGCTGCTCGACTGGAGTAATGTGCAGGTGCTGGGAAATACAATTGTAGGCACGGTAGGCAATAAACTCATGACGTATACCACAGGCACTTTACAGGTGAAAGAAACTACATTGCCAAAGTTGATTCAGCAGTCACAACATATGGAAATAATGCCGCTCGGCATTTATGTTCTCAAGGATGATGGAATTTCTTTATACCGCTATTTTTAATTCAGGGCTTAGCTCCCTTCGCTATTCTTGGAAATAGATGATTACCAGTTAACTTTATGGCATGGATGAATTCTGGGACAAAGTTGTTTTAGATAATACAATCCGTGATTACGCCATAGTTGCAGGCGTAATCCTGGTGGCCTACCTGCTGAAGAAATATGTGGGCAGGTATACTGCTTCAATTTTCTTCTGGTTGATGAACAAAATGGGTCGGCTGATTGAAAGAAAGGCCTTCATAGAACTGATCCTGGGTCCTGTTGAGATATTCCTGTTCCTGATGATCACCTTTTTTGCACTGCAAAGCCTGAAATTTCCGAGTATCCTTTTATATAGTTTTTATAAAACCAATACGGCGGTCCTCTTAACAGAGATTGCCGAAGCCATTCTCATTTTGTCTTTCTTTTCGATGCTCCTGAGGGTTATTGATTATATAACACTGGTGATGGAGAAAAGGGCTGATGTTACAGATGGACAGGAAGACAACCAGCTCGTAGTTTTTTTCAAGGATTTCCTGAAAGTGCTGCTCATCATTGTGGGGATACTCACCATGTTGAAATTTGTCTTCAACCAGAACATATCACAGATACTGGCAGGTCTGAGTATTGTTGGTGCGGCCATCGCCCTGGCAGCACGGGAAAGTATTGAAAACCTTATAGCATCCTTCATTATATTTTTCGACAAGCCATTTACTACCGGCGACCTCCTGAAGGTGAATAATATCACCGGTGTTGTGGAAAGGATAGGCTTAAGGAGTACCCGTATCCGTACCACGGAAAAGACCTATGTTACCGTGCCCAATAAGCAGATGGTCGATAGTATCGTTGACAACCTGAGCCTTCGTACCCATCGGAGGGGGGAAATAAGGCTGGAACTTGACATGAAGACCAGTTCAGCGGATATAGAAGAATTTGAAACGGGAATAAAGAAAATCCTGCAGCATAGATATATTACTGACAGTTCGGTTTTGTTAAGTGATATTGCTTCACAATCCTATATAATTACCGTGGAATATTTCTCTGTGTCGGTCGGCATACAGGAATTTAACCAGATGAAACAGGAAATCAACCTGGGGATCATGAAGCTGATAGAAAAGTCACCGGTAATCGTAAAAGGAACCGATCAACAGATAAGGATCGTCAGAGACCGGCCTTCATTTCAAGAAGGAAAGCTTTAAGCTGCTGAAGCTGTTTTACCATTTCAAACTTTTCTTTGGATTGCTTATTGTTCCTGAGATAGTCTTTTGCCCCCTGTATGGTAAATTTCTTTTGCCGTAATAAATGATGGATAATCTGGAGATTTTTAATGTCCTCCGGCCTGAAGAACCTGTCGCCCTTCCCGTTTTTCCGTGGTTTGAGCACGTCAAATTCTGACTCCCAGTATCGTAATAAGGAAGCGTTCACCTGGAACATGGTAGCGACTTCACCTATTCCATAATACTGCTTGCTGAACAGTTTTTCATCTTCAGGCACCTGAGGCAGATCTGCTTCCATACTCATTTCCTTTATGGATTTTCTTCCTCTCGCAGTCTTGGGTTTTTCCGTAGCAGGCCTTACTGCTATGATGGCTATAGGTTCCGAGATATCGGGTACACCTATAGGTGTAATTTCGGAAATATTATTGACAGGCTGCTCTTCTTTTACAGTTTCGGAAACGGGAATATCTTCGGTATGAAAACTATCTTCAATTTTTTCAGCATCCAGGACAACATGATCCTCTTCTGCAAAATGATCATCCGGTATAGTAACTGTTGATGAATCGGTCTTTTTTTCAGCAGCCGGGTGAAGAAAATTTCCGGGACCTGACGCTGTTCTTTCTGAATTATTTTCTTTGATCCTGGGCACCACAATATCAGGTCCCTGGTTCTGCATGATTACCGCGGGCGGTTTCAACCTTCTTTCCAGCAACATCTCTGAAGCTTTCTCTACAGGAGTTTTTTCCTGTTCATTTACACTGGTGAATAAATCCAATTGTTCCGGCATCAATGCAATTTAGCCCTATACAGCAAACTGCGTGCGGGAAATTATTCACAAGAAGCAGCAAAAATGTGCAAATGTGCAATTTGTATTTCATTTGCACATTTGTCATATCAACACATTTGCAAATGGTTAGTCGAAGCTTTGATTACTTGATGCAGCAAGTTTAAGGATCTGCTGATATTGTTCAGGAGTAAGATCATTATAGAAGAAATATATTGGATCGATAGGTCTTCCATATTTATGCACTTCATAATGCACGTGCGGGCCTGTTGACTTACCGGTACTTCCCACCCATCCGATGACTTCACCGCGTTTGACAATCTGGCCCACTCTTACTTTTACCCTCACCATATGTCCGTATAATGTCTCATATCCATACCCATGGTTTATCTCCACGTGGTTGCCATATCCGTTGCCACGATTTCCGGCAGTCGTGATCCTTCCATCAGCAGTAGCATAAATAGGAGTTCCCTGTGGTGCGGCAAAATCAAGTCCTGCATGAAACTTCACCGTTTTATATACCGGATCGATACGGTTGCCGAAACCTGAAGCAACGCGGGTTAAGTTCCTTATTGCTGACGGGCTGAATAGCGGGCGTTGATGCAAGGAGTTTTTCTTTGTCCTTGATCATTCCTTCTATTTCTGAATATGATTTTTCCTGGAACTTCATACGGCCCGAAATGGAATTCAGCGTTGCGGCCAGGGAATAGGCAAGTTCATTTTCATCCATTGAGGACACCAGCCTGATTTCATTTTCAATCTCCAGTTGTTTCTGGCGTGCACTGTCTGGCACCGGAGAAGCTTCAAAAATGGAACGGTAAACGTCGTTATCTCTTTTTTCCAGTTGCTTCATCTGCTGGTCCATCTGCCTGATCCTGCTGCTGAGGGCAGTCAGGTCCTGTTGTGACCTTTCGTATTGTAACCGAAGAAGTTTTTCCTTGGGAGAATCCAGGAAGCGGAAAGCAAAGGCAACTATAATGAGTGCGGTAACAATGGCGGCAGCCAAAAAGCCCATGATACGGAGTAGTTTTACCCGCAATGGGACCACCAGTTTTTCATACCGGAGGGTATTGGTATTATAGTAATACTTTACTTTTTTCATACAGTCTATCTGGCGCCTGTTGCCTGCCTCAAGGGTGAATGTCCATCCGGATTCAGTAGACCAAATAATGTACTTTTGTGGCCATTATTGCGTAAAGCAGGCAAATATAGTTTATTGCCCCGCAACAATGGCCCAAATAAAAACGAATATACCACATGACTTCGGCTGTAATCAGGCAGAAATTCCTTGATTTTTTTGCTTCAAAAGGGCATCATATTGTTCCTTCTGCTCCAATTGTTATCAAGAATGATCCCACTTTATTATTTACCAATGCCGGAATGAACCAGTTCAAGGATTATTTCCTTGGCAATAAGGTTTCACCATATAAACGCGTGGCCGATACACAAAAATGTTTGCGGGTAAGCGGTAAACATAATGACCTTGAAGAAGTGGGGGTGGATACCTATCACCATACGATGTTTGAAATGCTGGGCAACTGGAGCTTTGGCGATTATTTCAAAGAAGATGCCATCGCATGGAGCTGGGAATTGCTGACTGAAGTATACAGCATACCGAAGGACCGGCTCTATGCTACCGTATTTGAAGGGGATGCAAAGGAAAATCTCCCGGCGTCAACTATTGCACTGGCCAGCTGGAAGAAACTATTACCCGAAGACCATATCGTATATGGCAACAAGAAAGATAATTTCTGGGAGATGGGCGATACCGGTCCCTGCGGTCCCTGCAGTGAGATCCATGTGGACTGTCGTTCTGACCTTGAAAGGGCCGGCACTCCCGGACACCTGCTGGTTAATAAGGATCACCCGCAGGTGATCGAAATATGGAATAATGTATTTATCCAGTTTAACCGGTTAAAGGATGGCAGCCTCGAACCACTGGCAGCAACCCATGTGGATACCGGGATGGGACTGGAAAGGCTGGTTCGGGTACTACAGGGTAAACAATCCAACTATGATACCGATCTATTCACAGGTACCATAGCCGAAACAGAAAAACTTACCGGTATAAAATATGATGGGGGCGACAGCAGGAAGGACGTAGCCTTCAGGGTCATTGCCGATCATATCCGTGCCATTGGATTTACGATTGCCGATGGACAACTACCGTCAAACACCGGAGCAGGATATGTAATCAGGCGAATTCTCAGGAGGGCAGTCCGGTATTATTACACCTACCTGAATTATAAGCAACCGTTGCTCTACCAGTTAATGCCCCAGCTTGGGTTGCAGTTTAAAAGTGTATTTCCCGAATTGCATGAGCAGATGGACTTTGTAGCCAAAGTAGTGCGGGAAGAAGAAGAATCCTTCCTGCACACCCTGGGCAAAGGGCTGAAGAAGATGGATGAAATTATTGCTACAGCAAAAGGCAGCGGCATCATCGATGGATTTGCTGCTTTTGAACTATTCGATACCTATGGCTTTCCCATCGACCTAACCAGGCTTATCGCCCATGAACAGGGCCTGAATGTAGATGAAGCAGGTTTTGAAAAGGAAATGCAACAGCAGAAAAACAGGAGCCGCGCAGCTACATCAATGGATACGGGCGACTGGATCATGGTACATGAAGTTCCTGAAGAAGGATTTGTGGGCTACGAGTATCATAAAATCAAGACCCGGGTTACCCGCTACAGGAAAGTGGTTTCCAAGGGTAAGGAGCAATACCAGTTGGTATTGGCCACAACGCCTTTTTATGCTGAAAGCGGCGGGCAGGTAGGCGATACCGGTACTTTGCTCTTCGGGGAGGAATCTATCAGGGTAACGGATACAAAAAAAGAAAACGAGCTCATCCTTCATTTCACGAGTTCTCTTCCAACAGACTTATCGCAGCAGGTGGAAGCCATTGTGGACAGTGAAAAGCGGTTGTATATCATGTACAATCACACGGCCACACACCTCCTGCATGCTGCACTTCGCAGTGTACTGGGAAAGCATGTTGCCCAAAAGGGGTCACTGGTGAACAGTGAACACCTGCGATTCGATTTTTCACACTTCGCCAAAATGACCGACCAGGAAATCAGGGACGTTGAATTTATGGTGAACGAAAAAATCAGGGAAAATATTCCGGTGGTCACCAGGATCATGAATAAGGACGAAGCCATGCAAATGGGCGCCATGGCGCTATTTGGAGAAAAGTATGGCGATAAGGTGAGGGTGGTGGTTATTGATCCTAATTTTTCAGTGGAACTTTGCGGTGGAACACATGTGATGCATACGGGAATGATCGGGCTGTTTAACATTCAGTCCGAAGCTGCCGTTGCAGCAGGGGTGAGAAGAATTGAGGCACTGACCGGTCCTAAATCATTCAAATTCCTGTCGGGCCAGCTGGAAAAAGTAAAAGAACTGGGGACGATATTAAAGGCAGCTGATCCGGTAAAAGCCATTGAAAAACTTATCCAGGAGAAGGCTGAACTGGAAAAGAAAGTGGAACACCTGGAAAACCGCATGCTTGTCGGCATTAGAAACGAGTTAATGCATAAAGATGAAATTGTTGACGGGGTGACTTTTGTGGGCGACATCGTTAACGTGGGCAATCCTGATGCATTAAAGAAACTTTGCTTCGATTTAAAGAATAACCTTCATGATTATGTTGCCGTGCTTGGCGCCAATATTGGCGGCAAACCCTTTATCGCCATAGGAATTGCCGATACCGTGGTGGCAGCCAGGGGCCTGGATGCCGGCAAAATCATAAAAGAACTGGTGGCGCCCCTGATCAAGGGCGGCGGCGGAGGCCAAAAAAACCTGGCCACTGCCGGGGGTCAGGACCCCACTGGTTTGCAAAAGGCGATTGAGGGGGTCAGGAACCTGCTGATCTCCGTTCATCCTTAAAATCATCCATCCGGCATTTCTTCTTTTTTTAACATTTGCGAAGACTTTCGTAATACAAAAATTTCCTTAGATTTGATCTACTAAACATTTCGTACTATAAAATCAACACGTATGAACAGGAAAATTTTTACAGGCATTTTGTGTATGCTGGCCCTGGGATCAGTATCTGCACAACAGTCGCCCAAAAGCAAGGAAAAAAAGGAAGAGGTTATCATTAAAAGCAAGAAGGAAGGGAATGAAAAAATGACGATCGTTATTGATGGCGACAAGGTCACGGTTAACGGTAAGCCTGTTACAGAATATAAAGGAGATAAAGTGATCATCAGGCATAATGACAACGATTTTGAATTTAAAGTGCCCGGGGAAGAAGATATGGCAAGATTGCATTCAGACATGGCCAAAATGGAACGTGATATGGCAAGGCAATTCTCCCAGCAAAAACGTGAATTTGATCGTATGAAGATCAGGCGTTACCCTGGTCCGGGATATAATGACTTCAATTTCGATTTTAATTTTGAAGGGCTTCCTGAAATGAGGGCAATGGCAGAGGTCAAACCTCGTACGCACCTCGGCGTTAGTCTGGATAAAGCTGATAAAGGGGTAAAAGTTACTGACGTGGATAATGAAAGTCCGGCCAGTAAAGCAGGTCTGAAGGAAGGAGATATCATTACAAAATTTAATGGCAAAGCCGTTACCGAGCCCCAGGACCTGGCCACCATGGTCAGGGAAAAGAAACCAGGCGATGAGGTAGAAATCACTTATCTGCCCACAGGAACGAAGAAAGAGAAAAAGATCAAGGTAAAACTTGGTGAAACAAAAGGGCAGGCGTTTGCTATACGCACTCCTGCACCAAAGGCTTACAGGGTATACCCTGATTCACGTTCATGGGAAAGAGAATTTAACGACGATATGTTTCGCCAGCCGCCAGGTGCTCAGTTTTACAAGTATGAGAACCGCAGGCCAATGTTTGGCATAAGGATACAGGACACGGAAGATTCATCCGGTGTTAAAGTGCTTGATGTTGATGAAGGTTCACTGGCCGCCACAGCAGGCGTACAGGAGAATGACATTATCACCCAGATTGATGGAAAACCGGTAAAAGATACGGATGCAGCAAGAGAAGCTTTGCAGGATGCCAGGGAAAAGAATCAATACAGCGTTAACCTGAAGAGAAATGGTACACCGATGACATTACAGGTCAAGGTACCGGTGAAACTCAAAAAAGCAGAGCTCTGATGGATCTGAAAAGATCATTAAAATGGTAAAAATTTTCCATTCAACCCCCGCCCGTGCGGGGGTTGTTTATTTTTCAATAGTTTTGCGGTCAACATCTGAATGAACAGCGAACAGTCGAAATACGAAGTGATTATTGGCCTTGAAGTACACGCACAGCTGCTGACGGAAAGCAAACTGTTTTGCGGAGATGCAACCACCTTTGGCGCGGATCCTAATACACATGTAAGTCCCATTACACTGGGTCATCCCGGAACTCTGCCAATGATGAACGAAAAGGCGATTGCCCATGCGATAAAAATGGGCCTTGTTTGTCACTGTGAGATCGAAAGGACAAATTATTTTGCCAGGAAGAATTATTTCTATCCCGATCTTCCGAAAGGCTACCAGATTTCACAGCATACCACACCGATCTGTAAGGGAGGTTATGTGCCAATCAGGACAAAGGCTGAAACCAGGAATATCAAACTTACCCGCATTCATCTTGAAGAGGACGCAGGCAAAAGTATTCATGATATTGATCCGGCTTTTACCTGTGTTGATTATAACAGGGCAGGTGTTGCATTGGTGGAAATAGTTTCCGAACCGGATATGCATAGTGGTGAAGAGGCATTTGCCTTTTTAACGGAGCTTCGTAAACTGGTGAGATGGATTGGCGTATGCGATGGCAATATGGAAGAAGGAAGTATGCGGTGTGATGCCAATATTTCCCTGCGTCCCTGGGGACAGCCGGAGCTGGGTACCAAAGTGGAAGTAAAGAACCTGAACTCCATCAGGAATGTAAAAAAGGCAATAGAAGTGGAAACGGAAAGAATATCTGCATTGCTGGATAAAGGAATGGAAATAGTCCAGGAAACCAGGAGTTTTAATGCCGATGACGACAGCACTTTTTCCATACGCACAAAAGAAGATGCGGATGACTACCGTTATTTTCCGGATCCCGACCTCACACCTTTTGTGATCACAGAAGCTGACCTGGAAAAGTACAGAAAGGAAATTCCTAAACTTCCCGAAGAATGGGTGAATGAACTGATCTCTGATTTTCATTTACCGGAGTATGATGCGCGGATCCTGGCAGAGGAGCCGGAACTGCTGAAATACTATCTTTCTGTTACCGGGACCTGTAAAAATTATAAGGCGGTGGCTAATTTTTTTATCGGGCCTGTGAAGTCTTATTGTAATGAAAACGGCCTGGAGATTGACAGTGTGAAGATAAGTCCGGCCCAATGGAAAATACTTATTGACATGATTGATGATGGCAGGCTGAATTTTTCCACTGCTGCCAATAAATTACTGCCCGCTTTATTGAAAAACCCCGCCATGGAATCCTGTCACCCTCGCAGATGAACTCAACATTGTGCAGGTATCAGATAGCGGAAACCTGGAAGCATGGGCCGAAGAAGTCTTGAATAAAATGCCCGATAAAGTGAATGAGTTCAGGAAGGGGAAAAAGGGACTTATCGGACTTTTTGTTGGAGAGGTAAAAAAGATCTCCGCTGGAAAGGCAGATCCAAAACTGACCACTGAAATTCTTTTGCAAAAACTAAATCAATCCTGACCATGAATAAATATATCATACTCTTTTTATTCATCCTGCTTGCCGCATGTAAAAATGAAGCTGATGATAACCTTAAAGTAAAGGGAACCCTGGTAAATAATCCGGAGCAGCAAACAGTTTTCCTGGACGCTATCGAGCTTGACGCCGTAACTCCCAGGACACTCGATACCGCGGTATTACAAGCCGGGAAGTCAGACTTTAACCTTAAGGGATTGCCAACAGAATATGAAGGAATTTACCGGATGCGTTTTGAGAAAGACGGTGTTTTTATACTACTTGTAAATGACAGGAATGATATAGCGATCTCGGCCGACTGGAAAAATTTTGGAGATTATACCACCAATTCAAATTCAAGCAATTCTTTTAAGTCTGTTTTAAAAACTTTCAATGACCGTTTGAATGTAATCGATACCATGAGGAGCGGGAATTCTCAATTCCAAAAACAAGAAGGAATCAGACAGCATGGTCAATGTAAGGGATGCTGCATTCAGGTCCTATGTTAAAGAAACAGAAGACTACCTGTTGAAGTATGCAGATACTACAGCCAGTCCGGCAATTGCATTATACATTGTTGGCCCGTTACTGAGATCACAATTAGAGCCGGAAAGATTTGAGACGGTAATGACAAGTATGTCGAAAAGATTTTCATCCCATGCTTTGGTACAGAAAATAGTGAAGGAATATTTTGATTACATGCAGAACCTGGCGAAGAAAAAATTAACTGACCTGACTGGTAAGCCGGCTCCCGAAATAAGATTACCGGATACGGAAGGAAGAATGGTCAGCCTGAGTGCTTTCCGCGGAAAATATGTTTTGGTCGATTTCTGGGCAAGCTGGTGTGCTCCCTGCCGACAGGAAAATCCAAACCTGGTGAATGCATATAACCAGTTTAAGGATAAAAATTTTACGGTGCTTGGCGTCTCACTGGATCGTGCAAAAGAGCCCTGGCTTAGGGCCATTAAGGATGATGGGTTAACCTGGAAACAAATCAGCGATTTGAAATACTGGGAGAGTGCAGTTGTGCCTTTGTATCGTATTGAAGGAATTCCCTTTAATGTTCTTGTTGATCCCCAGGGAATCGTTGTAGCCTCCAACCTTCGTGGGACATCATTGCAAAGCAAACTGGCAGAACTGTTAAAGTAAAAATTATAGCAGGAGAAATTAATTTGCATTAAACAGTTTCGCAATATATCTCCAGTCTTCCAATTCCTTGTCGGAGTACTTATGTCCTGAAACCATACTTTCAAACGCAGGATTGATTTGTTTCAGTTCTGCTATAAAATCCTTGATCTTGTTGATCTGTCTGCAACCGGTCAGCAGTTTTTATCCAGTATTTGTAGTAGGTATTTACTTTCTGTTCTGTTGTGGCCGAGCCATATGGTTTATTTTCGGTTATGGTCTTTGTGATTTCCCGGTATAGGTTAACCTTTCCTTTTTCTATGATTTCATACCACCCGCTGTTGGCGGTATTACATTCAATCATGGTAGTGAATACCAGGAGATTTCCGGTAGCAGGGTCTTTAAATTGTATTTCTTCGATGGGCATTTTAGTTAGCATTTCATGTCCCTGCTGATCAAGGTAATGCAGGTTCCTGTCCATGATATTCAGCTTTGCTTTTGCGGTGAGCGGTCTTTTATTAAATTTTATAATGATCATCGCATCAGCAAAATCAGAAGGCAGAAAAACAGAGCCTTCAACAATACGGTTATATTTAAACATGGAAACCGGTTCACCATTGATGCCCGCCAGGTTAACTATGTTCCTGTTGTTGGGATCATCAACATTTATATTTTGTTGTGCAATTGCCAATGAAGAAATCATCAATGCAATAATGATCATCAGGTATTTCATATAACACATTATATATTTCAATTTACAATAAGGATATGAGAAATAATAGTCATTGTTGCAGAATATAAAGTTGTATCACCGGGGCTAGTTTTACCCTGAAAAAAAAGGCTGCCCGTTATTCAGGCAGCCCTTTTTCTAAAAGATTATTAATCTTAGTTCTGAACCATTAATTTATTTGTTACGAGCTCAGCATTTGAAATAGGCCAGATATATACATCTGAAGATGGGCCATAAGATGCAACTGAACCTTTTGCGGCAAAGGCTGCGCCGGTGCGTGTTACATCTGTTGTCCTGAATCCTTCACCCAGCAATTCAATACGCCTTTCCAGCAGGATGGCATTGACCAGGTCATCCTTTGTTGCAGGAGCCAGGGTAACGGTAGCATCAGAACGCTGACGAACAGCATTCAGTAATGCCAAGTCCCCTGGTGCTTACGCCAGTCGCCTGGCGGGCTTCGGCTTCAGCAACATTCAGCAATACTTCTGCATACCGAATAACCGGCGCCCAGTCTGGATCGCTACCTGCATTCTTTGGCCATTTACGCAGGTAAGTTTGTCCGCTGGCAACGATATTAAATGCACGACGAGCATCAGTTGCTCCCCAGTTAGTATTGGCAACAATGCCGTTACCGGTGGTGTTGAGTGCGAAGTCGCCATTACCGTTCGGACCTGGATTGTAGTAGCTGTTCTAAGCTATTCTGTGTGCCGGGAAGATCCAATGCAGTGAATGGCATTGACAGAATACTTTCCACAGTAGTATAGGTTGTGAAAGTAGTTGATAATGCTTGGATTAAGTTTGTGCTTAACACCTGTTGCATGCCTCGAACGGAGCGGCATGCGGAAACGATCTTGTTGCCTTCAGTGATCACATCAGCATACTGACCCATGGAAAGATATACCCTTGTTTTCAACGCAATCGCAGTGTTCCTATGAGCACTGGTAGTATTCAGTTCAGCTGTTGCAGTACCGTGAGTTCAACGGAAGATCAACTTCGGCTTCATTCAGATCTTTAATGATCTGAGTGTAAACCTCACCAACTGTAGCCCTGGCAAGGTCATTATTGCCGCTTGAAGTAATACCAGTCAGGCGAAGCGGAACACCTGGCTTGCCGGGTCCACCGATTCGGTATATGGCCTTGCATAAAGCTGCAGGAGCGAAAAATACGAAAGTAGCCCTGATCAGTCTTAGCTTCAGCGATATACTGCTTGCGGAGATTGTCTGCAATAGGAGCATCCTGCCAGACCATCGATCACCACGTTTGCGCGGTTGATAGCAGGCATATGCAGCACCCCAGAAATTCTGCACTTCATTGGATGTTGGAGTCACAGTAAAGTTCCATGTAAGGAATGCGGTAACACCATTTGTTGTAAGGTTGATGAACTCTTCACCCCTTACGTCCTGGTATACCTGGTAACGACCAGCATAGAAGTTTCCTGCTTTCAAGGCAGGAGTACACGCCATTTACCTGTTGTTGGGCGCTTTCCGGTGTGTTGAATGCAACAGCGTCAGACAAGTGAGGTCTGAGGAATGGGTTCCAACCTGTCTTTCTGGCATGATGCAAACAGGGCACCGATCAATGAACGAAATTGATATTATTTTGAGTTTCATGATTACCTGTTTTTAAATTAGAATCCTACGTTCAATCCAACAGTGATAGTCCTTGCCTGTGGAACAGAGTTCCTGTCTACACTTGGGTTACCGTTACCATTACCGTTACTGGAAGTTTCAGGATCGAAACCGGTATAATTGGTAATAGTGAATGCATTCTGTACTCCGCCATAGAAACGGATGCTGTTCAATGCCCATACGGTCAGTAACTGTTTTAGGCATGGAGTATAACCGATCGAGATGTTCCTGGCTTTGATGAAGTCACCTTTTTCTACGTTCTGAGACTGCACCATTGCAGAACCGTTAGAAACGTTATCACCAAAAATGATCTTGTGGAATATCAGTTACGTCACCGGCTTTCTGCCAGCGGGTCAGCACTTCTTTGGAACTATTCCAGTTACGGTTATCCCTGAGACCTGCTTTCGTTCCGTTGTAAACATAGTTGCCGCCTGAGAAGAAGAACAGGATAGTTCAGATCGAAGTTCTTGTAACGGAACGTGTTATCCCAACCACCAGTCTATTTTGGAAGGGCCGGGCCAATGATCTGACCGTCTGAAGCCTGGTCAGCACCACGTGGAGCAGCGGTTCCGTCCAGCAAGGTCCAGCGCTGGTAGTTGCATGCATGGTTGTACTGTACATCGCGGGTTCCGGTTACTACACCATTGGCATCTTTGATCAACTGAACAAAGATCCTCTGGCCATTGGCCGGATTAACACCTTTTGTTTGTACTGCATAGAAACTACCAATAGACTCACCCACCCGGATGATGCTTGGTGTTTCAAGACCTGAAGTCTGAAGGGAAGATATCAGAATTACCTTCTGCCAGTTCTTTCACTTCATTTTTCAGTGTAGTGATATTGAAGTTCGAGTTCCAGCTGAAGTCTGCAGTTTTAACAGGCACTGTATTCAAGGTAAATTCGATACCTGTGTTTACCATCCTTCCGATATTTGTCAGGATGTTATTACCCGGGATACCGGCTGAAGGAGATTGCGGGTTATTCAGGATCAGGTTATCGATATCATTCTTATAATACGCGAATTCAACATTGACCCTGTTGCTGAACAAACTCATATCAAAACCGAAGATCGAGTTTCTTGGAAGATTCCCAACGAAGGTTACGGTTACCTGCCTGGCTGTAGAACAGGCTGGCCTGGGTTCCGTAAAGTCCGGAATTGAAAGAAGCTGTAAAAAGCATAGTCATTAATACCCTGGTTATTACCAACCATTCCATAACTGGCTCTCAGCCTGAGGCTGTTGATGGTTTTATCAAGGCTGCTGTTCCGGAAGAAGTTTTCCTCTGAAAGTACCCAGCCTGCAGAACCACCATAGAAGTTACCATATTTGTTTTCAGGAGCAAAAGCTGAATAACCGTCACGGCGTGCATTCAAAGACACGTAGTATTTGCCGCCATAGTTATAGTTCAACCTGCCCAGGAAAGACACCAGGTAGTTTTCGCCATAGAAGTTACCAGCCGGAACAATGGAGCTGTAACCACCCTGGTACTCATCATAGAATGGATCGGTCTGACCCCTTCTGTCTGCACCCCATCCCTGGCTGTTGGAATATTGTTGTTCATTACCAACGAGCAGGTTCACACTGTGTTTTTCCGAATTGTTTGTCGAAGGTCAGGAGGTTCTGCCAGTTCCAGCGACGGTAGGTCTGCTGTGAATTTTGAGTGGCACCGCCAAACTGTACACCATCACCATGGAGCGCAGCCCTGAATTCCTTGTTGGTAACGTTCAGGTTGTCGATACCATAAACAGTACGGAAGTTCAGCCATTTGGTGAAGTTCAGCTGGGCAAATACGTTACCCAGGATCCTGTCATTTTCAGAGCTGAATTTATTGTTGTCAATAATATACTGCGGGTTATAAAAAGACAATGCTGTCCTGTTATTTCCCTGTCCGATAGTATTGGCTACTGTATTGATATTGTAAGTTCCGTCAGCGTTCTTGGCTGCTACGTTAGGAGCAAGAACAATTGGCAGACGACCAAGACCTGCAATACTGAATGCCTGGCCCGGTAGTGAACCGGTATTCGGCGCTGTATTGACAGAATTGGTATAGTTCATAGAACCGCCAATCTGCAACCAGTTAGACACTTTATGGTCAACATTAAGCCTTCCGGTCATACGCCTGAAGTCATTGCCTACCAGCATACCTTCCTGGTTGGTATAACCAGCAGAGAAGAAATAGCTGGTTTTGTCGTTAGCACCGGAAACATTCACAGAATGGTTCTGTGAGATACCCTGTACGGTATACCACATCATACCAGCGGGTGTCGATGAGGTTGCCATTGGCATCGTTCTGTGTGAAGAAACCACGGGCTGGTGTACCGGGAGCTGGAACAGGAGGTGTTCCGGCATTGGTAAGTGCCTTCATTTTTGATGGTTGTGTATTCCTGGGCATTCAACACTTCGATCAGGTTAAACGCTTTGGTAGATCCTACCCAACCGTCGTAGTTAACGCGGGCACGGCCCTGGCGACCTTTACGGGTAGTGATCAGCAGTACACCTGCAGATGCCCTTGAACCGTAAATAGCGGCAGCAGCTGCATCTTTGAGTACCTCAACACTTTCAATATCCGATGGGTTGATATCCCCGAGGATGTTGTTGGAGGCAGTACCACCGGCATTACCGGTAGAAAGTAGGTACACCGTCAACTACCACCAGCGGGAAAGAACTTAAGCTGATGGAGTTCACACCACGAACGCGGATAACAGGAGGATTGTTCAGCACACCATTTGGCATGGTTACGCTCACACCTGCCATTTGTCCGGATAAAGCCTGGTCAAAACTCTGCACCGGAAGGTTTTTAATGGCATTACCTTTCACACTGGCAATGTTTCCCGTAATGTCTTTACGACGGGTGGTACCATAACCCACAACCACTACTTCCTGCATGGAACGGTCTTCCTGCGATAAGGTGAAATTGAAATCTGTACGGCCGGATACAGCAACGTCCTGGACTGCAAGTCCGACTGCTGAAATCACCAACCTTGAACTGGTAGGGACGGTAAGGGTAAACGTACCGTCAGCATTTGTAGTAGTACCTGTATTGGTACCTTTAATCGTAACGGATGCATTAGGAACCGGGTTCCCAGTGGCATCTGTAACACGGCCGCTTACCTGCCGTGTTTGTGCGAGAAGCTGTCCTGCAAGCAGAACAATTCCTAACACCAAAAGCACTAGTTTTCTCATGTTACATTTTTTGGTATTAATAAATGGAAGGCGCAAGATAATGCAGAACAAGAACCTATGGTAGACAAAACAATAACTAATACTGCTGCATTAATAGCTACAGGCTATTTTTTCCGGGAAGCTGTGGTTAGCAGGAGAACAGGCAGCAGTACAAGATTCGTCAGTGTGGCGGCCAGTAATGTAAGTGAAGTCAGCCAGCCCAGTGCCTGTGTGCCGCCAAATCCGCTGAAAACAAAAATGATAAACCCGGCAATCAGCACCATCGAAGTATAAATAATGCTGATACCGGTATGTCTCAGTGTCTGCATGACGGTTTCTTTTACATCGCCATTGTGCAAAGGCAGTTCCTGTTTATAGTTCACCAGGAACCGTATGGTAACATCTATGGCTATCCCCAGAGCAACACTGAAAATCAATACGGTAGATGGCTTGAGTGGAATGCCCGTCCAGCCCATCAGCCCGGCGGTGAGTAACAGTGGAATAATATTGGGAATCAACGAACAGAATAGTATCCTGAAGGACCTGAACAGGTATAGCATACACAACGCTATGAGGACGAATGCCCACATAATACTGTCGCGCAAACCATTGATGATGAACCTGCTGCCTTCCAAAAACGTAACACTGGTGCCGGTGAATTTGACGGTATAGGCTGAAGTGTCGAAATAGTAGCCGGCCCTCGTCTTAAGGCTGTCGAGTAGTTCCGGAAGCCGCTTGCTGCCGATATCGGCCATATTCACGCTGATCCTGGTGACCTGCCGGGTACTGTCCATAAAGGCCGACATCAGTTTTGTAAAAGTGCCCTTGGCTGCTGCAGTATCTCTCCTGGTACGCAGGTAATCGCCCACAAAAGCACCATCAAAACTGTTGGGCATTACATAATTGTTGCTGTCGCCTTCATAAAAACCCTGCTTGGCAAATTTCAGCCCCTCGGCGAGGGACAAAGGCCTCGCCATCTGCGGGTGGGCCGCAATTTCCCTGCTGAAAGAATCTACCTTGTCAAAAATCGTAAGGGCACGCATACCCGCAAATCCATTCTTCTTCCTGGTATCTACCAGTATTTCAAGCGGCATGATGCCTTTGAACTGGGTCTCGAAAAATTTGAGGTCCTTATAAATAACGTCTGTCTTTGGAAGGTCATCCACGATAAAACCCTGTGACTTCAGTTTCATCATCCCGGTAACCGAAAATATGATGAGTGCCAACGTTATCGCATACACTACTTTTTTATGATTGATTACCCATAATTCCAGCCGGGCCAGGATATTGGCAAGGTGTTTATTATCGAGGTAGTCGAGATGCCTGTCCTTTGGCTTTGGCAGATAACTCAGGGCGGCCGGCAAGAGGATAAAGGAAATAAAGAAGATGGCCATGATATTGATTCCAGCCACCACACCAAATTCTTTGAGAATGGCACTCTTGGTAAGGGCAAATACCGCAAATCCGATGGCTGCAGTGATATTGCAGAACAGGGTTACGATACCCATCCTGCTCACCATTTCCACCAGGGCCGCGTATTTATCATTTTCCCGGATATACGAAGTATGGTATTTATTCAGGAAATAGACACAGTTGGGAACGCCGATCACAACAATCAGCGGAGGGATGAGGGCATTCAGCAAAGTGATCTTGTAACCAAAAAGCTGCATGGTGCCGAAACTGAAGATCACGCCGATCACCACTACCATCAGCGACAGAATGGTGGTACTCAGGGAACGGAAGAAAATGGTCAGGATAATCGCCGACAATAGTAATGAGCCCAGCAGGAACCATTTCATTTCTTTGGCGATCCTTACGGCCAGGTTACTCCTGATCAGGGGTAATCCGCTCAGGTGAACCTCCATATTTTGCGCTTTTCCAAAAGCCATGGCCCTGTTGGCGATCAATGGCACCACCCTGTCGCGAGCCTTGGAATTCAGTACATTCTTATTAACCCTTACGCCTACCAGCCAGGCCATGGACTGTGGATTATACATCAGTCCGCGGTAAAACGGCAGGGAAAGAAATACGTTTTTGAGACTGTCGAGCTCCGCCTGTGAACTTATCGTAGCCGGAAATATGGGTGTGGGGACAAGCTTTTCCGTAGAATCATTTTTCAACAGGTTGATGGCCGACACTACACTGATCACGTCTTCCACGCCTTCTGTCTTTTTCAGGTCGTTGTGGAGGGCTGTGAGTTCGTTGAAGTTGGACAGGGTAAAGAGGTCATCTTTTATAAATCCTACCGTCATCAGGTTTCCATCTTCCCCGAATTTCTCTTTAAAAGACAGGTACTCTTTATACTTGGGATTATCCACCGGGATGGCCCTGGCAAAATCATAACTCAGCTGAACCTGGCTGGCAAACCAGCCCATCACACCCGTTAATGCAAACAGGAAGATCAGGAGAGGAAGCCTATATCTTATAATACTTTCACCAAGTTTTTTCCACATGCGTGCAAAGAAACAACATTTTATGCTTGAGGGAATTGCGCAGGAGATTAATATCTACCCCGAAAAGCTAATTTTGAATCATGTTCAGGAGGTCCTGTTTGTTTTTTCTGTTGCCTGTCTTTGGTTTTTCTTTCGGCCAGGGCCTTCCGCCGGTGGGTCAGTGGAGGGAACACCTGCCCTGGAACAATGCCATAAATGTGGCTGCTTCGGCCGGAAAAATCATCTGTGCAACCCCCTATGCGGTCTTTACCTATGATACGCAGGATGGCTCACTGTTGAGGAAATCCAAGATGAACGGACTAAACGATGTGGGGGTAAGGGCCATGGCCTTTGATGACCTTTCCGGGAAAACGGTAATTGCCTATAACAACAGCAATATCGATATCTGGAAAGATGACCAGGTGGTCAACCTGCCTGATATCAGGATCAGTACCAGCGCAGGAGACAAAACCATCAACCGCATTTACCTCCATAATAACAAGGCTTACCTGAGTGCCGGACTTGGCATCATCGTACTGGACCTCGAAAAAAATGAAGTGGATGATACCTGGCGCATCGGCAACAATGGCAACGACGTAAAAACCTATGCGGTTACCATTTCCGGTGGTGTGATCTATGCAGCAACGGAGGAAGGACTGAAAACGGCTAATCTTGCGGCTAACCTGGCCGACTACCGGAACTGGACCACAGTGACCGCTGGATTGTCGGCCGGACCTTGTGAACAGGTAGTTTCTTCCGGGAACAGGGTCTATGTTAACCGGTCAGACAGCCTCTTTGCCGGCAACCTCAGCGGTTTCAGTTTTTTTTATAATGTGCGTTCAGATATCCTGCAGGCTGATTCAACAACGGATGGATTGCTGGTCTCGGAGCTGTTGAATGGAAGGGGAAGGGTGGTGCAGCTCAATCATACCGGGGCCACGGTAAAACTGTTCCAGCCAGCGTCCCTGTCGAGGCCTGTCCAGGCCCTGCTGCTGGGCGGTGAATGCTGGATCGCCGACAGGGATAACGGACTTACCAAAACCACCGGCACAAACGGTGAGCGTATCTTCCCCAATAGCCCTATCAATATTTCCTCCGGCGAAATAAAATTCTTCAATGGCAGCCTTTGGGCCGCTGCGGGCAAGGTCAGTGAGGCCTGGAATTATACCTTTAACCCGAACGGTCTCTACCGGTTTACCGGTGAACAATGGACCGGGTATAACCTGTACGTATATCCGAAAATAGATACCCTGCTGGATTTTATCACCGTCACCGGCCAGGCTTCATCAGGCAGTACATTTGCGGGATCTTTTGGCGGGGGGTTGCTGGAAATTACAAAGGATAACCAGCTGATCGTATACAAGCAGAATTCTCCGCTCCAGCCGGCCATCGGTGATCCAACATCGTATCGCATCGGCGGACTGGCTACTGACATAGAGAATAATGTCTGGATAAGTAACTATGGCGCACCACAGAATATCGTCGTAAAAAAAGCTGACGGTCAGTGGAAGCGCTTCAGCATTCCCTTTTTTCATCTTGAAAACGCGGTAGCCGGAATTACTATTGATGATTATAACCAGAAATGGATCATCTCTCCAAAAGAAAACGGGCTGTTCCTGTTCAACTCAGGGACTGATATAGATAATACGGGCGACGACCGCTGGCGATATTTCCGGAAAGGAAGGGGCAATGGTAACCTGCCTTCCAGTAATGTATTTAGCGTGGCAAAGGATAAGAATGGATTTATCTGGGTGGGAACAGACAACGGTATCGGCATCATCCAGTGTGTGCAGGATGCAGTTAATAACAACTGTGAGGCAGTACTTCCCGTAGTGCAGACGGATAATTTCGCGGGCTATCTCTTCCAGGGCGAAGAAGTGAGGGCCATTGCGGTAGACGGCGCCAACCGGAAATGGGTGGGTACCAGGAACGGTTTGTGGCTGGTGAGTGAAGACGGCGAGGAAATCGTTTATAGGTTTACGTTAGACAATAGCCCGCTGCTCAGTAATGACGTGAGTGCCATTGGCATCGATCCCGGTACGGGAGAAGTTTTTATCGGGACGGCAAATGGCATATGCTCGTTCAGGAGTACGGCTACCGAAGGTGAAGAAACCCATACTAACGTTTTAGTATACCCGAATCCGGTGCCCCCCGGTTACCGCGGCACGATTGCGATCAGGGGACTTGCCGCAAATGCCCAGGTAAAGATTACCGAGATGGATGGCAGGCTGGTATACCAGGTAAAGGCACTGGGTGGCCAGGCTGTATGGGATGGCCGGGATTACCAGGGCAGGACGGTGTCCAGTGGCGTGTATATTGTACTGGCAACCGATGAACAGAACAGGGAAAAAGTGGCGGCAAAAATCTTTTTCATCAAATAGCCCATGTTACAGAAGACCAAAGGCATAGTATTACGAAGCGTGAAGTATGGTGAAACCAGTCTCATCGTCACCATCTTTACGGAGATGCTGGGCATCCAGTCTTACCTGGTCAACGGTGTAAGATCAGCTACCCTGAAAAACCCGTATCGTGCCAGTCTCTTCCAGGCAGCAACACTGCTCGACATGGTGGTGTATCATAGTGACCGCAGTAACCTGCATCGCATCAGGGAGTACAGGGTGTTTAAAATCTATGGCGATCTCTATAAGAATGTCCATAAAAATACCGTGGCCCTTTTCATGGTTGAGCTGTTGACAAAATGCCTGAAACAACCGGAAAATAACCCAGTCCTCTATGAATTTGTGGAAGACGCCTTTATCCATCTCGACGATGCCAATGCGCAGGTAACGGCAAATTTTCCCCTGTATTTCACCCTTCACCTGGCACATTTTTTCGGATTCAGGATCCAGGACGACTACAGCGAATCAAACGCGGTGCTTGACTTGCAGGAGGGCGGTTTTTTTCCCGGCAAAGCCCCGTCATCCAAATTTTCTTGAAGGCCGGCTCAGTGAGATCAGCTCATTTTTTCTAAAGGCCCAGCATCCTGATGAATTAAAACTATTTTTCCTCACAAGGGAACAGCGGCACCAGTTGCTGGATGCCTACCTGTCGTTCTATGCATTTCACCAGCCGGATTTCGGATCCCTTCGATCACTCTCCGTTCTTCACTCGATCTATGAGGTTTGAACCCGAGATCCATTTTTGTTCTGTGTCCAGCGCTGCAGTCCCGTTTACGGTGGCCCATTGAAGAATGGTGTCAAGAGGAATTCCGGGAAAATTTGAATGAATGGTGATGATTTCTTCGGTTATTTTCAACTGGGTATTGCTGCTGTAGCTATCGGTCCCCAGCACCATATGGCATCCTTCCCTGATAAATGTTTCCAGGTTCGGCAGCCTGTCTTCAATATAGAGATTGGCGTTCGGGCAAAAACAATATACCAGCCTTAATCCCTGGCTGTTGGCAAATTCGTTGGCCCAGGCAATATCCGCTTCCGGCATGAAGGTATTATGGACAAGGATGATTTTCTGGCCCCGGTTGAAAAAGGGCAGGTAATGGCGAATGCTGGTAGTTCCCGTTACGGGAAAGGGGCTGCCCTGGAAACCAAAATTGGCGAAAAGTTCAAGGAATCTTCCCCTGCCGGTCTGGTAGAGTTCATTTTCCGCAGCAGTTTCCTGGTTATGGATAGAAATGGTCATGCCTTCCGTGGCCTCATTGATCATCCTGAAAGTTGACTCGCTGATGCTGTAAGGCGCATGTGGAACGAGGCTTGAATTTTTAGGATCGAAATGATCCAGTACGGCAGAAAATTGTGCCATTCTCTCAGCTGCTTTGGCATCGGTAAAACTGAGGACTTCAATAAAATTCCTCCATTGGATGCTGCCCGATTTTTTATAGGTAGAAGTGAGGCTGGTATTGGAGATATCCCCCACTGCAATGATGCCGTCTGATTCCATTTCCCCGATGGCATCTCATGACTGCATTATGCATGACCTCTTCGGGATAATCCCTTTTTGTAACCACCTGCAGTAAAAAGGGGATCAGCGTTGTGTGCGGAGCAACGGCATTCTTGAGATGCGACAATTCAAGATGGCAGTGCGCATTCACAAATCCCGGTGTAATCAGTCCGGGGGTATACAGGACATCTTCCCCGGCTTCACCGGCAGCAATAATATCGACCTTATTTCCCTTGTCATCCAGCACCAGCACCCTGTCAGATTCCCATAAGCGCTTCCCGTCAAATAGATGATCCCCCTTAAGTTTCTGGTATGCCATGTTCTGTTTTTGTAACTTTGCGCTCTTTACAAAATGCCTTTAGCAAAAGTATGATAGATAAACTGGAAGCGATCAGGGCAAGGTTCGAAGACCTTGGCGTAGCGCTCACAAATCCTGCCATCGTAAGCGATAACCGGAAGTTCACCCAACTCAGCAAGGAATACCGAAACCTCGAGACCATTGTGAGGGCCTATGAACAGTATAAGAAACTGCTTGGAGATATAGACTTTAACAGGGAAGCATTGATGGGGGATGACCTGGAACTCCGCGAACTGGCAAAGGGTGAGGCGGCCGGACTGGAAGAAAAGAAGGAAGACATTGAAAAATATATCAGGAACCTGCTGATTCCCAAAGATCCGCAGGATGAGAAAAATGCCATCCTTGAGATACGTGCCGGAACGGGTGGTGACGAAGCTTCTCTTTTTGCCGGCGACCTGCTGAGAATGTACCTGAGGTATTGCGAAAAGAAAGGATGGAAAACGGCCATACTTTCAGAAAGTGAAGGAACAGTGGGTGGTTATAAAGAGGTCCAGGTGGAAGTGACGGGCAGTGACGTTTATGGAACGCTGAAATTTGAAAGCGGTGTGCATCGCGTTCAAAGGGTTCCGGATACCGAAGCCAGCGGGAGAGTACATACCAGTGCCGCCACCGTTGCAGTGATGCCGGAAGCAGAAGAAGTGGATGTGGATGTAAAGGACAGCGAGGTGAAAATGGAGACCGCGAGAAGTGGCGGTGCAGGCGGACAAAATGTAAACAAGGTGGAAACAAAAGTGATACTTACCCACCTGCCAACAGGCGTGGTAGTAATGTGCCAGACCGAAAGGACGCAGTTGGCCAATCGCGAAAAAGCAATGCAGATGCTGCGGACCAAATTATATGAAGAGCAGGTGAGAAAACAGGAAGATGAAATTTCCCGGCATCGCAAGAGCCTGGTCAGCACTGGTGACCGTTCAGCGAAGATCCGGACCTATAACTTTCCGCAGGGGCGTGTAACAGATCACCGTATCGGGATGACATTATACAACCTGGATGAAGTATTGAATGGCGGCATCGGAGAACTGATTGACGCATTGCAGTTTGCAGAAAATGCAGAAAAACTGGCTCAACAGAATTGATAACATAAACAAAATGACCAGGCTTTACGTGATTGCCCTAACTTAATATGATAAAAAACACTATTATGTTAGAACAATTGCTGGATCTGATCAAACAACAGGGCGAGGATACGGTGGTCCGGAATCCTGCCATTCCCAACGAACAAAATAACCAGGTGCTGAGTGAGGCCGGAAGCTCCATAATGAGCGGGTTACAAGGCGCACTTGCAGGAGGCGGCTTAAGCCAGGTAATGAAATTGTTAGGTGGAGGAGCTTCGGGCGGTAATGGATTTTATGGATAATCCCATTGTCCAGAATATCATGCAGTCCTTTACGGGCAAACTGACCAATCAGTATAATATTAGCCCGGCCCAGGCCACCCAGGTCAGCAGCAGCCTTATACCCGGTGTATTACAGGGGCTAAGCAGCAAAGTGACCGATGCGAATGATTCCAGCATTGATATTAACGGTGTAATGCAGTCGCTAACCGGCGGACAAACTTCAGGGATCAATTTCCAGGATCTTCTTCAGAAATTCCAGGGCGCAGGAGGAGATGTGGATGGTGATGGTGATACAGACCTGCAGGATATTATTGCCAGGGTTTCCGGCGGTGCCAAACAAAATGCAGGAACTGGCGGAGGACTGGCCGATATGGTAAAAGGACTATTCAACTAACCAGTTCAGGTAACTATAATGAAAAAGCTGTTCCACCTGGAGCAGCTTTTTTGTTGAAATATTGTAAGTCGGCCAGCAGAAAAAATTGTAGGGACGATAGAGTATTACTTTCTGCCTGAACCAAAGAAATAGCCAAAGGAAACGCCAAAATTCCTGTTGCTGATCGTCTCGGACGGAATATTAGACAGATTGGCCAGACCGTGTGCGTAGAATAATTTTACATAGGAGCCATAGCCCAGTTTATATCCAATCAGTCCCTGAACGCCATAGTCGGTTTTTTTAATAGTTGCCGGTTCAGATCCAAAAAGTATATCAAGTTCCTCCACTTCCTTTTCATTGTAGATCACTTTTGACTTCCCATTTAATGCCACTGCCAGGTACGGACCTCCTCCGAAAAAGAAGTGTCCTTTGCCGAGCCCGGAATAGTAAAGGAGATTCAGGGGCATTTCCAGGTAGTTAATATAGACGTTGCCACTCACACCCATTGCGGTCTGTGACTGGTCCTGCAGACCTTTATACAGAAAACCTTTGGTGGAATAACTGAATTCCTGGAGCAGGCTGAGTTTAGACTCACCCATATCCATCCCGAACATGACTCCCAGGGTTGGCCCAAGCCGGTAATTATCAGTGCGGGAGATCATCTGCAGGGAGTACTGCATTTTGGAAATATTGACGCCGCCCTGTACGCCGAATTTAAACTGTGCGCTGGCGGTAGACATGAAGCAGATACTGAGTATCAGCAATAGATTTTTCACGCTGGATGGATTTATTTATCCATAACGAAAAAAAACCTAAAGTATTGAAGGCGTTTTTACAATTCTTTATGAAATAGACCCACAACCTTTTATCTCTTTGACCGTCTTATATATGTAGTTCTTTTTCAATAACGGGTAAACGGACAACACAATTTTCAACTGTGTATTTCGTTAGATTTCAGCAGGGTTCTTTATCAATCTCTTAACAGGAGTATGATTAAACCTTGGCACCCGGTTTGTATCTTATATAAGAGAACGCACAAAAGAGTTTAAACAGTCAATTTTCTCATAAGCAGTTAGTTTTGGTTGCGGCCCCTATTTCCATAGGGGCTTATTTTTTTATATACCTGCAGATGAGTGCTGAAATGGCTGCACCGGCCGTATCAGCGTAGATGTCTCCTATTTCAAATTCTCTTGAAGTAAAATATTTCTGGTAAAATTCCATCCCGATTCCAAAAGCCGATGCGAGTACAAACAGGACCAGCAAGATGTTGACGGCAGCCGGTATTTCCTTATTCCAATAGATATACCTCCACCATAAAAAAACCAGCATACCAAATAGAAAAGCATGTACAATTTTATCCAGGTTGGGAATACCCAGCATAGGAACCTTTTCGAGGGTGCCCAGTTTAACGGTCAGCAGGATAAATATCAGTACTGTCCATAATACTGCGGGCCATCGGCTGATTCAGCAGTTTCCCGATAAGACTTTGCATAGATTAATGTACAAGGGCCTGGTATGCGGCAGCATCTAACAGTGAATTGATATCAGCAGGATCGTTAACCGTCATTTTTATCATCCATCCGCTTCCGTATGGGTCCTGGTTCACCAGTTCAGGATGGGCATCGAGTTCGGCATTTTTTTCAGTGATGGTACCTGTTATAGGGAGGAACAGATCACTTACTGTTTTTACCGCTTCCACGGTTCCGAAAACAGATTCTGCGGGAATTTCCTTTCCCATCGATTCAATATCCACATATACGATATCACCCAATTCACTCTGGGCAAAATCAGTAATGCCGATAGTGGCGATATTTCCTTCCAGTAAAACCCATTCATGATCTTTTGTATAGCGGAGATTCTCGGGAAAATTCATGTTCATTCTTTTAGAGTAGCAAATATGAAGAAAATCCTCTTGTTTGCTGAAAAATTATTCTTTACCGGATGAAAGCCGTTTATGGTTTCTTTCTTTTTATCAATGAAGCTTTTATGATATGAATGTCCACTAATGGCCTGTTGTTTCCTTCATTTCCGGAAGTCTGCGTTGCGGCGATTTTATCCACGGTCTCCATGCCTGACAACACTTCACCGAAAATAGTGTAGCCCTGGTCAAGGTGGGGAGCACCGCCGATAGTTTCGTAAACTTTTCTGTGGTCTGGGGGGATTTTTCTTCCATTTAACCGGAAAGTCTCCACAGAATCAAGCTGGGCGGGGGTAAATTTTTTACCCTGCACGATATAAAACTGGCTGCCGCTGCTTTCTTTTTTCGGGTTTTCGGCATCTCCCAGCCTTGCAGCCGCCAAAACACCTCTTTTATGGAACAGGCTCACCCTGAATTCTGGTGGTATCCTGTAATTTGGACCGCCGGAACCCAAATGGTCATCTTTAGCAGCATGCTTGCTGGCGGGATCCCCGGCCTGGATCATAAAATTCCTGATCACCCGGTGAAACAACACACTATCATAATACCCCTGTTTTACCAGTTTTATAAAATTATCCCGGTGAAGGGGAGTGGAATCCGACAGTCTTATCACTATAGATCCGCTATCGGTCAATAATAAAATGTCTTTTTTCCTGTCCTTCTTTTTAATGGTAATATCCTTCTGGGCAAAAGAAATAACCTGGATAAAGACAAAAAGGGCGGTGAGAAAATACTTCATACAACCAATATATTAATAGGTCAGATCACGTCATTGTTCTGAAAGTACAGCAGTATGTGATCTTTCATAAAATCTTCCTGCTCTTTCAGGGACATCGGGGGGATGTGTTTAAGCTGCCTGAAATGAGGCCAGCCGTCTTCGTCAACACCTTCCAGTTCATAAAAACCGCTGTTGGATAAAATTGAACATACGGCAATATGCATCAGGTCCTGTTTTTGTTCCTTGGTAAACTTGTCTTCGCAGATCACCGAATTCCTGTATGCCGATCAGGAAGAGAATGGTTTCCATATCCGGCTTCTTCCCGAATCGTTCCATCAGTTTTTCTTCGAGCTTCCACCACCTCACCTGCAGGTCATCACTGAAATTCATGATCTGATTTCTTTTTCTTTAAAGTACTGCTGTAACACTTCCGGTATTTTAATATGGTCAGGCTGCTGGTTATTCTCCAGTATGCTTGCCAGTATCCTGGGTAATGCCAGCGAACTTCCGTTTAAGGAATGCGCAACCTGCGTTTTACCATTGCTATCTTTAAACCGGATCTTCATCCTGTTGGTCTGGAATGATTCAAAGTTTGAAACGGAACTTACTTCAAGCCATCTTTCCTGCGCGGCGCTGTACACTTCAAAATCATAGGTGAGTGCTGAAGCAAAACTCATATCACCGCCGCATAACCGAAGTATCCTGTAGGGAAGTCCCAGGCTTTGTACAAGTTTTTCAACGTGGCTCACCATTTCATCGAGCACCTGGTAACTTTTGTCGGGGTGTACGAGCTGAACAATTTCAACTTTGTCAAATTGGTGTACACGGTTTAATCCCCTTACATCCTTTCCAAAGCTGCCGGCTTCACGACGGAAACATGGCGTATACGCCGTCATTTTAACAGGCAGTTCAGTTTCTTTTAAAATTTCATCGCGATAAATATTGGTCACCGGAACTTCAGCGGTGGGGATCATATAGAAATTGTCAGCCGGCATAAAATACATCTGGCCCTCTTTGTCGGGCAGCTGGCCGGTTCCCCAGGCCGAAGCCTCATTGACCATCAGGGGAGGAAGATATTCTGTATAACCCGCCGCCGTATTGTAGTCGAGGAAGTATTGAATCAGCGCCCTCTGCAGTTTTGCGCCCTTCCCTTTATAAAGTGGAAAACCACTTCCGGTAAGTTTTACGCCTGTTTCAAAATCAACGAGGTCATATTTGCGAATGAGATCCCAGTGCGGCTGAGCATTTGCCGGTAAAACGGGTTTCTCGCCACCTTCCTTTGCCACAATATTGTCTTCCGGTGTTTTACCGGCTGGCACAAGGTCAGATGGGAGATTGGGGATTCTTACCAGTATGTCCAGGATTTCTTTTTCTACAGCAGTCAATTGCTGTTCAAGGGAGTCAATAGCTGATTTGAGTTGTGAAACTTCGGCTTTCTTTTGTTCGGCATCATCTTTCAGGCCCTTACCCATCAACATACCTATCTCTTTGGAAGCCGTATTACGGCGGGCCAGTTTTTCTTCCTGTTCTGTTTGTATTTTCCTTTTTTGTTCGTCCAGGCCGATCAGGGTATCGATCACCTGGGGTTCGCCAAAATTCTTTACCGCCAGTTTTTGCAAAACCAGGTCCCTGTTCTGGCGGATATAATTGATCTGAAGCATCTCCCGAAATTTCGGGCAAAGATAGGGCTAGTGCGGTCCATTATGAAAGATCAGAATCCGACTTTGAAAGTCAGGGTCTGCAAATCGTTTAAAGAGGTGAAGGCATAGTGATTAAATTCCACTCTTGCGGTCAGGGCAGGTGATATATTAAAGCCATAACCAATGCCGCCAACAAATCCTTTTCCCCTTAACTGGTCAACGATATACCTGTTGTTCGTAAAAACGCCATCGTGAAGGTCGCCGGTCAGGAAATGATTGGTCTTGCCCGACCTGAATGCCAGTCCTCCACTCAGTAACAGCCCGTTCCCGTTTTCGCCGGTGTAATACAATGCTTTAAGGGCGGTAGTGATCTGGTGATAGTATGCACCCTCATTCATCGACTTGTCCCACTTGGGCACATTATTGCTGAAGAAATAGTTCATGTGAAAGATACCATCTATATGGTCAGTGATCCCGACAGCCAACTCTCCCTGCACGGTAACTCCCCGAAAACCCACCTGGTTCTCAAGTGCATAACCAACTGCAGCATAAGGGCGTATGTCAATTTGGGCGCGGGTAACGGTGAAGGATACCAGTAAGGTAGCCATGAGGATACAATGCTTCATTTTTCCAGGATATTGGTTGGGTAGAGATTCTATTCAATAGGCGTATGCTGAAAACTTTCAAAAGGGATTTTTATTGTTAGTAGCTGACAGGTTATTTGCTGACACAAAACCATGCCAGAGGCCATGACGTCAATACGGAAATTCGGCCCCTTACCTGCTGCCGGTTACCATGTAGACTGACAGTCTGATTGTTATGCCCGGAATTTTTTTTTGAATGTTAATTATGGAGGAATAAAAATATCCTCTTTAAACTATGCGTTGAACATAACGTCAAAGTCAAAATTGCAGGATGGATCTACAGCAACAGTCCAGGAATATTCATTTGTTATGGCGAGCCGGTTTCGGTCCCGACACCGGTGATCTCCAGGTGGCTGGCAAACGTTTACCGAAGGAAACATATGCATCACTGCTGAAGGCGTCCACGGCAACCCCCGAATATATCAGGGTATCTACCAATACCCTTGACGGATTATGGAAGGGTATTTTGAATGAGGGTAAGATACAGGAACTCTCTAAGGAACAAAAGCAACAACTCAGGAAAGAAAGCCGGGAGTCCATTAAAAACCTCAACCTCAGGTGGCTCGATGAAATGGTGCATTCCAAGGCCCAGTTGAGGGAAAAGATGTCTTTCTTCTGGCATGGCCATTTTGCCAATCGGGAGATCAATATTTATTTCCAACAGCATTTACTGGATATCCTGCGGAGAAATGCTTTGGGGAATTTCGGTACACTTCTTTCTGAAGTCTCAAAAAGCGCAGCCATGCTGGGGTTTCTCAATAACCAGCAGAACCGTAAACAGAGTCCTAATGAAAACTTCGCGCGTGAGGTCATGGAGCTTTTCACCCTGGGCAGGGGAAATTATTCTGAAAAGGATATCAAGGAAGCTGCGAGAGCCTTTACCGGATGGGGATTTGATATTCGTGGTGAATTCGTGTTTCGCAAACAGTTCCATGATACGGGTAATAAAACCATTTTCGGAAAGACCGGAAATTTTGACGGTGACGATGTGATCTCCATGCTTTTAGAGAACCGGCAGACCGCCAAATTCATCACCGCCAAGATCTATACATTTTTTGTCAATGATAATCCCGATAAAGACATTATTGAAAAACTCAGTAAAGACTTTTACCAGTCGGGTTACAATATTGAACGACTGATGTCCTCCATTTTTTTGTCGGACTGGTTTTACTCCACCTCGAATACCGGCGTTAAGATAAAATCACCGATCGAATTACTTGTGGGAATCCGCAGGATGCTGCCAATGGAAATTAAACAGGAAGAAGTGCAGCTCTTATACCAGCGTCTTCTTGGCCAGATGCTTTTTTATCCACCCAATGTTGCGGGATGGCCCGGCGGAAGGAACTGGATCGACAGTTCATCACTTATGTACAGGCTTCGCCTGCCCGGCCTGCTCCAGGATGACGATGAATTTTCTGCCAGGCCAAAAGACGATGATGATGTTATGATGGGTCAGGGTTCACCAGGCAGGTCAATGCAACGGGCACGTATAAACGTAAGTATAGACTGGCCCGCCTACGTGTCGGCATATGGAGATGTTCCCAGGAAAGAACTTGCCGTATCCATTGCCGCCAGGCTGCTCCAGGGAGGAACGGCCGATATGGAGATGCTCAATAAATATACCGATGCAAGGGACAGGGAATCGTATATACGTTCCGCTACTATCGCCCTGATGAGTACACCCGATTACCAGTTAATGTAAACAGATTGTATGCTGATCAAAAGAAGAAATTTTATACAGATAGGCAGCCTTGCAACGGGAACATTATTTGTACCCCGGTTCCTGAAAGCCTTTGAAAAGCCCGCTACAGTACCTTCCGGAAATAAAGTAGTGGTGGTGATTCAGCTGTCGGGAGGCAACGACGGCCTGAATACGGTTATCCCATACCGTAATGATATTTACTATCGCCAACGGCCAAGACTCGGCATTAAAAAGGAAGAGGCGCTGTCACTCAATGACGAGGCGGGCCTGCACCCTTCCCTCGCACATTTCCGTGTGTTGCATGATGCGGGACAACTCGCTGTGTTAAACGGTGTCGGGTATCCGAATCCCGACAGGTCGCACTTTCGCAGTATGGATATCTGGCAAACCGGCAGCCAGGCTAATGAAATCATCAATACCGGATGGTTGGGAAGGTATCTTGATGCTCAATGCGCAGGATGCGATAAACCCACACAGGCGCTGGAAGTGGATGATGTATTGAGCCTTGCATTGAAAGGTGAAAGGGAGAAGGGCCTTGCCTTTAACAATCCGCGCAACCTTTATGGCTCCAGCCAGGAGAAATATTTTCGCGAACTGGCCAGTCGTCATGCAGCAGGATGGGCACAGTCCAGGCCGACTATCTCTATAAGACCATGGCAGATACTATTTCATCTGCTGATTATATTTTCCAGCAGTCGAAGATGCACCCTTCAACGCAACAGTACCCGTCGTCACAGCTGGGTCAAAGCCTGAAAACCATTGCCAGCCTGATCTTCAGCGAGATCAATACCAAGGTCTATTATGTTTCACTCGGAAGTTTCGATACACATGTTAACGCAGGATGCACAGCAAAAGAGATTATTTACTGAACTGAATGAAGCCGTTAAATCATTTACCACTGACCTTACGCCAATCACCGGTTCGATGATGTGCTGATCTTTACCTTTTCGGAATTTGGACGTCGCGTATCCCAGAATGCCAGTGGCGGCACCGATCATGGTACGGCTAATAATATGTTCCTGATCAGTGGCGGACTGAAACAGAAAGGGATTGATGAATGCATATGCCCGATCTGGATAGACCTGCAGGATGGTGACCTGAAATACAAAGTGGACTTCAAAAATGTTTATGCCACAGTTTTAAACAAATGGCTTGGGGCAAACGATGCAAAGATATCTGGGTAGAAAGTTTGATCATCTGGAGTTTATTTAGAGGAGACAGTCATTAGCCATAGGACTTCTTAATGCAACTCCTTCTCTCTGTCATTCGCCTAACTCTGCGTCAAATTTCTTTTCTTCCCATCCCAACCCTGTACAAGCATAAGCCCATACCCAAATGAAAGGGTGCCCAAGGAGGTAATATCCGCCATGTCCCAGGACTTCTGACAAGTCCATGCTCCAGACTTGATCTTGCCAAGTCCTGCACTGATGGCTTCATTCACAGAAAGGAATGCAACTATTACCCCCGTCAGTGCACCACCGGCAACAAGCCCGGTTGCAAAAAGATTTCCTTTCCGGAGGTCTTCTTCCTCTTCATGTCAGTTATCCTCCTTTCTTGCATGTTTACATGTCAACAATACCCCGGATGGCACCACCGATAAAGATGGGCAAGTGTTGTTGACAATGGAAGGTATATACCGATGGCGAAGCTCAGTGCTTTAATACCGCAGAGTTCCATAACAAATGCGATGGCAACACCTACCAGAACGAACTGCCAGTCGAGGTTGAAGGAAAGGATGCCCTTGATCAGCGTAGCCATGAGCGTTGCCTGCGGGGCTGAATATTTTTCTGTGCCGATCGCGTGGTTGATTCCCTGGGAGACCATTTCCGCGGTTGGTGTGTCAAGGACTTTCACGGTGAGGCCAATGGCCAGGGACGATACGATAGCACCTATGAAAAGGGCGATCTGTTGATATCTTGGTGTGGCACCTACTATATAGCCCGTCTTAAGGTCCTGCGATGTCGCACCGGCATTGGCAGCGGCGATGCATATCATTCCACCCACCACCAGCGCCATGGGTTCATAAACCTTGCCTGTCCATCCCACAGCAATAAATACCAGGCAGGTACCCATGATCGTGGCGATGGTCATTCCGGAAATCGGATTATTGGAAGAACCAATCAGACCAACGATCCTGGAAGATACGGTCACAAAGAAAGCACCGAAGATCACCACCAGTATGCCCAGTCAGCAGTTTACTCAACACGGTATCTCCCGGTACCTGTGGCAGGATGGTCATCAACAAGGATCAGGCACAACGCTGCCGATGCCTACTATTTTCATGGAAAGGTCTCTGTCGGTCCTGGCAACCACTGTTGTGGCATCGCTTCCTTTAATGAACCTACGCTGCCTTTGAAAGAAGATATGATGGTAGGGATGGTTTTAAATAAGGTGATGAAATCCACCTGCGGCAACAGCGCCTGCACCGATCTGCCTTACATAGGCACGGTAAATGGCAGTTGCATAATCCTGCGAAAGTATGGGTTGCCGGATCCCAGCCGCCTGGTCCGCCTGCCGTATTCAGGTCTTTCAAATAGCCGAGCTTATTAAGCTGCGTGGCAATCACGTCAGAGGGGACCAGGGAAGCCAGCAGCGGGATTAAATACAAACCAGGTGAGCACACTACCCGCAACCAGTACACCGGCGATTTTGGGCCCGATGATATAACCCACACCAAGGTATTCCGGAGTGATCTCACCGCTCACTTTGGCGGAAGGAAAATATTTATTGGCCTGCCGGGTCATGTATTCAGGCGTTTCCGCAACAAAGTGAATGATCTTTTGCAGGAAGGCATAAATAGCTGCTACGCCTACACCCAGGAAGGCTGTTTTGGCAAAATCGCCTCCTTTTTCACCCGGCTTTCAACACAGAGGCGCAGGCTGTTCCTTCAGGATAGGGAAGGGTTTCGTGTTCCTTTACAATAAGCGCCTTCCTCAATGGTATCATCATCAGTGTACCCAGGATACCACCGAAGATGGCGAGCGTCAGTATGGTGAGATAATTAAAATAATCGGCATCCTTGCTTTCGCTCAGGAACAGGAATCCCGGAAGTGTAAATACAACACCTGCAGCAATACTTTCGCCGGCGGAACCCGTGGTCTGGATGATGTTATTTTCGAGTATGGTAGTCCGTAAGAAAAGTTTGCTCAGGGCAATGGACATTACCGCGATGGGAATGGAAGCAGAAACGGTTAGTCCCGCTTTCAGGGCAAGGTAGACTGTGGCGGCGCCGAAAATAATACCGAAGGCAGAACCAACCAGTACGGATTTAATAGTGAATTCCTTCATATTCGTTTCCGGGGAAACGAATGGCTGAAATTTTTTTTCTGACATGGTCAGTCGTTTTGGTAAGAGGAAAGATAATAAAAAAATCCCCGGAACAGTCATCCGGGAATCTGTATTAAAAGGTCAACTGCATTGTCACTTCATTCATTTTCTTTTCAACCACCAGGTGAGCAGGAACAAGTATGAAGGATGCTGCAGCCCGCCATCACACGAACAGCATAAAATAATCATACAGGTTATGATCTCATAACCCAGAAGGAACTGAACTGGTATGGCACATTTCAGTTCTTTCAGTGTTGAGATCTGTTCAGTAGTTGCAGTGGCATTTTCCCATTCAGAATGGCAGGGCAGGTCAATTCCGGCTTCACCGGCTTTTTTAAATTCTGCGGGGCCCGGCGGATAAAGTGCACTCAGTTTACCGGCCAGTACATTGGCAGCAGCATTGGCCATGAACCAAACCGCCATCAGCAGTGAGGCAAAGCGCAATGGTGCAAGTTTATTGACCAGTGAAAGTCCGATCGGAGACAGGCAAAGTTCACCCCATGTATGTAAGTGCATACATACCTGTTAGCCAGATCATGCTCACTTTAACATTGGGTGCAAGTCTTTCACGCCTAATGCGATCCACGCATATCCAAGTGCCAGCAAAAAAAGCCCATAGCCATTTTCAAAGGTGAATTGGGTTCCATATTTTTTTTGCCCAAGCTGTATCCAGAACCATGCAAATACGGGGGCAAAGATGACAACGAAAAAATGAGTTGAGCGACTGGAACCATGATGGCGGCACATCATAATTAAGAAAATCGATATGTAAGATTGGTTTGTTCAGCTGCAAAAAAAGACAGTGAAGCACCTGCCTGTTCAAACGCACTCCAGAAAAATATGACAAAAAAGGAAACCACGAAAATGGCAATGATCCGTTGGGTTTCGATCTTTAGTAAGTGATTTGTCTGACAAATATCATGTACAAGATCACTGCCAATGCTGCAAGCAGCATCCAGGTGAGGTCAAAAATTTCTCTGCCATGCACATAGAGCAGTCCCATGGCTGCCAGCCACAAGCCCGCAATACTTAACCAAGCCGCCATGACGGAAGCGGGTTTTTGATAGCTGAGGAGTTGGAATTGACCATTTGCTCCGGCGTATCGCCAATCGGGTTTGTTATCGTGGGACAACTATATATTTGTCTTTCAGCTATACATGGTGACAACGCTGATGATCATTCCTATACCTGCCTGCAAGGAAGGCCCATTTGAAATCTCCGGGATTTCCTGTATTTCCCAACAAGACCGCAGATAAAGGGCCCTATCATACCCCCCACATTGATCCCCATATAAAAAATAGTATAAGCCGCATCAGTTCTTTTATCACCTGGTGCATACAACTGTCCCACCATGGAAGAGATATTGGGTTTGAAAAAACCGTTGCCCGCGATCATCATACCAAGACCGGTATAGAACAGCATGGAGGATAGTTTCGGGTGCAGATTTATAAAAACTGGCACAAAAGAACAAGCACGAATTCGGCAAGGCCATAACCAAACCGCCCACCATAATGGATCTCCGGTTACCCCAGTATCTGTCGGCAATGAAGCCGCCGATCAGTGGTGTGAAATATACCAGGCTGGTATATCCGCCATAGAGTTCTGATGCAAAAGGCTTGCTGAACATCAGTGCATCGGTCATGAAATAGATCAGGATGGCCCGCATCCCATAGTAGTTAAATCGTTCCCACATTTCCGTTGCAAAGAGCACGTAAAGACCTTTGGGTTGTTTCCGGGATGACTGGTATCCATTAGTTGATTTAGGTCAATGGTGAGGCTATACCGGCTGAAAATAATGAAATATTTAGATAACCGGTCGTCTTATGCAGAGAATGCCTGTTGAATCAACTGTAACAGGCGATTCTCTGATCCGATATGACCGCGGTTACCTAAAAACTAGGACTTATTTTATATATTTGCCGGGAATTCTTTCCCCCTACCCGAAAACACCGGAATATTTCAATAACCAACGAATGAAACCAATAAGGATCCTTCTACTGGGATCGGGAGGCCGGGAACATGCTATCGCCTGGAAAATCAGCCAGAGCCCAGACTGCGAAAAATTATTTATTGCCCCGGGCAATGCGGGTACAGCGACCTGCGGCGAGAATGTGGATATCGCTACAATCGATTTTCTTGCGATACAGTCATTCTGCCTGAGGGAACATATAGAGCATGGTCATCGTAGGGCCTGAGGAGCCGCTGGTGAAGGGTATATATGACTATTTCAAATCAGATGCCGCCCTTCGTAACATTGCTATTGATCGGCCCCTCAAAGGAAGCTGCAAAACTGGAAGGCAGCAAGGCCTTTGCCAAGGCTTTTATGCAGAGGCATGATATTCCAACTGCCAGTCTACCGCGAATTCGATTCCGGCAATTATGAAGACGGTGTTGCATACCTCAGGGCGCATTCCATTCCCATTGTGCTTAAGGCCGATGGCCTGGCAGGCGGAAAAGGAGTTATCATCTGCAAGAACCATGTGGAAGCCATGGCGGAATTTGAGCTCATGATACAGCAATCGAAATTCGGTGAAGCAGGTAAGAAAGTGGTGGTGGAAGAATTCCTGAAAGGAATTGAACTAAGTATGTTTGTACTGACTGACGGCACGTAATACGTGTTATTGCCGGAAGCCAAAGATTATAAAAGAATCGGTGAAGGTGATCCAGGCCTGAATACCGGGGGGATGGGTGCCGTAAGCCCCGTACCATTTGCTGATAGTGAGTTCATGGAAAAAGTGACGCAGAGAATTATCGAGCCAACCGTCAGGGGACTACAGCAGGAACAATTGGAATACAAGGGTTTTGTTTTTTTTGGCCTGATCAGTGTGAATGGTGAACCTTTTGTCATTGAATATAACTGCCGCCTTGGTGACCCGGAAACAGAAGTGGTGATACCCAGGTTGAAGAAGGACCTGGTGGAGACCTTTCTTGGCCGTTTCACAGCAACGGCTAAACGATATAACGCTTGAAATTGATCATCGTGCTGCCGCTACCGTTATGGCAGTAAGCTGGGGTTATCCCGGTAATTATGAGAAAGGTTTTGAAATTGATGGACTTGAAATCCTGAATGAGGATGACGTGCTTGTTTTTCATGCCGGCACGCGGATGCTTGACGATATGCTCGTTACCAACGGTGGAAGAGTACTTGCGGTCACTGCTTATGGTGAAAATATTGTGAAAGCGGTGAATCGTTCCAACAAGATCATGGAGTTCATCGATTTCACGGGTATGTATCACAGAAAGGATATTGGGTATGAGTTTACTTGACCACAGGGAATGAAATTTTTTCACTCTCAACCCTCAACGCTCATCCCTCAACGATAAACATTTGGGACTTAATCCAATAAAACAGAATAACTACCGTTGTTTATTCGGATTATTTCTTCAATTTTGCCTCCATTAACGAAAAACCAATATCACCTGAACAATGGGACTTTTTAACTGGTTTACCCAAGATATAGCCATTGACCTGGGAACTGCCAATACCCTTATCATACATAACGACGAAATTGTAGTCAACGAACCTTCCATAGTTGCTCTAGACCGCAATAATCCTAAGAATGTACTGGCCGTGGGCAAGAAGGCGCTGATGATGCATGAGAAAACTCACGAAAGCATCCGGACGGTCCGTCCGCTGAAAGACGGTGTAATTGCCGATTTCAACGCTGCCGAGCTCATGATCCGGGAAATGATCAAAATGATCTATCCCAAAAAGCCGCTTTTTCCTCCAAGCTGGAGGATGATGATCTGCATTCCCTCCAGTATCACGGAAGTGGAAAAAAGAGCGGTACGCGACAGTGCCGAACAGGCCGGCGCCAAGGAAGTATACCTTCTTCATGAACCTATGGCTGCTGCCCTGGGTATTGGTATTGACGTGGAAGAACCGGTAGGAAATATGATCATTGATATTGGTGGTGGTACCACGGGTATTACCGTAATTGCCCTTGCGGGTATTGTCTGTGACCAGTCGATCCGTATTGCCGGTGATGAATTTACGGCTGATATTATGGAAGCCTTCGCCGCTATCATAGCCTGCTGATTGGTGAAAGTACCGCTGAACAGATCAAAATACAGATCGGCGCTGCCATGAAAGACCTGGAAACTCCGCCGGATGATATTCCTGTAAACGGTCGTGACCTGGTAACAGGTATTCCCAAACAGATCATGGTCAGCTTCCAGGAAATTGCTGAAGCACTGGATAAATCCATCTTCAAAATTGAAGAAGCCATTCTGAAAGCCCTGGAAACAACACCTCCTGAACTTGCTGCAGATATCTATCGCCGCGGTCTTTACCTTACCGGTGGTGGTGCATTGCTGAGAGGACTGGATAAAAGGCTGAGCCAGAAAATCAAATTACCGGTACATGTTGCTGATGATCCGCTGAAAAGTGTGGTTAGGGGTACGGGTATTGCCCTGAAAAATTACTCGCGGTATCCTTTTGTGATGAGATAAAGTAATGCGTAACGTTTTTCTCTTCATCGCCCGGTTCTGCAACCTGATTTTCTTCCTGTTGCTGCAGGCGGTCGCCCTGTACGATGCTTTTTCGTTATAACAAATTCCATGAAGCGGCATACATGAATGTTGCCAATGAGGTCACAGGAAAAGTTTTATCCCCGCTATAATAATATTGAGACCTATTTCACGCCTGCAAAAAGAGAATGAGAAACTGCGGGAGCAGAATGCCGAATTGCTGAATAAACTAAAGGCTGATTTTCAGTGCCCCGACATTCCTGTTCAGTGGTCACAGATACCGTTCGTATTGATTCCCTGGAGCAGTACCGCAAATATCCTTATCCTGCCTGCCAAAGTCATCAGCAATTCAGTTGATGCCCAGAATAATTACCTGATGCTTCATCGCGGATGCAATCAGGGTGTGTTCCGTGAATATGGCCGTTGTTGGTCCGGAAGGGGTGTAGTCGGAAAAGTAGTTAATGTTTCCCGAATATGTCGGTGGTGATGAGTCTGCTGCACAGGCAAAAACATTGTGGTGGCCCTTCTGAAAAAAGGCAGTGGCTTTGGGGAGGTGACCTGGGACGGCATGGATCCGAAATTTGTTACCCTTTCTAAAATACCCAAAACGATTACCAGTTGTTAAAGGTGATACTGTGGTCACCAGTCCGTATTCCGATATATTCCCTCCCGGGCACATGGTGGGTGTGGTTGAAGAAGTCGCTGAAGAAAAAGTAACCAGCACCTATATCCTGAAAGTTCGCACTGCAACAAATTTCTATTCAGTTCAGCATGCATATATCGTAAAGAACCTGCAGAAAGCAGAAATGGATTCGCTTGAAAAAGCTGAAGAAAGACTGATGAGCAACCTGCTGAAAAATATCATCCGTTTTGCGCTGTTCATACTGTTCCAGGTTTTTGTCCTGGACAAGATTCCGCCACTGCACAGGTTTATGATACCCTATCTCTATTTTCTATTCATCTTTGGCTGCCCTTTAAAATACCCCGTGGAGTGACTTACCTGCTTGGATTCCTGTTCGGGCTAACCCTGGATTTTTTCACCAAAACACCTGGTTTGCATGCCGCGGCATGCACACTGATTGCTTATGTGCGGCCTTTCCTGATCAGCCTGCTGATGCCCAAGGAAGCAACGGAAATCAGTTATGCCGAACCATCCATGACAAGTATGGGATTGATGCCTTATGCCGTTTATGTTTTGATTCTGACCTTTCTTCATCACAGTTACCTTGTTTTCCTGGAATGGCTGCAGTTTGGTAATTTCTTATATTTTCTCGGAAAAGTATTTGCAACAACAGGCTATCAGCCTGTTGCTGATTGCTGATCACTGAAATATTATTGTGAGGAAATCCAAGTACCGGACCAACGTTGCGTAGCAATTAAAAACTACAAGTAAAACCTAAAAATCAGTTGACTTTATACTTTTTAATTTTGACCTGCAAAGATGCCTGTTTTTAACCAATCCCGTCAAACCGTAATCCGCCTGATCATTCCTGGCGGTTTTTGTCATTCTGATTAGCCAGGCTTTTTATATTACAGATACTTTCTCCGCAATACCAGATTCAGGCCATCGATAATGCCGTTGACCGTAAAATCATCTATCCCGATCGTGGGATCTCATCTTTGACAGGAAAGGACAAGCCCATCCTCGAAAATACGGTAACGCATGACCTGATGATCCTGCCCACCCAACTGAAAGGCATTGATACTCTTGGCCTTTGCAGGGTTACTGGGTATTGATACGGCTGAATTCAGGCAGCGGCTGATCACCAGCCATCATCAGAAATGGCACGATACCGGCCATCGGTCTTTGAAGCATCGTTGTCGATGGAAAAGTTTGTTAAACTCCAGGAAAATATTTACCGCTTCGAACCGGGATTCTACCTGCAGGACAGGCCGATCCGTTCTTATCCTTACAACGCGGCTGAACATGTGCTTGGATATATTGGTGAAGTGGATTCAAATATACTGAAGCGCACCAAATTATTTTTACCAGATGGGTGATTATATGGGACTTACAGGCATCGAACGATTCTATGAAAATATCCTGATGGGTCAGCGTGGTGTGCAATACCGGCATCAAAGATAATAAGAACAGGCTGGTGGGCAGCTATGAAAATGGCTCATTATGATACGGCTGCCAGTGCAGGAAGAAACCTTCGTACCTATATTGATATGGAAGTACAGGTAATGGCGGAAAAGCTGATGGCCAATAAACTGGGTGCTGTGGTGGCCATTGAACCACAGAACCGGCGGCATCATTGCCATGGCCAGCGGACCCACCTATGATCCCAATCTCTTGACAGGATCGGAGAGAAAGAAGAAACTTTTCCTGGCTGCTTAAGTGATACGGCCAGGCCCTTGTTTAACCGTGCGATCAAGGGACAATATCCGCCGGGTTCTACCATCAAACCCATGGGGCTCTGATCGCACTGGATGAAGGAGTGATCACTCCGGCCTATGGTTTTGGATGCGGACGGGGCTTATTACGGTTGCAGGAGGCCCATCAAATGTACACACGCCGGAGGCGGGCATGCGGCCAATCTACGGCTGGCCATTGGCCAATTCCTGCAACTCTTACTTTTCGCATATCTACCGGCTTGCGGTCGACAATCCGGCTTATAAGAATGTTGAAAGACGGATATGCTCCACTGGAAAAAATATATGAACTCTTTCGGGATGGGTGTAAAACTGGGTATTGATCTTCCCAGTGAAGACAAAGGACTGATTGTAGACACCGGCATTCTATAACAGGTTGTACACGGGATCCTGGAATTCCTGTACCAACGTATTCCTCGGTATTGGCCAGGGTGAAATGACAGGCAACGCCATTGCAGATGGCCAACATGATGTGTATTATTGCGAACAAGGGATATTACTACACACCGCATTTTGTAAATAGTATCGATGGCAAAGGTGAAGGTGATACCATACTTGAATCCATTCAAAATAAAACATGAAGTAACACAGATCCCCGACGACATATATGAAACCGTTCAATTGGGTATGCAGGATGTGGTGGACCAGTGGTACGGCACGGGTAGCGAGGATACGAGGGTATTTCCATGTTGCAGGAAAAACAGGTACCGCGGAAAACTATGGTATCATCAACGGCAAAAGGGAAAAACTGGAGGACCATTCATGGTTTGTATGTTTTGCCCCACGGGAAAATCCTCGATAGCCGTTGCCGTTATTGTGGAGAATGCGGGATTTGGCGCCACCTGGGCAGGACCGATTGCATCCATGATGATGGAAAAATATCTAAACGATACCCTGAGTACTGAAAGAATGAAGGATTTTGCAAGGATTGCGGACAAGAAATCATCCTTCCCGTGGTGAAGCAGAAAGAGAATGCGACTGGATTCCATCAGGCGGGTCAGGATTGCGCTGGAAATGGGCGACAGTTCAGTATTGCATAATGCCATTCCTGCAGCCCCGGATGCACCGAAGTTTGATGTCAATATTGAGAAGAAAAGGATCATGAATTCCATCTCCGGCTAAAGATTCGTTGCCAACGCGCGAAGTGACAGTCCATAACCGATGTACCGTGCTGCTAAAAAGGATGATGAATACAAACTTGAATTAAGAAAACTGATTGAATAATAATCCTGAAATATCAAAAGGGGTCGACTGGGTGCTGGTCTGTTGTATCTGGTGCTGAGTGCCATCGGCATCATGAGCATTTTTGCGGCTACCTATCGCAATGAAAACGTGTTACAGGGATTTCTGTCGCTCAGAACAGACTACAGCCGGCAGGCCTCTACTTCGTCATCAGCATGGTACTTGGCATACTTTCATCCTGCTTACCGACAGTAAATTTTTTACAGCAACGGCAAACCTGTTTTATTTCTTCGGGATGTTACTGTTGTTGCTGGTATTTCCTTTTCACACAGAAGTAAAGGGTACCAAATCCATTATCCGGTTTGCGAGTTTTCAGCTTCAGCCGGCAGAACTTTGTAAGATCTTTGTAAACCTTGCCCTTGCAAAATATCTGTCGCGGATTGATACGGATTTCACCAAGCTGCAGGTCCCAGCTGATCGCTACGGCTTTGGTGATGGTTCCGGCAATTATCACGATCATGCAAAGTGAAACAGGTCTTGGCCCTTGTTTATTTTTCTTTTTTCCTGGTGATGTACCGGGAAGGGCTTGCCGAGTGCTGTACTGATTGTTGGTTTTTCACTTGCCGTACTGGTGATTGCCACACTGCTGCTTGAACCGAATGTCCTGGCCATTATACTGACAGTCATTGCAGTGCTTGCCATCTATTTCATGCGAAGGCAGATAAAACGTGACCGAGAGTATTCTGATCGGTATTGTGCCATTTGGTTTATATGTGTGGGTATACAGCGATTTGCCGTGCCTTTCTTTTTCAATAATGTATTCAAGCCTTACCAGGTTCAGCGGATATACGCCACGGTGGGACGGGATTTTCCAGTTGATCCGGCAACCATGACGGAAGAAGACATTAAGAAAGTGGAGGATAAAAAGAAAGCCAGTTCATATAATGTAAAGCAAAGTAAGATCGCGATCGGTTCAGGTGGATTCATTGGGAAAGGGTCTTCTGAAGGGAACACAGACCCGGTATGATTTTGTGCCTGAGCAAAGAACGGATTTTATTTTTTGTACCATCGGGGAAGGTTTTGGATTTGTGGGCAGCACCATATTGCTTTTACTCTACCTCACACTTTTATTCCGGATCATATTTCTTGCAGAACGACAACGAAGTACTTTCAGCAGGTGTTATGCATATGGCGTAGCGGCCGTACTTTTTTTCCATGTTGCCATTAATATTGGTATGACGGTTGGGCTTGTTCCTGTGATCGGTATTCCCTTACCCTTTCTGAGTTATGGAGGAACTGCGCTGATCACTTTTACAGTGTTGCTGTTTATTCTAATCAGGCTGGATGCAGACAGGCAGATGGTATTAAGATGACGAAGTCATCGTAATGGCAATTGGAAGTGTGCAATGTGGAAGTGCAAATGAGAAATTGGCAAATTGGAAATGTGGGAAATGTCGGTAGTTGCAAATGCGGAAATGTTGTTGCCAATCCGTAATCCGCAAGCCGTAATCCGCAAGTCCTGACGAAGGAGGCCGCAATCCCTATTCCGAGCTATCTTTGAACAATGACAGATTTTCCCTCTCTCCGAAGGCAGTTTTACTATTGATCAGACCAAAAGATTTATTCCCTTTCATGCGAAACGGGATACTATGAGCAACCGGCCCTTCAGGTAGTCTGCTGGTGGAGATACAGCCATTTGCCGTGAAGACAGAAAAGGATATACTGTTATTCGACACCGGTCTGGGTTTTTCAAATCCTGACGGAAACCTGCAGATACACCAGAACCTGGTCGATGCGGAAATCAATCCGATGGATGTCACCAAAGTATTGATGACACACCTGCACAAGGATCATGCGGGTGGAGCGGGTTTGGAAAACAACATATTACAGCAGTACCATACCAGTTTTCCCAATGCTCATTATTATGTTCAGAAAAAAGAACTGGAATATGCATTTGAAAAAGGACTGCCATCGTTTATGCCAAAGGAACTGGAGGTATTCCACCATATGGACAAGCTGGTGCTGCTGGAAGGTGATGGCATGATTGACGGTTATATCCAACATGAATGGAGCGGTGGCCATAGTCCCTTTCACCAGGTGTTCTGGATAACCGAAAAAGATCAGACCATTTTCTTTGGCGGGGATGAAGCGCCACAATTACAGCAGATGAAAAACCGTTTTGTAGCGAAGTATGATTATGACGGAAAGAAAGCCATGGAACTCCGGCAGAAATGGTGGAAGAAAGGGCAATGATGAAGGCTGGACATTTCTGTTCTACCATGATATTAAAACCCCATTTTTAACCATTGACAAGTGACCACTTCCGCCTGAGAATTTTTGTATTGATATCGGCATTAACAATATCTCTGTCTAACGTATATGCGCAACCTTCAGACGCAAAGAAACAGCCGCCAGACAGTATGGTGCGCAGTGCTTCCAACATAAACTTCCTGTTGGATATAAGCAACAGCATGGCGCAGGATAACAAGATGCAGTTGCTGAAAAAATCGACTGAAGAACTGTTGAAATTGCTGAATAAAAAGGACCGGATCAGCCTGATCAGTTTCGGAAATACCGTTAATATTTTATACAATACCACTTCTTATCCCGGACCGGATTCACTTATTGGAATTATTTCCAGAATCCGGTCAAAAGCTTCCGCCACCAATATAAACGGCGGATTGAGCGAAGCCTATGAAACAGCGTTAAAGAATTTTGTAAAGCCGGGATATAACCACATCCTGCTGATTACTGATGGCGAATTTGAACTGAATAAATTCAGCAGGGAACTTGTTAGCAAGAATAGCCAGGTCATTCTGACCTGCGTTATCATCGGAAAGGGGGTTGCTGCAGAGCGGGCCATCCGTTATGTGACCGAGGAATTGAAGCTAAAAGTGATCACCCTGGTGGATGAAGAAAAAGATGTCAAAAGACTGACCGAAATCATTGTTAATCAATAAAAAAGGCCAGCTCTAGACAGAGCCAGCCGTTGCTAACCTATGAAAAACACCGAGTTAAAAGTAATGATTATTTAATAAAAACAGACTTATGTCAAAAAAATATTATTCAGAAAAACTTCTTCAGCCTTTTTTAAATCTTTTTTGAGCCTGTCGTTCCTGTAATTCCCTTCTCACCATTTCCCTGAACTTAACTTCTGAAGTAAAAACCTGGTTGACCCTTTCTGGCGGAAGGACTTTTAGGAACTCCGTCCGGTATTTTTTCCGGATATCCAGTAGCTTTTGTTGTTTGTCAAGAACATCGGGGTCATTCTCTTTACTGCGTATGGTTCCCCTCATCTCGGCAGAATATTTATTGTATACGGGCCAGAACCTCTGAGCTTCTTCAGGGCTAAGGTTGAGTTCCTTAGTGAGGTAGGCTATTTCGAGACTCTGTAATTTATTATCCCTTTGCGTATTGTCCTGCGCGGAAGCGAGGATCGGAAGGTAAAGGGCGAAGATTAGGATTAACTTTTTCATGGGTAAAACTTTAATTCAGTTTTTGAGGTTGCAAATCAGGCATGTCTTTTACAAAATCCTGTAATTCACCTTCCTGAACATCTTTCAGCATGTCTTCGATGTCGAGATTGTCAAGCCCTGCTACCTGCAGTGTTTCCGTCTGGGGCATGTCAGGAACAGACAGCAGGAAATCTGCCATCTCCTCCTCACTCACCTTCGGTAGTTCAGCATTAATATTTACCTGTGCGGTAGACATTACGGCAGCATCCTGGCGGTAAAACAACCATGTGCTGATGCCAATAACACCTACTATCATTGCTGCAACAGATAATTTCCAGACCTGCCTGGCCCTGTACATACGGATGACGGGGGTCCTGGAAGGCATATCGACGGGCTCGGCTGATTTTTTCAGTGATTCTTCAAGGGCGGTAAAATAACCCGGAGGGACACTGAAGGGGTTTTTCTTTTCCAGTCCACCCAACAGGGGGGAAAGGAGTTGGGTCTCATATTTTGCATCTTCCCTGATTTTTTCCATCATTTTTTCGGGAAATTCAGCAAAATAGTTTTCAGGTACGGTAAAAACGGGCACAAGGGGGATGTTAGCAACGGCCTGGCTGATAGTGTTTAATTCATTCAATATGTGATCTCTTTCGGGCATATCAGTAGTTAGACCATTTATGGTTAAACAGGTTTAACGATTCAGAATATAATCTTCTATTTTCTTCACTGCATGATGGTAACTGGCTTTCAGCGCTCCTTCACTGGTATCAAGCACTTTGCTCATTTCCTCATAGGGCATTTCGTCATAATACCGGAGGTTAAAGACAATCCTTTGCTTTTCAGGAAGTTGCTGGATAGCCAGTTGCAGCTTCCACTCCAGCTTATTGGGATCGAAGTCTTTATCGGCTGTCAGCTTTTCTGCCAATCCGCCCGATACATCATCAAAAGACACGGATGACCGCCTTTTTTGCTGCTCCAGGAAGGTTATCGACTCATTGCTGGCAATCCTGTAAAGCCAGGTATACAGCTGGGCATCTTCGCGGAAATTTTCCAGGCCCTTCCAGACTTTAATGAAAACGTTCTGCATCACGTCATTGGCATCATCATGGTCCACCACCAGCCTCCGGATATGCCAGTAGAGCTTTTCCTGGTATTTCCTGACAATGGATGTATAGGCCTGTTCCCTGGTTTTGAGATCCCGGAAAAGGTATAAAAGTTCCTTATCATCCTGGGTGACAGACATGTATACGGGTTGATGTTATCAGGACCTTTTCCTGGCCATGACTTTTTCTGCTGCAGCCACGATATGCGGGGTATCCAGACCGTACTTGACCAGCAGCTCAGCAGGTTTTCCACTTTCGCCGAAAGGTATCTTTGGTGCCCACAAGTTCTATTGGCACAGGGAAATGGGAAACTGCAGCCTGGGAAACAGAGTCTCCAAGCCCGCCGATGATATTATGTTCCTCCACGGTAACGGCACATCCCGTTTTGCGGATGCTGCGAAGGATGGCTTCTGTATCCAGGGGTTTGATGGTATGAATATTAATCAGGTCTACGCTAATGCCTTTTTCTTCCAGGATTTTTCCGGCTTCGATGGCCTTCCAGACCATATGGCCGCAGGCGAATATGCTGACATCCTTACCTTCTGCAAACTGTTGGGCTTTGCCGATTTCAAAAGGCTGGTCGGCCGAAGTAAATATGGGCCACACGGGCCTGCCAAAACGAAGATATACCGGGCCCTTAAAATTGGCGATAGCTTTTGTGGCCGCCTTGGTTTGCTGGTAGTCACAGGGCACGATCACGGTCATGCCCGGGAGCATTTTCATCAGGCCGATATCTTCGAGAATCTGGTGGGTTGCTCCGTCTTCCCCAAGGGTTAAGCCGGCATGCGACGCGCAGATTTTTACGTTCTTTCCTGAGTAGGCGATGGACTGCCTGATCTGGTCGTATACACGTCCCGTCGAAAAATTAGCAAATGTTGTAGTATAGGGAATTTTGCCTGCAGTGGCCAGTCCGGCTGCAATGCCCATCATATTGGCTTCGGCAATGCCGACCTGGAAAAACCTTTCGGGGAAGTCCTTGATGAAGGCGTTAAGTTTTAGTGAACCTGCGAGATCGGCTGTGAGTGCAACAACTTCGGGATTTTCTTTTGCGAGTTCATGGATGCCATCTCCGAAACCACTGCGGGTGTCTTTCTGGCCGGTGACCTGTATATCTTTCAACATGGACGCAAAAGTAAACATTTGGAGATTACGGATTGCGGATTACGGATTGCGGATTTATTATTTTGATGCGACTAATTCTAATTGAATTCAATACAATCGATTTGGATATAATTTGAGGGATGATTTGATTGATGAATAATCCGTAATCCCTGGCCGCCGAAGTCTTTGATGAAGGAGGCCGTAATCCGCAATCCAGTTGAACTGATTCCGCCCGACTTAGGCGGAGAGATTAGTTGAACCGGCGGGCGGTCGATCAGTTCAACTGGAAATTCTTACCGGTATAAAATTTTTCGTCAGTTTTTAGTTTCTGTTCCCAGAGCCAGGCCGTTTTCATGATATCATCGAGCGTGTATTTGGGCTTCCAGCCAAGTTCTTTTTCGGCCTTGTCCTTATTGGCATAAATGGCAATTACATCGCCTTCCCGGCGTGGACCGATAACATAGTTGAGGGCAATGCCATTCACTTTTTCAAAGGCCCTGATCGCCTCAAGCACAGTAATTCCTTCCCCGGTACCGAGATTGAAAACCTCGCAATTGGTGGATTGTTTATTATCGATCATATACTTCAGCGCAAGGGTATGGGCATGTGCAAGGTCGCAGACATGAATGAAATCCCTGAGGCAGCTGCCGTCACGGGTGGGATAATCGTTTCCATACACCTGCATCTGCGGGATTTTGCCGATGGCTGTTTGCGTGATAACCGGCGTAAGGTTCTGCGGCTTGTCGATATTGTATTCTCCCATCAAGATTGTGGGATGTGCACCAGCAGGGTTGAAATATCTCAGTAATACAGAACTTGTTGATGCTTTTTTAGCATATTCGGTAATGATCTGTTCGCCCATCTGTTTGGTGACGCCATAAGGTGATTCGGCCGGTTTTTGCGGCGTTTCCTCTGTAACGGGTATTTCGTCGGGGTTACCATAAACGGTGCAGGAAGAAGAAAAAACAAAATAGGGCGTTTTGTATTCTTCAATGCATTTGAGAAGATTGATCAGGGAACTAATGTTATTATCAAAATACATCAGGGGTTTCTGCACAGATTCTCCAACTGCCTTATAAGCAGCGAAATGAATCACTCCTGCGATATCTTCATTTTCAGCAAAAATGGCATGGGTATCATCGAAATTGCAGAGATCTACTTTGTAATTCTTGACTTTCTTCCCGGTGATTTTTTCGATGCCTTCCAATAAACGCGTATTGGAACGGGAGTTATTATCAACAGATACTACTTCAAATCCGTTTTCAATCAGGTCTGCAATGGTATGAGAGCCAATATAGCCGCATCCCCCTGTTACCAGAATCTTTTTCATAGTTGCGTATTTTCCATTCAGGATTAAGATACAACTTTCATCAGATATTCCCCATACCCGCTTTTCATTAGTGGTTCAGCGATCCGGATGAGTTGTTCTTTGTTAATGAATCCCTTTTTATAGGCAATCTCTTCAATACAGGCAATTTTGATTCCCTGGCGTTGTTCGATAACCTGTACAAACTGTGAAGCCTGCATCAAGGAATCAAAAGTTCCCGTATCGAGCCAGGCAGTACCCCGGTCCATGATACAGACATTCAGTTTTCCCTGTGACAGGTAAGCTTTATTGACGTCGGTGATTTCGTATTCGCCGCGGGGAGAGGGGGCCAGCGATTTTGCAATGCCGATCACACTATTATCATAGAAATAAAGTCCCGGGACGGCATACTGGCTTTTTGGTAAAGCGGGTTTTTCTTCGATGCTGATCACCTTGTTATTGTTATCGAACTCAACCACGCCATACCTTTCAGGATCACTCACCTGGTAGGCATATACAATGCCGCCATCGGGATTTGCATTTTGGGATAGTTGTTCACCGAGACCATAGCCATAAAAAATATTGTCGCCCAGCACCAGGGCAACGGAATCGTCTCCGATAAATTTCTCCCCGATCACAAAGGCTTGTGCAAGTCCGTTTGGCAGTGGCTGTTCCTCGTAAGTGAATTCCAGTCCGAACTGCGCGCCATCGCCAAAAAGTTTTTTGAAGTTTGGAAGATCATGGGGTGTTGAAATGATCAGTATCTCCCTGATTCCTGCCAGCATGAGGGTGGACAGGGGATAGTAAATCATGGGTTTGTCATACACCGGCATGATTTGTTTGCTGATGGCATAGGTAATTGGATAAAGCCTTGTTCCCGATCCTCCAGCCAGAATGATTCCTTTCATGATGTGATTTATCCTGTAAAAATAGGGCTCATTTTTTAAGTGAGCCAGGCGTAGTTATAATTGTGCGGAAAGCGGCCTTTTTATTGGTCAGGCGGATCAGATAAATATCCTGACGATATAGAAGATTATGGCTGCCATTACAGCGCTTACGGGAATGGTGAGGATCCATGCCCAGAGAAGGTTTACGGTTACTCCCCAACGAACGGCAGACAAACGTTTAGTGGCGCCTACCCCAATGATGGATCCCGTAATGGTATGTGTGGTACTCACAGGAATGCCCATTTTTTCTGTCATGAAAAGAGTAATGGCACCGGCAGTTTCAGCACTCACGCCTTCCAACGGGGTAACTTTGGTAATGCGGGTACCCATCGTTTTAACGATCCTCCATCCGCCACTCATTGTGCCAATCCCGATGGCAGTATAACATGCTATTGGTACCCAGTTCGGCATCTCCGCCAGGCTGGCAATATTGCCATTGGCCACCAGTGCAGCGGCGATGATACCCATCACTTTCTGCGCATCATTTCCGCCATGACCGATGCTGAATGCAGCGGACGACAGCAACTGAAGCCTTTTATACATATTACCGGTCCGGTAAGCGCTGGGTGGCTGCCTGAAATGATTAAATAAATATGATAAAATAAAAATCAATGAGGAAACGATCAGCCCCCATTTGATCACATCATTAAAGGGAATAAAAGTAACGGACAAGGCTACTGTCACAATGATAATGGCCAGTTTTATCCAGATATTCTGGATAATGGTAACTATTGAAATAAATGCGGCGATCACCATACCCATAAGTGGCGCGATAAAAATAAACATCAGTGTCTTGGTGACTTTTTCCATTTCAATGCTGCTAAACCCGGCATGTGCTATGGCTGCTCCGGCAAAACCGCCAATCAGCGTGTGCGACGATGAAGAGGGAATGCCAAACCACCAGGTGAGCAAATTCCAGATAATGGCCGCAATTAATCCCGATAATATAACGGGAAGGGTTATGACTTCCTGGTGAACGGTTTTGGCAATTGTATTGGCAACATTGTGATCTGTGAAAATGAAATAGGCAATGACATTAAAAAAAGCCGCCCAGATAACCGCCTGGAATGGCGTTAAAACTTTGGTGGATACGATAGTGGCAATGGAGTTTGCCGCATCATGAAATCCATTGATATAATCAAAAATCAGGGCAAGGGCGATAATAACAATGAGTAAGGTCATATGGAAAATGTGGAGATACGGAAATGCGGTAGTGTGGTAATCATATCGCGGTTTCCTGGGATATCATCGATTATGCGTATTTTATAATAATAGATTCAATGACATTACCCGCATCCTCGCACTTGTCTGTTGCATCTTCCATCACCTGGTAAATCTCCCGCATTTTAAACACCTGCTTGGCATCATTCTCTTCTGCAAATAGTCTTTCCACGTTGGTATCGAAAAGATCATCCGCCTGGTTCTCAATACTGTTGATCCTCACTATCGCTTCTGTGATAAGCCTCAGGTTTTTCATATTGCGAAGTTCCAGCACGGCATTTTGTACCTGTTCCGCACTCTGTTCAATGAGGTCCGCAAATTTGCGGATACCATGATCATTGGTGTCAATATGGTAAAAGTTGATCTTTTTGCCTGCTGCATAAATATGGTCAGCTACGTCATCAAGGGCCGTGGCCAGGTAGTGAATGTCTTCACGATCAAACGGAGTGATAAAATTTCGGCTTAGCTCGGTAAATATTTTATGGGTGGCTTCGTCATTCTGGTGTTCGAGATCTTCAATCCTTGTCATGATGGACGACCTCTCCGCCGGATTGTTTTCATTCACCATCTGCTTTAATACTTTGGACATCAGCAGAACACGCTGGCTGGAATCTTCAAAAAGGCTGTAAAAGATACGGTCCTTGGGAAGGAAGATTTTTAAAAAGGTATTGAATGCCATCCATCGAAATTTCGGCAAAAATAGATTTTAAGCAGTGCCTAAAATTTGACCTGCGACAGATAATAATTTCTTAACATTGAACTTTGGGAGTAAAATAACTTTGCATTTCTTTTGCAGCTCACTTAGTTGAAAATTAAAACCATTGATTCTCAGGCTTTTAACAATTTTGATTTTGGTTTTCGCTGCCAATACCGCCCATTCACAGTTTCTGATGGACATGCTGGACACCACCAAGGAGCTTGGCAGAAGTAACCGGGACATGGTAATGAGGTTCGATCATATAAGGATTTCCGGCTATATGCAGCCACAGTACCAGGTAGCGTCTGCCAAGGGGATAAAGAGTTACAGCGGGGGAGATTTTTCACCACAGTCGGATAACCGGTTTATGTTGCGCAGGGGGCGTATCCGGTTTGATTATGCACGTACGGATAAAGAACGCCGGAACCAATTGCAGTTTGTGTTTCAGTTTGATGGAACAGAACGGGGTGTTTTTATCCGGGATTTCTGGGGAAGGGTATGGGAAAATAAACTTCATTTGTTTGCCTTCACCACGGGAATGTTTGCCCGGCCATTCGGGTTTGAGGTCAATTATTCTTCCGGTGTAAGGGAAGCTCCTGAACGGGGAAGGATGTCACAGATACTGGTGAAGACCGAAAGGGATATTGGAGTGATGGTAAGCACGGAGAGTCAGAAACAAAAAACATTCGCCAGTATGTTCAGGATAGACGCTGGTTTTTTTAATGGCCAGGGGCTAACATCCCTGCTGATTATGACAGCTACAAGGATTTCATCAGCCAGCTGGTCTGGAAACCAACACGGATCGCTAAACGATTATATGCTGT
>CAVPPM010000007.1:0-5576 GCA_963707255.1 uncultured Sphingobacteriales bacterium | reverse complement strand
ATAAATGTATATACCCGGTTAAATGTTGAACCAGATTTGTAAATCCTGTAACATATATACATAACAAGTGCCAGGCTGGCCGGCAGAAAAAAAATATAACTGCTGAAGAAAACTCCGGCAAAATTTTCCTTCAGGAAGTTCTTCAAAATTCCGAAGTAAAACCATGCCAGCATTAACACGAAAGAGATCAGCCATGCTTTTTTATTGTTCTTTACCACCAACCTCGGTAACAGTGTCAGGGCAATTGCTGCAATGATCATGATAATGATCTGGGTGGCGGCAAACTCGTAGTTTATGAGTTGATGAAATACTTTTTCCAGGTGAAGCAAAACATAAGCGGGTACCATTATCAGAAATAATGGAGTCGATGTTAATATTTTGCTGAGTCTGGAGGGCATGTTACTGGTTATTTTACCGGGACGTCAAAGATGAGGTATTGGGAGTGAATATGGCCAACAGGTTCCAATCCTCGCAGCCAGTCATACCTGCCGTCCCTGCTGTTTTCCTGGATACCGAGATAATCATTCACTTCCACAACTACAAGTCCGCTTACCGGCTCGGCAGGTTCATACACCGCATTCTTGTGCGTAGCCAGGTAAGCATGCAGATAATTTCCTCCTTCACGGTAGCAAAGATTGGTATCAGCGATTTTCTTCCAGGCATTTTTCTTGTCCAGGATGAATTCATTGGTATAAGGCAGGAAATGCGGAAAATACAATGCAACAGAGACAAATTCCCATGTTGCTGCCAGGATAATAATCAATGGCAAGCGGCGGGATAATATATTCTGGAAGAGGAAGCCCGCGAATACAAAGAGCAGGGGAAAGATGATCAGCATATGCCGGACGCCCACCTGGGTGGAATAGAAAAAACTCATGTAGACCAGGTAGTAGAGAACGGGAACGGCAAGAAAAATTTCCCGCTGTAAAAAAGAAGGGCGATGGAATCTTTTCAGGTAGACCACTACCGAAGACACAGTAATTAATAAAAAGGGGATGGGCAGTTTATAAAAAAAACTAACGAAATAATAGTACCAGAATCCGTGGGTACTATAATTGGAAAGGATATATGGTGAACCGTTTACAGAACCGGGAAGTCCGCCCCCAAGTTGATCAAAATAGATGACCATATCCATACTTCGTATGTATGATGATGGCAGCGGTATAAAGATATAGTGGGCAAAACGCCCGTCATTTCTGTTAACTGTCGAAAGAAACTGCTGGATATTCATACTTATCGAACGGAAAAACAAGTCGTAAAAAAGATGGCCGGCGGAGAGACTATCCAGTTAACAACACAAAAGTGCCCGCCAGCGCCAGATTTCTTTTAGTGAAAACAGCTCACTGGTTTTATTTCGAAAACCAGAGTACGGCGAGGATAATAATACCACCGGCAGCATATGTACCAGGGAAAACTTGGACAACTGTCCGAATGAAAAACAAAGTGAAAACAACAGGAAAGAATTGTTTTTTCCCGTTGCCCGCCACCTGGAAAAATAGTAAAATGTCAGCGTCACAAAGAGGCAGGCAAATATATCAGAAGAAACCAGGATACCATGGGCAAGGAAATTGGGGCAGAGAAGGTAAAAGAGTAGTGAGCATATGCCTGCTCCATATCCGTACCATTGGAATGTCCATATATAGATAAGAATACCGATGGCCAGGCTGGCCAACAGGCTAATATACCTGCCGGAGATAACATCTTCAAGGGGGGCCGATTTCTTTAAGCCTGGATGGATGAGTTGTTCCACCGCACGGGGCAGTGCATTCAGCGTTGTTACCGGAAGTTTACTGTCAAATTTTTTGATGTCCTTATTTGCCTCACCTTTTAACAGTGTTATTCCATACTGGAGAAAGGATTCTTCATCGTAGGTGGTGGTAAGCCGGTGGATCGCATAGGATTGAACAAGTATGTAAATAAGTAACAGGAACATCGCCGGCAGATGGCGGTATTTTGTTTGGCCATATCCCGGTCAATACATTGGCCTTTGCCAGGCCTGCATTAATTCCGGGTGTATGCATCAGGCGTTGATTTATTTCTAATGTTCAGTATCCCCAAAAAAAAGCAGGAGATCATCAGTTGCGCCCCGAGAAGTACGAGCGTAACGGATGGAATGACCCAGCGTAATACGATGATCGGGTCCAGGTCACCAAACTGCCGCTGTTTCCAGTACAGGATGGCCCGGATATTCAAGGCAATCCCTGCCAGTAACAGGAGGATGCCCAGGATAATGCCTTTTTCCATATGAAACCATCTATTGAACCGGTCCATAAACTTTTGCTGGAAGGGATGAAGCCCGTGTACAGCGGTGTACAGCCTTGTGAAAACATATACGTTTACCAGTTGAAAACCAAGTATGATACTGGCCGATGTATAAGAGAGGGTATGGATATCAAAGCGCGTCTGGCCAAGCCTGACGGGTCCACGGTAAAGTATAACCGAGATTATGAGACCACAGATCATCAGGAACAGTCCGGGGTAAAGAAAGAGCCAGGCCGGACTATACAACAGGAAGAAACGAAGGTTTCTCCATCCGTCCCGGAACGTATGGAGATGCGAAGGCCTGTCACGTTTGTCGCGGTACAATTTCACCGGTCTTTCCGTGATTTTCTTTTTCCTTAGAGCGGCCTTTACGATCATTTCGGAAATAAATTCCATTCCTGTGGTATGCATATCCAGTTCTTCATAACAGTCTTTGGTTACGCCCCTCATTCCGCAATTGAAATCACCGAGGTTGATACCAAACATGATATTACCGATGGCGGATTGAACCGGTGTGCCGAAATACCTGTGTAACCAGGGCATGGCATCTTTTTCGATACCCCCTTTGAAACGGTTTCCTACCACCAGGTCACTCCCGTTTCGGAGATCCTCTAAAAGCGGCATGATCTCATCGAAATGGTAACTGTCGTCCGCATCCGCGAAAATGATAAATTTTCCCCTGGCATTTTTTATACCCGTCATCACTGCCGCTCCATATCCTTTGTCAACTGCATCGACCAACATCACCTGGTATGACCTGGCGATCTCTGAAGAACCGTCGGTGCTGCCATTGTCTGATACAATGACTTCTCCCGAAATATTATTGTTGCTGATAAAATTCTTTGCTCTTTGAAGACAGAAGGCAAGCGATTTTTCCTCATTGAGGCAGGGAATCACTATGGATAATTCTATTTCTTCCATAGGTGAGCCCTCAGTCATTTTTCCTTTTCATTAAAAAAAGTGATCTACCGCTATTGCCAATATGTTCTGTCGCGAGGATATCGAAATATTTCTTGAATGCATCCCGGAAATGCTCCTCATCATAGGCAGCAAATATGTCTTCCCGGTGGCTTAGCAATTGCTGGACTTTTTCGTCATTCTTTGGCACAAATTCGATGATGAGGAAAGTTCCCATCCTGCTGATGGTTTCAGCGAGTTTGTAAAACGGCAGGTTCCTGCCGATGCACAAATGGTGTACCAATGCAAGGGCCAGTACCAGATCTGCGTTTAACCGTTGCAGTAATGAGGAACGCTCTGCATTGTCCCAGCCAATGGCCGGTGCAGGATTTACCAGGTCACACACAAGGCTCGTGATATTATATTGGTTTTCGGCAGAATGTCGATAAAGCCTTTCGATGCAAAGCGGATCTATATCCAGTGCAATAACCCTGTGGCCCTTGTTGTTCAGCATCAGCGCAAACTGGCCCGTATTGGAACCCAGGTCAATGGCAGAAGCAATGTCGATGTTGTCCGTGAATTGTGAAACCAGGATTTCTTTTTCCTGCAGGTAATTGTCCTTCAGTATGGTGTTTGTATAATAATCACTCCAGACGGATAATTTGGTATTCATCTGCAAAGCACTGATCCCGTTGATCAGATGGTCGATGATCCTGTTCAGTTTATCCGCACTAAATGCCGGTGGCCTGGCACTTTGTTTATTATTCGTACCCTTTATTCCCGCCTGCAAATGAATATGGAGGGAAGAGAGTGTTTTAAGCCTCGATGAGAAAGGCAGGAGGGAAGCACAGATATTCAATGGAATACCATCCGGATAAGCGATCATTAAGCGGGTAAGATCCGGATGATGCCATGCGGCCAGCAACAGTGGCGCCAGGAAGGTCTCGCAGAATTGTCGATACGCTACCCACGGTTTTGTGGGATCATATTTTTCAAAGGAAAGGGTATCAATGAATATTGGCTTGCTTCCTTCAAATATGATATTGAATGGCGTTGCGTCTTTAAGGCTCATTCCCGTTGCCATCGACAACCGTTGAATACGCAGTGTCAACAGTGCAGCTTCCTTGAATTGAGAAAAACACCATTCATAAGGATAATTAATGAAATCAAGCTGCCTTGGCTTAATGATCTTATAAACGCCATTGTCTGTAGAACCTTCAACCTCATCATGTTCAAGCAGCCATTTTTTTTCTGTGAGGTTTTTGTACAATCCGCCGGAAACCAATTGTTCATAGTGATCTGCATAACTTGTATTGATCTGCCGGTAGACAACATTATTCTTTTTAAAAATAAATCCCGAAGGATCACGGTATGATGCGGGGTCTGGGGAGGGGTTGGACATAGGTTCAGTCCTCGGGTTTGTTTTTCCGGAAAAAGTTTTTAATATAGGTCCAGCCGGTTTTGAAATAAAAACCCACTCCCAGTACTGCTGCGATGATCAGCTGTATAATATAGCTTCCACTTCCGGGATCAACGTAGAGGAACATGCAGATTGTTTGGGTCAAAGTTAATCATTTTGCCTGATGGCGGTGATCGGCTTCCAGTGGAATTTTCTGCCCGCAACTATTATTTAAAACGAGCCTTAAAAGGTTAACCAGGGAGAGGGTATCATAGAATCCGTCATATTTGGCACCGGGTATATAAACGGCACACTGGGTATTGAAAATATACTGCTGCCTGTCACTGAAAGAACGGAAGCCATGGTCGCTGGCCACTACGATAGTGGCGGAAGGATCCTGCTGCTGTATTCCTGTGACCATTTTGTCGAGTATGGTGTTAGTATAATGTATATACGCCTTATAGGATAATGTAAGGGAGGGCGACTCCCTGTTGATCTCATACATGGCAGCCCGGATATTCTTCAAATTACCCAACGAATCGGTCAGCATAGGAGGATGAGGTATCAACAGGTGGGCATACACAAACCTTGGGGTTTCTGATTTTTCATGAATAGTTTTTTGCATGCCGCTAATGACCTCATTGTTATAGTTAAACGTCTGGTAGAAGTAAGTACGGAAAAATTTCTGTAAACTATTATTGGGGATAACATGAAGAAGGTCATCCTGCGCCCATCCGGGAAGGGTACGTGAAAAGATGGCGCTGAATCCGTCATGGGGAAGACCCAGTAAATAATGCGGCGTCGGAATGTCACCCAGTGTGAAAAAACTGTGGTTAACAATGGAATAACCCTGCTGGCGAAGGAAGGAAATAAATGGGCCTTTGTCGTTCATCGAGCCAACAGACTTTACCACCCTGCGCAAATCATAATCTATTTTATGATCGTTGAAATCCAGGTAAGACATGTTCAACATTGAGGGCAGGGAATAAAAAGTATAGTTGTAATTGCTCTGCGGATG
>CAVPPM010000006.1:0-16729 GCA_963707255.1 uncultured Sphingobacteriales bacterium | reverse complement strand
TGCCGGTACATAAAACCCCTTTTGCAATAACATTTTACGCGGCCCGATATCGGCTGTTCCATATAAGGCACTCAATCCGTCATCTCCCTGGTACTCGTCAAATAAAAGAAGATAAATATTGTTTTTCGGTCCCGTAATGTTGGTAAATACATGTTGTTGCGGCGTTTGAAGTTGCAGTTGCTTTCCAGGCGTTGCATATTTATAGGCGATACTGAATACCGAATATAGGATGAGCGTGAAGAACAATATGTTGAGGAACCGGTTGAATTTTACCAACGCCACAGTGGATGTTCTGGACAGCCAGAAGATCAGCAGCACCATCATTGCAGCCAGCACCAGGAAAAAATGTGTATTGGAAACCCTGGTGCCTGCCCCCCAGAGTCGTGTATAATAGTGATAAATAGTGCGGCCAAACAGCAGCACATAAATAAACATTGCAGAAAATATCGCGGCACGGTAAGTGTTTTTGCTGAAAAACCTGCAGGTAAAAATGATCAGGGCGGAAAGAAAGAAAAATATACCAAAAAGAATAATGGATTCCGGAAGGGATATGTCGGGGAAAAACTCGTTGTTGCCGTCCAGTACAAAAAAAATAATGATGAGCAGGTGATGCGGTGGAAAATCATCAATCAATCGCTTCAGTCTGCTCATCATATATTGCCGTGTTAGCTGAAATAACTGAGGTTGGTCTTTGGAGTGATGGTCAGTAATGTTTCATACATCAGCCGGATCGTGTTTTCTATATCATCCTTATGCAGCATTTCCACTGTCGTATGCATATAACGAAGCGGTATGGAGATGAGTACAGAAGGACATCCATCATTGGCATAGGCAAAGGAATCTGTATCCGTTCCCGTACTTCTGCTTACCGTACGAAGCTGTACGGGGATGTCCTGTTTTTTGGCGACGTCCTGTACAATGTCGAGCAGTTTGTTGTGCACAGCCGGGCCGAATGCCAGTGACGGCCCCTTTCCACAGGCGCAATCACCTTCAATGACCTTGTTGATCATTGGCGTAGTGGTATCATGCGTTACGTCGGTGATAATGGCAACATCCGGTTTGATCCTTCGTGCCATCATCTCAGCACCGCGCAGTCCGATTTCTTCCTGCACCGCATTAACGATGTATAATGCAAAGGGAAGTTTCTTGTTATTGGCCTTCAACATCCTGGCCACTTCGGCAATCATAAATCCTCCGATCCTGTTGTCGAAGGCGCGGCCGATAAGGTATCCATACGCCAGCTCATCAAACCCTTCTTCATAGGTTGCCACTGATCCTACGGTGATACCGAGTTCTTCCACTTCTTTTTTATTTCGCGCTCCGCAATCCAGGCAGAGGTTTTCAACTTTGGGCTGGTTCTCTTTATCATTGCCTATACGGGTATGGATAGCCGGCCATCCGAATACAGCTTTAACAGGACCCTTCTTACCATGGATGATCACGCGTTTGCCGGGAGCGATCTGGTGGTCCACACCGCCATTGCGTTTTACATAGATCAGTCCTTCAGGGGTTATATAGTTTACAAACCAGCTGATCTCATCAGCATGGGCCTCGATCACCACCTTGAATTTAGCATCAGGATTGATGACGGCCACGGCAGATCCGTAGGGGTCTGTAAAATAACTGTCGGTAAACGGTTTGATATATTCCAGCCATAGTTTTTGCCCGGGATATTCAAAGCCGGTGGGAGAGGGATTGTTGATGTAAGCTTTCAGGAACGCATATGCCTCATCATTGATGACCTTCTTGACTTTCTTTTCTTTCGTTGATTTTTTTGCCATATTTATTAAGATTGTCGGGGTACGAATGTAAATGAAATTAGATAGATGAAAAGCAGTAATGCCGAGAGCATCATCAGCCCGTCAAGAATAATATAGTAGAAAAACTCGTCTTTTCGGGTAAGGGCATACCGATAGATCAGCATACAGATCAATACAGGGATCAACATAAAAATAAATACCGATAAGGAAATACCTGCAACCAACATCATAATGGTGGATGCCAGGGAAAATAGCAGGCTCAGGTAATAAATCATTCGGATTGCCCTCTCCGACAGTACCGTAGGCAAGGCCCGGATACCTTTCTCCCGGTCTTCCTGCCGGTCCCTGAGATCAAAAAGAATGCATATGGCATAGACCAGGAAAAGCCTGCTGCCCAAATAAAACCAATGAGCGGAACCCAGCGGTGTATGGCTGATCAGCAAAGGCATCAGTCCCGTTACATAGGTCCATACAAGGGCCAGGAAGATCGTTTTGCCAATAGCAATCCTTCTCAGGAGAATAAAGGGCCTGATGGGAATATTGGGAGCGGAATATAAAAAAGTGGCCAGGGCGGCAAACCCCATGTACAGTATCCCTTCTTTTAACCTCCATGCATACACGAAAACTGCCAGTGCCGAAGCCAGTAAAATAATGATCAGTAAATTTTTGTTCCTGGTATTCCATTCATGCCGTTCTGTAGTGGCCGGGTAGATAATATTTACCAGTGAGTGAAAACTGTAGGAGCAGAGGGTGGAAAAAAAAATAAATAGCAGGATATCCTTGTTTTGCCGGGTAAAGACTTCCATTGTTTCCCATGACATCATCATTGCACAAAAGGCAATGAAAAGATCACTGTATACAAGGTTTCGGAAAAATATCCTGGTCGTCAATGATTATCGCAAGATGATAATGGGAGGAGTTTTAACGGTATCACTCTTGTTGCCTTTATCGTCTTTCATCCAGAAGCTGAATACTGCAGTATCCGGCCGGGTGCATTTAGGCTGGAGTTCGAAAGCATAGGTGAAAGACAGTTTGATATCAGCATCAAAGTTGGATGTCTTCGGAACATCTCCCGGTATTGAATACAATAGTGAATCGGAAAAATTGGAACTGGGACAACGGGTAGTGACTTTTTTAACCCAGATAGTATCCTTGAAATCACCCTCTTTGTCGGTCAGCCTCATGATGATCTGCAGGTCGCCTCCCACCGGAACGGTAGTTGAACTAACGGATTTTAAAAATAGCTGCGGTTTACTTTGGAAAGTATCTTTGCCGCAGGCTACAATCATAAAAGCCGCTATTACCACCAGGAGAATTTGCTTCATGGGTTCACAATTAACTATTCAAATGTATAAGTTCCCGCTTGAATAACCTATTTGACCATACGAAATTCAGGGAAAACCTCTTTGATTTTAACATTTCTTCGTTTACTGAAAAAGCGCTGCAACTCTTTGCTTTTCAACACCATGAGAACCGGGTGTACCGGGATTGGTGTGATGGTTTGGGTGTTTCACCCCAACGGGTAAGGGAACTGGCGGATATACCCTTTTTACCCATCAGTTTCTTTAAGACACATTCGGTACTGACTACTGCTTTTACTCCGGAATTGTATTTTGAAAGCAGTGGAACTACAGGATCCATCAATAGCCGGCACTATATTAAGGATCTGAACCTGTACCGGGAGAGTTTTCTTCATGGCTTCCGCAAATTTTATGGTGAACCTTCATCATGGTGTATTATCGGTCTTCTGCCATCCTACCTGGAGCGGCAACATTCTTCACTGGTAATGATGGTGGATCAACTGGTGAAACTATCGGGTCATCCGAAAAGCGGATTTTACCTGTATGACCATAAAGCATTACACAATAACCTTCTTGAACTCGAGTCTGCCAATCAAAAAGTATTGCTGATAGGAGTAACCTATGCATTGCTGGATTTTGCAGAGCAGTTTCCCATGCAGCTGAAGCATACCATTATCATGGAGACGGGCGGGATGAAGGGCAGGAGGGAAGAACTCACCCGCACCGAAGTTCACGAGATCCTGCAAACTGCGATGGGCGTGAACTGCATCCATTCGGAATATGGCATGACGGAATTATTATCACAGGCATACTCAGCCGGACGGGGAATATTTTATCCATCTGACACTATGAAGGTATTGGTCAGGGACGAAGACGATCCCTTTGCCATACAGGACAAAGTGGATGGGGCATACCGTGGAGTTATCAACGTGATTGACCTCGCCAATACCTGGTCATCGGCCTTTATTGCCACCGATGATGCGGGGGTGCTCTACCCCGATGGAAGTTTTGAGGTTACGGGACGTATCGACTTCAGCGATATCCGTGGCTGCAGCCTAATGATGGTATGAGTTTTTTGATTAGTTTGTGCAGCTTTACATCATCTCTATAGCATGACATTATCATCGAGGGTCAGGGAAATATATCAACGTGAATTTGGAACTTTGCCACGAGTATTTATGGCCCCCGGAAGGGTGAATATCATTGGGGAACATACCGATTATAATAACGGGTTTGTCCTGCCCGCAGCCATTAATAAGGCAGCCTACCTGGCAGTCGGAGAGACCACGGGAAATAAGGCAAAATGGATCTCGGCCGATTTCGGGGAAACCGCGGAAATAGATTTTGAGCACATCGTCCCCAATGAAAAAAAATGGGCCAATTATTTACTGGGGGTGATCGACCAGTTTGGCCGCGAAGGAAAAAAAATTCAACCCTTTAACCTGGTAGTGGCGGCTGACGTACCGATCGGCGCGGGGCTATCATCTTCTGCAGCACTGGAAAGCGCCATGGCCTTTGCAGTAAACACCATTCACGATTATGGATACAGCCGGCTTGACCTGGCGAAAATCGCACAACGGGCCGAACATGAATTCATTGGTTTGCGGGTGGGAATTATGGACATGTTCGCCAGCCTTCATGGCAAACGTGGACAGGTGATGAAGCTCGACTGCAGGTCCCTGGAGGTGGAATATTTTCCGCTGGAACTCGAAAAATATAAGATATTATTACTGGATACCGGGGTGAAGCATTCGCTGGCCTCCACAGAATATAATAAGCGCAGGCTGGAATGTGAAGAAGGGGTATCGGTGATCAAGAAATATTTTCCCGCTGTTGAATCCCTCCGTGATATTACCACTGAAATGCTGGAACAACATGCGGATAAATTGAGAAAGGAAGTATACCGGCGTTGTTATTTTGTGGTCGAGGAAAATAAAAGGGTGGAAAAGGTTTGTCAAGCATTGAAGTCGGGCTCCCTTGATAAAGTGGGCGACTATATGTATGCATCGCACCAGGGTCTGCAATACGATTACGAAGTGAGTTGCATGGAACTTGACCTGCTGGTCAAAATGGTAAGGGATGAAACGCTGGTGCTGGGTGCCAGGATGATGGGCGGAGGATTCGGAGGCTGCACCATTAACCTGGTGCATGGTGACTACATCCAGAAGTTACTGGAAAGGATTTCTCCTGATTATCTTCATCATACAGGTCACGAGCTACATGCCTATGAGGTAATAACGGGAGACGGTGCATCTGAAATCATGTCATAATTTTTCAACAATAGAAATGAGAATAACAATACTGCTACTGCTGCTGCTCCAGTTATCAGCCTGCAAACAAATGCATAAAAACGACCATGATATGGGAAACGGGTTAACAACGGCATTCAATGATTCGCTCGATGAAAAAGCGGTTGGCTTATATACGCTAACGAATGCCAACCAGCTGAAAGTGGAGATATCCAGTTACGGCGCGACCATTGTTCGGTTATTCGTTCCCGATAGGAATGGAAAACTGGAGGATATTGTACTGGGGTACGACAGTCTTGCCGGTTATTACCGGGGCAAATCCTATTTTGGTGCAGTGGTGGGCCGCTATGCCAACAGGATTGCCAAAGCAAAGTTCACGTTGGACGGTAAGGAATATACGCTTGCCGCCAATAACGGACCCAATACCCTCCATGGCGGGTTGAAAGGTTTCGATAAAGTGGTATGGGATGCCAGGCAGGATAGTGAAGGCGTTGAGTTTACGTATACCAGTAAGGACAGCGAGGAAGGCTATCCGGGTAACCTGACAGTGCGGGTAAGGTATGCACTGAACAATGCCAATGAACTGAGTATCCGGTATAGTGCCGAAACGGATAAGGCTACGGTGTTGAACCTCAGCAACCATAGTTATTTTAATCTCGAAGGACAGGGCAAGGGAGATATCCTCGGCCATGAACTGATGATCAATGCTGAAGGATTTACACCGGTGGATGCAGACCTTATTCCTACCGGTGAAATCAGGAAAACTGCGGGTACACCCTTTGACTTTGCCAGTCCGCATAAAATCGGCGAACGCGTAAACGATACCAGCTACGACCAGATCAGGTATGGGAAGGGCTACGATCACAATTTTGTACTCAATGGCGAAACGGGGAAGATGAAACTCGCTGCCCGTGTCTATGCTCCCACATCGGGCAGAACGCTTGAAGTGAATACCACAGAACCGGGTGTGCAGTTTTATTGCGGTAACTTCCTGGATGGGTCAGAAAAGGGAAAAGGTTCAGTATACCAGCATCGTTATGGATTCTGCCTGGAAACACAACATTTCCCTGACAGTCCGAACCAACCCTCCTTTCCTACAACGGTACTAAAGCCAGGAGAAAAATTTCGTTCCCAGACCATATTCAGTTTCGGGATTAAATAAATTACACCTTAATGTGAAGCGATTTCGCATGATCAATATTCTTATATTGCCATATGCCTAAATTAACTACGTACGACCTTGGTGTTTTCTTTTTCTATTTTGTTGTCGTAAGTCTTTATGGTTATTGGATATATCATCGTAAGAAAAAAGCTGAATCCGGTCCCAAGGATTTTTTCCTTGCCGAAGGTTCCCTCACCTGGTGGGCCATCGGGGCATCACTGATCGCTTCCAATATATCCGCAGAGCAGTTTATCGGCATGAGCGGTTCCGGTTTTAAGATGGGCATGGCCATCGCCACATACGAATGGATGGCGGCAGCTTCCCTGCTTATCGTGGGTGTATTCTTCTTACCCATCTACCTGAAAAATCATATTTATACCATGCCGCAGTTCCTTACGCGCAGGTATAATGAAACAGTGAGCATGGTGATGGCGATCTTCTGGCTGTTGCTGTATGTGGTGGTTAATCTTACCTCCATTTTATACCTGGGTGCCCTCGCAGTGAGTACGATCTCGGGATACAATTTTACCTTGTGCATGATCTTCCTTGCAGTATTTGCCATCGTGATTACACTGGGTGGAATGAAGGTGATCGGCTATACGGATGTGATCCAGGTATTTTTCCTGGTGTTGGGTGGATTGGCCACAACGTATCTTGCCATCAATATGGTCTCTGACCATTTTAATACGCCGGGGATTTTTAATGGATTTTCCAGGATGATGAAGGAGGCTTCGGATCACTTCGACATGGTCTATGAAAAAGGTAATCCGAACTATATGGACCTTCCGGGTTTTACCGTGTTGGTGGGAGGCATGTGGATCGTAAACCTTAACTACTGGGGCTGCAACCAGTATATCGTACAAAGGGCATTGGGTGCCGACCTTAAAACGGCAAGAAGCGGGATACTGTTTGCCGCTTTCCTTAAACTGCTGATGCCGGTGATCGTGGTATTACCGGGGATCGCGGCCTATGTGCTGCACCAGCAGGGCATGTTCCAGACGGAAATGATTGCGGGAAATGAACTGAACCCCGACCGGGCATACCCTGTATTATTAAACCTCCTCCCCAGCGGGTTAAAAGGATTGGCCTTTGCCGCTCTTACGGCCGCCATCGTGGCATCTCTTGCCGGAAAAGCCAATAGCATCGCAACAATTTATACCCTTGATATCCATAAAAAATACGTCAATCCCGAAGCGAGCGATCGTAAACTGGTTAGCATTGGAAGAATCACCGTGCTGATTGCCATGATACTGGCGATCATCATTTCTCCCTTCCTGGGCATCGACAAAAAAGGAGGCTTCCAGTACATCCAGGACTATACGGGATTTGTTTCGCCCGGTGTCTTTACCATATTTCTTCTCGGGTTTTTCTGGAAACGGGCAACGGCCAATGCGGCACTCGCTGCCATCGTACTGGGATTCGGATTTTCCGTACTGTTTAAATTTGTTTTTACGGAAATGCCTTTCCTTGACAGGATGGGATGGGTATTTGTTATCTGTGTTGCGTTGATGGTGATCATCAGCCTGCTGGATCCCAAAAGTAAAAACAACAAGGATACCCTTGACGTACATCCGTCCATGTTTAAAACCCATTCCGGTTTTGCCGTTGGTGCATTGATCATTACCGGCATACTGACGGCACTTTATCTTGTGTTGGAAAGGGCAGGATAACATTAGCATTTCTATAAGCAGAACCTTATGAGTAAGTATTTATTGGGGCTTGATATTGGATCCTCTTCCGTAAAGGCTTCCCTGCTGGAGATCAGCAGCGGGTCGGTAAAAGGGTCTGCTTTTTCTCCTGCCAATGAAATGCCGATAGCATCACCCGCACCGGGTTTTGCTGAGCAGGATCCGGAGATGTGGTGGAACGAACTGCAACAGGCCATCGGCTTAATTAAAAAGCAGGTTGATTTTGCGCCGGAAGATATTGCTGCCATCGGGATATCGTACCAGATGCACGGATTGGTATGCGTGGATCGTGAAATGAAACCATTGAGGCCTTCTATCATATGGTGCGACAGCCGCGCGGTAAATATTGGTAACGATGCATTGAAAACATTGGGCGAAGAATTTTGCCTGGAACATTACCTCAATGCTCCCGGAAATTTTACGGCATCGAAACTGAAATGGGTAAAGGATAACGAACCCCAGGTTTACGAAAAAATTTATAAGATCATGCTGCCGGGAGATTATATCGCGGCAAAGCTGACGGGTGATATTGTTACGACTGTCTCTGGATTGTCGGAAGGAATTTTCTGGGATTACCCTTCAGGTACCATAGCGGCTGATCTATTGAAATTATATGGCATTGATCCCGCACTACTGGCGCCAGTTGTTCCTCTTTTTGGAGAACAGGGAAGGGTAACCGAAAGCGCCGCTTCGCTGCTCGGTTTAAAAGCAGGTACGCCTGTATGTTACCGTGCAGGTGATCAGCCCAACAATGCATGGTCGCTCAATGTGCTGAACCCCGGTGAAGTGGCCGCTACTGCAGGCACTTCAGGCGTGGTATATGGCGTAACCGATAAACTGAATTATGACCCTTTATCCAGGGTGAACGGGTTTGTACATGTGAATCATACGGAACAGGCAAAACGGCTGGGGATACTGCTTTGTGTCAATGGTACGGGGATATTGAACAGTTGGATGAGGAAGAATATTTTCCCGCAACTCAGCTACCAGGAAATGAATGCGCTGGCCTCCACTGTTCCTCCGGGTGCTGATGGGCTGTCTTTTTTCCCCTTTGGAAACGGGGCAGAAAGAATATTGGTGAACAAGGATCCGGGCGCACAGTTAAGCGGACTTTCCTTTAACCGTCACGGCACTGCGCATATGGCGAGGGCGGCACAGGAAGGAATCGTATTTGCTTTGCAGTATGGTATGGAGATCATGCAGTCGATGGGTATGGAACTGAACACCATCAGGGCCGGCCATGCCAATATGTTCCTTAGTGAAGTCTTCGCTTCAGTCTTTACCAATGTGTCAGGATGCAGGCTTGAACTATATAATACAGATGGCGCCGTGGGTGCGGCAAGAGGCGCAGGAGTGGGGTCGAAGATATTTTCTTCTTATGCAGAAAGTTTCACCGGAATGCATATCGTCAAGGAATACCAGCCCGAATCCTCCCTGCAGCATGCTTACGGTGAAGCATATGCGAATTGGAAGGTGCAGCTGGAGAAAAAGATAATATGATGGAAGAAATGGATGATGCATACGCCGGGCAATGGGAAAAGAGATGGCATCCCCTCAGGCGGGAATGGATTGTTTATGCCGCGCACAGGAATAATCGTCCATGGGATTTTGACCTGAAAGCGTCTGTACACAATGCGCCGGAGTATGATCCGAAATGTTATTTATGTCCGGGTAACACTCGCGTCAGTGGAAAAGTCAATCCTCAATATGCGGATGTATATATTTTTGAAAACGACCATCCTGTAGTTGGACTGCATTCTCCGGTCATTGATGACAAGGAACAATTCCTGCATAATAGTTTGTATCGAAAGGAAAAGGCCGATGGCATTGCCAAAGTTGTCTGTTACCATCCCCTGCATAATGTTACGCTGACCGACCTGGACACGGCTTCCATTGCCAGGGTATTTATGGCCTTGAGGGAGGAGATGGTTATATTCAGACAGCATCCCGCCATCAAATCCGTATTGATCTTTGAGAATAAAGGGGAGATTGTTGGTGTGTCGAACCCGCATCCGCATTGCCAGATCTATGCCACGGATTTCGTGTTTAATGTGGTGCAGAAAGAATTGTTGGCCATGACTTCCTATAAAGAGGAGACCGGGAGGAATATTTTTGCAGATATAATTACGGCAGAACAGAAAGATGAGATAAGGATTATTGCTGAGAATGATTACGCCATCGCATTTATTCCTTATTTCGCGAGGTTCGCTTATGAAACCTATATATTTCCGAAACAGGCACACCAGACCCTGATTACGATGAGTGATGAAGAAATAGCCGGACTTGCCGATGTATACAGGATTGTGACCAGGAAGTATGACGCCAATTTCAAATCTGTATTCCCGTATATTCTCGCATTTGACCAGGCACCGGTTGATGAAGGAAATTATGAAGGGTATCATATGCACATAAATATTTGTCCGCCCCTTCGTCAGCCCGGCCTTCCGAAATTCCTTGCCGGTCCGGAAACCGGCGCCGACACATTTATGGCCGATACGATGCCAGAAGAAAAGGCGGCAGAGTTGAGGAGGATAGATGTTGAGTAATTGGCGGATTAGCGGATTGGCGAATTGACGGATTAATAATAAAATTTACTAATGAATTGTTTCAAAAGCATATATATTTTACGATTGAGAATCCGTCAATACGCCAATCCGTCAATCCGCCAATTCCTATGAATCCGCCAATCCTCCAATCCGCCAATTCGCCAATCGCCACCGCCTCGGCGGTGTCCCCCGGCCGCCTCGACGTCATGGGCGGTATTGCAGATTATAGCGGATCCCTGTTGCTGCAAATGCCGGTCGGCGAAACCACCAGGGTGCAGATCAATAATATTGGCGGACAAATATGTTCCATAACCACAGATACGGATGAAAAGCATCAGCAATTCTCCATAGATATTAAAGAATTGAGAGATGTTCCTTATGATGTTGCGCGGGAACGCATTAAAGCAAAACCAGGCGGACAATGGGCCGTCTATATTATAGGTTGTTTCCTTGTTTTGGAAAAAGAAAAGGGCCTGACTTTTACTGGCGCAGACATTTTGGTGTCAAGCAGTATACCCACTGGAAAAGGAGTATCCTCTTCCGCTGCGGTTGAAGTGGCCACCATGCACGCTATTCAAAAAACTTACGGTATTTTATTGGATCCCCTTGAACTTGCCCTGCTGGCACAAAAAGTGGAAAATCTTGTGGTGGGTGCCGCCTGCGGATTGATGGACCAGCTATCAGTGAATCTTGGCAAAAAAGATCACCTGCTTCCTATTATCTGTCAGCCTCACCAGGTCATGGAACCTATTGAAATTCCGCCGGATATTATTTTTTTTGGGATTGATAGCGGAGTAAGGCATGCGGTATCCGGCGCATCTTACGGTTCAGTAAGAAGCGCTGCGTTTATGGCGTATACCATCATTGCAAGAAGTCTTGGCGTTGAACCATCAGCGTTGGAACGAGCAAAAATTTCAGGTCATTGGAAAGATATTCCTTACCATGGATTTTTAGCGAATATTCCACTGGAAGAATTCGAAAACAGGTATGCGTCAATCATACCTGCTAAAATGTCGGGAAAGGAATTCATTCAACAGTTTGGAACAAGCATCGATAAGGTAACTGTAGTTCATCCTCATATAGAATACCATCTTTTACCGGCAGCCTGGCATCCTGTAAGAGAAAACCATCGAATCAACAGATTCAGGACCCTATTGCTTCAACTCAGCAATGAAGCAGCTAATACCACTATCCTGGAAGAAATGGGAAAGCTGATGTTTGAATCACACGAGGGGTACAGTTCAGTGGGATTGGGAGAAGAAGTAACCCAGTCAATCGTCAATAAAGTGAGGGATTACGGCATAAATAAAGGTGTTTATGGTGCGAGGATCAGCGGTGGCGGCAGTGGCGGAACTGTGGTTATTATGGCAGATACGAAAAACGGTATTGAAACGGTGAGGCAGTTACACCAGTCGATGCAGCAAAAAACCGGACGCCAGCTTTATTTATTTTCCGGTTCCTCAGACGGCGCCCATTATGTAAATGCACTACTTTAGACAATAGAAAAACAACTGATATGAGTATCACATTAGGCAACAGGGAATATTTTCCCGGTATTGGAAAGATAACATTTGAAGGAAGGGAATCAGACAATCCACTGGCGTATAAATGGTATGATGAAAACCAGGTAGTAGCTGGAAAAACCATGAAGGACCACCTGCGCTATGCAGTGTGTTACTGGCATACCTTCTGCAATACAGGGGCCGATCCATTTGGTCCGGGTACCAAACATTTTCCCTGGGATACAGCTGCTGATGCCATGCAAAGGGGATATGATAAAATGGATGCGGCTTTCGAATTCTTCACCAAACTTGGTGTTCCTTACTATTGCTTCCATGATATAGACCTGGTGGAAGAAGGACATACCATTGCGGAGTATGAAGACCGGATGCAAAAGATCGTGGACTATGCCAAACAAAAACAATCTGCCAGCGGGGTGAAACTACTTTGGGGTACGGCCAATGTATTTTCGAATCCAAGGTATATGAACGGCGCATCTACCAATCCCGATTTTGCTTCACTGGCGTATGCCGGGACACAGGTTAAAAACGCACTGGATGCTACCATCGCATTGAATGGTGAAAACTATGTATTCTGGGGAGGCAGGGAAGGCTACATGACACTGTTGAATACGGATATGAAAAGGGAGAAGGATCACCTGGCCAGGTTCCTGCATACGGCAAAAGATTATGCCCGCAAAAATGGATTCAAGGGGGTATTTTTTATTGAGCCGAAACCCTGTGAACCTACCAAGCACCAGTACGACTATGACTGCGAAACGGTGATCGGATTTCTTCGTCATTATGGACTCGATAAAGATTTTAAGATCAATGTAGAAGTGAACCATGCGACACTGGCCGGGCATACCTTCCAGCATGAACTGCAGGCTGCTGCCGATGCCGGAATGTTGGGCAGCATTGATGCCAATCGTGGAGACTACCAGAATGGTTGGGACACGGACCAGTTTGCCATGAACTTAAATGAACTGGTAGAAAGCCTGATGATCATCCTGGAAGCCGGTGGTTTTGCCGGTGGAGGCGTGAACTTCGATGCAAAAACAAGAAGAAATTCTACTGACCTTGAAGATATTTTTCTTGCACATATTGGCAGCATGGATGCCTTTGCCAGGGCGCTGGTGATTGCCGACAACGTACTGCAAAAATCACCATACAAGAAATACCGGAAGCAGAGGTATGCTTCCTTTGATTCGGGCGCAGGAAAGGATTTTGAAGTAGGGAAACTGGGACTAGAAGACCTTCGTGATTATGCCATTAAGAATGGCGAACCCAAACAGACCAGCGGTAAACAGGAATGGCTGGAAAATATCATCAATCAATACATTTAATTTTCGTCCCTATGCCTATACGGATCATCTGTTTCTTATTATTCTTTGCGTCTTTGTCTTCCCCGCGTCTCTGTTTGGCCCAGAAGGCCAGTCTTGTTATTCAGAACGCCAAAGTATATACTGTTAATAAAAATCAACCATCTGCAGAGGCCGTAGCAATCCTGGATGACAAAATCGTTTTTGTAGGTTCTAATGTCGATGTCAAGAAGTATATCGGCACCGGAACAGAAGTTATCGATGCCCAGGGCAAGTTCCTGATGCCGGGAATTATAGAGGGCCATGGTCATATCCATGGCATGGGGGCTTCCCTGATCAATATTAACCTGATGAAGGTGAAAAACTGGGAGGAGATTGTATCCCTGGTGGCAGATGCGGTAAAAAAGGCAAAGCCGGGCGACTGGATCATCGGTCGTGGCTGGCACCAGGAAAAATGGGACCATGCCCCGGCAAAAAACTATTTGGGATACCCATATCATGAAGAACTGGATGCCGTTTCTCCCGACAATCCCGTCATACTCACCCATGCCAGTGGTCATAGTGTTTATGTAAATGCGAAGGCACTACAACTGTCTGGCATAACCGAAAAAACGGCCAACCCCACAGGCGGCGATATAGTGAAGGATAAGTCGGGCAAAATGGTGGGCGTCCTGGAAGAAAGGGCACAAACACTGGTATATCCGTCATACATGGCATGGATGCAAAAACGGCCATTGGAGGACAGGAAATCCGATTGGCGCAAAAGCATTAAGCTTGCTGAAGCCGAATGCCTGAGAAATGGCGTCACCAGTTTTGTTGATGCGGGTTCTTCGTTCCAGGAAGTGGACTGGATGCAGGAAATGGCCAAAGAAGGGAAAATGGATATACGGCACTGGGTAATGGTTCGGGAGGGTATTAAGAATTTATCCGCAAACGCTGCGAAATTCCCTATCATGAATGAAGGCGATAATCATTTAACGGTGAATGCCGTCAAGGTTTCGCTGGATGGTGCACTGGGTTCTTATGGTGCCTGGTTATTGGAACCTTACAGTGATCGCCCCGATACTTACGGGCAGAATACTTTTTCCATGGATGAATTGCGACAGGTGGCAAAATTATGCTGGGATAAAAACCTGCAGTTATGCGTACACGCTATCGGCGACCGTGCCAACCGTGAAACTGTTAACATCTTTTCTGAACAGATCACACGCAATAAAACCAAGGATCACCGCTGGAGAGTTGAACACGCACAGCATGTAAATCCTGCAGAAATTCCACGCTTCAAAGAATGGAATATCATTGCATCCATGCAGGGCATACATTGCACTTCTGATGCACCGTTTGTCCCAAAACGACTGGGAGATCAACGCGCGGCTACTGGCGCTTATATGTGGCGGGCCTTCATGGACGCAGGCGTGCTGATCAACAATGGAACTGACGTGCCGGTGGAAGACATCGATCCGTTCGCGAATATCTATGCCAGCGTGACCAGGAAACTGAAAGACGGAACCACCTTTTATCCTGCACAAAAAATGACCAGGGAGGAAGCCCTTTATTCCTATACACTGGCCAATGCCATTGCGGTTTTCGAGGAAAAACAGAAAGGTTCCGTTGAAGCAGGTAAATTAGGAGACCTCGTTTTGGTAAATAATAACCTGCTAACCTGTCCGGAAGAAGACATTAAGAATACCAAAGTTATCATGACCATCGTGGGCGGAAAAGTGAAGTATAAGGGTCAGTAGCCTGAAATAACAATTGAATCATATTGATGCGTATTGGTAAAGTATTGCTGCCGACAGTTTTCCTGTGCAGCATGTTGAATATGCTGGCACAGCCAAAGACAGACAGTATGCTGATTGCTATACTTTTTGCAGGGAAAGACAGCATTATGCAGCATGTGCTTCAGCAAAAGGATTCCTTCAGGGTACAGATCATCTATACGCAGATTGACCGGGATAAGAAGAACAGGCCATCCTTCCATAACTATTATTTTAATGTGGATACCAACCTTTACTTTAATCCAGCTTCAACCGTGAAACTGCCATTGGCATTACTGGCGCTTGAAAAACTGAACAGGATCAATAGGAAGGGCGTAAATAAATACACTTCGTTGCAGGTTGACAGTAATTATGCATGGCAGGCACCTATGCTGCTGGATAATACTTCAGAAAACGGCTATCCTTCCATTGCCCATTATATCAAAAAGGCTTTTATAGTAAGTGATAACGATGCTTATAATCGGTTATACCAGTTTATAGGTCCGCAGGAAATAAACCGTAATCTTCATGCCAAAGGATATCCATCGATCCGTATCACGAGGCAATTCATGGGCCTTACCCTGGAGCAAAACCGCCACGGCAATGCCATCCGTTTTATCGGTAAAAACGGATCTTTATTATACGTACAGCCGCCGTCCTACAATACAGATTCATTTTACTTCGGAAAGCAGATCAAATTGGGACGAGGATATTTTAATAGTAAAGACAGTCTCATCAATGAACCCATTGATTTCACCAGGGTCAATAACCTGCCGTTGGAGGATTTACAGCAGATCCTGCAATCAGTATTATTTCCTGAATCCTTCCCCGCCGACAGGCGTTTCAACCTTGACAAAGACGACTATCGATTTATTTACCAGTACCTGTCGCAGTTCCCTTCAGAAACGAATTACCCCAAGTACGACACCAGCGAATACTACGACAGTTATGTCAAGTTTTTCTTTCGTGATTCAGTCCATAAAATGCCGGAGGGTGTTCGTGTGTTTAATAAGGTGGGATGGGCATACGGATTCCTGATTGACGCTTCCTATATCGCTGATTTTACACACCAGGTTGAGTATATGCTCAGTGCCGTAGTATATGTAAATAAGGATGGTATACTGAATGATAATCAATACGAGTATGATTCAGTGGGATGGCCGTTTATGTATCAGCTGGGCCAGACTATTTACCAGTATGAACTGGGAAGGAAAAGAAAATTTATTCCTGATCTGAGCAGATTCAAAATGGAGTACGAAAAAAGAAACCAGTCGGACACCCGACCAACAGTAAAGAACGTCGACAATTAAATATTGTGTTATGGAAAATGAAAGCAATAACCTGGGCGCTGCCATAATAATGGCCGGACTGGTGGTAGGTACGCTTGACCTCACTGCGGCCACCATCCAGACCATTGTAATGGGAGGCAATCCGCTTCGGATGTT
>CAVPPM010000005.1:0-404453 GCA_963707255.1 uncultured Sphingobacteriales bacterium | reverse complement strand
GGGACGGAAGAATTGCCCCTGTTGGAGAACCGGGCCAGCCCCTGGTCATGGAGGGGGTGATCTACAAAAAAGATGGAAAAACCCCGGCCGAGGGTGTTGTTTTATACCTGTACCAGACTAATGAAAAGGGGGTGTATGCACCTGCGCCCGGACAAACGGGAATGGTCGCCCGCCATGGCAAACTAAGGGGCTGGGTGAAAACGGGTAAGGATGGCAGGTATAGGTTTACCACCATCAGGCCGGCAACTTATCCTAACACCACCTTTGCGGCCCATATCCATCCAACGATCAAGGAGCCCGGACTGCAGGCCTATTATATCGACGAATACGTATTTGCGGATGACCCTTATATCAATGCTGATTATGATAAAAAGCAGGAGCAGCGGGGTGGTTCCGGCGTGGTCAAACTGAGTAAAGATCCTTCAGGGGTCTGGAAGGGCAGGAGGGATATTGTTCTGGGAATGAATATTCCGGGATACTAGTCAAATTACGGATTGCGGATTACGGATTGCGGATTGTTTGAGATCAACCTGCGGAGTAAGCAATTTCTTAAGAAATTTTAATCCGTAATCCGCAATCCGTAATCCGCAATTCTTTATATTTGCACCCCCTGAATGCGGGGTTAACAGGCAACTGTCAACCCTCTCCGGCCACCATAGCGAAGCGAAGGTGGCCAACCGACAACTCAACCCCTGCCCAGGTGGCGAAATTGGTAGACGCACTGTGTTCAGGTCGCAGCGTTCGCAAGGATGTGCTGGTTCGAATCCAGTCCTGGGCACAAGCCCTTCCCGAATTTTCGGGAAGGGCTTTTACTTTAAAGAATATTGTGAGGTTATTCAACCTCTTCTATATATCATTTATGGATGCGAAGTCATTTATACCTGGCAACAAATAATCTAAAACGCCAGTACAACACCAGATTTTAATCCTTCATCATACCTTTCTTTATCGAATTTATAGAGGAATGGAGACCGGTGAGCGCCTATCTGTCTTTTCTCATTCAGTTTAACAAGAATGCCGGCAGCAATTAAACGTTTGGAGAAATTTCTGTCATCAAGCGACCTGCCAAGGATTGTTTCGTAAAGGTTATGAATTTCAGGCAGGGCTAATTTTTCAGGAAGCAGTTCATACCCGATGGGATAGTGTGCAATATGCAGCCGCAATGCTTTCAGCGCTTCGGTAATGACTAGTTTGTGATCAAACATCATTTTAGGCAGGTCGTTGACTGGCCACCACCGGCAATCGGTTTCCATTTCGCCTTTTCTGACTTCTACCCGGGGGATACTCTGTCAGGGTATAAAATGCCACCGAAACAAAATAGTCAAAAATCCAAAAATCGGCTGGTACATCAATTCCACTTAATTCACTGATATGTTTTGCATTAAATCCGGGATCTGTGTTTCGTCCTGTTGGCGTGCCAATACTTAATTGCTCCAAGAAACAGGCTTTTTAGCCTGTTCTTTTAAAAGCCACCCTTTTTGCCGCCTCTTGTATGGTTTCCGTTTTTTTAATATAGCCACCGGTAACCGTCCATTTATCTAAAACAAATGGCTGCTGCAGCAATACTTTCAGTTCCCTGTCACTGTAACCAAAAATGACATTATCCACGGCCACATTGCGGAGCAATTGATCTGAATTGAAAAAGGTTTCCAGGCTTTTTGATTGTTTCATAGCGAATTATTACACTTCCTATAAAGAGGTTCCAGTCCTGCAAAAAACTAATAAATAATATTATTCTGTAAAAAATACGGAATGATATTTGGCTGGTAAATTGTTTCTGTATACCTTTATTCCGTAATTAATACGGAATAACGTTTCTGCAGGCCATCAATTCATCAATGTCATCTCGGATTAATCAAATTTTCTTAAACAAACACATAAACCAAATACGGTCATGAAAAAAATCAGTGTATTAAATGCCAAAGCATTTTTCCCATGCAGATGGCGAACGTATAAAGCCAAATAAGTAATAGGGAGGAGGGCGGGCGGCTTCGCCACCTTCATTATCCACTAGTATGTCACTTCACGGATGGCATTCATTCGATGTGTTCAATAACTATAAGATGAAAAGTAATTTTTGTTATTTATTTCCTTGTGTTTTCGTTTTGCATGCACAAAATAAAACCGGCAACCGTACAAGGCCATTTGATGCAGGTTGGCTTTTTATGAAAGATAGTGCAACGGGGGCCCAGGGGATGAATTACGATGATGCTAGCTGGAGGACTGTTGATCTTCCGCACGACTGGAGCATTGAAGATCTGCCAAACCAAATACCAGACACTGTTGTCGGTCCATTCAGCAGAAGCAGTATTGGAAAAGCAGCCACTGGATTTACGGTCGGGGGAACGGGCTGGTATCGAAAGAAATTCACTACTGGAAAAGAGGAACAAAATAAATTGATCAGCATTCATTTCGACGGGGTGTATATGAATGCGGATGTATGGCTAAATGGCCAACATCTGGGCAATCACCCCTACGGATATACACCATTCTATTATGATTTAACGCCTTATCTAAATCCTTCCGGCCAGGAAAATGTATTGGCCGTAAGGGTGCGAAATGAAGGAAAAAATTCACGATGGTACAGCGGTTCAGGTATTTATCGGCATGTTTGGCTAACGGTTACAGAACCGGCGCATGTGACCCCATGGGGTGTTTACATTACCACGCCTTCAGTGTCAAATAGTAGTGCAACAATACTTGTGAAGTCCACTATTAACAATGAACAAAAAACTGTAAGTAATATAAGCCTTGTAACAACTATTCTTTCGCCGGATGGAAAAAAGGTTGGGCAGACGCAAAAGGCATTGACTCTTGAAGGAAATCTATTAAGTGTAGATTCACAAACCATCACGGTTACAAGTCCGGTATTATGGTCTGTTGAAAGACCTGCACTATACAAAATTGTTACAGAAATTAAAGCAGCAGATAAAACGATTGATCGTATAGAAACTCCATTCGGCATAAGGAGCATTCATTTCGATGCTACAAATGGATTTACATTGAATGGTAAGAGGGTGATTCTGAAAGGAGGGTGTATTCATCTCGATAACGGACCTTTGGGTTCTGCAGCAATAGATAGGGCAGAGGTAAGAAAAATTGAACTCTTAAAGAAGATTGGTTACAACGCTATCCGTATTAGCCATCAACCCCCATCCCAACAACTACTCGATGCCTGTGACAGGCTCGGTATGTTGGTCGTTAATGAGGCATTCGACATGTGGAACAATGCTAAAAATCCGCAGGACTATCATCTTTATTTTAAAGAATGGTGGCAAAAAGACTTGCAGGCAATGATCCTCAGAGACCGTAATCACCCTTCTGTTATCATGTGGAGCATCGGAAATGAAATTTATGAAGCACCAGATTCTCTTGGGCACCAGCTTTCCAAACAATTGGCTGATGAAGTTCGAAGGCTTGATCCCACCAGGCCTGTAACAGAGGCCATGGTCTTTCTGCCTCCTTTTACAAAAAAGCCGTGGCAGGAGTATGAACCGAACCTGGCGAACCTGGATGTGGATGGATACAATTACTTTCTTGAAACCAAGGACATGTTTTTCCGCCGTGACAGTATGACCGCAAACCGGTTTGATTCAGAGCATGCGAAGCATCCCAAAAAAACATTTATGGTAACTGAATACCTTCCCTCTGCTGCTTTGGAAAATTGGGAAAAATCGGAAAAATTTCCATTTGTGCTCGGAAGTTTTAAGTGGACGGCAATGGATTATATCGGTGAAGCCGGGATTGGGAGATCACTGGTGGTGCCTGAATCGAGAAAAATGCCAAATGGATTGATAGGCATTGGGATGTTCTATATGGATTCCTGGCCGGTATTTAATGCTTATTGTGGAGACCTGGACCTGATCGGTAACCGCAAAGCAGCCTCTTATTACCAGGATATTGTATGGCGAAGGAGTTCCGTTGAAATGCTGGTGCATCGTCCAATGCCTGATGGCATGAAGGAAGCAATTGCCCCATGGGGATTTGCCGATGAAATAAAGTCATGGTCATGGCCCGGCCAGGAAGGTAAAAAAATGCAGGTGCATGTTTATACGAGAAGTAAAAAAGTGAAACTGGAATTAAATGGTAAAGTAATCGCGGAACAAATGGTTCCCGATTCATCCATCACTGCAACATTTGAAATAGCATATCAACCAGGGACGTTGGTGGCAAGAAGCTATGATGATACAAAAGAAACCGGTTCAAGCATCCTGTCCACCGTTGGTAAACCATTTGCTGTTCGTTTGGTTCCAGATAGAAGTACAATCAAGGCTGACATCAATGACCTTTCTTATGTTAGTGCAGAGATTGTTGATGAAAAAGGAAATGTTGTACCATACGTTGATGATATAGAAGTCACTTACCAGCTTGCCGGTAATGCAAGGATTGCAGGAGTTGGAAACGGTAGTTTTGATGACATGTCCAGTTTTCAACAGAACCATAAAAAAGTCAACCAGGGAAGAGGTTTGGTGATTGTGAAGCCAAATGGTATGAAGGGAATGGCAACCTTAAAGGCTACAGCAAAAGGACTAAACGATGGAATGGTACAGATTGACATGAAGGCAAACCAAGTAATGCAAATAAACTTATAAAAAGATGAGCGTTGTGTCGAACAAGTTATGGAGAGACCATCGTCGCAAAAGTATGACACCATCAAACTGACTGTTTTGTAGATGATTTATCAAATTAACTGATTAACAACTTAAATAAATGAAAGTTAAAAACAAGTAATAGTGGTAACGGGCGGTGGAAGTGGCATGGGACGTGAATTGGTGCTGAACCTGCTTTCAAAAGACGCCACTGTTATTGCACTCGATATCAGTGAAGCTGCCCTTGAAGAAACATTCGTTTTGGCCGGGAGTAACAACGGGAAATTAACAACGTATGTACTTGACATAACCAGTAAAGAGTCCATAGGGCAGTGTGTTGAAAAAGTATTAGCTATGCACGATCATGTTGATGGGCTGATCAACAATGCTGGTATCATCCAACCTTTTGTGAAACTCAATAGCCTTGGCTATGAAGCGATTGAGCGGGTAGTGAATGTAAACTTCTATGGTACGCTTTATATGACGAAAGCTTTTTTACCACACCTGCTTACAAGGCCTGAAGCACACATTGTAAATATCTCCAGCATGGGCGGATTTCTGCCGGTACCGGGACAAACCATTTATGGCGCAACAAAAGCCGCCGTGAAACTCTTAACAGAAGGCTTGCATTCAGAATTGATGGAAACAAATGTCAATGTAAGCGTTGTCTTTCCCGGGGCAGTCAAAACTAATATTACCGCCAACTCAGGTTTGGGTACTCCTTCACCGTCTTCACCAAAAGAGAACAAATCATTTCCCATGTTATTACCGGCAGAAGCAGCCCGGATTATAGTTGATGGCATGGAGTGCAACCAATACCATATTTTAGTTGGTAAAGACGCAAAAATGATGTTTTACCTTTCCCGGTTGAACCCGGAATATGCAGCAAAACTTATCTATTCCAAAATGAAGGGTCTTTTGTCAAATTGATATAAACAATTCTGCCATGATACCGGCTTAAAAATAACCGAGGTACCGTGATAAATCCTCATTTTAGTATGCGTTTTACTGCGACTCATAAAGCACTTATTGTGTTTTAATTGTAAAAAAATCTAATTAAGTCTTTTTTACAATCTGCGGTTGCTTCCAGGTACCATTCAGCGCTTCGGGTTTTGGCCAGTAAAGTCTCATGACCACACGGAAAATACCCGCAGGTGCAGGAAGCCAGTTCGCTTCTTTATCTTTTCCAGGCGACTCATGTTGCAGGTATAACGTAAGGCCATTATCCGGATCCTTCTTGAATTTTGACATCATGCTGGAATTGACCAGGTACCTGTTTATTTTATTCGTTACTAACAGGTCTGAAGAATCGTACATGGTCAGGGACCAAAAGGCATTGACAGGTGGCAATTGGCCTGGCGGAAAATACATCCTGTATTGGTTCGCCCCGTTAAGTTTATTGCCATCTGCATCGAGATAATAGTTTGGATATAGCGCCTCTTCTTTGCTGTTGCCATAAATACCGGCTACTGCCGCTGCCATCCTGTAAGAATAATTGCCATTCAAAAATGCCCTTGTCCCAAAGGCATCTGCCGCTGAAATTTTCCCTTCATTGGTTTCCTGCATGACCTTGGCAAAATCCCTCCAGGAATCAGCAATACCTTGCATGCATTGCCTGCAAAACCTCAGGGGAGAATTGGGTGGTATCAAAATTTTTTCCGGCACCAATATTCAGTTTGCCGAATTTTTCCATTAATGTTTTTTCGGAGGGATGAACCGGGCAAAATTGCAGCGCGAAATTCAGCGATGTAAATATATCTAGAGAAGTTCTCTCATCCTGTACAGAAAGAGGTTTCGGAAATTGGATAGCCGGTTGTGCAGGTGGTGTTGGTTGACCCAAAAATGCAGATAATGGCTTAACGATATATTGGGATTGAATCTTCTTCACATTTTCAAGGTCTTCCGGGTTGAATAATTGAGTCCTGAATTGCGCAGAAGCAATTTCTGTTTCGCATTGGATCACCTTATCAATGCCTTTCGGGATTTCACCATGCCAGTTGGGACCAGCAACCATATAAGCACCTCCCTCGTTACCCGTTGTGCGACTTCCCAGGTAATCAAAATTGTAAGTATACAAATCAATTAACTGAAGGCTCCAGTATCTTTTCCTGTCAATTTTAGGTATAATAAATACCATGGGTTCTCCACGCAGGTCCAGTCCTACCCATGAATAAGGCGTATCTGAATTAGGCGTTTGGATAGTCCGGTCTGCCGGTGTAAATACCCGGGGAATATTAAAAAGATGATTATAGGGAGCTTTATATTCGGGATTCGACGTATCAACAAAAAAACTGTATTGAACGCGAAGATTATCAACAATGGGAAAGGCATAGGTAAATGCTTCCCGGGTTATTTGCCTGGCTTCTTCCGGTGTAAGCGATTCTTTCGAAGTTTCTTTTTTTTCTTTATCCCGGCAATTTGAAAAGCTGATAAATGAAAGTATTAACACCAATGTGCTAACCAATAAATTTTTACTAAATATCTTTTTCATGATGATAATTCTAATCAATTGTAAAATGTTTTCACTTTCAATCACCCTATTGAATCTTTATAATTGGTGGCGGAGTCCATTGGCCATTGAGTACATTTTCCTTCGGACCATAAATTCTCATCATGACATTAAAACCTTCATTCGGAGCAGGCAACCAGTTACCGGTACCTGCTTTGGGCTTAGCATTGCCAAGATATATAGTCAGCGAGCCATCGGCATTGGGCTGTAAACTTTTGGTCCGGTCACCGATAGAATATCGTTTGATGGGATTATCCACCAGCAGTTGTGTTGCGTTATCATACATCGTCAACGACCAGAAGTATTTGGCCGGTGGCAGTTGACCGGCCGGAAAGGTGATTTTGTAATTATTTTTTCCGTCCAGCATTTGATTATTGGAATCAACAAAAGCCAGCGGATAATAGGCTTCTTTAGGCGAATTTGCATAGATGCCGATTTTGGCAATGTTAGTGCGGTCGGTGTAATTCGCTCCAAAATAGTCGCCAAGGGGAAACATCGTCCAGCCATTGATCACTTTCCCGAGTGATTTTGATGATGACTCTACCTGGGCAACTCCGTTCTTGATGCCCTTTAGAATGGAAGACTGCAAGTCAGGATGATCATCATAGAAAGTGTAAGGCTTTCCCGCAGCTATGCCGATTTTACCATAACTGTCGATAATAGCCTGTTCATCCGCGCTAAGTTTGATGTATTGCAGCAAAAAATTCAGGAGGGAGAAAAATGCCTGGTCGCTTTTATCCTGCTCCCTGAACTTCGGAAAATCAATGGCCGGTACCTGTTTTGGCGGAAAATCGGGATAGTAATTATGCATTACACCGATCTGGTATTTGCCCTGCACTTCCTTTGCTTTTTTAATGTCAGCGGGATCACCGGCATTTACTGCCGTACGACCAATCAGTCCCACTAGCTCACTGGGAGATTTTATTTCGGTTACACCTTCTGGAAGTTTACCGGTAAACCCCGGCGATGTAATCGCATATATTCCTGCTTTTGTTCCTGTAGAGTTAGTACCGATATAGCCAAAATTATCCGTTGTCATGCTGTTTAACTGGAAAGAATAATACCGGTCCGTTATTGCAGGAACTTTTATAATAACAGGTTCTGCCCTGAGGTCGAGCGTGGCGGTTGTATAGTAGGTGTCATTATTCGGACTCACTACAAATTTATCGGCAGGTGAATACAATACAGCCGTATTATACGGTGTATTCATCGGCAGGTATTTTGGCGAACTGCTGTCAACCGCATAGGCATACATCGCCTTATAATTTTCGACAATAGGGAAACAGTGGAAATAGGCTTCCTGTACTAATTTTTCAACATCTTCAGGGGGTATTTGCGTAGTGTCTCCATCGGATTTATTTTCATTGGAATCAACAGCATTACAGGCCGACAGCATTAGTAATAAGCATAAAAAGAACAAGAATGTTTTTGGCATTTTGAACTATTTAATTTTATACAAATAAGACTAAAAATCCTAAAAATTGATTTATAACTTATCCCACTCAATAAGCGGAAAAACTATCTCAAAAATATTATTTAAATCCAAAAAGCAACAAAAATGGGATTCGGAATTCTTCTATCTAACTACTATACAAAACGGTAATAAATTTGTTGCGGGATGGATTAAAATAGGTCGAAAGTTATTCGAGTCGTGGAATCAAACTCAGGCAAACCGGCAATCTTTCTCAATAAGCTTGCGTGTAAAGGCACAAATTATAAATGAATAAGCTATATTAGGTTAGCCCTGGCCTCTAACAAAATAATCTTCACACGGAATGGATAAGAAATCATATGCTCATGGAGTGAGTACAGTGCCTTTACTCGGTGAAACAATCGGTGAGAACCTGGCCAGGACATGTAAAACATATCCAGACCGGGAAGCGCTCATTTGTCTTCACCAGGATTACAGGGCCACCTATGCCCAGTTCTGGCATCAGGTGGAAGAAGTGGCTAAAGCCTTCCTGGCCATTAATATAAAGAAGGGGGACAGGGTGGCATTGTGGGCGCCCAATTGTTATGAGTGGGTATTGGTGCAGTATGCCACTGCAAGGATCGGTGTTATCCTCGTTAACATCAACCCTGCATACCGCAGTTCGGAACTGGCGTATGTATTGGGACAGTCTGAAGCGAGCGTAGTGGTATCTGCCGTTGCGTTTAAGGGTAGCAGTTATAAAACAATGATTGAGGAAGCCAGGTGGTCATGTGAGCATTTGAGGGAAATCATCTACCTCGATGAAAGCTGGAAAGGTTTCCTGGCCAAAGCAAAAAAGATCAGCGACACAGCATTAAGGGAAGTGGAACAAAGTATTCAGTTTGACGAGCCTGTTAATATACAGTACACATCCGGCACAACGGGTTTCCCCAAAGGCGTGACCCTTTCTCATCACAATATTTTAAACAACGGGTATTTCATTGGCAAAAGGCTTAATTATTCGGAAAAGGATAAGGTCTGCATTCCGGTACCCTTCTACCATTGTTTCGGTATGGTGATAGGTAATCTGTGCTGCACCTCTCACGGTGCCTGTATGGTGATACCTTCTGAAAGTTTCGACCCGCTGAAAGTGCTTGAAGCAGTGCAAAATGAACAGTGTACATCGTTGTATGGCGTACCCACCATGTTTATTGCTGAATTGGAACATCCTGAATTTGCCAGGTTTGATCTTTCATCCCTGAGAACAGGAGTGATGGCAGGTTCGCCCTGTCCTGTTGAAGTGATGAAGAAGGTGCAGTCGGAGATGCATATGCGGGAAGTTGAAATATGTTATGGCATGACAGAAACCTCACCAGTATCTACACAGACCCGTATTGGCACTTCGTTGGAAAAACAGGTTAGCACTGTTGGAACCGTGCTGGATCACATTGAGATCAAGATAATCAATCCGGACACCGGTGAAATACAGGAAAGGAACAGTCCGGGTGAATTTTGTACCAGGGGCTATTCAGTAATGCTTGGTTACTGGAATAATAACGTCGCAACCAGTGAAGCGATTGACCAGGCGGGCTGGATGCATTCAGGTGACCTTGCTGTAATGGACGATGAAGATTATATCAATATTGTCGGCCGCATCAAAGACATGATTCTGCGTGGGGGAGAAAATATATATCCCAGGGAAATTGAGGAATTCCTTTATACCCATCCATCCATAGAGGATGTCCAGGTGATAGGTGTTCCGAGCGAAAAGTATGGCGAAGAAGTGATGGCCTGGGTTAAAGTAAAAAGCGGTCATACCGTTTCCTCAGCAGAACTTGATGAATTTTGCCAACATAAAATTGCCCGCTATAAAATCCCCAAATTCTGGAAGTTTGTCAATGTTTTTCCCATGACGGTTACCGGTAAAATCAGGAAGGTGGAAATGCGCGACATGGCGATAGAAGAACTCGGCCTTCAGGAGGTAGCCAGGATCCGGACGTCTTAGCCGACAATGTATCTAAACTGGCAAGGCTATATGGCCGTTTATGGAATTTAGCAAAGCGATAATAATTCTTTGGGTACTTTGCCGGATATGCAACTCACTGAGAAATACTTTAATGCATTTAACTGACCCTCATGTTTAAAAATTATCTCAAAATAGCCTGGCGAAATATCCTTCGTCACCGGGCCTATGCCGGCATCAACATTTTTGGCCTGGCCATTGGCATTGCAGCCTGCCTGCTGATTCTTCAGTATGTATCTTTTGAATTGAGCTATGAAAGCTTTCATACGAATAAAGAACGATTGTACCGTGTTCAACAGGATCGCTATGACAATGGAAAGTTGAGCACGCAATGGGCTGCCGGGGCTTACGCCGTGGGAAACGCATTTAAAGCGGCAATACCGGAAATAGAGGACTATGTAAAGCTGGTAGAGAACGGTTCGGTGATCGTTGATGTCAATAACCAGCCTTTAAAAATCGAGAAGGTATTTTTTGCCAGCGGAAGTTTTTTTAAGCTCTTTACTTATCCTTTAATTGAGGGAAATAAAAATAATGCATTGGCGGAACCATATACAGTGGCGCTGTCTGCCACCACGGCCCGTAAAATATTTGGCGATACAAGGGTGATTGGGAAAACCCTGAAATTAAATAATAGAAATGTGTACACCATTACCGGTGTATACCAGGATGCGCCTAAGAATACCCAGCTTAAACCGGATATGCTGTTGTCTTATTCCACCTTTGTCAGTCAAATGGTAAAGAGAAATAATGATCCTGAAACAGCCTGGCAATGGGATGGCTGCCTCACATATCTCCTTTTGCGGGAAGGTGTAAACCCTTCCGTTGTTGAGAAGAAATTTATTCCCATCGTGGAGAAAGAGGCCGGGCCTGGTTTGAAAGAATTTAATGCGGCAGTGATCTACCGGTTGCAACCTTTAACAGACATTCATTTGTATTCCCATTACATGGGGGAGCCAGATACTAACGGTGATGGTAAAACGATTTATCTTCTTCTGGGAATTGCTTTTTTTATTGTCATCATTGCCTGGGTCAATTATATCAACCTGGCCACCGCACGCGCCATCACAAGGGCCCGGGAAGTTGGCGTGCGAAAAGCAATCGGATCGCAACGAAAACAAATTATTGTCCAGTTCCTTTCTGAATCTGCATTGTTAAATGGTATGGCCCTCGTTGTAGCATTGCTGATTGTAGTGATCGCCATACCCGGGTTTAACCGGCTTTCCGGCCAGGACCTTAGTTTCTCCTTATTGTTACAAAGGAATTTCTGGGCCGCTCTCGTGTTGTTGTTTGTTACCGGGGTATTCTTTTCCGGACTGTATCCGGCATTTGTATTATCCGGTTTTAAACCTGTTGAAGTCCTCAAAGGGAAAATGAGTGGCACCAGGCAAAGCACATGGCTTAGAAAATCCCTGGTAGTATTTCAGTTTGCAGCATCTTTATTTTTACTGATTTGCACTTTTATTGTTTACCAGCAAATACAATACATGCGTCAGCAGTCACTGGGGATCAATATCGAACAGACATTGGTCGTATCCCGGCCAACGGTAGGTATCGACTCCACTTTCCTGGCGAAGATCACCACTTTGAAAAAGGAATTGGCACAGGAGTCCTCGATACGGAACATCACCCTGTCGACCAGCATACCCGGGGAGGAAGTGGGCTGGAATGCCGGCGGCATCAAACTGGCCGGTACAAGTGAAACCACCGCAAAGCAGTACAGGGTTATTGGTGTTGATTATGATTACCTGGGTACCTATAAATTGAAATTAATTGCGGGTCGGGACTTTTCTAAAGAGTTCGGGACCGATGATCATGCGGTTATTTTCAACAGGAAGGGAATTGAGCAACTGGGTTTCGACAAACCGGAAGAAGCACTGGGAAAGACGATCGATTTTTGGGGTCAGCAATACAAAGTGGTGGGGGTAACCGAAAATTTTCACCAGCAATCCCTGCGGGAATCTTTTGAACCGTTGATCCTGCGCTGTATACCGGATGTCAGTGGGTATATGTCGGTTAAAATGAACACCGCACAGGTCGGGCAGACCATTGACAGGGTAAAAGCATCGTGGAATAAATTTTTTCCCGGCAACACTTTTGATTACTTCTTTTTGGATGACCATTTCGACGACCAATACAAAGCCGATCAGCGCTTCGGGCAGGTGTTCGCGTTATTTACCAGCCTGGCTATATTAGTGGCATGCCTTGGATTATTCGGACTGGCTTCTTTTATCACGGTGCAACGCACAAAGGAAATAGGGATACGTAAGGTACTGGGTGCTTCTGTTAGCAGCATCGTACAATTGTTGTATCGGGAGTTTGTCCTTTTGCTGGTGATCGCTTTTTTCCTGGCAACTCCCATTGCCTGGTGGACCATCTCAAAGTGGTTACAGGGTTACGCATTCCGGACGGATATCAACTGGGTATATTTTGTTCTTCCTTTTATGTTGATTGTCGCCATAGCACTGATCACCGTTAGTTTTCAGTCGATCAGGGCGGCCGTTGCTAACCCGGTTAAAAGTTTAAGGACAGAATAGATTTTTTTGCAGATAAGTATATTCACCGGCAAAATAGTACCTTCTCATAAACAATGAATTACTGTCTGATGAAAAATAATATCTATCGTGCACTGTTCACTGCAGTGCCGATTTTGCTGTTGGCACTGGTAAACCCGATAAGTAATTGCAGTGCACAATCCACGCCAAAGAAAGCGCTGCTTGCATTATCAAAAGCCAACCATACAATGGCGATTGTTGATCCGGTTTCTTTAAAGATTTTAGCGAAAATCCCTGTTGGCATTGATCCGCATGAACTGGTGGCATCCACCGATGGAAAAACCGCCTACGTTTGTATTTATGGCGGAGGCAGTTTTCACGAGATCAATATGATTGACCTTGTTGCTCAAAAGCCACTGTCAACAATTGATACCAGGCCATTATTCGGACCGCATGATATAGTATTTGTTAACGGTAAAATCTGGTTTACAGCGGAAGGATCAAAGGCCATCGGCAGGTATGATCCCGCTACATCGAAGCTGGACTGGAGCATGGGCACAGGGCAGGACAGGACGCACATGATCTATGTTACCCCCGATGGAAAGAAGATATACACCACCAATATCACTTCAGGAACAGTAAGCATACTGGTCGATTCGCTTATCCAGCCCGGACCAACGGCTCCTCCCGGTGCCAGGCCAAGGAATGAATGGATACATACTGTTGTTCCGACAGCCAGGGGTTCAGAAGGATTCGATCTGTCGCCCGATGGCAAAGAGTTATGGACCGCATCAGCAGAGGACGGAACGATTACCATCATCGATCCGGAAGCAAAGAAAATGAAGGAAAGAGTCGATGCAAAGGTCACGGGAGCAAACCGGCTGAAGTTTACACCTGATGGTAAACTGGTTTTTGTTTCAAGCCTGAGGTCGGGTAATTTGTTCATCATTGATGCCAAATCCCGTAAACAGGTAAAGTCTATCGGCCTCGGTAAGGGCGCAGCAGGAATATTGATGGATCCTGATGGTTCACGTGCATTTGTAGCGTGTTCGGCCGACAATTATATTGCCGTTATTGATCTTAAAACACTTGAAGTGACTGGCAAGCTGGATGTAGGCGGTGTACCTGATGGAATGGCATGGTCAGTCCGCCCCAATGACTAGATAGCATTATGCACTGGCAGTCGCCATCTTATTATATTTATTGCGGTATTCGATGGGTGTCAGCCCGGTCAGTTTTTTAAATAAATCGCGGAAGGCCTTGGTGTCCGTATAGCCCACATCATACATCACCTCATTGATATTTTTACGGCTTGATTCAAACTGCCTTTTTGCAGCTTCGATCTTTATGCGTTGTATATATTCCAATACAGAATTATTGGTGGCCTGCTTAAATCTCCTTTCAAATGTGCGCCGGCCGGTGGCTGCAATTTTAGCCAGCTCATCGGTGGATATTTTTTCATGAATATTTTTCTCGATGTACTCCTGTGCTTTTAATATGTCTTTGTCCTTATGATCTTTCTGTCCTTTAAACATGGCAAATGCCGCCTGGCTGTCCCTGTTGATATCAATGGCAAAATATTTGGATGCCAGCACTGCCGTTTCACGATTGGTGTATTTTTCCACCAGGTACAATAATAAATTCCAGTAAGAGCTGGCACCTCCGCTGGAATACAGTCGTTTCTCTTCGGTGACGATATTTCCTTCCACGACCTCCACATCAGGATACATTTCCCTGAACTCATTTTGAAATCCCCAATGTGTTGAACATTTTTTCCCGTTTAGCAGTCCGGTTGATGCTAACAGGAAGGCACCAACGCAAAGTGATGCAACCTCAGCACCCTGGTTATATTGTTCTACAATCCATGTTACGGCCGCTTTGTTTTTTGCAACAGCAGAAGACATATCGCCAAACAGTGCTGGAATAAATACCAGGTCAGTTTTTTCTACGTCTTTCAATTGCCTGTCGGTGTGCACGGAAAACATCCCATTATTCAGTTTCACTTCTTTTTTCATCCCTACAAGTTCCACATCAAATAATGGCGTCTTTCCTGCGGCCATTAAAAACTGGTTTACTGCCGTGAAGAGATACTGGGGATCAGCAATAGCCTGCATCACCGAGGATTCAGGCACTAAAATGGAAACTTTTTTCATGGAATAAAGGTAAGGATTTACATGTCACAATCGACCCAATAAACTGTCATATATGCCACCTGTCATTACAGATTATTTTGCCCAGATTTGTATGGTCAATATTTAATTAAACAATAAATCGCAGCGTTATGGCAAAGAAAATATTTATCAACCTGCCTGTATCAGATTTGAATAAAGCGATGGCATTTTATTCTGCTGCCGGGTTTACCAACAATCCCCAGTTCACCGACGAAACAGCCGCCTGTATGGTCCTGAGTGATGAAATTTATGTGATGCTGCTAACGCATCCGAAATTCAAGCAGTTTACCCCGAAAGCAATTGCAGACTCATTTACAACAGCTTCTGTCATTAATTCTTTATCTGTTGATAGTATTGACGAAATGAACAAAATGATGGAGGACGCCGTAAAAGCCGGTGGCAAAGAATCAAACGAACCAAAGGATTACGGTTTTATGCAGCAACGAAGTTTTGAAGATCCGGACGGTCACCTCTGGGAAGTGTTTTTTATGGATATGAGTAAATTTCCCGTTACATAAATTTTATGCTCAACTGCAATAATAATAATTAGTTATTCAAGAATAAAAATCATCATCATGTCAAAAGTATCTATTTACCTGAACTTCCAGGGAAACACAGAAGAAGCTTTTAATTTTTATAAAACTGTTTTTAATACAGAATTTTCTGCGCCTATTATGTACAATAAGGACATTCCGGAACATTTAGGCATGCCTTCATTACCAGAAAATGAAAAGGGTAAGGTAATGCATGTTGCCATGCCCATCCTTGGTGGTACCCAGATTATGGGAACTGATATGCTGGAGTCGATGGGCCACAAACTGAAAATTGGCAACAATACCACCATTAATCTTGAGCCCGATACCCGTGAAGAAACTGAAAGATTATACCAGGCGCTTTCGGCAGGAGGTAGTGACGCCATGCCCTTGCAGGACCAGTTCTGGGGCGCTTACTGGGGTTGCTGCCTTGACAGGTTTGGTATCCGCTGGATGTTCAATTGTTATGCTAAATAGTACTCATCCCCGGTGGTCGTGTTGTGAACAGAATTCTGCTTGAATGGCAACCATAACTTCATACCTCAGCTTCAATGGCAATTGCAGGGAAGCGATGACTTTTTATAAAAACTGTCTCGGCGGTCAACTGGTGTTTCAAACAATTGGAGAAGGGCAGGGGCTGGGCAAGATGTCACCGAGAATGAAAAACTGCATACTTCATGCTGAACTAAGAAATGCGCAACTGTTATTAATGGGTTCTGATATGATTGACGATGAAGGATTGTTGAAAGGCAATAATGTTTCCCTGGTGCTCACCTGTAACAGCAAAAAAGAAATCACTGATTTTTACCGGCAACTGTCACAGGGCGGGACGCAGACTCATCCGCTGAAACAGAACTTTTGGAATGTTATATTTGGCGTACTAAAGGACAGGTATGGAAATACCTGGATACTGAGGTATCAAATAAAAAGTGGGAAAGCAGCCAAGGCTGCGCAAACATAACTTTTACTTCAATAAAACAAGAACAATGAAAAAAACGAAAGTCATTTATTGGATTGTCACCGGTTTATTCTGTGCGTTTATGCTTTTTTCTTCTGTGCCGGATATAATGATGGTCCCTGATGCCGTTACTTTCATAACCCACCTGGGATATCCTAAATATTTCATTCCTTTTATTGGCTGGGCTAAGGTATTGGGAATTATTGCGATCCTTGTTCCCGGTTTCCCGAGATTAAAAGAATGGGCTTATGCCGGGTTATTTTTCGACCTGTTTGGGGCTACCTATTCCCAACTGGCCAATGACGGGTTCCAGCCGGGTATTTTTTTCATGGTGTTGCCTATCGGCTTCCTTTTTATTTCCTATTTCCTCTATCATAAAATACAGGACGAAAAAACCAGGACCTACCAGGTTGCAGTTTGACTATGAATTCACCGATACCAGTAAAGAACGGCTATGCACAAATCAACGGCCTCAAAATGTATTATGAAATACATGGCGAAGGAAAGCCGGTAGTGCTGGTGCATGGAGGCGGTTCCACCATTCAAACCAGTTTTGGTGTAATGCTTCCATTACTGGCAAAGACATATAAAGTAATTGCCGTAGAACTGCAGGCACATGGACATACCAATGACAGGAATGCACCTGAATCATTTGAACAGGATGCAGATGATGTTGCCGGTTTACTTCGTCACCTTAAGATCGGTAAAGCTGATTTGATAGGATTCAGCAATGGTGGAAATACCTGCATGCAAGTGGCGATACGACATCCTGATCTGGTGAATAAGTTGATCATTATTGCTGCGTTGTATAAAAGAAGCGGAATGGTCCAGGGCTTTTTTGAAGGGATGGAAAATGCTACCCTGGACAACATGCCCCTTTACCTGAAAGAAGCTTTCCTGGAGATCAATCCTGATTCAGCGGCTTTACAATCAATGTTCGAAAAGGATCGCAACAGGATGCTGCATTTTAAAGACTGGCGGGAAGAGGATCTGGCCGGGATAAAAGCACCTTCCCTCATTGTGGTTGGCGACAAGGATGTGGTTACACCTGAACACTCCATTGAAATGTCACGTATTATTCCTCGATGCGAACTAATGATTTTACCCGGTACACACGGCGCATATATTGGGGAAGGGTTGAAAGGAAAAGAGACGGGCGAGATTCCGGTATTGGCAGTTGCTGTTTTCCGCGAATTTTTGGACAAGTGATTTATAACCTGAAGGGAAATCCAAAATTAAAATAGGTACGTAAACCGCCAGTCTTGTTGGTCATCATTAAGGTGAGTTCTACCGGTCCGATCGGAAGATCATAGGCCAGGGTCAATCCTGTTCCCATGATCCACTTAGTAGTTGGCTGAAAGCTTTCCTTGCCTATAAAATCATAGGTCATCACATTTCCCAGGAGCGTTGCATATACTTTACCGAAAGGATTATAGCGAACGCCTGTTTGTGCCGCAATCATGCTTTCAGAAACCACTTCTCCTTCTTTCAGTCCGGCAAACAATACCTGGTTATGCATCGTGGGGTTCATTCCACCTGCGATAAATACATTTAACAGGCTTTGGTTCCTGCTGAAATTAATTCCTCCCTGTACCCGGTTCACCCATGCCAATCGTTTAGCCATTGGTGTTATATTGAAAAAATTGGCCGAGGTGCGTCCGTAGCTGCCGTACTGGATAATGTCTTTCGTGATACCCCCGATGAGAACTCCGTTTTCATACACCTGGAAATCGGGGTTCACACTAAAAACATACCCGGCTTTCAATTCAATCAGGGTTCCTTTCCTGGGATATTGGGGTTTCGAGAGGTTATTGAACTGCCAGAAACCATACACATGAAAATAGTTATTGGTCCCCCTTAAATATGTTCCCGATTCAATCTGTGGTTGAGCGTTGATGTTTTCGAACTGTACACCGATTCCGCCGGCGGAACGGCGTTTGGAAGAAAGCTGGAACTTGTTGTCGACCGTGAAATATTTCAACTTGTATAAACCGGTCGACCGGAAATCGGTAAACGTTGGCAATTCCTGTAATTCGGCATATACCTGGAATCGATAACTTAAAGGCCTTCGGTAACCGAACATTTGCTGGTGTTCCAGCAGGGCACGGAAATTCTGTCCAAGGCTAACGGAAACGAGTGACCGGGATAATGGAGTCAGTACATTGCGTGCAGTCAGGTTAAGGTGAATTCCAAACCCGGTAAATGTATTCTGCGAGATACCTGCTTTAAGTATCACGGAAGACTCAGGTTTTACCCGGTATAAAAGCCGGTTACCTCCATTTTCATCTGTATTCACTTCACAGGAGATGGACTTATACATACGATGGGCAAAAGCTTCCCTGGATAGTTTTTCCATTCTCGTGGAAGTAATTTCACCACTCGTATCAATACCAATCTGGTCGAAAAACACTTTGCCGGCTTTCTTATTCAGTCCATCAACACCAATACCGACAAATTGATAACTGTTTCTTTCCGGCAGCCTGTTTTTAGTGTAAGTATAATCCGGGTGAACAGCTTTTAGTGAATCGGCGAGTTTTTTAAACATCGGGTAATATTTCCGCCCTTCTGCAATACCAAGGTCAATAATGGCATCACCCTTATCGAAACTGGCGGAAGTGTATTCGCCCATGGGTATATTGATGAGCAGATCTGTTAGTGCTGATTCCTTGATACGATCCATGTTTTCATTTAAAAAAATCACTTGTGAGATCACCGTAACAGGATCATTCAGTTCATCAATATTTTTAATGGGTGTGCTTACGGAAACGCCGATGGCATAACGGGCACCCATGTCTTTAAGATCTTTTACCGGGAAATTGCGAATTACGCCTCCATCTACCAGTCGCCTTCCATCAATATCCACGGGTGAGAAAGCGCCCGGGATGGCCATACTTGCCCGAATGGAACTGACCAGGTTTCCTTTGGATAATACAACAGCTTCACCGGTAGCTAAATCCGTTCCAATACAGCGGTATGGGATACTCAGGCTGTCGAACTGGTGGACGGTGGCAACGGGATAAAAATACTTTTCCAGGATCAGCCATAGCTCCTGGCTTTCCAGGAAGCCGGAGGGAAGTGCCAGCTTATTATTAATTACAGGAAGTTCCACTGCATATTTTCCATATTCACCTTTTTCTTCCATAATGTAATTGGTCATTGGAATGGAATTGCTCAGCAATGCATCCCAGTCGATTTTCCTCGCAATAGCTTCAATGGAATCACCGGAATATCCGGCGGCATATAGTCCGCCTACGATACTACCCATACTGGTGCCCGTGAGGTAGTTGATATTGAGTTCAGCTGAATCGATCGCTTTAAGGATACCGATATGGGCAAGGCCTTTTGCACCACCACCGCTGAGGGTAAGTCCGATACCCGGATTGGATTTTTGTGCATGCAACAGGGAAGGTATAAGAAAGATGACCAGGACTAACTTTACGGGTCTGAAGATAAAATGCCATGGAAACATGGACGTAAAAGTAGTAATAAAGGAATTACACCCGGTTAGTACTTCAATCGCCATTGGAATTCAGCATTAAATATTAAACAGAATAGGACTGCTTATACGATTTTTCTTTGTGTGTATACAAAGCCGTGAGTAAGATAGCAGAGAGCAGAATACAGGCCTGTATCAATATTCCCACCATATCTGTTTTTGCCAGAACATGAGAGGGTGTCCCATCCGGATACGTTAATGACCAAAGGGAATATTCCTCCCCTTTCATTCCCACCAGGGGTTGCCAGATGTTAAGCGCAATATGTATGCCTGCGGGTAGGGCAATACCTCCGGATTTTGCTGTGGCGAGTCCGAATACAAAGGCCCAGACAAAGGGGCCGGAAAATGCACTAAAGACCGACCAACCTGTGGCGATATGATAAGCCGCATAAGCGATGGCTACAAGGATCTGGGTGATCCACAGTCCGTACTTCTTATAGAGTGTGGAAAAAGTATAGGAGCGGAATGCGAGTTCCTCCATGAAAGCCAGTGGAACAATGGCAATAAATCCCAGCGCTGTGGCCTGGTTAATTCCTTTTGGATTAAGATGGAAATTCAGCCCTGTAAAGTTTACTAATATAAAAATGATCGCAGCGAAAATAACAGACCCAAATATTAATCCCCTGATAAAATTTCCCGGTGTTCCCCGGTCCCAATAAAGACCGATATCGTAAACCTGTTTCTTATCCATTTTCAGGAAACACCAGGTGGCCGATAAAACAGCCACCATACCCAATATCCCATAGGCCAGGCTGGTCCATTGAACGGGGAAAAGGTGGAGGAATACCTTGCTTAGAAGATACAGCAGCACAAGAAATAGTACCCAGAATAATCCGCTTTTGATGAAAGGGTAGCTGTAAAGTCTTCTTCATGATCATGTTATTTATCTCTGGCTGAAGGATAAATACTGGAATGAGACAGAGCCAGAAGCCAGACACTGAAAAAAATCATGCCATTGTTCATTGTGTTGCCCGGGTTTTTACCATTTCTTCATGAATAATTCTTCCTTCTCTCAGAACAACAGCAGGTAACATCAAAATATCATCAGCGACAGTCCGGAAATTAACAATACACACCCTTAACACGAAATTTCCATTGATCACTGCGTTACTGGGAAAAACCTCGCCTCCGGATTGCAGTTTATTCAGCAGGGCCTGGTTCAGCTTATTCAGATACTGCTGTTCTGTGACGGGATCAATACCTGCCGGCCGGTATCGGAAAGTGGTGATACTCAAATGGTGGGAAAAGGTTTCTAATTCCTCATAATCCCGGATGGTGTCAAACAATAGCCGGGCGAGTGCGATATCTTCCCTGATCAGGGAGGTATGGCCGCTGGTGCCAATCTGCCTCATCGCCAACCAAACTTTTAAGGCCCTGAAGCCCCTGGAATTCTGCATTCCCAGTTCGTAAAAATTGGTCTGTGGTTCTTCCTCACCGTCGAAATTGTAATATACCGGATGAAAACTAAATGCATCTCTCAGGGCATCCGGATGCTTAACTAATGTACATCCCGCTTCTATCGGACTATACAGCCATTTATGCGGATCAATGGCAATGGAATCTGCCTGGTCGAGCCCCCTAAACATATCCTGAAGTTCCGGCAGTGCAGCCGCAAATCCGCCGTAGGCGCCATCTACATGGAACCAGCAGTCATATTTCTTGCAGAGGGCTGCTATGTTCTCCAACGGATCCACGGTTCCCGTACTTACCGAACCCGCAGTGCCTATAATCATCATGGGAACAGCGCCCGCGCTAATATCTTCTGTGATGGTTTTTTCCAGGATCTGTAAATCCATTCTCTGGTCAGCGTCTACCGGAATCCACCGTATGGATTCCAATCCCAACCCGAAAAGGTCAGCGGCTTTACTGATCCAGGTATGGGTTTCCGCAGAAGTATATACCCGCCATTTTACATCGTTGCCATGTAAACCGTTTTCACGAATGTTCCATCCTGCCCTGGCCTTCCTTGCCGCAAGAAATCCTACAAAATTGGCCATATTGCCCCCGCTGACCATGATGCCGCTGCCACCAGGATAATTAATGAACTGTGACAGCCATTGAATGGTTTGTTTTTCAATTTCCGTGGCCATCGGCGATAACACATAGGCCCCGCAGTTACTGTTAATGGCCGATGCCATCAGGTCGCCCAGCATACCAATAGGGGTAGGTGATGACGTGATATATCCCCAGAATTTCGGATGACCATTAAATAAACTATTGTTCACCATTAACTCCCAGGTTTCTTTAACGAGCGTGGATACATCCATCCCGCTTACAGGAATTTTTTTCGGTAACAGCTCCTGCAGTGTATGAGGAAGTGGAGATGTGGTGACAGGATGATCACCTATACTGGTAAGAAAGTTTGCGATGTCATCGATTAACCGGTGGCCAACTTCACGGAAAGTTTCTGCATCCATATTTATCGTTGACTCACGCAGTTGAATCAGTTCTGCGCTGCTATTGGGTTCCATATTTCTGTTTTAGCATGATGAATCTATGAAGTTAGCCATTAGTTTCTTTTCTTATTAATCGTTCTAATGACAAGTATATGGTATTATTGTTCGTATAGCCGCTTATAATGACGGGTAAAAATAATTGAGTCATATCAAGATTATAACCAGCCTGATTTTTTGAAGAAGTAATACAATGTAACACAGGCGGAAATGGTAAACAATATCACGGCAAAATATCCGTAATGCCATTTGAGTTCCGGCATAAAGTCAAAATTCATTCCATAAAAACCTGCAATCATTGTAGGTACGGCAATAATGGCCGCCCATCCGGCAAATTTTTTAGAGACATCGCTCTGGGAAATGGAAATAAGGGAAAAATTGGCTTCCATGGCACTGTTCAGCAATTCACGGGTATTGTCAACATTTTCATTGATCCTCATAACGTGATCATAAACATCCCGGAAATACGGTCTGATCTCCTCTGAAATACACTTGATCTCAAAACGCATCAGCTTATTACATACATCCACCAGTGGTGAAACAGCGCGTTTCACTTCCAGCAATTCCCTTTTCAAATCGTAGATCTGTTCAGTAGTTTCGCGGCTGGGTTTTTCCTTGAATATTTTCGCCTCAATGGATTCCAGTTCCTGTTCCATTTCATGCACCACGGGAAAATACATGTCTACAATAAAATCCATTACGGCATACAATACGAAGCCCTGGCCTTTCTTTAATTGTTCAGGCATCGATTCGCAGCGGGCCCTCACTTCTGTGTAGGGAATACTGGAACCATGTCGGACCACCACTACAAAATTATTGCCGACAAAAAAATGTGTTTCTCCAAATTCGGTATGGTGTTGCTTCGTCCTGAATATAGTTCGCAATACCACAAAAATGGAATCGCCATATATTTCCACTTTCGGTCGCTGGTGGGCATTATGAGCGTCTTCCACAGCAAGCTCATGGAGATCAAATTCCATTTGAACTTGTTGCAGGATTTCTTCCGAAGGCTCATGCAAACCGATCCATACGAATTGCTTATCATCTTTAAGCACGGTATGCACGTCACCCAGGCCAACATCAGCAACCCTTTTGCCATTGGTATAAGCAGCACAGTTTACAATTTCGCTCATTATAGTTGGGTCTTAACAGATATAAATTACAGAAAATTATGAATACGGCAGTTTTTTACAACTAATGCCCCGGAAATGATGAATGGCTTCGGGAAATGATGAAAAAGCAGGCAATTTTGAATTATTCACCTAACTATACATTACAAATCAGCTGATATTATATGGAACGTAACCGTTTATACATCCGCGTCATTGCTTTCTTCCTTGCTTTTACCCTCTTTGGTTCAACAGGTATTTTTGCGCAGGCATTGCGACTTCCAGAAGGAGGCGTCAACCATAGAAGTTCTGCAGGCAGGAGGGTAGGGGTCACCGATATCGAAATTCACTGGAATGCCCCCGGCGTTAAGGGTCGTGAAGGTAAAATCTGGGGCACACCGGTAGCCTGGTATGGTTATGAAGTGCTGGGTTTCGGATCCTCGATGCCTTCACCATGGCGAGCTGGCGCCAATGAGAGTACAACCATATCGTTCTCCACGGATGTTACCATTAACGGACAGAAACTGTCTGCCGGTAAATATGGTTTTTTTATGGCCCTGTATCCTGATTCAACAACGCTGATCTTTAACCGCAATACTGATGGCTGGGGCAGTTATTTTTACCGCGCTGATCTCGATGTGTTAAAGGTGAAGGTCATCCAGCAAAAAGATGCGAAGGAAAGTAAAGAACGTCTCGACTACACCTTTTCAAAGCATACTGATAAGTCAGTGGAGATAGCCATGGAATGGGAAAAATGGCGTATTCCATTTACTGTTGAAGTAGACCTGGTGAATACCACGCTTTCCTTTATCAGGGCTCAATTAAGCGGCGCTCTTGGTTTTGATCCGCCCAGCCTGGAAGCGGCAGCAACATGGTGTTTGCAGAACAATGTAAACTATACTGAGGGGCTCGACTGGATTACCAGGGCCACTGATCCAAATCTTGGCGCTACAAAAACTTTTCGCGCCTTATCTACTAAGGCCGGACTGCTCACCAAACTCAATAGAAAGGCCGAAGCGGATACCATCATGAACGCTGCACTCGAAACAGCAACGGCAGTGGAAATGCACCAGTATGGCCGCCAATTACTGGCAGAAAAAAAGAATACAGAAGCATTGGCTGTCTTTGAAAAAAATTACAAAAAGAATAAAGGGGCATGGCCAACGAATGCAGGAATGATGCGGGGCTATTCCGCTGTAGGCAATTACAAAAAAGCGCTGGAGCATGCTAAACTCGCGCTTGCACAGGCACCTGACGGACAAAATAAACAATTCCTTGAGCAGGCCATAAAAACACTAAGTGAAGGAAAGCCGTTGTAGAATAGTGTTTAGTTAGCAAAAAGGGGCAGTACAATATTGGGAATGAAATCGGCCAGGAAATGCGCTATTATATTGGCTTTAAGATCCCTTTTTTTCCAATAGGCAAAAGCAAGTACAGCATCCGAGCGAAAAGGAAATGATTATGCCACCAATCCCCTGGCGGTAATGCCATAATGCAAATACAACAAGTGGAAGAAGAAAATAGATTACCCATTTGCCCGTCATCTTTTCCAGCCTTTCCATCAGGTAACCACGGTAAAATATTTCTTCCACTACGCCTGCCCGGATCACCATAAGGGTAATAACAATGGGCGAAATATTGCTGAAGCGTTGTGCTTCTTTACCCTGTCCAAAAGAAATCCCGGTCTTGCTGAATATAAATAACACCAGTGCAGCAACTGCCACGCTAACCATCAATATTATGAAAGCCAACACAAGGGATCGTCCCCAATGCCTGGCATGAAGGCCGATGGAAGACAACGGTTGTCTATTTATGCTGACCATCCAGTATAAAAACATGGCAGTGTATAGCAGGATGGTGGTTTCCCTGGCAACAATAAATGCATTATTATAGGCGCCGGTTCCCGAAAAATATTGAAAACACGAAATGATCAACGGAACGCCAAAAGCCGCAGCAATAATACCTGTGATGGATGGACGGCTAAAGGAAGGTGCCAGCGTATTCATAAAAAAGTATTGTGTAAATATCCGAACTGCCGGGTGTAGAAAATTGTAAAAATGTAACCTATTCGATGATCCAGCTGATGGAAGAGTCCTGCATCCTTTTGAGATGTTTGAAAAAATCCTTCGGAACGAAGCCTGTCAGGCTGCGGATATCCCTGATCATATGCGACTGGTCAAAAAAGTCCATGGTATAGGCAAGGTCGGTCAGGTTCCGGCCTTCATTGCCTGACTGTTTTTCCTGTATGGATTTCCTGAACCTGCTGATCTTTCTGAATTTTGAAGGAGATACACCAAGGTATTGTTCAAAGTGATGATGAAGCGTCTTACGGCTGATCTTTAATGTCAGGGCAAGTGATTCATTATTTATGGAGGGTTCCCTGTCCATAATTTCAAGTGCTTTTTTCAGGAAAGGATGGTCAAAGGGTTTTTTCAATTCCGCCAGGTGGTTTTCCATCATGTGAATGCGCAGCTGAAAGTCATTTTCCTCGAAAATGTTCCTCAACAATTCAGCTTCAGATAATTCAGGAACAAATTGTATAAACCTGTCGGTGACTGAAACCTTTGTATTTAATTCCGGAAAATGTTGGATTCCCAACGGTGTGAAGAAAATGGTCAGTTCATCTATACTGCCTTTGTATTCAACATTGCATGGCTGAAAAAGATTCTTCCTGATAATGGACTGAATACTGGTGGTTTTATTTTCTTCAATACAAACCTGCTGTTCACTATAAGTAAATGTTGCAGAGCGCAGGTAAGAGAGGTTGGTAAATATTGATGGGAAAGATTTGTACCTGCACATTTCCCCGGGCGACTGCCTTAAAATATAAAAGCAGTCGATACAATCCTTCAATGCCGGGTGCCCCGGCCTGTAAGCAAAAACCTGCATAAGCGAATGTGCAGGATAAATGTACGATAAGCATTATTAAAGATCAACCCATAAGATCAAATTCCCATACGGTTTTATATTCACCATGTTTTTCGATGTAGGAAAGGAATTCATTATAAAAATTATCACTGGCTATAGTGGCACTGTCACCAATCACAAATAATTGTTCTTTCGCACGTGTGATGGCAACATTCATCCGGCGGTAATCTTTCAGAAATCCTATATCTCCATTATCATTGCTTCGTACCAGGGATACAATAATATTTTCCATTTCCTGTCCCTGGAAGCTGTCTATCGTACTAATTCTCATCAGCCCTGGAAATTTTTCTTTGGCTGCGGCAGCCTGGCCGGAGTAAGGTGAAATAAATGCAGTTTTGCCGGGATCGAGCGGAATTGATTCCATTAGTTTTTGAGTGAGTTGTAATTCACCCTCATTTTGAAGACTGGTACCATCGGCTCCTCGGACTTCATTGAATCCCGATCCTGCTGTATCAATGAAGGTGATATGCACACCTGTGTTTTCAAGGTGTTTGGCAGTAAGCAAAAGGCTTTCATAAAAGTAATGGCTGCTGAATCCTGCAATCGATTTTCTCATCCGGTATTGTGTATTGAGCAGGTAAGTTGCTGCAATGGCAGGGATTGCCGCTTCCAGGATCGACTGGTTGAGTCCCATCCTCGCTGCCTGCTGGCTTAATACAGTGGGTGGGAGTTGCCAGTGGTCACCGGCAAGGACGATTTTTTCGGCCATAGGAAAAATGCACCAGGCCAGCGGTTCAATGCATTGCCCCGCTTCGTCAATAACAAGGGACTGAAATTTCAGGCGCTGAAGGCCTGCATCGTATAGTCCAATGGGTGTTCCGGCGATGACACTGGCTTCAGTAAACAATTTCTCCTCATTATATACCTGGAGCTTTTTAATTTCAGTCCTGATATTTTTTACTTCTTTGAATAAAAGGTTGCGTTGTTCCCTTTCTGCCTTTCCAAAACTTCGTTTATACTTCAGCGCCATCCTCCTGAATTCTTCCGCCCTTTTCTTTAATTGTTTGATTTCTTTAATTTCTTTGCTGTTAGACAACCTACCTTCCGGAGTGTGTGCAAAAATGGCTTCATCCACCTTGCTGGTATTTCCCACCCTTAATAATTTCACACCGTTTCGTATCAGCGCTTTCGAAATGTTATCGACCGCCGTATTGCTGGGTGCAGAAACCAATACCTTTTCTCCCCTTTGAACTAATTGTATAATTGCTTCCGCAAGCGTAGTGGTTTTCCCTGTACCAGGCGGACCATGAACAATGGTGAGCTTTTCATTATGCAGTATGGCGGTCACCGCCAACTGTTGGCTGGTATTGAGGTCTTTATTGCGAAAACCGATATGTTCAATGGGTATTGCCGGAGTGATGGCCGTTGTAACCGTCCCGTGAATTTTCTCAAATAGTGGAAATACTGCTTTATTGGTTTCAAGGTCTTCCAGTACTTTTTTCATGATACTGCTTGTCCGCGTATCAGGCGCCAGTTTAATGCCTACGCTATCATCTTCGATCCAGTCGGGGTAGTCAGGGGCAAACAACCTGAACTCTCCGGTCTTTCCTTCCATACTGATAAGTATACCCTTTATGGGCTCCTCACCACTGGTAAAACACTCAATGGCGGCACCGTCCCTGAAAAGATTGGTCTCGGCAGGAAATGGTAGCCTGAAACTTATTTCAGGATAGTCGGCATACCCGAAACTCTTCCTGGTTACTTTGATGGGATGCAGGGCGAGGCCTTCTGCCTTGAGTGCCCGAAGGCTGTGCTGTTGATCAAGCCGGAATCTTTGCACCTGTTCATTTTCTTCCAGGTCTATACACTGTAACAGTTTTTTAATATGCGGATGCATGCGGTGAAAATAGCCACGAAGAAGGGAATAAAAAAGCCGAAGATCAGGCTGGAATTTTTAATGTCCTGAGCCTTTTACGGAATAACCGTTCATTAATCGCAAGTAGAACAGGTATGAAGAGATAACATATGCCAGGCAGCCATTCCACACCAGTAAAGGCAAGCAGTATGGCAACCAGCCCGATGAGTGCGTTCCACAGCGCACCTCTTGTTTCCTTTCTTGTATAGGCTTTTTCGAATGGGCTGAGCGTCAAATCTGCTGTGGTATTGGAAGCATGGCGATGCATCAGGTAAAGCATCATCCAGATGACAAAATATCCTGCACTGAAAATGATAACCAGTTGAGGAAAATCGGCTGTATCCAATACAGCAAGTCCCTTCTCTGTGGCTTTGGGGAAAAGATTTATATGTGTCCACGAAGAAATCAGGAGGGAGAATAAAAATTTGAGCGGATAAATATAGAAGAGGATGACCGCCAGGTAAATAAGATTGAGGATAATTGTAGTAAGGTCATTCAATGCATAATGCCGGAAGTATATGTATTGTTGGTACCACAACAGGAACAATACCGAAACAGTGGCAAAAAAAGGAATGGCACCCTGCAGGATGATCTTTAGTTCTTCAAAAGTCTGTGGTACTTCCAGCGACGCCACCAGCAGTGAAACGGAAAATGCAAATACGGCGTCACTTAAGGCTTCAATGCGTGACATTTCAGTCCCCCGATGACGGAATTCCCTTGGGCCGGTTTTTGCCCTTACCGCCTGTTGCATCCGGTGTGAATTTAGATAGGCAAAGTAAGGACTGGTTAACGGTAATTTTATGATCCTTATTATCAAAAAATATGATCCATCACCATTGTGAGTTTGCGAGGCCCTTCTTTGTTATATTAAAATCAGCAATAGGAACCCGGGTAGTAATGAGTTGGGACATAACGTAGATCTAACCACTTTTTGCTCCCGTGAAAGGTTTTATATTTACAGAAACCGATTTGATTATGAACAGGGCCATCAGTATACTACTCCTCTTGTTAATGACCGCTGTTAAATTGCCCGCACAGGAACAACGCAAGCCACTCAGGGTGGGAGTGGTTGGACTGGTGCATGCCCATGTTCACTGGATCCTGGGCAGGGAGAACAGGGGAGATATTGAGATTGTGGGTATCGCAGAGCCTAACCGCAACCTGGCTGAACAATATTCAAAACAGCACGGCTATGATATGAAACTGGTGTATCCAACGATGGAGGAGATGATTGAAAAAACCAAACCTGACGCGGTGCTTGCATTCAATGCCATTTACGATCATTTAAAAGTGGTGGAATACTGTGCTCCAAAAGGTATCCATGTAATGGTGGAAAAACCACTCGCCGTGAGTATGGAACATGCCGGTAAAATGATTTCGCTGGCAAAAAAGCACAACATCTACCTGCTCACCAATTATGAGACCACCTGGTATGGATCAAACGAGGAAGCCTACCGGTTGGCCATAACCGAAAAAAAGATCGGCGATATACGGAAGATCGTATTTCATACAGGTCACCAGGGCCCTGTTGAAATAGGATGCAATCCTGAATTCCTGGAATGGCTGACAGATCCAAAGCTTAATGGAGGCGGGGCGCTGACTGATTTCGGATGTTATGGAGCCGATATTGCAACCTGGCTGATGAATGGCGAAAAGCCTTTGTCCGTTACGGCTGTTACCCAGCAAATCAAACCTGCATTATATCCGAGGGTAGAAGACGAAGCTACCATCATCGTAAAATATCCAATGGCCCAGGTAATCATAGAAGCGTCATGGAACTGGCCCTATGGTCGCAAGGATATGGAACTCTATGGTAAAACAGGTTATGTGTTTTGCAAAGACGGAACCAACATGGTGTTTCGCGAAAATGAAAAAACTGCGCCTTCAGACATGGCGGCGCCTCCATTACCTGTAAACCGGAATGATCCCTTTGTCTATTTTGCCAATGTGATCAATGGAAGCATTCAGATGAAACCCTTCGACCTTTCATCTCCTGGCAATAACGAGATGGTGATGAAAATTCTAGATGCCGCAAAGAAGTCAGCACGAACAGGCAAGACGGTCATGTGGGGAGAATAAGTATTACACATCTATCTCATTTTTACAATTATCACATTAATGAAAGCCCCGGATAATTTCCGGGGCTTTTATTATTACCTGTATTATTGCGAACTGAGATCTCTTCTGAGTTTCATCAGGTACACTTCCGTCTTATCTACCGATTTATCCAGGAGTTTCACTCTTTCATCCCAGGCTTGGTTGCCGTACATTTTGGAATATGTATCCCTGAAACTTGGTGTTCCTTCCGGAGCCCTGCCATAATAATCGGTTTCGAGAGTTTTGAATCCATCATCCAGGACGCGTATACTTACAGTAACCTGGTCAGATCCATCAAATTGTTGTTCATACACATTATACTTCAGGTGCTCCCAAAATCCTCCCTTTGAGCATTTTCTGCACGTGTATTTGTCTTCCCATCTCTCTTCTGTAAGCTGCCTGGTCCAGGTCCCATTTCAAATGCCTGACAGTAACCACGAATTTTTCTCCTGTACTGTCTGGCCTTAAACTTAAACTATCCATAAAACGATAGGTGGCGTTCATCGTTTCTTCCAATAAAGGAAAAAAAGTTTTATCCAGGTCTACGTTATGTGCCGTCGCATCTGCCCTGTCCTTGTCAAAATCTGCGTATGACCTTCCATTGTTCACCAGGTGAAAAGTACTTGCGTGGGGTCCGGTTATAATTTCATACACAGCAACCCGCCCAACGGTAGTATGAAATTTGGCAACATGCTGCTTCCAGGCTGCTTCAAAGGCCATCTTCTGGCCTTTTTTGGGCTTTACCGTGTTTACCGTAAGTAAGTCGGTTTTTTGCGCGTATGCGCCAATGGACGAAAACATCAATAGTAATAACAGAATCCTTTTCATGTGTGATGGTTTTGGTTAAAAAGTATTTACCCATTCACCGAGTGAATGATTACTATATTCAAAACATTACATGCAGGAAATACTATACTACATATTCGGGTGAAACTAATTTCCAGGTAGTAATTTCCGGGAGTAGCAAAGACGGGGTCGGGTTGCCAGTAAGGTAGTAAATTTTTATAAAGGCAGAAATAAAATAATTCCTGGATTAAACTTCAGGGACTTAACAACTGATTATTTCGGATTTCCGGTAAAAAACCGGTTATTGGTAACGGTATGCCATAACCGTTATTTTGTTGTTGACAAGGGAAGGCTGGTGTTGCCGATATCCCTGAACAACTTCCATTCCCCGTTTTTATATTTCCATACCACTACATACTTACCCTTGTCGGCCAGTGTATTATCCGCAGTTTTCATTTCATAAGTACCGGTTTCAACCAGCAAGTCTCCTCCAAGGGTAATATCTGTGGTTTGAAAAGTAAAGTGTTTAATTCCCATACTGATCATTTCACCCCATACCCCTATGGCATCAGTACCTTTTACAGATTCACTGTTGGAAAACATTAGTTCGGCATCAGGCCAGTAATGAGATGCCAGTGCCACAGAATCTCCATTCAGTACCTGTTCGGTAAATTTCAGGTTAATACTGTCGATGAATGTCTTTGCCTGCTGCTGATCGATGACATTTTTGTTGGCGGCAGTCTCTGCCGTTTCCTTCGTGTCTGTAGAATTACAGGAAATGGAAATGGTAACGGCAACTAACCAGGACAGCTGTACTAATAACTTTTTCATGTGTTTAATTATGGTAATAGTAGGGGTTGATGCCAAAAGATAAGTAACTTATTGTCGGAATGAATCTAATCAATACTTTCATTAATTTGAAAAAAAATTATGCCGGATATAAATAGAACGTTTGCCGTGAAAGTCAATGAATTTCAATTTTACATTGATGAATCCGTCTTGACATCAGGAGATATCGTTTTGACTTCTGCTTCATCAGTTCACATGGTTCACCATCACCAGTCTGTAACAGGTGAAGTAACATCATCAGACGGTGCCGGTAAAAGGATGATTGTTGAGGTTGGCGGGGAAGCTTACCATGTGGAGATCAGGGACGAACTCGACCAGATGCTCGACAAAATGGGATTTGGTGCTGCGTCCGGGAAACAGGTGAAAGAGATCAGGGCGCCGATGCCCGGCCTCGTGTTGCAGGTATCCGTTGCTGATGGCCAGCCTGTAATGCAGGGCGATAAAATATTGATACTTGAAGCCATGAAAATGGAAAACAGCATTGTCGTCCATGCCGATGCGGTGATCAAAAGAATTATTGTTGCAGCCGGTGACGCCGTGGAAAAAGGGCAGGTACTCGTGGAACTGGAATAAGACGCTGAGAGAGCGTAAGACGCAGAGTTTGAAACAAAATGTTTAATCAAGACGCGTAAGATACAGGTTGAAATGTTCAAATTATGATGAAGAAAATATTGGTGGCCAACAGGGGAGAGATTGCCCTCAGGATCATGCGAACCATCCGAAGAATGGGCATCCGTTCCGTAGCCGTGTATTCCGAAGCAGATCGCTTATCCCCCCACGTTATGTACGCTGATGAGGCCGTTTGTCTTGGCGCATCACCATCAAACCAGTCGTACCTCGACGGTGACAAGATTATCCGGTTTGCGGTTGAATTGAAGGTCGATGGTATTCATCCGGGATATGGTTTTTTAAGTGAGAATGCGGCCTTTGCACAAAAAGTGCAGGATGCCGGAATCACTTTTATTGGTCCCGGCCCGGAGGCGATGCGAATCATGGGATCGAAACTTGCTGCCAAGGAATGTGTGAAAAAATATAATATTCCTATGGTGCCCGGCATTGATGAGGCCATTGAAGACGTAGAGGTAGCGAAACGTATAGCCCTGTCTGTTGGATATCCTGTGCTGATAAAGGCATCTGCAGGTGGCGGCGGAAAGGGTATGCGTATTGTGGAAAAGGAAAATGACCTGGAGGAACAGATGCAAAGGGCGGTGAGTGAGGCCAAGTCTTCTTTTGGGGATGGTTCCGTATTTATTGAGAAGTATGTGGGTTCACCAAGGCATATAGAAATCCAGGTGCTCGCAGATAACTATGGAAATACGGTGCACCTTTTTGAACGGGAGTGCAGCATCCAGCGAAGGCACCAGAAAGTGGTGGAAGAGTCGCCTTCTTCTATCCTCACCCCGGAACTTAGGAAAAAGATGGGTGAGGCTGCGGTGATGGTCGCCAAATCCTGCCAGTATACGAGTACCGGAACAGTAGAGTTCCTGATGGATGAAAACCTTAATTTTTATTTTTTAGAGATGAACACAAGGTTGCAGGTAGAGCATCCCGTTACTGAGATGATCACCGGTATCGACCTGGTGGAAGAACAGATCCGGATTGCCAATGGTGAAACATTGCGGTTTGCCCAGGACGACATCCATATCAGCGGGCATGCACTGGAACTTCGGGTCTATGCTGAAGATCCGTTGAATAATTTTCTGCCTTCCATCGGAACACTTACAAAGTATGAAAAGCCCGAAGGGGCGGGTATACGGGTAGATGACGGATACGAAGAAGGAATGAAGATCCCTATTTACTATGACCCGATGATCGCCAAACTGGTGACGCATGGAAAAGACCGGACAGAGGCCATCCAAAAAATGCGGCAGGCCATTACTTCCTATAAAATTGAAGGCGTTTCCACAACACTGCCTTTTGGGACTTTTGTTTTTGAGCATGAATCGTTCATCTCTGGAAAATTCGATACACATTTTGTAAAAAACCATTATTCTCCCGATTTGATCAGGGAGAAACAAAAAGCCAATGCTGAACTGGCGGCCATCATGGCATTAAAAGTGTACCTGCAAAAACAGCAACTGCTCAGGCCGGTGGAGAATAAGTCTACGAGCTGGAAAAGAAGACTGAGTAGTTGAGGGTTGAGAGTTATTTTGAAAATACAATAATATAAGATGAAATCTAAATTGGAGATACTCAGGGAAAAAGTGGAGGAAGGAAAACTCGGAGGAGGTAAAGAACGAAATGAAAAGCAACATAAGAAAGGAAAGCTGACAGCAAGGGAACGGATCAGTTTATTGATGGACCCTGGCTCTTTTGAAGAGATTGGTGCACTGGTACTGCACCGTACCCGGGATTTTGGAATGGAAGACCAGCAATATTATGGCGATGGGGTGATCACCGGCTATGGTACGGTCAGCGGAAGGCTGGTCTATGTTTTTGCACAGGATTTTACCGTTTTTGGTGGTGCACTTTCAGAAACCCATGCAGAAAAAATTTGCAAGATCATGGACCTTGCCATGAAGACCGGTGCCCCGATGATCGGATTAAATGATTCGGGCGGTGCAAGGATACAGGAGGGCGTGAGGTCACTGGGTGGCTATGCAGATATCTTCTACCGTAATGTTCAGTCTTCCGGTGTTATTCCCCAGATTTCCGCCATTATGGGGCCCTGTGCGGGCGGTGCCGTGTACTCACCCGCGATGACGGATTTTACCATCATGGTGGAGAACACCAGTTACATGTTTGTCACCGGCCCTAATGTAGTTAAGACAGTGACTAATGAAGAAGTGAGCTCGGAAGAATTAGGAGGTGCTTCCACGCATTCAACAAAATCAGGTGTCACCCATCTTACCGCCGCGAATGATATGGACTGTATCCTCCAGGTGAAGAAGCTCCTTAGCTATATGCCACAAAATTGCGAAGACGTGGTGCCAAAATTACCGTATACGTTGGGTGATGAAATCCGGGAACAACTGGAGCATATCATCCCGGAAAAAACGACCCAGCCTTATGATATCCGTTCAGTAATTGAAGGCATTTGCGACGACCAGTCCTTTTTTGAAGTACATAAAGACTATGCAACAAATATCGTAGTGGGTTTTGCACGACTGGCAGGAAGAAGTATCGGCATTGTGGCCAACCAACCCATGAGTCTTGCGGGAGTACTGGATATCGATAGCTCAAAGAAAGGCGCAAGGTTCACCCGTTTTTGCGATTGCTTTAATATACCATTACTGGTCCTGGTAGACGTTCCGGGATTTCTTCCGGGGACCGACCAGGAATGGAACGGTATCATTACCAATGGAGCAAAACTATTGTATGCACTGAGTGAAGCCACTGTTCCGAGGGTGACCGTGATTACCCGAAAAGCATACGGCGGGGCATATGATGTGATGAATTCAAAACATATCGGTGCCGATATGAACTTTGCCTGGCCAACAGCAGAGATCGCTGTAATGGGCGCCAGGGGCGCCAGTGAAATTATCTTTAAAAAGGAAATTTCAGAAGCGCCTGATCCTGCAAAAAAATTAATGGAAAAAGAAGCAGAATACGCCGAAAAATTTGCCACTCCTTATCTCGCAGCCGAAAGGGGCTTTATTGATGAAGTGATAGAACCGAGAGACACCCGCAGAAAACTCATCAAGGCATTTGCCATGCTGGAAAACAAAGTGGCCAAACGGCCACGGAAAAAGCATGGCAATATTCCTTTATAGACATATTAGCAACGGCCGATAAATTTCGGACTAATAATTACCCCAGGTCGATATTTCAGCGGTGTTTTCGTAAGGGCCCTTAAATGAATCGATATTGATCGGAAAATGCCTGGTATAGATATTTGAATTCTGGAACTGGTTTTTTAGTCGCAGTGCAGATTGCTCAAACGCTTTTCCGTCTTTCGAATCAAAATCATTCAGTACAAGCCCGTTGGCCTGGAGCATCATGTTCTGTGGATCATCCAGGTAGTAGTATAATACGGCCAGGTTGAAAAAGCTGGCGTACCTGATCTTGCGGTCATGCTTACTCGTAGAAGGATATCTTTTCTTGATGCTTTCAAAATATGCGATCACCGGTTTCATCTGCTCCCGTACATTTTCAATAGGAGTAGCGGCATTCATGCCAAACAGGATGCTGTTCATTTGTTGGAAAGCCTTCCTGTGGGCTGTATATTCAGGATGCTTCCTGCTGTCGATGATCCACATAAAGTCGTTAACCGTAACAGCATTGTAGCCAAAGTTATTGGTCAGCTGGTTACTAAGATTTCGTACCGATTGGTTAACATTCATCCTGTATAAATCGTTGGTTACTTTAAGGGAATTGAGTGCAAAATATCCTTCAGCGACTGCTTTAATGGGGAATTCAGGGCTACGGTATGTTTTCTTGTTGGCCCGGTCACTTAATACCTGGTCCATGATATGAAGGCCTTTATAGTCTGATACTTCGGCCCTTGCCGCAAAAGTGTATACCACCTCCTGCGAATAAAAGGTACGCGTACCCGTAATCACGCCGTTTTTGTCCTTGATATTTTCTATTCTTTCCTTGGTGGAAAAAGATTCAGGAAGGAGATCGTCCAGAAATACTTTTATCTGAAGATGCCCGTCATGGGGCAGTTTACGCCATCCTTCCAGCACCACAGATCGCTCGGGATTTAACTCTGTCATGAAAGAAGACATGAGCCTGGTTGACTCAACTTGAACGTTATAGGTTCTGTAGTTGCTGTCGATCTTAACTGTTGGAAGGGTTCTGTACTCAACAGAAAATCCAAATTTATCGAGGTCAACATTTTTCTGCGCTACCAGGATTACGGGTAACAACAGCAGCAGGAACAGGGTGGGTTTTTGCATATTGCGGATATTCTTATATATAATAACGACATATTGGTGCTATTATTTCCTGCTAATTGCCCTTTGCCTCGCGCCCGTTGGTGAGATTTGGCCGCCAACGATGTAACCTTTTCAGGCATTTGGTTGTCTGATAGAAAAAATACCATGATGAAGTACTTCCTGATGGCCGCCTGCTTATTGTTATTCTTAACTACTGAGGCTCAGCAACATAAGACCAAAGTAGTGTTACTGGGAACTTTTCATTTCGATAATCCGGGCCTCGATGTGGCAAAATTTGAAAACGTCAATATTCTTTCTGAAAAGCGACAAGCGGAGGTGATGGAGGTAGTGGAAAAACTGGTGAAAATGAAGCCCGACAAAATTTTCGTGGAAGTGGCGGCTAACGGACAGGGTTGGCTCGATAGCAGTTTCCAAAGCTACAAATCAGGTGGAATGAGCCTGAAAGCCAACGAGATATACCAATTGGGTTTTCGTGTGGGGAAAGCTTTGAATCATAACAGGCTATATGCTGTGGATTACCGGGAAGCAAATTTCCCGTTCGACAGCCTGGTTAACTCGGCCACCAAAGCAGGGCAATATTCATTGCTTGGATATATAAAGAATTCGATCGACAGCATTGAACGTGCATTCAATGCGTCACTGAAAACGAAAACAATCACGCAGCTATTGCTGGACCAGAATACGGTGCCCGTGATGAAATTCCAGGTAGGCACCTATTATGATTTCCTTGTGGCAGGAGAAGAAGGTAACCATGTTGGCTCATACCTCACTTCTGAATGGTGGAGGAGAAATATGATTATTTATGAAAACATTGTAAAACGGATGAATGGCAAAGAGCAGGTTATCCTGGTCATTTTTGGTTCGGGCCATACTGCCTTGCTCGCCGAAATGATGAAATACAATAAAAATTTTGAGCTGATAACTATCGATAAGGTATTGTAGATTATTCTGTTTTGATTTCGTCGATAAATTTTGTCTTGAAATCCTTAATGTAGGCGGCTTCCCGTTCTGCCATTTTTTTACCCGATATGGTCTTCATGGTTTGCGGCAGCAGCAACAGCTTCGCATCAATGTGATCCATGGCATAGGCGTTGTCATCCAGCGGACGGTTTTTTGCTTCCGGATCACTGGTATGGTAAAGAGACGATTTCATCAGGCCCGCAGTATAAAATAAGCGGGCAATACCCATGGCGCCAAGGGCCTCCATCCGGTCGGCATCCTGGAGTATTTCGGCTTCCGGCGATGTAGTGGAGATATTGGCTGAAAAACTATGTGCGTGTATGGCGTGATGGATGGCGGGTAATTTTTCTGACGGGAATGAAGAAAAATTCTTTTGCAAAATGGAGATGGTTTTTTCTGCACTCAGCCATGAAGCTTTTTTGCGATCCGGATCTGATTTGGGAATGGTCACCAGATCATGGAAATATGCCGAAGCAAGAAGTACCAGTAAATCGGCCGATGCGCCTTCCGCTGACCACAATCTCTGGCAATTTCGCCAAACGCGGTGAAGGTGATGGATGTCGTGTGATTTATCATCCTGTATCCAGTGCTCTTCCAGCCATTGGATAAACTGTTGCCGCCAAAAAAATATGTCGTTATGCTCCATGAACCACTGTAATTATTTTTTTTCTTTAGACATAATGAACCCTCAACCCCCAACCCCCAACCCTCAACCCTCAACCCTCAACCCCCAACCCTCAACCCTCAACCCTCAACCCCCAACCCTCAACCCCCAACCCTCAACCCAAAAAGGTCTCCTTTATTCCATACGGGCCTTTGGTCATCATTGGCTATTGAATAGCTCACCAGGAAATTCAGTTGAACATAGGTTTTTGCCGAGGTGAAATTGAACAGGCCGTCCATTCCATCGGCTGTTTTATGGTAATATTTTTCCCTCCAGTCTTTAACATACTTCAGCATGTCGAGCCCGGCAATATCCGTTTTATTTCCATATTTGATGTGCAGCGCCGGTATGCCCCTTATGACAAAATTGTACTGATCGCTTCTTACAAAACGGTTCTCTGTAGGTTCGGGATCTTTTTCAATGTCCAGATTTCAGGTAGGAAGCGGCAAATGCAACGTTCTTCATCAGGCTGGAATGTTCGGCTCCTAATGGCACGATCGACAAAAGGGGCAGGATAATGGTGGGCATATCCGTATTGATATTTGCCACGATGGATGATTTGGGCACTGTAGGGTTTGAACTGAAATAAGCAGATCCCAGCAGTCCCAGTTCTTCTCCGGTAACCATAACGATGAGAATGGAACGCTTTGTTTTTATTCCCTTTTGTTTGTACAGTCGCCCAATTTCCAGCAATGATGCCACTCCGGAAGCATTGTCGTGCGCGCCATTGTAAATGGAATCACCATTAACGGGTTTACCTACGCCAAGGTGATCCAGGTGAGCTGTATGTACAACGTATTCATTTTTCAATTGTGGATCTGATCCTTCGATTTTACCGATGATATTAAAACTCTTAAAATCAGTATAGGTACTCCTGTAGTTTACCGAAATAGTGTCTGTCATTATAAAGGACTGTGGCTTGCCATTTTTGAGCCTGTCAATAATATCTTCCGTTTTTTTTCCTGCCGCAGTAAGTATATAATCCAGGGTTTTGAAGGATACATTAGCGGCCAGTCCCAGGACACCGGTGGAACCTCTTCCATATGCCCTGGTCTTTTCCGGGTTTAGCGCAACGGTCAGTGTGGGTGCCGTTAATGCTGGCGCTGCTGTTGTTGCAGGCGGTGCAGTTGCCGCTATAATGATCCCGATGGCTCCTTTTTCAAAAGCGACAAGCATCTTGTTGCCTGCGCTGTTAAAATGTGCGGCGAGTGTAGAATGCAAACCGGGTGGAGTGCCCCGTAAAACCACAACAATTTTTCCTTTCACATCGATACCGGAGTAGTCGGAGTATTGTCCGGCAATTTCAACGCCGTAACCGGCAAATACCAGTGGTGCTTTAACGGACACAGATGCCCTGAAGGGGTGGGGGATAATTTGGAAATCCTTTTGTGAAAATATTTCTGTAATACCAAGGCTGTCTTTCCAGGATATGTTGAGGTTTGCGGTATCAAGAGTGACCTTTCGCAGGTTGACTTCCTGGAGGTAACTGTTATGCTCACCCGCCATCTTCAGGCCGATCAGCTTATATTGATCCATTACATATTTCATTGCCATGGCATAACCTTCGGTTCCGGGTTGTCGTCCTTGAAGTTTATCATCAGCGAGGTAGGAAATATGTGACCTGATAATATTGGTATCTACCCTGTCCAGCGCCTTTTTGACGTCGACAGGTAAAACTTTTTCCTGGGAATATGTGCGAATGAAGAAAAAGATGATTATGAAAGAAAAGAAATATTTCATGCCGGCAAAATAAACCCTTAATCAAATATGGCGTTCATTTGATTAAGGGCTTTCTGGCAGTTGTGGAAAATAATTTCAGTATACCACTACCTGCATCCGTATTCTATCCAACGGCCGGTTTGTTTTTGGAATATGCATATGCAGCAATCCTGAACGGTATTCAGACCTCACCTGTTCCGTATCGGCATTATCTGGAAGAATGATCTCCCTCTTAAAGCATTCATAATTAAATTCATGCAGTTGGTATTTTACGGAGCCGGATTGAGCATCCTTTTTTTCTTTATGCAGGACCGTGATGTTGATGGTATGATCTTCTACATTGATCAGAAAATCCTCACGGTTTAAGCCCGGAATACATACTTCCACAGTATAGCAGTCTGAAAATTCCCTGATATTGACAAGGGGCTGAATGACTATACCTTCACGGGTAAATTTTAATTCTTCAGTAATATCTTCCTGGTGAAGAACTGGCGTATATTCCCCTGGATATATATTCACATGCTGTTCGATTTTAGCGGATTTATTTTCCATAACAAGCATTTAATGGTCATTAATTCAATAACGGGTGATCAACGCAATCCTGTCATAATCTTTCAACTGATCATTTTCTGTAAAACTAACACCTCCGTTGTTATCCAATACAAGCCTGATGAGTTCGTCCACCGCATCGGGTATCAGTTTTTCATCTTTGTCTATGGGTGATCCATGCAATTCATACTCCAGTTCATCTGTATAACAGGTAAACATGAAATCCTTCTCCACCAGCAATTTCAACGCATTTCCTTCCTTGGCATACTTCCATACCTGGTCTAATCCGAATACCGCATTTTTCTGTCCAACTTTTTCCTTAAACTGTTCATATTCCTGCTGGCTGGTTTTATCCAGGTGCTTCATCATTGCCTTCCAGCAATGATTGGCAATTTCCGTAAGAGTTTCATGCTGAAAATTTCCGTGGATCGCTGAGATGATTCTTTGAAAATGGTCGGTAATACTGTTAAACCAGGCAAGTTCTTTCCTGGGCGCCAGGAGTATCAGATCTGCATCTTTTCCAAGATATGAGCCAAGCTTTTTATCCGTCTTTTGAAGGAAATTTTTAAAATGGATAGCCTGCTGAACAGATTTGTCCTTATCGAATTGTTCTACCACAGAACTTCCAGAGTGGAAACTGGCTTTGCCAGGTGGATTGTATTCGTAATCATCCGTGTACACTGCAGGAAAATAATCGTCTGCTATTTCAACAAGGTGATCCATTTGACCCTTGTATAATTTCGCCCCCTGGCCATTAATAATGAGTACAAAATACGGGGTATTGTATTTTTCGGTCATCAGGAGATCCCGGATTTCAAAATGGTTTCCTATTATTATTTTTTCCGCCACAGGAAAGGGGAATTTGACTGTCAGCTTGGATGTTTCCGAAACAAAGAGCCCTAAGCCCTCCTCATTGTGATCGAAATCGACGTTGTTAAACAGATCGTTCAGCGATTCTTCGATAGTGCCGAGGAAATACACTCCGAATTTTTCGTGCAGCTGTTTTTTTGCTTTCTCAATGGCTTTGGATAAGATCACCTTATCAGCCTGGCGTTCGTGGGAAAGTTTATGAGTAGGAATTATGACAGACACGCAAATCTTTCCGCTTTCATTATATATCCTGGTAAATTCGGGGTTTGAACGAAAGGTTGTTTTCATAACATATTACATTAAAAGATGGGCGGCATTGGACAGGATATTCCAATCCTTTCTAAGGTAGGAAAAGGAATGGTGTTAATCAATGATCCTTCTCATCTTTTAACTGAATATGTTGACTTACACGGAGACATTAAAATCCCGCAGTGCATCGTTCAAGCTTGTTTTAAGATCTGTGCTGGGTTTTCTTTGCCCGATTACCAGTGCGCAGCCCACACCAAACTCACCTGCCGGAAATTTCTTCTGGTAGGTACCCGGGATCACTACGCTGCGGGCCGGCACCCGCCCCTTATATTCAATGGGCTCGTCTCCACTCACATCAATGATCTTTGTGGACTGGGTGAGGACCACATTGGCGCCTAATACAGCTTCTTTTTCCACCCTTACACCCTCTACTACGATGCAGCGGCTACCAATGAAGCAACCATCTTCAATGATTACCGGACTGGCCTGGAGGGGCTCCAAAACGCCTCCAATGCCTACACCACCGCTAAGGTGAACACCTTTACCGATTTGTGCACAGGATCCTACCGTGGCCCATGTATCTACCATGGTACCTTCATCAACATATGCGCCAATATTTACATAAGAGGGCATCAGGACAACATTTTTAGCCAGGTAAGCTCCATAACGGGCAATGGCATGGGGGACGGCCCTTACACCCAGCGCCTGGTAATGTTTCTTCAGAAGCATTTTATCATAAAATTCAAATGGCGGAAGGGTCCATGTCTGCATCGGCTGAACGCCAAAATACAGCAGGATCGCCTGTTTGACCCATTCATTGACCTGCCAGCCGTTATCTGTTGGACTGGCCACCCTCAGCCTGCCTTTATCCAGTTCTTCAATTACCGCCTTCACGGCCAGGACATAATTCTCATCCTTCAGTAATTCGCGATCCTGCCATACCTGTTCAATGAGTTCCCTTTGCGCCATGGTATTTTTTTTGCAAACATATAGTGTATTTGAGAAACACGCTAACCTATGGGGATTTGTCAATAATTTCGCGCATCCTTATTTAGGTGTATTGAAGAAGTTCCTGATCATACAAACAGCATTTATCGGCGATGTGGTATTGTCAACCGCCGTAGCGGAAAAACTGCACCAGTGTTTCCCGGGAGCCATCATTGATTTCCTGCTCCGCAAAGGAAATGAAGCATTGCTGGAGGAACATCCGTATATAAGGAAGATATTGATCTGGGATAAAAAATCAGACAAATACCGTGGACTGTTTCGTTTAATCAAGACCGTTAGGTCGGAACAGTATGATCTCGTTATCAATATGCAACGGTTCGGGGCTACAGGGATTCTCACGGCGTTATCGGGGGCCCGACAAACATCCGGGTTTGATAAAAACCCTTTCAGCTTTTTGTTCTCCAGGAAAATTCCACACCTGATCAGCACGCCAGGCAAGCCTTTTCACGAAGTGGACAGAAACCAGATGCTGATTGCCCATATTACGGATCATGTGGCCGCAAAACCACGGCTTATATCCTACCACATCTGCATCCATAGCGGTTGAACAATATAAAAAAGATGACTATATCTGTATCGCACCGGCTTCTGTCTGGTTTACCAAACAATACCCAAAAGAAAAATGGGTCAGTTTCCTGAAGGCATTACCTCCTGCATTGAAAGTCTTTATTATCGGTGCTCCTTCCGATGCGGCCCTGGCAGAGGACATAATTAAAGAGACTGGCGGAAGGAATATTGTGAGCCTCTGCGGGAAATTATCATTATTGCAGTCTGTGGCCTTACAGCGTGATGCAAAAATGAATTTTGTCAATGATTCCGGCCCACTGCATTTTGCCTCCGCTGTAAACGCACCGGTAACCGCCATTTATTGTTCAACGGTGCCATCCTTTGGATTCGGACCATTGTCGGACCAGCGATTTATTGTAGAGACCCCCATACCGCTCGATTGCCGGCCCTGTGGGCTCCATGGCCGCCCGGCCTGTCCGCTTGGTCACTTTAACTGTGCGCATTTTATTAAGGATGAGCAGCTCCTGCAGGCTTCGGATTGCGAATTAGCGAATTAGCGCATTCGGCGGATTGTTTTTAAAATATTCTTGATATATCAACCATTGTGAATCTAATCCGACAATGCGCCAATCCGTCAATCCGCTAATCGTTTCAACGCTATAGCCTAACTTTGCCGGTTATATGCATATCCCCTGCACAGAAAAGGAATTGTTCATTTTCAACAAGATCGCCCGGGCAGCAGAAGACATGAAGGTCTCCTGTTACGTTATCGGTGGTTTTGTAAGGGATAAACTCATTGGGAGGGAGACCAAAGACGCTGATATTGTCTGCACCGGTGACGGCATTAGCCTGGCCCATGCAGTGGCCCTGCTTTTTCACCCGGTTCCGCCGGTTTCTTTTTTTAAGAACTTCGGAACTGCCCATATCAGCATTGACGACTTTGATATCGAATTTGTAGGCGCCAGGAAAGAAAGCTATCGTGCCGAATCAAGGAACCCTGATGTGGAACCAGGCACAATTGAAGAAGACCAGTTGAGGCGTGATTTCACCATCAACGCTATGGCGATCAGCCTTAACAGGAAGGATTTCGGAGAACTGGTTGATCCTTTCAACGGCCTTGAAGACCTCGAAAAGAAGCTGATACGAACGCCCCTTGAACCGGGGCGCACTTTCAGTGATGACCCGCTGCGCATGCTCAGGGCCATCCGGTTTGCCACACAACTGGACTTTGTTATTGAGGAAACAACAATGCAGGGCATCCGTGACCATGTGGAACGGATCAATATTATTTCACAGGAACGGATAACCGATGAACTGAATAAAATTATTCTTGCGCGTAAGCCGTCAACCGGTTTTCATCTTCTCTATATCACCGGATTGCTGGATATCATTTTCCCGCAGATGACGGCGCTCGCCGGTGCTGAATATATCGATGGCAAAGGTCATAAGGACAATTTTTACCATACCCTCCAGGTACTGGATAATATTTCAGCGCACACAGAAGACCTGTGGTTACGTTGGGCTGCCATCCTTCATGACATAGGCAAACCGGCAACAAAAAGATTTGAAGAAGGGCACGGCTGGACCTTCCATGGCCATGAGGTGGTAGGAGGGCGGATGGTGCCTAAAATATTTACCAGGCTCAAACTTCCCTTGAACGACCGGATGAAGTTTGTAAAGAAACTCGTGGAACTGCACCTTCGACCCATCAGCCTTACCAAGGAGAATATAACGGATTCGGCTATACGAAGACTACTGTTCGATGCGGACCATGACCTGGAAAGCCTGATGATGCTTTGTGAGGCCGACATTACTTCCAAAAACAGGCAAAAGGTCAAAAGGTACCTCGAGAATTTCGAAGAGGTCAGGTTCAGGCTTAAGGAAGTTGAAGAAAAAGATCGTATCCGTAACTTTCAGCCACCGTTGAGCGGTGAAGAGATCATGGAAATTTTCGGTATTGGTCCCTGTAAGGCCGTCGGAGATATTAAAAATTCCATAAAAGATGCTATCCTTGACGGGGAAATCGAAAACAACTATGATGCAGCCTACGGATTTATGCTCAAACAGGCTCAACTGATGGGGCTCAATCCCGTCAAGTCATTGAAAAATAATTAACTTAGTCGTTTAATATATCAGCATGGCCATACTTAAGTTCAGGGTGTACTTTGAAGAAGATGACAGCATTTACCGGGATATTGCTATCCGGCATACGCAGAACTTCTTTGACCTTCATTTGTCCATCCTGAAGAGCTTTGAATTCGACAATAAACACCAGGCAACTTTTTACCGCAGCAATGATAACTGGCAGCGTGGAAAGGAAATAAGCCTTGAAAAGTACGACCGTCCTTATAAAGTGGATCCCTTATTAATGGCTGAAACACCTATCGGGACTGAGATACGTGATCCCAACCAGAAATTCGTTTATACGTACGACTTTACCAGGAACTGGCACTTCCAGGTGGAACTGATCAGTGTTTCCAAAGAAGAAAACCCGAAGATCACCTATCCTCATATGGTTCGGGCGGAAGGAATAGCCCCCAGCCAGTATGGCACCAAAAGCCTGCTGGGCGACCGGTTTGTGGATGTGGAGGAGAAGTATGACCTCACAGCAGGTGAAGAAGGTTTCGGTACCGAAGGCGGTGATGAAACTGAATCCGACAGCGAGGAGGATATTACGCCGGGGGTAGAAGGAGAAGAAGAATTTTAAATGCCGTCAGCGTCTTCCCATCAGCCGTCTGCCATTATCATCGTTGGTCCCACCGCCTCTGGTAAAACATCGCTTTCTTTACTGGCTGCCCGCCATTTTAATACCGCTATAATTTCTGCGGACTCAAGGCAGTGTTATCGTGAAATGAATATCGGCGTAGCCAAACCCTCTCCTGATGAGTTGGCCCAATGCCCTCATTATTTTATTAACAGTCATTCCATCCATGATAAGGTGGATACCGTGGTATTTGAACAGGAAGCACTGGCCGCTGCAGAAAAAATATTCAGTGAACATAGTATTGCCGTTGTTGCAGGGGGAACCGGATTGTATGTAAAAGTCTTTTGTGAAGGAATTGATGATATCCCGCCAACGGATCCCGACGTGAAACATCAGGTACAAAATGCCTGGCAGGAGGGAGGAATGGCACGTTTACAGCAATGGCTAAACGAAGTTGACCCGGTTTTTCTTGGGGCGACAAAAGAGCCCGGCAACAGGGCGAGATACATGCGTGCCCTGGAAGTTAAGCTCTCGTCTGGAAAATCGATTCTTGATTTCAGGGGGGGTACAAAAAAGAAAAGGCCGTTTTCAATAAAGAAAATAGGTATCCGTTGGCCACGGGAAATACTCTATCAAAGGATCAATGAAAGGGTGGACAAAATGATGTTGGCCGGTCTGGAAAAAGAAGCAGAAGGCCTGTATCCTTTCCGGCATCTGAAAGCATTGCAGACCGTTGGCTACCAGGAACTGTTCGATTATTTTGAGAATAAATATTCACTGGACGAGGCCGTGGAAAAAATCAAGCAGCATACCCGCAATTTCGCAAAACGACAAATGACCTGGTTTACAAAAGATCCGGAGATTACCTGGGCTAATTTTGATGATTGCATTACGGAAATTAAAATTTAAGTCCCACCGTTAATATAATATTTCCTACACCGCTCTTTACATTCACCGGGAAAAATTCATTTCCTTCCAGGCGGTAAGGATAATAAACATCTTTGATGAGCTGATGAACATAAGTGAGGTCAATGAACTTTCCTTTATCCCGATAACCAAGTCCGCCGGAAATATTCATCTTGCTTCCCTTGATGGATTTATCTTTATATGGATTACTGAAATATCCAAATCCACCCCTGAACATCCATGTATTGAATTTTAATTCTCCGCCGAGTTTAAAATTAATGGCTGTGGAATACTGGTTGTCAATGGTATTGTTCAGTTCACCAAAATATCCGCTGGAGGATTGTCCGCCAGATTCACTGAACGAAGACGATGCATAGTTCAGGTATTCAACATCGGCACTAAGGAATGCCCGTTGTTTGGTAACGTCGTTTACTTCCCTGAAGACATAAGAAATTCCACCCATCACTCTCCATGGATTAAGGAAACTGTACTGGAATTCTCCTGGTTGTCCAACCAGGTCAATTGAGCTTTGCGTTAATGTCCCAGGACCTGCATATCCATCCAGGTCAGTGGTGACGGTGGTAGAATATTTATCTTCCAGTTCATAAAAAGTAGGGGTATGAAATGCGATACCAAGGCGCAGGTATTCCACTGGTTTATAAATAAGACCCAGTTTCAGGTTAATGCCGGTACCCGAGGTTTCCAGCATTTCGTTCACCTTGAAATTATTAAAGTTATTGGAACCGTTGCTGGTAGCGTCAGATTCTGTATAAGTTGAATTCCTTTCATAATTCAGCACATCAATACCTAATGAACCTCCAAAATAAAATTTATCACCAAGGTTTGCAGAGGCAGCAAATGCAACGGAAGTGATACCTCCCTTGGTATCAACTGTCTGTTCCTGGTTCACACCTGTTTGCGGCGTTGCCAGGCTTCGATAACCGCTGACATTTCCATTATCATTTACCGTATCAATCAAAAAAGTATTAAAGGCCAGGCTTGATCCATAAGGGTAATCACTGGCTGCGGAATTCGGATCCGTTACATTATCGTTGATCAGTTCTTCCAGGTATTTCTCGGAATAGGAGGAGACGTTGTTGAGGCCATTATAAGATACGCTGTTATTGAAATTGGCGGTTCTGTTTACGGCAATTGAATAACTAAAATTTCTCCAGTTACTCCTTGGATTTCCGGAAGTGGCAAAGATGACACCAGAAGTACCGATATTAAAATTATTCTTCTTGTCCTTTTCTGTTGTGCCCAGGTAACTCGATTTGTTATTATTGAGGGTATAACCCGGTGTAAATACAAGTTCACCGGTTTTAAAAAGGGCAATACCGGCGGGGTTAACAAAGGTGGAGGTAATATCACCTCCAAGTGAGGTTAGTGCACCACCGGTAGCCATCGACCTGGCAGTTCCGGATGGTGTTAGCCAGGAATATCGCAGGGCATCTGATGGCTCCTGGGCAAAAGTTTTTAACACCAGGAAAATAGTTCCGGAGAGTAAAATTCTTTTCATCATGGGAAAAAGATAAAATAAGCTGCCTCAGGGTTATAAAAATGCCGGTGTGGTTATGGACGATGCAAGGCATCAATAATTCACATAAACACACCGGCAGAAAAAGTTATCTGCCGCCCCCTCTTGGGAATGACCTTACCGGGGCGCTACCGCCGCTACTGCCGCCTGATGAACTCCGGGTTCCGCTACTGTTGGTGCTTCCGGAATTTGTACTGCGGTCCACCGACCTGGTCGGGTTGGATGAAGATCCGCTCTGGAACAACCTGGGCCTGCTGGTGGAATTATCGTTATTGTAATACCCACTGGTTCTGTTCCTTGAACTTCCGCTGCTGAACGTCCTTACAGGGGCCGTAGAAGGTGTGGAAATATTGTATGTCCTGGCACCTGTTTTAGGATCAGTATAGCTATTGCTGACCCTGTTGGTGTTATACGTACCCAGGTTACTCGTCCTTGGCGCATATGCTTTGGGATTATATGGCTTCGGATTTACGACAATAACCGGTGCACCATAGTAACCTGGACAAAACGGGCTATAATAGCCGTAATATGGTAAGTCCCCAGGTATATGACATGCCAAATGACCATCCTGAACTATAACCGGTACCATATCCTACGCCCCAGCCTGAATAGGGACTATAGGGTCTAAAACTGTTATAATACATCTGGTTGTTCCAGCGCCAGTCGTTCCAGTACAGGTAATCATTGTCGAAAGCGGACCAGCGGTTGCGGTCATATGTCTTCATCCTCAGGTAGGAATCACTGACATCTTCGTTCTGACGGGTCTCTTCGGGATTCGTTTTCGTTTCCACATAAGCAGGTACCTCACGTGCCGGAGAATAGTAAACATCATCAGGAGTCTGGCCGGATTTATACATGGTGGTACAACTGCCTAAAACGGCTGAAGCTGCTACCAAAAGTAAAATTCTATGTCTCATGTGAATCGGGTTTGATTATATGACAATGAAGTTACTACATTTGCGGCGTTCTTATTGTTAAAAACAACACGGCCGCAGCCTTGTTTTTAGTTAATCAAATGCAAATTAATGAGTAAGGAAATTACCTCCCGTGAAGCAGATTATTCTCAATGGTATAATGACCTGGTACTGAAGGGTGAACTTGCCGATTATTCGGCAGTGAGGGGCTGTATGGTGATCAAGCCTTACGGATTTGCCTTATGGGAAAACATGCGCGATCAGCTCGACAGGATGTTTAAAGACACGGGGCATGTGAATGCTTATTTTCCTTTATTCGTTCCAAGGAGTTTCCTCGAAAAAGAAGAAGACCATGCCGAAGGATTTGCTAAGGAATGCGCCGTAGTTACCCACTACAGGCTTAAAAATAATCCGGATAAAAAAGGCACCCTGATGGTGGATCCGGAATCGAAACTGGAAGAAGAGCTGGTGATCCGGCCAACCAGTGAAACGATGATCTGGAATGCATACCGCGACTGGATCAAATCATACCGTGATCTTCCGCTGTTAATTAATCAATGGGCCAATGTAGTGAGATGGGAAATGCGTACAAGGCTTTTTTTGCGGACAACGGAGTTTTTATGGCAGGAAGGGCATACAGCACATTCCACCGCCGAAGAAGCCGTTGAAGAAACCGTGAAAATGTTGAATGTGTATGCTGATTTCGTAGAAAATTATATGGCTGTTCCGGTGATCAGGGGTGTAAAAACACCCAATGAAAGATTTGCCGGAGCACTGGATACCTATTGCATTGAAGCGCTGATGCAGGACGGGAAAGCACTGCAGGCAGGTACCTCTCATTTCCTGGGTCAGAATTTTGCCAAAGCCTTTGATGTAAAATTCCTGAGCAAGGAAAATAAGCAGGAATATGTGTGGGCAACCTCCTGGGGAACTTCCACCAGGCTGGTTGGAGCGCTGGTCATGGCGCACGGGGATGACCAGGGACTTATTTTGCCGCCCAGGATCGCGCCGGTGCAGGTAGTCATCGTACCCATCTATAAAGGGGATGAACAGAAAAAAGAGATCGATATAAAGATTCACCAACTCGTGGCAGAACTGAAACAGTCGGGCATTCGTGTGAAATATGATGATAACGATAATGCCCGTCCGGGCTGGAAATTTGCCGAGTATGAACTTAAGGGCGTGCCGGTGAGACTGGCTATCGGTGCAAGGGATCTTCAGAACAATGTGGTGGAACTGGCAAGGCGCGACACCCGCGAGAAATTGTCGGTCAGTATTGACGGGTTATCATCCTATATTGCCCGGTTGCTCGAGGAGATCCAGCAGAATATGTTCAACAAGGCAAAGGCATACAGGGACGCTCATATCACTCCTGCCGATTCATGGGACGAGTTTAAAAAACTGCTGGAAGAGAAAGGCGGATTTATTTCAGCGCACTGGGACGGCACCGGCGAAACGGAAGAAAAGATAAAAGAGGAAACCAAAGCCACAATCCGTTGCATTCCTATTGATAATACCGCTGAAGAGGGTAAATGCATTTATTCCGGTAAGCCCAGCAGCCAGAGAGTTCTTTTTGCGCTGGCGTATTAATGCTAGACTTCTTTGCTGGTGAGGAAATTATAGTCGCGGATGATGTCTTCCAGGAAAGCCCGGGGATCATCAATGGTATGGATATTCAGCATGTTTTTTACCTTAAGCGCCGCTTTCATGGTGAGCCCGGCAGATTCATAGCTTTGCTTTGTATGCCTGTTCAGCACTTCTTTTAACAAGGTAATATCCTGGTCGGAAAGATTAACAGATTCAGGATATTTTACCACATAGTCCTCCTCGGTTTCCATAAACAGGGTATCATCCATTTGTGTTCTCCGTTTTGTTCTTACTACGGTAGTACCGGCGAGCATATCTCCAAGACGTTGTCCGCGTGCAGATAAAGCAATGGTGATAATGGCTACAAGCCCGGTACTCATCATGGTATCAACGATCCTGAAAAGCCAGCGAATAAGGTATTGGCCGATATGGGGCTGATTTCCGTCGAGGCTGATGACCCTGATATTTTTCGTTCTTTTCCCGATGCTTTGTCCGTTCATGAAAACTTCACACAGCAACTGGTATAAGAGCACAGGGATAAAAGCCACGAGCTGGTAATAATATCCTGCGGTCCGACTGATATTTTGAAAGATCAGCAGCACAACAATAAAGTATGCGATATAAATGAGGAAATCAATCAGGTAAGCCACCATCCGGTCACCCACTCCCGCAAGATCGTATTCAATGTCAATATTCTGTGAAGTCTGTACGGTTATCGTTTGCATAAAACGGGAATAGCAGCGCAATGATAACGCATTATGAGATCATTTTGTGTACCGTTCCCATCCAAAAATTTGGACAACAACGCTTATATTCGCTCTATGCGAGAAGCCCTTTTTCTCAAACAGAATAAAGAGCGTTGGAAATCCTATGAGCAACATCATGACGATGATCCCGATGCGCTGGCAGAAAGATTCGTATCCCTTACGGATGACCTTGCATATGCCCGCACATTTTATCCGGGAAGTAAAACAGTAAAATACCTCAACGGGCTGGCAGCAGATATTCACCTGGCCATTTACCAGAATAAAAAAGAAAAGAAAAACAGGGTCACTCATTTTTGGAAATATGACCTTCCCCTGGTTATGGGCAGACACCGTCGCCAGCTTTTATATGCTTTTCTTTTTTTCACCGTCTTTCTCCTTATCGGCGTTGTTTCAGCAAGGTATGATGAGGATTTTGTGAGATTGATCCTTGGTGACGATTATGTTAACATGACCGTCGAGAATATTGAAAAAGGAGATCCTTTCGGTGTATATAAGCAGGAAGATCCCCTGCTCATGTTCCTGGCCATCGGCTTCAATAATATTTATGTGTCGTTCAGGGTTTTTGTACAGGGGATACTCCTGGGCGTTGGAACAGTGTATGGTTTATTTTATAATGGTGTTATGCTGGGCTCCTTTGAATATTTCTTCTTCTCCAAAGGGCTGGGATGGCAGTCAATCCTTGTGGTGTTCATTCATGGTACGTTGGAAATATCGGCCATCATCATTGCCGGGGCAGCAGGATTGATCCTTGGAAACAGTATTGTCTTTCCCAAAACATTTTCGCGTAAAGTTTCTGTGATGCGTGGCGCGTCAGATGGAATGAAAGTCATTATCGGACTGCTTCCCGTATTCGTGGTTGCTGCATTTTTTGAAGGATTTATTACCAGGCATACGGACATGCCCGTCTGGTTAAGCAGTTCGATTCTCATTGGCTCACTGATTTTCATCATTTACTATTTTGTAATATATCCTTACCGGCTCCTGAGAAGATGGCCTTCACCGGGAAGGCAGGAAAATGATGAACTAAACTCACTTATTTCATGAACAGTTTATTTCAACTCAGGAAACTGCGGGATTTCGGCGAACGGATCGGCGACACCCTTGTGTTTATTAAGTTAAACTGGACAAGGCTGCTGGCGCTTTATGCCGTATTCGTGGTTCCCTTCCTGCTCACGGGCATTATTTTCGGCGCCAATAGCATGGCGGATTTTATTACGGGCTTCTCCGGAAGTTTCAGTGGCATGCCGGTTTCCCTTGGCATAAAAATGATCATTGCCGCGGTAATGTTCCTGCTTGCAGGAGCTTCCTATACAGCAGTGGTCTATTTGTATATGGATCATTTTGAAAAATCAAATGGCCAGCCTCCAACGGTAACGGATATTGGCAGAAAATTTATCAAACCTTTTTTATTCAATATCGCTTATTCCATATTGATTTTTACTGTCCTGGTAATTATCGGGGTGATCATCACCCTTGGTATGGTAAGCCTGAAAAGCCAGGCATTATTGGTGGTGATCGTTGTGCCATTATTGTTTTTTTTCGGATTATTTGCCATGGTATTTATCCTGATGGCTTTCCCCGTTATCGTTATTGTGAAAGGTAAATTTGGTTCAGCCATCGGCGATACTTTTCATTTGCTTAAAGGCCGGTGGTGGTTCAGTATAGGATTTGTAGGTATCCTTTTCATGATTTATTATTTTTTCTCCCTGGCCATCAGTACCATGCTGAACCTTTTTTTCGGCCTTAGCGCCATTAACATGATGGAGCCTGAAAAGATTTCTGCAATGGGTAAAAATTATGCGTATTTGTTTGGTATTTCCACACTCATCCAGCAGGTGTTTTACATGGTGATTTTTGTGGGTTGCGGCATCCATTTTTATTCGATGCAGGAGGAGAAAATAGGAGCAGGGCTTGAACAGCAGATTGATAGCTTAGGTGTAGGGAAAAAAAGGTCAGAAGGGACGGAGGAAACGTGGTAAAAAAGCTTTACATATTATTTTGCCTGGCAATGGTATTGCATACCTCTGTGCGTTCACAGACTCCGGTAATATATGACAGTACCGATATTGAAGTGCGTCACCTGCCTTTCAGCCAGATAAAATCTTACAGCGAGCAAAAGGAGTTTGACTACCGGGAAAACAAAGCCAAAGCGGTGAGCCTGTGGGACAGGTTCTGGCAATGGTTTTGGGAGCAGTTTTATAAAATGTCGCAGAAGGAATCCGTGCAGCGGAGTTTTGAGATCTTTATCTGGATCACCAGCATCAGCCTGATTCTTTTTGCCATCTACCGCCTGACCGGAATGGAGAGGAGGTTTTTCTTCCGTACCTCCGGCAGTGAAAGACCATTAAGCTATCGTGAAGAACAGGAAGATATTCATTCCATCGATTTTGATAAATCCATACAGGACGCCATTGATAAGAATCAATACCGGCTGGCCATCAGGCTGATGTACCTGAAAAATATTAAGATATTGTCTGACAGGAACCTGATTCACTTTACACCCAACAAGACCAATTTTGATTATACACAGGAATTACGTTCTTCCGGCTATGCCAGGGGGTTTGAGGATATCACCCTGGTATACGAGTATGCCTGGTATGGAGAATTCCCCATCGCGAAAGAAAATTTCGACAGTCTCAGGCTCATTTTTTCTGACTATGAAAAAACCATCCGTTCATGAAGTGGATGCGTTGGTACACCGTGTTGATTGTTGTGCTGGTGGGCGCATACGTGTATGCGGTCTATAAAAAGCCGGTTACTATAAACTGGGAGCGCACACTGAGTAACAGGGACAAGATACCTTATGGCACTTATGTAATCTATAAGGAATTGCGTTCGATCATGGGAATGCTGCCGGAAGAAACAAGAGTTCCGGTGTATGAAAAAGTAAATGACAGTGTCGATAGTGGTGAAGTATATATCCTGGTAAACAATGAAATGCGTACATTCGCATACGGATGAAAACGAGCTTTTCAATTATATCGCGCAGGGCAATACTGTTTTTATTTCAACCGAAGCGTTGAGTAAATCATTTTCGGATAGTATGGGGCTGTCGTTGGAAAATTTCTATTTCGGGGAATTGAATGGTGATTCCACTTCCATCAATTTTGCAAGTCCGGCTATGCGTAATAAGAAAGATTTCCTCATGCCCAATCATACCATTGACGGGTATTTTAAAAAGTTTGATACGGCCAAAGCAGTGGTACTCGGCGTTAATAATCATGGCAAGGCCAACTTCATCCGGATGGACCTTGGGAAGGGCAGGCTCTTTATCCATGCTGTACCCATGGTGTTTACCAATTTTTTCCTGTTGAAAGGGAATAACAGGGAGTACGTGGAAAAACTGCTTTCTTATCTGCCGGGAGATGCTGAATACCTGTATTGGGATGAGTATTACAAAATCGGCAGGGGAGGATCTTCAACACCGCTCCGGGTAATCCTTACCCGCCCTGAGTTGAAATGGGCCTACATCACCGGGCTTGTTTCGATATTGCTGTTCATGGTATTTCAGTCGAAACGCAGGCAGCGTATCATACCCGTTATTCCTCCAACGCTGAACAATACCGTTGATTTTGTGGAAACGGTGAGCCAGGTATACCTTAATGATAAAAACCATCGGAACATCGCCCTAAAAAAACTGGCGTATCTTTTTGAACATATCCGGTCAAAATATTCCCTGGATACACAGATGATTGATGATGCATTTACAGAAAGGCTGTCCCAGAAATCGGGAATGCCGCTGGCAGAAACCAAAACAATGGTAGGACTCATTCAATTTGTGCGAATGGAAGAAAAGATCAGTAACCAACACCTGATCAGGTTAAACAACCTGGTTGAAGAATTTCATAAATATTCCCCCAGATGAACCCAGAACCGCTATTTACCAACCGTACCGACCTTACACAATTAAACAGTGCCGTGCAGGCCATCCGTGACGAGGTGGGCAAGGTCATTGTTGGACAGGCAAAGATGATTGATCTCTTATTGGCGGGGCTGCTAAGCAACGGCCATGTACTGATAGAAGGCGTGCCGGGTGTGGCCAAAACATTAACGGCGAAGATTATGGCAAAATGTGTTGATGCACCTTTTTCCCGGATACAGTTTACGCCTGACCTCATGCCCAGTGATGTACTGGGCACTTCGGTGTACAACCCCAGAGACTCAGGCTTTGAATTCAGGCCCGGTCCCATCTTCAGCAGTATCATACTGATTGATGAGATCAACAGGGCACCAGCCAAAACCCAGTCTTCCCTGTTTGAAGTCATGGAAGAAAGGCAGGTGACCGTTGACGGCAGGACCCATATCATGAACAGGCCGTTCATGGTCCTGGCCACCCAGAACCCGGTGGAACATGAAGGCACGTATCGGTTGCCTGAGGCCCAGCTCGACAGGTTTCTTTTTAAAATCAATGTACCCTATCCGGCACTTGAAGAGGAACTGCTCATATTACAGCACCACCACACAATGCAGGGTGACCTGCCCCTGGATAAAATTTCCCCGGTACTCAACGCATCGAGGATCGCCGAACTGCAACAGGTGATCAGGAATATACACGTAGAGGAAAAACTGCTTCTCTATATCGCCACCATGATCCAGGAAACAAGGAGCCACAAATCCATCTTCCTGGGTGCCTCACCCAGGGCATCGGTGGCTGTATTAAATGCTTCGAAGGCCATTGCGGGTATGCATGGACGTGATTTCGTGACCCCTGATGATATTGTGTATGTACTACACCCGGTGTTAAGGCATCGTATCGTATTGACGCCGGAAAAGGAAATGGAAGGTGTTAGTCCGGATGAAGTGATCCGCCAGATGATCCAGAACATTGAAATTCCCCGGTAGTGAAAAAATTTTTGGGAAAATATATCCGGCCACTGTACCTGGGTTCAAGACTTTTTGTACTCCTGGTTATCATTTCTGTGGGTTTCGTATTCTCCTTTTTCTTTCCGTTTCTTTCCATACTTCCAAGATTGCTGCTGGTGACAACGATCGTGGTGGTTATTGCAGATTACCTGATGCTTTTTAGCAGGGATGCGGTATTTGCACGGCGTATTACACCTGAAAGGCTGAGTAATGGTGATGAAAATACCATCCGGATCTACCTTCAGAATACTTATCCGTTCCCCCTTCAAACAGGGATTATTGATGAAATACCCCACCAGTTCCAGGTGAGGAATATATGGTTCAAACTTAAGTTGCATCCAGGTGAGGAAAAGCAGTTAAGCTACCAGCTGAGGCCGGTAAAAAGAGGGGAATATGAATTTGGCGCCATCAATATTTATGCTGGTTCTTTTCTCGGTTTGATCATGCGCAGGTACGTATTTGATGACAGGAAAATGGTTCCCGTGTATCCTTCCTTTCTCCAGATGCGTCGCTACCAGTTAATGGCGATCAGCAACAGGCTGAGTGAAATAGGTGTCAAGAGGATTCGCAGGATTGGCCATAGCATGGAGTTTGAACAGATCAAGGAATACGTACAGGGTGATGATATTCGAACCATTAACTGGAAGGCTACCGCAAGAAAAAGCCAGTTGATGGTCAATGGGTACACCGACGAAAAAAGCCAGCAGATCTATTGCCTGGTGGATAAGAGCAGGGTAATGAAAATGCCCTTTGACGGTTTGAGCCTGCTGGATTATGCCATTAACGCTTCCCTTGTATTGTGTAATGTTGCCCTGGTAAAACAGGATAAGGCCGGGCTGATCACATTTTCGGAAGAACCAGGCAGTTTTTTACCTGCCGCCAGGAAAGCTACCCAGATGAATACCATCCTGGAAATATTGTATAAACAGAAGACAAGATACCTGGAAAGTGACTATGATAAACTTTACACGCTGATCCGCAGCAGGATTACACAACGCAGCCTGCTTGTGCTGTTCACAAATTTTGAGTCGCTGCCCGGGTTAAAACGCCAGATCAAGTACCTCCGTAAAATAGCACAGCAGCACCTGCTGATGGTGGTGTTTTTCGAGAATACCGAATTGTTTTCACTGGTCAACAAACCCGCTGCCGGGATAGAAGATATTTATACCCGCACCATTGCAGAAAAGTTTGTCTATGAAAAGAAGATGATCGTAAAAGAACTTCAGAAATATGGCATTATCGCCATCCTCACACCTCCACAGCAGGTTACCGTAAACAGCGTCAATAAATACCTGGAACTGAAATCAAGGCAGTTGATTTGAATTTGGAATATAGAGGAGTGTGAGAAATGTGGAAGTGAAAATGAGGGAATGACCGTTGGTGCTGACCTTAGTTTTTAATTAAATAATATACGCATGTAGTTACAAAATTCCTGAAAAAGGGAATGGCGCTGATGATGCCGAGCTGTTTCCTGGGTTTCAGCCCGAATTTATACTGGTAAATGGGGTTGATCAGGTAAAAAGTTTTTAACGGTATGGTATAACCGGAATTGTTGACCAGTTTTTCAAACCGCTCAATGGAAATGCCGGTTTCTTTAATTTCCAGCAGTTCCTTAATGACAGGATCGTATTCCCCGGATAACTTCAGCACGCCCTTGTACAATGGTGTTGGTAATAGGTGAAACCAGGGCAGCACGGTCAACAACTTGTTTTTACAAACCTGCTGGTGCCCGCCATGGGGCATGTACCATGGCGGAAATCCGAAATAAACATATCCGCCGGGTTTAAGAAATTTTTTGAGGTATGGAATAAATTTATCCTGGCCGGGGATATGTTCAATAACATCTTTCAACAGGATAAGATCGAACTGGCCTGCGTATTTTTCAAGTGCCTTTTCCTCATAGATGTTCTGGTTAACAATCTCGGCCTGGCCGTTGGCGATATATGTAGCCAGGAACTGCCTGGCAAAGACGGATTTCATTTCATCCAGTTCAATACCGGTACAGACACAACCTTTTTCGAGAAAAGGAATCAGCACACCACCATCACCACAGCCGATATCCATGATTTTCATTCCGGCAACAATGGCCAGTTCCTGTTCAATGAAGGGGACCACATAGTTGCGAGAATTGTCGGCCTGCTGCTGAAACCTCACTTTTTCATCGCTATGCTGGATCAGTGTCATGGAAAATATTAAGGCGCGAAATTAAAAACTTATCATTGAACTGAACCCATTAGTTTTTACTTTTACCGGTTTTAAAGAATGGAACAGACAATTCAAAGCTGGAAAGACGAGTATGCCCTGGGCAAAGTCATATTGATGGATAAGCCGTTACGGTGGACTTCATTTGATGTTGTTAAAAAGATCAGGGTACTCACCGGCATCAGCAAAGTGGGCCATGCCGGTACCCTGGATCCCCTGGCGACCGGGTTGCTCATTGTTTGTACAGGGAAATTCACCAAGAAGATCAATGAGTATATGGCCCGGGAAAAGGAATATACGGGCACCATTACCATCGGGGCCGTAACACCCACTTTTGACCTGGAATCTTCCCCTGAGCAGTTGAAAGACTATGGACATGTGACCGAAGAGATGATCATGGGTGCGACAAGAAAATTCACCGGCGTAATCCAACAGGTACCCCCGGCACACTCTGCCATAAAAAAAGACGGAATGCCTGCTTACAAACTGGCAAGAAGGGGAGAAGAAGTGGTGATGAAACCGAGGGAGGTCAGCATTTACAGTTTTGATATTACTAAAGTTGAACTGCCCGTAATACATTTTAAAGTGGTCTGCTCAACGGGTACGTATATCCGAAGCCTGGCCAATGACCTGGGTGCGGAACTCGGATGCGGAGGATATCTTTCGTCCTTATGCCGTACGCGGATCGGGGAATTTCTTCTCAGCGATGCTCAATCAGTGGAAGGTTTTGAACAGGAAATAAAATTGTTGAAAGGGTCTGCCGGCAACGATCAGAAACGCTAGGTATTCTATTTTTTAACTGGCAGGAATCATGATGTTTTTTGCTGCAAATCCACTGTCAAGAAATGAGTTTCGGATTTGAATATACTTTTCTTTATCATTCTGCAATCTGTGACCATCGTTGAAGAATAAAATCCTGGAGTTATGATATGCTTTTGACATGGCTATATTGATGGTGTCTGAAAAAACAACATCTTCTCTACCCTTGAGAATCAATACTTCCCCTTGGAAATCATCCCTGTTGATCACAAATTCTTTTGCGGGTATTTTATTTATCCTGTGGTAATCTATTAAATCTGATATAGCTTTTAGCGAGAATTCATAAAGTAAATTGGTTTCTTTCCTGCTGTTATATTGTAATAGATCATAACCAGCCAGCTCAAACCATCTTATCCTTACCGCAATTTCCTTTGGTGATTGAACCAGGTAGGTAAGTAAGGAAATATTTGTAATAGGTGTAAATCGGTATTTTAATAAGCTTTTTCCATCACGTAATCCTTGCACAATTTTCATCTGGGCATCTTTAGGTGATCTTTCAGACCGGCCTGTTTGATAAAGAATATTACAGATACGTTGCTTTTCAACCGGGTTGGAAAATGACACAGAATCTAATATCCTGGATGCGGGCAGATTATAGTCTTTGAAATCCGGCGAATATTTTTGTCCCATTTTTTTTGCAAGGTCAGGTGCTCCGGTGGATTCCAGGATTACTCGATTAACATACCTGCCATACTTTGATACATATTGCTGGGCTAAAACACCAGCGCCTGATGCGCCGAATATATTGATTTTACTTCCATTTGGCAGAACCCCCTGTTGAATTAATGCCAGTCTGACCCGCTCGATATCCTCTATCTGCTGATCCGAATTCAGCAGTCTTTCCGCTGTCAGGTAATCAACTTTTGCATTTTTATAAACCTCAGGTAAAATCGAAGGAGACTGGCCCCTGACACCAATTAAAACATAGGCCTGGCCCTTAATGATGTTTTCAAAAAATTGAATATCAGTAGTCGGACTAACTAATTCCATTTGTCCGTCAGTCAGCAAAAAGGTGATGTTTTTGCTTTTATAAAAGTTTGGGCTGTAAATATAGAATCCCCGAAATGCGCCTTCGGAGGGTTGGTTATAATCCAGGGGTAGATTGATATAATGGTGAAAACTATCCTCCGGCATATTCGCGTAGTTTTCGGTTAGGCTTAACCGCTTTTCCGGAATTTCATATATACGGCGATGTCCGAAAAATATTCCAGCTACAATCAATGCCAAAATGATTGCAGCTATTGCAAGTATCTTATGTTTTTTCAGGACACTGACCATTTCATAAACTTATTCTTTTATGTATGGATTCATCAATTCAATCATTCTAGAAAGGATAGCCGATGGCAAACTGCAGCGTGGGCTTATTCCAGTGATTATCGACAAACCATCCGTCTTTTCGGGGAGAATAAAAGCCAGTTAATGGATCTTTATTCGGCCCATATCTGGGATCCTTGAACGGATATCCCAGGTCGAACCGCAATAAGAAGTATGTAAAATCGACCCTGACACCAAACCCGGGTGAAATGGCGAGGTCTTTGTATAGATTTTCTATTTTGAAAACTGCGTCAGGAGCTAAATCTTCCTGGTTTTTTCTATACCATATATTGCCCATATCAGTAAACAAAGCACCCCTTAGCCAGAATCCAAATACCCTGAACAGGTTGAATCTATATTCCAGGTTAGCTTCGAATTTCATGTCGGCGTATTTATCGTTGTATGCTCCCGGTGTTCCATTGGCAAGGCCAAGGGTGTCAAAGAAAATATTGGAACCAATACCGAGTTTACGGATCTGCCATCCACGCATACTGTTGGGGCCACCGGCACTATAACTTTTAAAGAAGGGGAGGGTAATATTCTCCGGCGAATTTTCTGTTTGGAATGCATAACCATACCCCGCGAATGCCCTGAACACCAGGACAGATTTTTTGTATTTGACGTAATGCCGGTAATCAACATCCATTTTGACAAAACGGTATAAGTCCTGCAGTGCATTGCCGTCTTTTGTAAGATCTTTCATTACCCCGCCGGCAATAAGTCCGGATTGTTCAGCATAGATCCGAATACTGTTGACATGTTTTGCATTGGGTGGATTAAAGGTCCTGTTATAACTTCCGTTAACACCGATGATCAGGCCATTATTATAAGAATATCTCAATAAGGGGTAGTCCCTGATGGCTTCTTCAAACAGGCTGTCGGGCCTGATATTAGTGTATTCAATATTCAATGGTTTGAACTGCCAGGTAACTTCCGGACGGGTCTTCCATTCATAACCGAAGAATGTATTAAACGTTTTCAATACGTAATACTGAAAACGGTCTATATAGGAAAAGTCAAAATCTACAATGGTCTTTGCACTTTTAAAACGTTTTTCAAAACTCGGACTGAAGGGTGTCATCAACCATGGAATGGTAAACCGGTTGCTCAGCGCAATTTCACTTGAAACGATTTTTGTGGGGTCATTGAATTCGATGCCGGTACGTAGCGTATTTTCCAGTTGAATGGCCCTCTTGCCAATATTCCTGTTCTTTAACCTGAAGTTTACGGCGAGTCCAACCTTTCCGCTTCCTACCAATACCAGCTGGCTGGTGTTCAGCACACTGCTGCCTTCAAGATCTACGCTAAAGAATTGTTTTTTAGATGGTGTAAGCCTGAGCAGGTAATCGATAGTTTGTGAACTGTCATTTACCCTCGACAAAATATTGATATTGGACCATACACCCAGCCTGTTAAAATTGTTAAGGGTCTGGCTGTAATTCTCCTGCTTGTATAGATCGCCCGGTTTTAACTCAATAAATCTCGTGATAAACGTTGGTTGGAAAGTATTATTAAAAGAAACCACCCTGTAGCCATTTACTTCGACCTGGGTGGTGTCACGCATGCTCAATTGAAAATCCGATGGCGCATCAGGATATACTATAAAATTTCCAATACGATATGGAACCACCCTCGTGGTATCTTTTAACACACGTTGCCGCACATAAATATCCACCTGGGGATTGTCTTTATACTTTTGCTGAATCTCCGCCAGCCTTCGCAGGTATTCAAACTGGTCGATGGATGGATCTATCAGCTCCCTGTAACTTGAGTCGGCATCAACATATATTTCTTCACGGCTGATCTTATAATAACCATTGTTCTGGTAAAGATTAACCAGCCTGTTGATTTCATTATTGACATTGGCGTAATTCATCGGGTCTCCCACTTTCAGCAGGGAAGCGCTTGCATTTTCCAGGGCGATCTTCTGGAGGCTGGAATCCGACAATGCATAGATGACTTTATTAAGCCTGTATATATTTCCGGTATTAACGGTATAATTGACTTTAACCCTGTATTGATCACCATGAATTTTCATGGAACTGTCGAACTTCACTTCATTACTCCTATAGCCCATGTTCCTAAGGAAGTAATGCATGTTTATGGATGACTGTATCACATGCACCGTATCGAAAGGATTGGGATGTTTGATCACCGGACCGGGTATTACAAACGGGAATTTTGGCCAGGGAAGTTCAGTATTTGACCTGACCCTGGCGCTGTCTTCAATCTGACCGAGAAGGGCATCCTTCAATTCTCCTTTCTTGTCCTTATCAACCTTACCGTTAATATTTACAGTATTTTCGTAAATGAAGGGCTTACCTTTTGAATAATGCTTCACCACAGTACATGAAGGAATAACACTAATGCATACCCCTAATGCCACAATAATTGCAGAAAAACGATTTTGTAAATGGATTAAGGGCATAATGATGATCACCAATGCTAAGTAAAACGCAGGCCAAATATATCCAATCTTTAGTCCATAAAAAATTCAGGGAACAATATGGACAGTATATCATCGAAGGCCCGAAATTATTGTCGGAAGCCATTTCCGGCAACCTTGATGGAATAAGCAAGATTTATGCCCATCCCGAATGGATTGACCATTCACGTCATTTACTGAAAAACAGGGACGTGGAAATTACACCCGTGAACGAGGACGAGATGAAGAAGATCTCGTTTTTGAGTACTCCGGGACAAGTGCTGGCAATTATGCAAATGCCCACCCCCAAGGTGATCGATAATTTTCCTGGCATAACCCTTTTACTGGATACCATACAGGATCCCGGTAATCTTGGTACCATTATCAGAACGGCAGACTGGTTCGGGATACATCAAATTGTCTGTAGCGAGGGCTGCGTGGACTGTTACAATCCCAAAGTGATCCAGTCTACCATGGGCAGCATCTTCAGAACGAATATAATATACCAGGATCTTTCAGCTTTTCTTGATAGATGGCCAGGCATCCCGGTAATGGCAAGTGCGCTCGATGGTGTTGAGTTAAGGGATGTAAAAAAAATGCGGGAGGGCTTCCTGGTCATCGGTAATGAATCCCGGGGCATCAGCGATCATATTCTTCAACGTGCATCGGTGAAAGTGAGAATACCTGGCGGCGGTGAAGTTGAATCCCTTAACGCTTCGGTGGCGACGGGAATACTGTTATATTGGTTGAGTGTTGAGGGTTGAGGGTTGAGAGTTAGTTGGTCCCTCAACCCTCAACTCTCAACCCCCAACTCTCAACCCTCAACTAAACTGTATTGCTTTCGCCGGACTGATCTTCCTGCTGATCAATGATGGAATAAGGAGGATCAGGAAACATACTGTAAATGTTCCGATGGCAACAGCCACTACCTGCCACCAGATAATATCAACAGGAGCTACAGACATATAATAGGCTTCCTCATTGAGTTTGATAAAGCCCGTTTTTAACTGAAGTATACTCAAACCCAGGCCTATGACCAATCCCCATGCCACACCCAGTACGGTAATATACGCGCCCTGTACCATGAATACCCGTTGCACTGTCCAGTCGGTACTTCCCAGTGCTTTTAATACACCGATCATCCTGGTTCTTTCAAGTACCAGTATGATCAGGCAGGTGATCAGGTTGATCACTGCAACAGCGGTCATTACGGAAAGTAAAATGTACTTGTTGGCGTTTTGCAGATTCAGCCAGTCAAAAATTTCCGGATAGATTTCCTTCATTGTCCTGCTGTCCCAGCCCGTGGGCAACTGCTCATAGATACTGGCACTCACTTCATCCATATGTGTGTAGTCCTTCAGTACCACTTCATAACCTCCAATCATTGTACTGTCCCAGTTGTTCAATCTCCTGATCAGTCCAATGTCCCCGAGCACAAAATTCCTGTCATAAATTTCTATACCCGTTTTATAGATACCGGAAATCATGAGCTTCCTGGTTCGCGGTTTTTCCTGGCCTGGCTGAATGAAATAGATGAGTATGCTGGCTCCGGTATCCACCTTTAGCTGATCAGCCAGGTATTGCGAAATCATCATTTCACTGGAATAACTACTATCAACAGGAGAGGGCCATCTGCCCCTTACCCTGAATGATTCTATTCCTTCAAAATGATAAGTTTTATCTACGCCTTTGAATAAGACGCCTTCAATTGTTTCAGCAGATTTGAGGATGGCAGATTTTGTAGCATAGGGCTGCAGGTATTTAACACGGAGATCATCATGCACCACCATTTCCGCCGTGTCATTTTTTTGAATCGGATACTCCTCTGCAATCGAGACTTTAAAGGGTTCAAAATGCTGAACTCGCACATGGCCCCAGAAACTGAAGACCTTTTCACTCACCACCTTTTGAAAACCATTGACAAATGACAGGGAGAGCACCATTGTCGCTACACTCAGTGCCGTTGCGGCAACTGATAACCTGATTATGAAACGTGAAAAGGATGGCTGGCTGTTGAATGCGATCCTTTTAGCAATGAAAAACGGAAAGTTCAGATACCGGTGATTTAGTAATTTGTGAAGATAATTCATTTTCCATGCGTTCAGGGATTGCTGCAGTATTGTTTTTCCTTATTCTGAAGGCCGGTTATGGCCAGCGTGCACCGGAAGAGATCTTTATGCCGAATATCCGGACCGTAAAATTCAATTTGTTTGGAGACCCTACGGCTTACCCGATCATTTCGATGAACGGAGGCGACAAACTGGAACTTGATTTTGATGATATGGATGGCGATGTGAAATATTACTATTATACCCTTGAACTCAGGAATGCCGACTGGTCAAAGGCACAATTGGGGTATCTCGACTATGTAAAGGGATTTACCCAGCAGAGGATCAATACCTACCGGGTATCCTCGGCCCAGATCAGCCGGTACACACATTACCAGGCTCAACTGCCCGACAGGAACCTGATGCCTTTTAAAAGCGGCAACTATGTCCTGAAGGTTTTTCTTAACGGAGATACTTCACAGCTTGCTTTTACGAGGAGGCTGCTTGTGGTGGACAGAAGGTTTGGTGTAGCTGCACAGGTTCAGCAGCCTTTTGCACAGCAGTATTTCAGAACCCATCATCGGTTACTCGTTAAGGTTAGTACGCAGGGGATCGATATCCGGTATCCGCAGCAGCAGGTCAAAGTAAACATACTTCAGAATTTGCGGTGGGATAATTCGATAACTACAGTATCACCCACCTATATCCGGCCCGACATGCTGGAATTCGTGAATGAACAGGAAATGCTTTTTCCCGCCATGAGGGAATGGCGATGGCTTAATCTGAGGAGTTTCAGGTTGCTGGGCGACAGGATTACCAGCCAGGAAAATACCGACAGCAGTTTCCGGTTGAATGTAAAGGGAGAAACACCCAGGACCAATACGCCCTATTATTATTTCAGTGACCTGAATGGCATGTTTGTCAATGAAACCACAGAACGGATCAACCCTTTGTGGGAAGCAGAGTATGCCACCGTGCATTTCAGTTTTGCGCCGCCCGGCGGTATCCCCTTCAGGAACGGAGAACTGTACGTGTTCGGCGAAATCACCGGTTATGGAAAGAACCCGGGTTCAAAGCTGACCTTCAACGAGGAAAACGGCAAGTATGAAACGGATATCATCCTGAAACAGGGATATTACGATTACGTATATGCGCTGCGAACAGGAAATGAAAATGTTTTTTCAACAGATCTCACTGAAGGCAATGTCTGGGAAACAGAAAACAGTTACCTGGTCCTCGTCTATTATCGTGAACTGGGCGGCAGGTATGACCAACTTCTTGGGTTTACCAGGGTGAATTCCTTAATCAACAGACCGAAGTAGTTGAGGGTTGAGGGTTGAGAGTTGGCCACCTTCGCTTCGCTATGGCGGCCGGAGAGGGTTGGCCACCTTCGCTTCGCTATGGTGGCCGGAGATGTGCTGTTGCCGAGAGGGTGAAATTTAAGATTAAAAAATCCGCCCTTCCGTAAATCCGCTAATCAGCAAATTCCTTATCTTTGCGCCGGCAGGTCTTACACGACCAGCTCCTGCTGAACTCCCCCAGGGCCGGAAGGCAGCAAGGGTAAGTGGTTGAGCGGTGTGATGTAAATCACCTGCCATTTTTTATTGCTGTTATTTCCCCAGTATATCCAAAATCATCATAATGAAATTTTTTATTGACACTGCCAATCTTGCCCAGATTAAAGAAGCGCATGACCTTGGCGTCCTGGACGGTGTAACCACCAATCCTTCACTGATGGCCAAAGAAGGTATAAAGGGAAAGACCGATGTTTTTAAACATTATGAATCCATCTGTGACCTGGTAGATGGAGACGTAAGTGCTGAAGTGATCAGTACAGATTTTGCAGGAATCGTTGCAGAAGGGAAAAAACTGGCCGCCATCCATCCCAATATTGTGGTGAAAGTGCCCATGATCAAAGATGGGGTTAAGGCGCTGAAATGGTTTTACTGATAACGGCATCAGGACAAATTGTACCCTGGTGTTTTCTGCCGGTCAGGCCATACTGGCGGCGAAGGCAGGCGCTACTTATGTTTCACCGTTTATCGGCAGGATCGATGACAGTGGCTGGGACGGAATGGAACTGATCGCACAGATGGCACATATCTTCAGCCTGCAGAAATATAAAACAGAAATTCTTGCTGCATCCATCCGTAGTCCCCTGCATATTGTAAAAGCAGCCGAACTGGGAGCTGATGTTTGTACCTGCCCGCTGGAATCCATACTGGGTCTATTAAAACATCCCCTCACTGATATCGGGCTTGCCAAGTTTTTAGAAGATGCAAAGAAAATGAGCTGATTTTTTTCTGCCTTTCTTATTTTGTCAAAGGCATCGACCATTCTGCAAGGTCATCCGGTGTTGAACCATTGATTCTTGCTCCCTCCGTACTGGTAATGTCTTTCCATCGTAACCTGCCATTTTGAGAGTAAGGGACGAACAGCACTCGGTTTTTGGATTTTTCCACACGGATCTCCATAAAACTCTGGAAAAAAGGCGAAACATTATAATCAAAAGCCGCTGAAAGCCATTCTGCACTGAAGGGCCATCCATCGAACTTCCTGGTATACCACCATGCCGGGTATTTATACCAGGACGTATTGGTTTCGATTTTTTTTACCAATGGGGCATTGCTCGGATAGAATGCATAATCTTTGGTTGGCATATTTTCGGCTTTTGCCATGGCTGTTCCAATACTGAGATATGCGCCTCCGCCACCATTGACAAAATGATGCATTACTTGTCCGGCCCTTGCACTGTCAATCTCCTTATAATATTCCAGGTCATGTGTATCCCCGGCCATTACCACCGGAACATGGTATGATTTCAGTAAAGCATGAAGTTTTTCGAATTCGGGATTCATTACCCCCTGGTATTCTCCGATTGCATAAAAGGGGTGACCCAGCAATGCCATCACAAATTTCCCCTTGCTTTGTTCCAAAACGGATTTTAGCCAGGTCATCTCCAGGGAATCCAGTTGACGCTTAATACCGGTATCCAGGCAGATCAATACAAAATTGTTATTACAGACCTGGAAATAAGGAGCCTGTTGAAAACCGGTAGGTACACCGTATTCTTTTCTTAGTGTTTCAGCACTGCTGATCAGACCATCGATCCTGCTATCCGTTGTTGTGGATAACCTGAGATCACTTTCAATTCGTGCCTTCAATGATTTTTTGGCCATTCCGGGTTCATAGAAATTGGCAACGAATCCTTCCAGCGCATCATACCAGTCATGGTTTCCGGGAATGGCATACACCGGTTTGGTGACGCCTTTCATGGGCAGGTAAAACTTCCGTTCATAATCCTTCATTGCCCCCGTAGGATAAATGACATCTGAAGAGATCACCACGAATTTAACACCAGGGTCATTGCTGACCTTAACCACCATGTCCTTCAGAATTAACTGGGATGCATCTCCTTCTCCAGGGTCACCCACAACCACAAAGGAAAAATCGGTATTATCCTTTACACCCTCCGGATTCATCCGGTAAGCACTGGCATTAAAAGGTAATCCTGTAGAAACGGCCATTTTTTCCCGCCAGGTATCGGTCCTTTTTGCTGCCCAGCTGTCCCATACTCCCGAGGCCCAGTTTTCTGTATCGAAATACCAGCTCATGCCCAGCACGGGCATAATGGCTGCCAGCAAAGCGGCCCATGGCAGACCGAGTTTCAAGCCTGTTCTGGTGGCTGTTTTTAATGAATACCCCGACTTACGTATACGTATACGCGTAGTCAGGCGCAGGGTTAATAATTGGAAAGTAACTGTCCTTAGGCTGAATGAATTTCTATCTTCAGGAGGAACTTTCTGAACCCATTTCCACAGCGCGGCTTCAGCCGGTGAACTGAGCCGGCGGAAACTATTTAATATGGGTCCCCTGATTCCATAGGTAATGATCAGCGCGATGGCCATATCTCCCACAACGGCGAGCAATGGTGATAATATGCCTAACCTGCTTCTGTCGAAGCCCATTCTGCCAAGGTGAATAAAAAACAACACCAGGATGAATGTGATGATCCAGTTTCTATCAATGACAGCACGTAAGGTTTCTTCTTTTTCAATCTTTTCTGCAAGTGCTACTATTTCTTTGTTTTCAGTGGTGTTCATACTCGCCATAATGTCTTCACTCACGTGTTCCAGTTTTCCCAATGGTGCAGACAAGATGTTCAATGCCGTGCCAAAAATCCTCAGTCCAACAGCAATGGCAATGGCAATGTGAATGCCTCTTTGCTGGAAAATCAGCATGATCAGGATAACTGCGAAATTGCCGGCAGCTGCCAGCCAGTCGCGGTTTCTTTTGGCAACATCCTGTTCCTTCAGCGCATGACGTACATAGATCACTGCATCAACAAGTACACTGATGGCAACGAAAATTGCCAGCGCACTGGTTATCAGTAAAGATGCATTGATGAGCAGGATGCCAATGAAAATACTGACTGAAGCACTTTTCCATGCCATGGTACGCAGATCAACTGAAGCACGTCGAAATCCATGAATAATCTCAATGATAGCAGCCCAGATCATAAATCCTCCGAGATCCGGTTCAACCTCCTGGTTCTTATGGAAAGCAGCCAGGAACGCCATGATGCTGAGAAAAAATACAATACCCGCCATAAGCCGGTTTTGCTTCAGCGGACTGAATGGGATAGCCATAGATGGTTATGGGTTGGAGGTTGGGGGTTGTGAGTTGAGTGTAATCTTCAACTATTTCTGATAGACCCGAACATAATCAATTTCCATTTTCACCGGCCAGATTTTTTCATCCACTCCTTTTACACCGCCCCAGTTTCCACCAACGGCAATGTTGAGGAGTAAATGCATTTTATTATCGAAAGGCCAGGCTTCATAGCTGCTATGCTCATTGGCAAAACGGAAATAGGGTTTTCCATCGATCCCCACAATCACTGAATCCCTGGTATACTCCACTTCATACACATGAAATTTTTCCGCGAAATCCGGTACGGTTGTTTTGGCAGTTTTTTGTGTTCCGATGACGTGATAATATTTTTTACAGTGGACCGATGCATGCACCTGGCCAGGATCATATCCCACATGTTCCATAATATCAATCTCACCATCATCAGGCCATTTAAGGGGTGTGGTTGAACCCAGCATCCAGATGGCCGGCCAGGTGCCAAGTCCTTTTGGAAGCCTGGCCCTGACTTCAATTTTAGCATATTGCCAGTCGCCCTTTCCCTTGGTCACCAGCCTTGCAGAAGTATATTCCCTGTTCTCCCATTTTTCCCTGCGGGCTTCAATAATGAGGTGGCCATTTTGCACCCGCGCATTTTCTTTTCTTGAACGGGTATAATACTGTAATTCATTATTTCCCCAACCTTCGCCACCGGTATCGTAGTTCCATTTTGAGGAATCGGGGAGGCCTTCTTTTTCAAACTCATCAGACCATACTAATCTGTATTCCGGCAAAACAGCATTTGACGTGAACATTAGCAGTGCGATGAAAACGGCGATGGGAAGCAGGAGTAACTTTTTCATGGTATAAATGTAAAGATGATCAGGCTTGAATGTTTTTTTTCCGGGGTTTTCGCAACAGAAATATGATAAAGGCAATCAGTATGGCCCATGGTGCAAAAAACATCAGGAAATATACAATGGCTGCTAAGGGGTTTCTGGGATTAACGCTGAAATTGTATTTATCGACCATCGGGAAATTGGGATCACTAAATTCTGCGTCAGGGAAGGTTTCCATCGCCGAGAATAATTCATCGGCTTTAGGTAAAATCTTTTTATTGAAATTGAAATCTCCTGCCAGTCCTTCGTACCAGATCACCATCGGGGAACCTTTTATATCACAATAGAGATGATTGATATCGCCATAAAATTTTTTGGCAGGAGAGAGTCCGAGTATACTGGTGGCCGTTAGCGACTCCCTTAACCTGATCTTCACCCTGATACTGTCACCGTAAAACTGCTGTGGTCTCTCATTCATCAGTACCATGGCATTGGCTTCCCTGGTATTTCCTTCTGCCACGAGTTTGGACTGGTAATTTTCTGTCAATTGCAGTATACGGAAACGGATGCTGTCACCGGGCGGTATCACCGTTTTCCAGAGACTGATTCCATTTATGGAATCGTACATGGGAGTTACCAGGCTATCATTAATAAATGCCCTGGCCAATGCCGGTTTCCTGATAAACACCATACCTGTGGCATTCTCCCTATACCTGCTGCTATCCCTCACCTCAATATGGCATTCCATTGAGCTGCTGTCGGTGTTATAAATATCATAACGCGATCCTGCAACCGATACGCCCGGATAAAGGTCAATCCGCACTTCTGCATTCCTTACTGCGGGTTGGGATCTTGTGTTTTTGCCTGAAAAGGAAGGAATGATAATACCTCCCGCATTCCATAAACCGTCCGGAATGCCCTGTGCAAAGGTATTAGAGAAGGTGAAAAAAGACCAGATACAAACCAGGATAATCCTCATGAAAAGGGAATAGGCGTAAAAGTAAAGCTGATTTTTTGTTTAAGGGACATTTCCTTTTCTATTTTTCCCTATTTTCGCATTATGAACAAGTTCATGCATAAGCATCACCATCATATCTTGCCAAACTGGTAAGCCGGTGCTGTTTTATGCATACTGATAAAACATTGAAGGGCTTACATCGGTAAGCCTTTTTTTATGCCCTTTTGTTTAACCACTAATTATTCAGATGAAACTTAAAATTGCGATACAGAAATCCGGCAGGCTTTATGAAGATTCCATTAATATGCTGAAGGAATGTGGAATAGACCTTCGCAACGTAAAAGACAGGCTGAAAACAGAGTCTGATAATTTTCCGCTGGAAGTATTTTTCCTGAGGGATGATGACATTCCACAATATGTGGAAGACGCCGTTGCCGATATCGGGATTGTGGGCGAAAACGTTCTGATGGAAAAAGGGAAAGTGGTGGAAGCGGTGGAACAACTTGGCTTTGGCAAGTGCCGACTGTCACTGGCCGTGCCGCGGAATATGGATTTCGACGGGCCTTCATCCCTGAACGGCAAACGTATTGCCACCAGTTATCCAAAGCTCCTGGGACAGTACCTGCAACAAAAAAACATACAGGCCGAAATCCATGAAATCTCCGGATCTGTGGAGATCGCCCCGGGTATCGGGCTGGCCGACGCAGTGGCAGACCTGGTCAGTAGTGGCGGAACACTGTTTATGAACGGACTGAAAGAAGTGGAGACCATCTTTTCTTCACAGGCTGTATTGATCAGGAATGGAAAACTTTCTGCCGATAAAATGCAGGTCCTGGACAAACTGTTGTTCCGTATCCGTGCAGTAAAAAAATCCAAGAGAAATAAATACATCCTGCTGAATGCACCGAATGATCAACTATCAAAGATCCTGGCGCTGCTGCCGGGAATGAAAAGCCCCACGATCCTGCCCCTGGCAGAATCAGGATGGAGCAGTGTTCACAGCGTTTTAAGCGAGGATACCTTCTGGGATATTATTGAACAATTGAAGGATGCCGGCGCGCAGGGCATATTGGTAGTACCTATTGAAAAAATGATCATCTAAATTATTGGCATGCAGATTTTTATTAAGCCCACGGAAAATGAATGGGATGAATTATTGAAAAGGCCTTCGGCCGATGCCATTGTTTTGGAAAAATCCGTCCGCAAAATTTTGCAGCAGGTAAAACAGAAAGGCGATACGGCAGTACGAAAATATACCCACCAGTTCGATGGTGTGAAACTGAGGAAAGCCTCTGTTACAGAAAAAGAAATCCGGTCGGCTGCATCTTTATTACCCGATGAAGTTAAAAAGGCGATCATCGTCGCTGCAAAAGAATATTCGCCTTTTCCATGAACAGCAACTGGCACCGGAAAACGTGGTGGAAACCATGCCGGGAATTATCTGTAAAAGAAGATCAGTAGGCATAGATAAAGTAGGATTATATATTCCGGGCGGAACAGCGCCCTTATTCTCCACCATCCTCATGCTGGGTATTCCTGCTGCTATCGCGGGATGTAAAGAGGTAATCCTTTGTTCGCCGCCAGATAAAGACGGTAACCTCGATCCGGCTATTCTATTTACGGCTTCACTGGTAGGCATTCAAAAGATATTTAAAGTGGGAGGGGTTCAGGCGATCGGGGCAATGGCCTACGGTACAGCAACAATCCCAAGGGTGTACAAGATTTTTGGCCCGGGAAACCAGTATGTAACCACTGCCAAACAGCTGGTGCAACAGGAAGGTGTGGCGATCGATATGCCCGCCGGACCGAGTGAAGTGTGTGTGCTGGCCGACCAGACGGCGAATCCCTCTTTTGTTGCTGCCGACCTTCTCTCACAGGCAGAACATGGTATAGATTCACAAGTGTTGCTGGTCTCCACTTCCGCGGAATTGGTGGAGAATGTACTAAAACAGATCATCGTGCAACTGGAACAATTACCAAGAAAGGATATTGCCCGCAGGGCCCTTGAAAACAGCAGGGCCATCATTGTGGAATCCATGGATACCGCTATGGCCATCGTTAACGCCTATGCCGCAGAACACCTGATCATTGCCAGCGATGATGCAGATCAATGGAGCCCGCAGGTCAGGAATGCAGGGTCGGTCTTCCTGGGTCACTACACTCCTGAAAGCGTAGGAGACTATGCCAGTGGTACCAATCATACGCTGCCCACCAATGGCTATGCCAGGGCCTACAGTGGCGTCAGCGTAGACAGTTTTGTGAAAAAAATCACTTTTCAGCAACTTAGCGCCGACGGTTTAAAACTGATCATGCCTACAGTTGTTACAATGGCAGAACATGAAGGCCTAAAAGCTCATGCAGAAGCTGTAAAAGTGAGATTCCGTTAAGCATGCCAACAAATTTTTGCTGATAAAATATCCACATGTCATTTGATATAAATACCATTACCCGTCCGAATATCAGGAACCTGGTGCCGTATTCTTCTGCAAGAGATGAATTCAAAGGCGAAGCTTCCATCTACCTTGATGCCAATGAAAACAGCCTCGGCTCTCCACTAACGAAGTGGTATAACCGATATCCTGATCCGTTACAAATGGCAGTAAAAGAGAAGATTGCTGCGATCAAAGGTATTCCTGTTAAACAGATCTTTTTGGGCAATGGAAGTGATGAAGCCATCGATATACTTTTCCGGTCATTCTGCGAACCGGGGATGGATAATGTAATTATTTGTCCGCCTACATACGGCATGTATGAAGTATCGGCACGCATCAATAACGTTGCAGTGAAAAAAGTAAACCTGACCCCCGATTTCCAGCTCAATATGGAAGCGTTGGAAGAGGCCATCGACATCAACACAAAGCTCATCTGGCTGTGTTCTCCAAACAATCCAACAGGAAATTCCCTAAGGCGGACCGACATTGAAGTGATCCTGAACAATTTTGACGGGATAGTGGTGATTGATGAAGCATATATCAATTTTTCCCGGCAACGTTCCTTTATTCCTGATCTACCGGAGTATCCCAATCTCGTTATTCTGCAAACACTGAGCAAGGCATGGGGACTTGCTGCACTGCGTATTGGAATGGCCTTCGCCAGCCTTGATATCATCAATGTGATGAATCGTGTGAAACCACCTTACAACATCAGTGAGGCAGCACAGGAGTTGGCGTTGCAGGCACTTGACCGCGTAGATGAAGTGAACGATATGATCCGCATCCTGGTGGAAGAACGTGGAAAACTAGCCATTGCCCTGGAAAAGCTGAAGATGGTGGAAAAAGTGTATCCTTCTGATGCTAATTTTCTTTTGGTAAAGACACTGGAGGCACCAGGTTTGTATCAATACCTCGCCAACAGGGGCACCGTGGTCAGGAACCGCAGTAATGTAACCCTTTGTGAGGGATGCCTGAGAATAACGGTGGGCACACCTGCAGAAAACAATCAGTTGATTAAGCAGGTGGAAGAATATATGCTTTAATTTTAAAACTTAAATAATGGTAAAAATGGGATTTTATCTTTTGGGCTTGTTGTTAATATTATCCACAGGCAATTCCTGTGACCCCGCTGTATCCACCAAAACAGAAGGCGATACCACAACAAGTAATGTTGTCAAATCCAACAAACCCAGCCTGGTTTTACCATCAGGATTCAAGGCTACCGTGTTTTATGAAAACCTTGGACGCGCCCGCCATCTTGCCGTGGCTCCTAACGGCGATGTATACGTTAAATTGGAAAAACTTAAAGATGGCAACGGCATTTACCGGTTGACTGATGCCAATAAGGATGGAGTGGCCGACAATGCTACTGGATTTGGAAATTATATCGGCACCGGGATGGCTATCAGGAACGGCTACCTGTATGCATCTTCTGATGATGCCGTATACCGGTACAAAATGAATAATGGCGTGGCGGCAGCCGACCAGCCGGAAACCATCGTCAAAAATCTATGGAACCGGCGCCAGCATTCCTCTAAGTCGATCACCCTTGATAATGCAGGAAACATTTATGTCAATATTGGAGCGCCTTCCAACGTTTGCCAGGTGGAGGATCGTAAAAACGCTTCTCCCGGCCGTACTCCATGTCCGATCCTTGATAGTGCCGGGGGAATCTGGCAGTTTAAGGCCGACCGCCAGGATCAATCTTACCCCGAAGGTTTGCGTTATGCCACTGGTTTGAGAAATGTAGTGGGCCTGGATTGGAACGAATCGGTTAATGACCTGTATGCCATGCAGCACGGACGTGATATGTTGTTTCAATCTTATCCTGCATTGTTCAATCAACAGGAAGGAGCTGAAAACCCAGCAGAAGAAATGTTCAGGCTGAAAAAGGGGGCTGATGCAGGCTGGCCGTATTGTTATTATGACAACGGTAAAAATCAAAAACTGATGAACCCGGAATATGGTGGCGATCGAAAGTCTGCGGGGGTTTGTCCGGGTAAGACCCAGTCCATTGTCCAGTTCCCCGGTCACCTAGCTCCCAATGCATTATTATTTTATACCGGCTCCATGTTTCCTGAAAAATATAAGAACGGTGCTTTCATTGCATTTCATGGGTCATGGAACCGTTCTCCTGAACCACAGGAAGGATATTATGTTGTATTTGTACCCTTTAAAAATGGTCAGCCTGATGGTAAGTGGGAAATATTTGCCGACGGATTTGCGGGTCAGGGTAAGGCACAGGGCAAGGCTGATTATCGCCCAACCGGACTGGCACAGGGACCAGACGGTGCCTTGTACATATCAGATGATCAAAATGGCAGTATCTGGAAAATAACCTATAGCGGACAATGATGAAATTTATTGCGATTTGCGTATTGTGCATAGTAACCTGTGCCGGCATTGTTGGATTTTTTGAACCTACCGGAGTGCATCAACCTTCCCCGGCGGCTTCCATAGCCCGGGGAAAAAAAGTATATGAGACCTATTGCCTGGCTTGTCACCAGGCCGATGGTTCGGGTGTACCCAGGTTAAATCCGCCATTGATAAAAACCAGTTTTGTACTTGGCGATAAAAAAATGCTGATCGGAATTGTATTGAACGGGATGGACCAGGAAATTGAGATCGACGGGGACGTTTACAATAATGTTATGGCATCACATGATTTTCTTAAGGACCAGGAAATTGCTGATGTACTGACCTACGTGAGAAATAGTTTCGGAAATAAAGCTTCTGCCATATCGCCGGCGGAAGTAGCTGCGGTTAGGGCAGCAGGAAAAAAGTAATTGCATATTAGCATCATCCATTCAGCCGCTGAGTTATATAACAGTATGAAAAGAGTATTATTTATCGACCGCGACGGTACTATCATTAAAGAAGCACCTCCAACATACCAGATCGATTCATTCGATAAGCTGGAATTCTATCCGGAAGTCTTTCACTACCTGGGAAGGATAGCCGCAGAACTTGATTACGAACTTGTGATGGTCACCAACCAGGATGGACTTGGTACGGAAATCTACCGGGAAGAAGACTTCAATACCATCCATCAGTTCGTTATGACAAGCTTTGCAGGGGAGGGAATTGTATTTGCGGCGGAACATATAGACCGGAGTTTCCCGCATGATCACCTGCCCACGAGAAAGCCAGGAACGGGTATGCTTACCCGTTACCTCGACAATCCCGATTACGATATTGAGAATTCCTATGTGATCGGCGACAGGATAACTGATGTGCAGCTGGCCAAAAATCTTGGCTGTAAAGCCATCTGGCTGAATATTGATCCGGAACTCGGCGCGGGAGAGATGATTGATAAGATCGAGGAGCTTCGCCCCGTAATTGCGCTTGAAACCGCGGACTGGAGTGATATATACAGTTACCTTAAACTTGGTATGCGTTCGGTACATCATGAAAGAAAAACCAATGAAACCCGGATCACCATTGATGTGAATTTTGACGGGCATGGCGTTTCGGACATTCATACAGGCCTGGGATTCTTTGATCATATGCTTGACCAGGTGGCCAGGCATGGCAAGATTGATCTTGCCATTCAGGCAAAGGGCGACCTGCATATTGATGAACATCATACGATAGAAGATACGGGCATTGCCCTTGGAGAGGCGTTCGCTATTGGTCTTGCCGACAAAAGGGGAATGGAGCGTTATGGATTTGCTTTACCCATGGACGAGGCTGAAGCCAAAGTCCTGATTGATTTCGGTGGGAGAAACTGGATTGTCTGGAATGCAGAATTCAAGCGGGAAAGGATAGGGGAGATGCCCACGGAAATGTTCTTTCATTTCTTCAAATCCTTCAGTGATGCCGCTAAATGTAACCTGAATATTGAATGCAGGGGCGAAAATGAACATCACAAAATAGAAGCCATCTTTAAAGCCTTTGCCAAAGCCATACGCATGGCTGTGAGACGCGACCCGATGAGCAATTACCTTCCAAGTACGAAAGGAATTTTGTAGGTCATTATTCACCTACAGGTAGTTCTTCTAACGGCTCTCCCCATATATAGTGATTGAACCATTGCCAGTTGTGCCAGACTGCAGCCAGTCTTTCTTTGGGTTTATTAATGCCATGTCCAAAACCCTTATACACAATCAGCCTTGAAGGAATGCCCCTGTCCTGCAGTCCGCGGTATAGTTCGTATGCATTGGGTATGGGAACTCTCCTGTCGAACTCTCCATGCTGGATAAGTGTTGGCGTTGAAGCCTTCGCAATATTGGTCATGGGAGAAGTCTTGAGGTATATATCCATATTTTCCCATGGTGTGGTTTTAAGATATTGGCGGGTAAAAGGAGTGATGTCGGTATTTACATAATAGGTAACCCAGTTGGAAATACCCGCGCCCACACTGATGGCTTTAAAACGATTGGTATTCGTGGTCAGGAATGCAGAAATATAACCGCCCTGGCTCCATCCCATGCAACCCATCCTCGAAGTATCTATAATATTTTGTTTTGCGAGGAAGTCGACCCCGCTCATCACATCCCACATATCACCGACACCCAGGTTTTCCACGTTCAATGACCTGAATTTTTCCCCATAGCCTGCGCTACCCCTGTAATTAACGCGCAATACGACGGCACCTTTTTCACACCATTGAACGATAGGGTAAACATAGGTTGGTGCAGGTTCCGGCCTGTCTGTTCCTGTTGGTCCGCCATGTATCACCACCAGCAGCGGGTATTTCTTTTTCGCATCGTAGTCGGCCGGTTTGATCAGCACGCCTTCTATTTCCGCTCCATCCGTACTTTTCCAGCGTATGATATCTGTTTTCGGGATTTTCCATCCTTTCAACTGATCGGTAAATGTGGTAAGCTTCGCAAAACTACCGGCATTTGGACCGTACCAGATTTCATTAAGTCCATCGAAGTTTCGCCCATTAATAACCATTCTCAGGCCATCCTTTGAAAACGAGGCCCCACCAACAATATCCAGCCCGGTATTAATTTCAGTGCTCTTTCCTGTAACCGGATCCAGTCTGAATAAACCGCTTTTCATCTTATTCATTACGGTATAAAAAATGCCCTGGGTATTCCAGTCTGCCGGATTTTTGTTCTCATCAATATCTGTTAATATCTCTTTTGATTTTTTTGAAGCCAGGTCGTAAATAAAGAGCCTGTTGTTCCGGAAATATTGGGAAATACTATCTGATAATGAACTGCTGTAGAGAATGGAATTTCCATCCGGGCTCCATCCTCCAAAAAAGTCTGACGAAGGATTGCTGATTATATCAGTAATTTTTTTATCTGCCAGGTTCACGATGGCGATATCAGCATGAACACTTGAATTAATTAAAGGATCAGGTTGCCTGGTAAAAGCAATTTGTTTGCCATCCGGTCTCCATTCAAATCCTGATATGGTAAAATTCCCGGAGGTTAACTGGTATGCTTTAGGCAGTGTATAGCAGGGGCTGTCTTTTTTCAGGCTGTCCTTTTTTGATGTATAACAGGGGATGAGCCCGGCGTTGAAAATGGAGTCAAGGTCCACATTTAGGACCCATAGATGGTTTAATTTATATTCTTCGCCTTCCACGCCCAAATCCTCCGTAACGTTCCTTTTTACCCTTGTCTTTTTTTGACTCTGCTTCCGGTTTTGTATAGGCGATTTTTGTGCCGTCCGGACTCCATCGGTAATTGCTTACGCCATCCTCGTCTTTTGTGATGGGGAAGGCTTCACCACCATGTACAGAGATCAGATAGATCTGATTTTTATTACCCCGATCCGCTAAAAAACTCAGCCATTGTGAGTTGGGTGAAAATGTGCCATTATTACTGCTGCCGGTAACCGTATTGGTAAGGCGGAATGGTTTTTCCCCATTGCGGCTTAACCACAACTCATTGTCATAAGCATTGGCTGACCAGTCGGTACTGGTAACGGAATAAACAATGCTTTTCCCATCAGGAGAAATATTAAAAGCCCCCGCCTGTTTAAGGCTGATCCATTTTTCAAAGCTGGTCGTTACCTTTTGTTGGGCATAAGATGAAAAAGAAAGTAAAAAAAGAAATGGCAGGAAAGTTTTTCTCATAGAACAACAATTATTGAAAATATCATAATGAACATTCAGGACCTTATACCAATGGTTTCATTCCCATGGCTTCCCATTCTTCCTTTGCAGGTCCATACAGTCCGGGCACTTTTAACCCTGCCTGGCGCATCAGGACGGTCATTTGTCCACGGTGATGTATCTGGTGAGTAACCAGTGCCCAGAGTGAAAATGAATTTTTCCATTCCTGGCCGTACATATTATTTTTTTCCAGGAGACTGGCATCGGTCCAGTTTGATTTTGATCACATTCACGAGATGCTCAGATTCCTTTTTATAACTGTCGACGAGTTCCGCTGCCGTATGGAAATCGGGATGCTGTTCCTCTATACCGAGTTGAAGTTTTGAAGCAATTTCGCTTAACGATTCGATGATATGGTTGGCCAGCCTTGCGAGTGTTCTTCCTTCGGAATATATCCGTTGGTCCAGGCTTTCATCGGTCAGTTTTTCAAAGAGAGAAGCGGTGGAAGCAGATTCGTGTTTCCAGGTGTTTAGGAATTCCTGAATGGTGTGAAACATAATTGAGTATGATTTTGAATAATAGGAGATCTTAAAGTTAAACAAACAACTCCAACCCTCAACCCTCAACCCTCAACTCTCAACCCTCAACTCTCAACCCTTAACCCTCAACCAAACATCCGTCCGGCCAATCAGGGTGACACCAATGTATCCTCTTACTTCAAGGGTTTCAGGATTTTTTAGCCTTATTACGCATTTGTATTCCTTTCCGTTTTTAGGATCATAGACATGGCCATTTTCCCACTTATCCTTTCCATTGTACACAAATCCCCACAGCGTAACCAATCCCAGGATTTCGCGGTTTCGGACTGATTTGTCGGGATGGTTGATATCTGTTTTTGGTTTGCCGGTCTTCGGATCAAGTGGTTCCTTAAGCCATACGATCCGGCCCTGGAACTTTTCACCGTTTTTATAAATTTCCACCTTGCCAAGTCCTTCACCGGTAAGCCAGGTGCCCAGTATGGCATCGGATCCCTTATTATCCTGCGCGGCGGAATGCAGATACAGCAGCAGGGAGGTCAACAAAAAAATTTTTTTCATGTGCAGCATTATTTATTGAAGAAACGTAATTTTTTTAAAATTGAGTTAAGTGTAGCATTATGATGGGAACAGGGAAGGATTTTTTTTGGCAGTAATCAGAATAACCCACATATTTGCACGGATATGAAAAATTTAGTCAATAAACATTGGTGGTGGCATACAACTTCGTAGGGGTCTGTACTGTCGCAACTATGTCTTAACATAATTAGGCCCCGATAGTATCGGGGCCTTTTACATTTTATACGTGAAAGCTTGAAGAAGAAAATAACCATAGAAACCGTTTTTAAAAAATTCCTTGCCGATGTACATACACCGGTCGGGATCTACCTGAGACTGCGTGACCGGTTCAGGGATACCATACTCCTGGAAAGTGCGGATTTTCATGCCCATGAAAACAGTTTTTCCTTTATTGGAATCAATGCGATTGCAGGTATTGAAATAAGAGATAAAGCATTGATTGAATATAAATTACCAGGTATACCTCCGGAAAAAATTGAACTAAAAGGTCCGGGTGAAGTGCCTTCCATGTTGCTTGATTTTTTGCATCGGTTTGAGGTGAACAGGGTGCAGGAAAAACCGGTAAGGGTTTGCCAGGGCCTTTTCGGTTATATATCTTATGATGCCGTCCAGTTTTTTGAGACCATCCACCTAAAAGAAAAAAAAGTTAACGGCAACCGCATACCACTGATGCGATATCGGTTATACCAGTACGTAATTGCCATTGACCATTTCAAAGAAGAGCTTTACCTCATAGAAAATAAGATTGCCGGGCTTGCCTCTGAAATATCGGTTGTTGAGTCGCTGATCCGGAGCCGGGATGTACCCGTATTCCCCTTCCGGGCGTTGGAGGCGGAAAGGAGTAATATGACCGATGAAATGTATCGTTCCATGGTGAAAAAAGGGATTTCTGGTTGCCTGCGGGGGGATGTTTTCCAGATCGTCCTGAGCAGAAGATTCGAACAATCCTTCAATGGTGATGAATTTAATGTTTACCGTGCGCTCCGGAGCATCAACCCATCGCCCTACCTTTTCTATTTCGATTACGGTGAATATAAACTGATGGGATCCTCCCCTGAAAGCCAGCTCATTGTTCAGAACGGTAAGGCCGTGATTCACCCAATAGCGGGTACGTATAAACGAACAGGCGACGATGAGACCGATACCATGCTGGCGGAAAAACTGATGCTCGACAAAAAAGAAAATGCGGAACATGTCATGCTGGTCGACCTGGCCCGGAACGACCTGTCCAGGCATTGTGGAAACGTAACGGTGAGCCAGTATAAAAAAGTAAATTATTATTCTCATGTGATTCATATGGTCAGTGAAGTAACGGGCGAAGTTTTCGGCGGTACAAATCCGTTTGAATTGCTGGCCACCAGTTTTCCGGCAGGTACGCTTAGCGGTGCGCCAAAATTCAGGGCCATGGAAATCATCGACGAACTGGAGCCAACATCCAGGGGATATTATGGCGGTGCCATAGGCATCATGAGCTTCGATGGAAACTGTAATCATGCCATCATGATCCGCACCTTCCTGAGCAGGAACAATACGCTATACTACCAGGCCGGAGCGGGAATTGTTGCAGCCAGTGATCCGGAAAGTGAATTGCAGGAAGTCAATAATAAACTGGGTGCGCTGAAAAAAGCCATTGTGTTTGCTGAAACCATTACATCATGAAGATTTTAGTTTTCGATAATTACGATTCGTTTACCTATAACCTGGTACACCTGGTGGAGAAGATCACCGGCGAGAAAGTTGATGTGTACCGTAATGATAAACTTCCGTTGGAAGAAGTCGAGCGGTACGACAAGATCATATTATCTCCCGGTCCGGGTATACCTTCCGAAGCCGGCCTTTTGTTACCGCTGATCAGGGCCTATGCAGCTTCAAAATCTATTTTAGGCGTTTGCCTTGGCCACCAGGCCATCGGCGAAGCTTTTGGCGGAACGCTGGTAAACCTGAGTACGGTGTATCACGGGGTAGCCACTATGATTGAGACTAGAGACGAGGGCCTGGAGACGAGAGGCGAGAGACTAGAGAGTGGAGGAAATGAAGCAACAAATAATTTCCAACCGTCAACTGTCAACAGTCAACTCTCAACCCTCAACCCTCAACCCTCAACTATTGTCAACCGCCAACTGTCAACAATCTTTGATGGCTTGCCATCAAAAATCGAAGTTGGCCGTTACCACAGCTGGGTCGTCAGTGATGAAAATTTTCCCGCCGAACTCAGCATAACCGCGAGGGACGAACATAATTATATCATGGCCCTGCGCCATAATACCTACGATGTTACCGGGGTTCAGTTTCATCCTGAGAGTGTACTCACCCCCGACGGGGAAACCATGATGAGGAACTGGTTAAAGAATTAACATGAAGAAGATACTTCAATATTTATTTGAGCATAAAACGCTCGACAGGCAATCGGCCCGGGAAGTGTTGCTGAATATCGGCAAAGGTGTTTACAATGAACATGAAATCACTGCCTTCATGACGGTATACCTTATGCGCAGTATTTCCATTGAGGAACTCCAGGGATTTCGTGATGCCCTGCTGGAACTCTGTGTATCGCTCCATACTGACCATGATAAGCTGATCGATATAGTGGGTACCGGGGGCGACGGCAAAAACACCTTTAATATTTCCACCCTCTCGTGCTTCATTGTAGCCGGGGCCGGACATAAAGTGGCCAAACATGGTAACTATGGAGCCTCTTCCATCAGTGGAGCTTCCAATGTAATGGAACAACTGGGGTACAAACTGAAGAATGATCCCGACCAGCTTAAAAGAGAAATCGATGTTGCCAATTTCTGCTTTATGCACGCTCCGTTATTTCACCCGGCTTTGAAGACCGTTGGCCCCATCCGGAAAAATCTTGGGGTGCGCACATTCTTTAATATGCTCGGTCCCATGGTAAATCCGGCGCGCCCTGATTTCCAGCTCATAGGCGTATTTAACCTGGAAATGGCCCGTATCTACAATTATCTACTGCAGCAGACCGGACAACGATTCACCATCCTCCATTCCCTGGACGGATATGACGAAATTTCTTTGACTGGTGACACCAAGGTGATCACCAATGAAGGTGAAAGAATCTACACACCCGAACAATTAGGTAAACGTATGGTTGTAGCGGAAGACATTTACGGTGGCAATTCTGTGAAAGAAGCGGCAGACATTTTTATGAAGATCCTTAAAGGTGACGGAACATGGGCCCAGAATGCCGTAGTACTGGCAAATGCTGCAATGGCACTCTACAATACAAGAGAATACAGTTCTTATGAAGATGCCTTCCAGGAGGCCGTGGCCAGTCTTGAAAGCGGAAAAGCCTTGAAATCCTTTAACACCCTAATATCCCTTCAGTAATGACCATACTGGATACCATTATAGCGTCAAAACGTAAGGAAGTTTCTGAAAGGAAAAAACTGGTCAGTATAAGTGATCTGGAAAATGCCGCATTCTTTCAGCGGCCGGTAATATCCCTGAAAGAATCCATCCTTGATCCCGGAAAAACAGGCATCATCGCAGAGTTCAAACGCAGGTCACCTTCCAGGGGAATGATTAACCGGCATTCACCAGTTGATAAAGTCACCATGGCGTATACTGCTGCAGGGGCCAGTGCACTCTCCATATTAACGGATGAAGAATTTTTCGGTGGCTCTACTGCTGATTTGCTGCAAGCCAGGGTGAACAATATTCCCATCCTGCGAAAAGATTTTATTATTGATGAATACCAGGTTTTTGAAGCCAGGTCAATGGGGGCAGATGTCATCCTGCTCATTGCTTCCTGCCTTACAAAAAATGAAGTCAGGAACCTGGGTGCCATAGCAAAATCGATGTCACTTGAAATTTTACTTGAATTGCATGATGACAATGAACTGGATCACATCAACGAATACACGGAGATTGTTGGCATCAACAACCGGAACCTGAAAACCTTTGAAGTGGACATGGAAAAAAGTATCCGCATGGCAGATCGCATCGGCAATGCAAAGGTCAGGGTGGCGGAGAGTGGAATTTCAAGGGCTGAAGACATCATCACCTTTCGAAACCATGGTTTTGAAGGATTCCTGGTTGGTGAGCGCTTCATGAAGGAAGAGGATCCCGGGGAAGCGTTCAATACATTCGTTACCTCTTTAAAATCGCTGGTATGAGGATAAAAGTCTGTGGAATGACGAAGCTCGACCAGATCAGGCAACTGGATGAATGGGGCGTGGAATTTGCCGGGCTGATTTTTTATCCCAAATCACCCAGGTATATCAAGAAGTTCCACCTGAGCGCCATCGATCTGAAAAGGGAAAAAATGAATATCAACAGGGTAGGCGTATTTGTGAATGCCACACTGGATGACATATTAAAAACGGTGGACGACTGGAGACTTCAGATGGTACAGCTTCACGGTGACGAATCACCGAAATTCTGTGAACAGGTCAGCAACCATATCACCACCATTAAGGCTTTTCGTGTAGGACCGGATGAGAATGTAGAATGGAAAGTGTATCCTTATGATGAGTTCACAGATATGTATATGTTCGATAACGGATGGACCGGCAACCTGCCGCAGGACAAGGCTGTGGCCTATGGCGGAACCGGGCACCAGTTCGATTGGAGCATACTCGATAAGGCAGGGATCAACAAACCATTTTTCCTGAGTGGGGGAATTAACCCTGACGACGCACTAAGGGTAAAGGCTTTCGGGGAACAACACAAGGATTTTTTTGCGGCGGATATCAACAGCCGGTTTGAAATATCACCGGGAGTAAAGGATATGGAGAAAGTAAAACAGTTTATCACCGAATCAGGCAAATAATTTTATGATCATGATGAAGGAAAAGAAATTCCAGCCCGATGAATGGGGTTATTATGGAGATTTTGGGGGAGCGTATATTCCGGAAATGCTGCATCGCAATGTGGAGGAGTTAAGACGGGCATACCTGGAGATCATGCATGACGAGACTTTCCAAAAAGAGTTTAATGACCTCTTAAGAGATTATGTGGGCAGGCCAACGCCTTTGTATCATGCGCAAAGGCTGAGTGAGAAATACCAGGCCAATATTTACCTGAAACGGGAAGATCTTTGTCATACCGGGGCGCATAAAATCAACAATACCATCGGCCAGATACTGCTGGCCATCAGGCTGGGCAAAACCAGGATCATTGCAGAAACAGGAGCGGGGCAACATGGTGTTGCTACCGCTACGGTTTGTGCATTAAAGGGATTGCCCTGCATTGTGTATATGGGAGAGAAAGACATCGAACGCCAGGCTCCCAATGTGGCAAGGATGAAAATGCTGGGAGCAGAAGTGAGACCAGCTTCCAGTGGCAGCAAAACTTTGAAGGATGCCACCAATGAAGCCATCCGCGACTGGATCAACCATCCTGAAGACACCCACTATATTATCGGCAGCGTAGTTGGACCGCATCCTTACCCGGATATGGTGGCACGGTTTCAAAGTGTGATCAGCGAAGAAATCAGGTGGCAGTTAAAAGAAAAGACAGGATCAGCTTTACCGACACACGTAATGGCCTGTGTTGGGGGTGGCAGCAACGCAGCCGGCGCATTTTATCATTTCCTGGATGAGGAAGAAGTAAAGCTTATTGCTGTTGAAGCCGCAGGTGAAGGTGTTGATTCAGGGTTAAGTGCTGCGACCACCGCATTGGGCACTCCCGGTATCCTGCATGGCAGCAAGAGCCTGGTGATGCAGACAGCAGACGGACAGGTAGTGGAACCGCATAGTATTTCCGCGGGGCTCGACTATCCCGGCATCGGACCGCTGCATGCACACCTGTTCAAAAGCAGGAGGGGCGTTTTCCTGAATGCCACCGACCGTGAAGCATTGGATGCTGCTGTTGAACTGGCCAGGACCGAAGGCATAATTCCCGCACTGGAAACCGCGCATGCGATATCGGTGCTGGGCAGGCTCGGACTGAAAAAGGACGACCAGGTAGTGATCTGCCTGAGCGGAAGAGGGGATAAGGATCTTGCTGCTTACATGAAAGAACTGAAACTTTGAATGGATATGTCGCGCATTAAAAAACTTTTTGAACAGAAGCCCGGTAAAGTGCTCAATGTATATTGTACAGCAGGCTTTCCTGAACTCGACAGCACCCTGGCAGTAATGGAATCACTGCAGAAAAACGGCGCCGACATGGTTGAGCTGGGTATGCCGTACAGCGATCCGCTCGCCGACGGGGAAGTAATCCAGGCCAGCAGTGCAAGGGCACTGGCCAATGGGATGACCATACCTGTATTGTTTGAGCAGTTGAAGGGATTTAGGAATCGTATACACGTACCCGTTATACTGATGGGCTACATGAATCCGGTTCTGCAGTACGGATTTGAAAAATTCTGCAGGGATGCTGCCGCATTGGGAATTGATGGCCTGATACTACCCTGATCTGCCGGAATATGAATTTGAAAAAGAATATGGATCTGTACTAAAACAATATGGCCTTGATTTTATTTTCCTGGTAACTCCTGAAACTTCGGAGGAAAGGGTTAAGAAACTGGATAGCCTGAGTTCCGGGTTCCTTTATGCAGTCTCTTCCTCTTCCACTACGGGGTCAGACAAAGTAATGATGAGTATTACCGCCTACCTGCAAAGACTCAGATCGTATGATTTGAAGAACCCCGTGCTGGTAGGATTTGGAATCAGGGACAAAAAAAGTTTTGAAGAAGCCTGCAGTTATGCCAATGGCGCCATCATTGGAAGTGCGTACATTAAAACAATATCGTCGGCAGAAGATATTGAATCTGCCACAGCAACCTTTTTATCCGGAGTGTTGAAATAGTTATGGAAATCGTTATCATAAAATATAATGCAGGGAATATCCAGTCTGTTTTGTACGCATTGGAACGGATTGGTAAAACAGCCCTGGTGTCAGATGACCATGATACCATCCGGCAGGCAAAGAAGGTTATCTTTCCGGGAGTAGGCGAAGCCAGCTCTGCCATGCGTTACCTGAAAGACAGGAGGCTTGATGAACTGATCAGGGAACTGACTCAACCGGTCCTCGGTATCTGCCTCGGCATGCAGCTCATGTGCAGGTACTCGGAGGAAAATGATACGGACTGCCTTGGAATTTTTGATGAGCCGGTAAAAAAATTTGATGCCGCTGTCACAGGAATAAAAATTCCGCAGATCGGATGGAATAAAGTGGAAAAGACCTCCTCGCCATTATTTCAGGGTATAAAAGAGGGCAGCTTTTTTTATTTTGTCCATAGTTATTATGCCGCACTGGGTCTGCATACCATTGGCCAGGCTGAATATATCCTTCCCTACAGCGCAGCCCTTCACCGGGATAATTTTTATGGTGTTCAGTTTCATCCTGAAAAGAGTGCGTCCGCCGGGGAACAATTGTTAACAAACTTTATTTCTTTATAGTCCTACCAGAACAATGATGGAAATTATACCGGCTATTGATTGTATCGATGGTAAATGCGTAAGGCTTACCCAGGGCGACTACCAGCAGAAAACCATTTACCACGATGATCCATTGGAAGTGGCATTGCAGTTTGAAGGTGCCGGGATAAAAAGGCTCCACCTTGTGGACCTGGATGGAGCGAAAGCAGGAAAGGTGATCAATTGGAAGGTACTGGAACGTATAGCGGCAAATACTTCATTGGAAATTGATTTCGGAGGCGGGATCAAAAAAGAAGAGGACTTGAAAAAAGTGCTGGATTGCGGTGCGAAATGGGCAGTGATCGGAAGCCTTGCCGCAAAGGAGCCTGAAATATTTTCCACATGGATCAGCCGTTATGGTAGCGGGACTTTTTTTCTTGGGGCAGATGTAAAAAAGGATAAGATTGCCGTGGGCGGATGGCAGGAAACAACAGAAACCGGCATACTGGATTTCATTGACCAGTATTATTCATTGGGAATTACCTATATGTTTTGCACAGATATCAGCAAAGACGGAAAGTTGGAGGGACCTGCGACAGCACTCTATGCGCGTATTTTGGAACATAACCCATTGATCCGCCTGGTGGCCAGCGGAGGGGTGAGCGGCATGGATGATCTTCATGCATTGCAGATGGCAGGATGTTCAGGGGTCATTATTGGAAAGGCCATTTATGAAAACAGGATCAGCCTGGCTGATCTTAAACCATTTTTATCATGATCACCAAGCGCATTATACCCTGCCTCGATATAAAGGACGGCCGCACCGTGAAGGGTACCAATTTCATAAATCTCCGGGATGCCGGAGATCCTGTTGAACTGGGTGCAATGTATGCACGTGATGGTGCCGATGAACTGGTATTCCTTGACATCACGGCTACTATTGAAAAAAGAAAAACACTCAGCGAACTGGTCAACCGTATTTCACACCATATCAATATCCCTTTCACGGTAGGCGGAGGAATAAGCAGTGTGGAGGACGTTTATTTGTTATTACAAAATGGAGCCGATAAAATTTCCGTGAATACATCGGCCTTCAGGAACCCACAGCTGATCAATTCACTGTCAGCCGAATTCGGATCGCAGTGCGTGGTACTGGCCATCGATACAAAAAAAGAAGATGACGGAGAATGGTATGTATACCTAAACGGAGGAAGGGAAAAAACTTCGGTGAAATGTCTCGACTGGGCTTTGCAGGGTGTTGACCGGGGAGCAGGGGAAATATTGCTCACTTCCATGAACCACGACGGTACCAAGGAAGGGTTTTCGCTCGACATCACCGGCCTCCTTTCAAAACGGTTACCCGTTCCCGTTATTGCTTCCGGAGGTGCGGGAAATGCGGGTCATTTTTTGGAGGTATTCCAGAAAGCTTCAGCCGATGCTGCGCTTGCAGCGAGTATATTCCATTTCAGGGAACTCGGGTTGAAAGACCTTAAGGATTACCTGGCGGAACACGGCGTTGCCGTGAGAAACTAACTTCAGGTCAGACCGCCCTCCAAAAAACAGCCGCCCATATTTTTAATTATTGAGGATATTTGCAGGATGAAACTTGATTTTTCAAAATCCCCAGATGGATTGATTCCCGCCGTAATCCAGGACTTTTCCACCCATAAAGTGCTGATGCTGGGGTATATGGACCAGGAAGCCATTGATAAAACCATGGCTACCGGAAAAGTGACGTTTTACAGCAGGTCCAAAAAAAGACTCTGGACCAAAGGAGAGGAGAGTGGTAATTTCCTGGAACTCAAAAGCATAGCCCCGGATTGTGACAACGATACACTGCTGATCAAGGCCAGGCCAACGGGCCCAGTATGCCATACAGGAGCAGATACCTGCTGGAGCGAACGCAACCATTCGGAGGAATTTCTGTTCTACCTCGAGGAGATCATCAACCTGCGAAAGAACAGCAGTGATGAAAAGTCGTACGTAAGGTCATTATTCAGTAAAGGGATCAATAAAATAGCCCAGAAACTGGGGGAGGAAGCCGTAGAAATGGTGATTGAAGCCAAAGACAATGATGAAGAAAAATTCCTGAACGAGGGAGCCGACCTGTTATTCCATTATTTAGTTTTGCTTAACAGTAAAGGAAATACCTTGCGGGACGTAATAAACGTTTTACAAAAAAGACATTCTGCATGAAGTTCTACCTGTTCACCGTGCTGTTAATCGCCTCATTACCGGCAGTTGCCCAGAAAACTTTTACCCTGAACGGGAATCTCAAAGGCCTTCCGGATAATACCGTGATGGAGTTGAGAAATGATGATCTATCTGCCACCCCCCTGGCCACCGGGATCAGCAAGGCAGGCGCTTTTGAATTGAAAGGAACGGTAGACGATCCTAATATTTACCTGCTGACTTATTCAGGCAACCGGCAAAGGCTGGCGATTTTTATGGACAATTCCGTGATCTCAGTTAAGGGAAGCGCAGACTCACTGGATAAGGCTAAAGTAACCGGGTCACCCACCCATGATCAGTTTACCAAATTCAATAACGAGTTTAATCCATTATTTGACAAACTGAGTAAAATTGTAAAGCATATAAATGAAGGCAAGCCCGATCCCGGTGGCAGCATGCGTCGGGATTATGATAAAACGATACTGACGATCCAGCAGAAAACAGACCAGTTTGTGTCCGCATATCCTTCTTCCCCTGTGACACCTTTCGTCATTTTAGTGATGACACAGTTGAATACGGAAATAGGTGTTACGGAACGCAGGTACAATACGCTTGTTCCCGAAGCCCGGCAGGGATATTATGGAAAGATGCTCGATAATAATATTACCGAAGGTAAGATTGGTGCAGTGGGAACAGATGCTATTGATTTTACACAAAACGATACGACGGGAAAGCCTGTTGCGCTTTCTTCTTTCCGGGGAAAATATGTACTGATCGATTTCTGGGCAAGCTGGTGTAAACCTTGCCGAATGGAGAATCCCAATATAGTGTCTGCCTATAAACAATTCAGGGATAAAAACTTCACCATCCTGGGTGTTTCCCTCGACCGTTCCAAAGAACCCTGGGTGAAAGCGATCCAGGATGATGGCCTTTTATGGACGCAGGTGAGCGACCTGAAGTTCTGGAATAATGATGCCGCCGTTAAGTATAAGATTGGAAGCATTCCACAAAACTTCCTGCTGGATCCCAATGGAAAAATTATTGCCAAGAACCTGCGCGGAGAAGAACTTGTCAGGACGTTGAAGACGCTCCTGAACTAGATTACGGATTGCGGATTACGGATTGCGGATTTTGAAGAAATAAAAAAGCGGACTACTTCTTAAAGTAATCCGCTTTTCTATTTTAAATAATCCGTAATCCGCAATCCGCAATCCGTAATCCTTTTGATTACTGCGTAACAGTAAAGCTCGCTGCAGTATTTTCCCAGGCGATGGTTACTTTTCCACCCTCTACGGTTATCTTCATCAACTCAGTTAGTGGCCTGCCTTTTACCGGCTTAACCTGTACCCTTAACACATCATCTTCCTGTACATAACGGAAGGCGCCCCACTGGTTCCAGGTTTTGTTGAAAATGATTGTCCATTCATTCTCGCCGGGAACAGTGAATAGTCCGTACTTCCCTTTAGGAAGGGTTTTGCCTTCTACCTTGATGTCGCTGTCGGTTTCAAAAACCGTGGCCTCATTGGCACCCGTACGCCAAACTTTTCCATAAGGCACCAGGTCGCCAAATATTTTCCTTCCTTTTACTGAGGGTTGACTGTAGTCAATCGTTATGGTAGCAGATCCTGCCTTGCCTGTAGCTTTTGCCGCCGGACTGGGCCTGGCCGCATCCTGTGCACAGGCAGCTAACCCGATAAATGCTGTGACAAACAAAAATGTGAAAATCCTTTTCATATATATACTTTTTTAATTAAGCAATCAAATGTAATCATTAAGACATCACTTCAGCTGCCGCTGGTATAACTGTACGGCATTTTCAAGTCCGAAATATAAGGCGTCACTGATCAGTGCATGACCGATGCTGACTTCATCCATCCAGGGAATCTGTTGATGGAGAAAGGCCAGGTTATGCAGATCCAGATCATGGCCCGCATTAATTCCAAGTCCCAAAGATTTGGCCAGTTTTGCTGCGGCCAGGTAGGGTTCAACTGCCTGGTCCCTGTCCAAAAGATACTGTCTCGCATATGCCTCGGTGTACAGCTCAATCCTGTCGGTACCCGTAACCGCCGCCCCTTCCACCATTTGTTCCACAGGATCCACAAAGATCGATACCCTTATTCCTTTCGACTTGAATTCCCTGATGATTTCCTGCAAATAAGTCTTGTTAGCAACGGTGTCCCATCCATGATCAGATGTCAGCTGACCCAGGTCATCCGGCACCAGTGTAACCTGGTCAGGTATTACCTCAAGCACCAGATCGACGAATTTTTGTTCCCTTGGGTTGCCTTCAATATTAAATTCGGTGTTAATTATCTTTTTGATCTCACGGACATCAGCATACCGGATATGTCTTTCATCAGGTCTTGGATGGACAGTGATGCCGTCGGCGCCAAATTTCTGAATGTCGATGGCAGCTTTTATCACGTCGGGATTATTGCCGCCACGACTGTTTCGAAGGGTGGCAATCTTATTAATGTTTACGGAAAGCCGGGTCATGGGATAAAGTTAATGTATAAGGGATTTCCATCCTGTCTATAAATTATATGATTATTGAGGGCTCAGTATGTAGATTTGGAAAAGAAAACCCATCAACGATGAAAAAACTGACCACTCTTGCTTTGTCTGTCTTTGTTTTTACCATCACGTTTGCTGCGCCGGTGAAAGAATATTACCAGATCCTGGTATATCATTATAACAAGGCGGAACAGGGGAAGATGATCGACAATTACCTTGAAACGGCATTTCTACCCTTCATGCACAAAAGCGGGTATAAGAATATTGGCATTTTTTCACCGCTGGCCAATGACACCGCCGCTGATAAAAAAATATATATTATCCTGACCCTTAAGAGTCCCGTGCAAATAGCTGAATGGAATGATAATTTATTGAAATTCAAGCCAGGTGAAACCGCTGCCGCAGCATTTTGGAATAGCCCGCACAACCAACCGCCATACAGCCGGATGGAGAGTATACTGATCCGTTCCTGGGAGATGGCACCAAAGATGAACCTTCCTGCTTTGAAGGGACCTAAAGACCAGCATATTTACGAACTTCGCAGTTACGAATCTCCAACAGATAAATTATACTGGAATAAGGTACATATGTTCAATGAAGGCGGAGAAGTTAAGCTCTTCGCGAGGCTGAATTTTAATGCCGTTTTTTATGGCGATGTTCTTGCCGGTGACCGCATGCCTAATCTTATGTATATGACCAGCTTTGAAAACATGGAAGACCGTGAGACGCACTGGAAGGATTTTGTCAGTTCCCCAGAATGGGTAAAACTCATTGCCATGGATGAATATAAGAACAATGTTTCCAAAGCGGATATCATTCTGATGAAAGCAAAACCCTACAGTGATTATTAAGCATTGAGCCTGGAAAAGTTTGATACCATACTATCGCGATTCGGGGAACAGGGAGAAAAAACAGGGTGGACCTATATCACCATCAAGGAAGAAATAGCACTGCGTCTAAAGCCGGGAAACAGGAAGTCTTTCCGGATAAAGGGAAAAATCGATCAATACCCCCTGAAAACCGTAGCCCTGCTGCCGATGGGGAACGGTGACTTTATCATGCCGGTAAATGCCGTCATGCGAAAGGCGATCGGTAAACGAAAAGGAGCAATGGTGCATGTAGAAATGGAAGTGGACAACATACCACCGGCCCTTTCTAAAGACCTGCTCGACTGTCTTGACGATGAATCCGCCGCCAAAGCGTATTTTTTTACCCTGCCGGTTTCTCATAGAAACTATTACAGCAATTGGGTGGAAAGCATTAAATCGCCTGAGGGAAAGGCGAAAAGAATCGCGAGTGTTATCACTGCCATGAACCGAAAATGGAGTTTTTCTGAACTGATGAAATACCTGAAAGCCCTGAAAGGATAAACAGCCTGGTAAGGTGACGGTAAAAAGCCTGAAAAGGTGAACCAACTGATAATCTATCCGTAAAATACCTGAAGAAATAACCAATCTAATAACATGACGGTAAAAAGAGTTTGTGTCTATTGCGCTTCCAGCGATAAAGTGGATGCGGCATATTTTGAAGCCACTGCTGTCCTGGCCAGGACCCTGGTGGCCAATGATGTCCAGGTGGTATATGGAGGAGGGGCAACCGGACTAATGGGACGACTTGCCGATGAAGCTATCAAACATGGTGGTCATGTAATTGGTATCATGCCCAATTTCATGAATGATGTGGAATGGGCGCACAAACATGTTCCCGAATTTCATTTTGTAGGCGATATGGCGGAAAGAAAGAAAAAATTCCTTGAAATGTCTGATGCCCTGGTGGCCCTGCCCGGTGGTTGCGGAACCCTTGAAGAATTATTTGAAGCCATCACCCTGAAAAGGCTCGGACTTTTCACAAAACCCATTATTATCCTGAATATCAATGGTTTCTATGATCACCTGGTAGCCCTGTTGGATAAGTGCATTGAAGAAAAATTTATGGCTGAAATACATCGCGAAATGTGGAGTATTCTGGAGGACCCAAAAGATATCATGTCCGCACTGGCAACAGCGCCGGAATGGTCAATGGATGCGATAAAATTTGCTAAAGTCTGAACTTCGGTGAAATTCAGGTCAGGCTATTTCCCGAAGCTCCGTTTCAATGATATCACTGAGGCTTTGCTCATTTTCCACGATCCAGTTAGGCAGGAATGGCGGATTATACAGCCTCCAAGCCTGGCCATGCTGTTGCATGGTAAACATTATCCGGTTACCCCTGTCGTCACTCACGTCAACAGTAATCAAACCTTCATTAAGTCCCGTCAGTTTCCGGAAATTAAACTCCCTCAAACGTCCTTCCGTTTTGAGTAATTTAGTGAACTGAATATTGCGGATGAAATTAATATGCATACCTCAAACCTTTCATTGTGAACACTATTGTACCAGAATGCGAAGAATTCAAATGTAAAAACTTATAGCGATATACGGTTTGGCTTTTCCAATTATTTAACAACTTGGTGGATAAAAATTTCATCTTCCATTAAATAATACCGGCCTCACCAAATACCCTGGGTGGCCAAAATCTTTTGGATTTACCGATAATTGAGTACATTGAGTAAAGCCATCCCCTAAATACCCATCAACGATGAAAAAACTCAGGTTTGCCATCCTGCCCTTATTGTTCACTCCCTATTTTTATTCCAGCGTGACGGAAGAGAAATTGCCAGATGTACCTGAACCCGCGCCGACGTTTAATGACGGCCCATATGTATATCCTGATTCTACCGGCAAAAAACTCTATATCTCCTATATCAGGGAAGAAAACGGACAAAAAACTGTTGTTACTGACAGCAGTGCCATGTCTGACAGGGCTGGAAAGATCCTTACCGTAAGTACCGATGAAGCGGGCAAGACCTTCAATGTCCAGTTAAAAACCGGCATTAGTGAAGAAAAAGCTGAATACAAGATGCCGGCAAGGCTGTTTATATTTTCCGATATCGAAGGAAATTTCGCCGGTTTCCGTAAAATGCTCCAGGCCAATAAAATTATTGATGAAAAAATGGAATGGACATTTGGCGATGGCCATTTAGTGCTGGCAGGAGATTTCGTGGACCGTGGCGCCCAGGTGACGGAGGTTTTATGGTTAATTTATTCACTGGAAGACAAGGCGAAAAAAGCCGGGGGATATGTCCATTATGTATTGGGAAACCATGAAATAATGAACCTCTCCGGGGATCTGCGATACCTCAATGCGAAATATGTGGAGAATGCCAAACTGATGAACAGGAATTTCGTCAGCCTGTATGGTCGGGAGACTGAACTGGGCAAATGGTTTCGTTCAAAGAACATAATCGAAAAAATCGGTGATATCGTTGTAGTGCACGGCGGTATTTCGGCCCAGGTGAACAGGATGGAGGTTGATGTACGTAAAATTAACAGCCTGTCCAGGAATTTTTATGATGACAGCCTGTATGTATACCCTGATCCGAATATCGACACCCTTTTTGGTGATTACGGACCATTCTGGTACAGGGGGTATTATGTGAAGCCCGACAGTTCTGTTGACAACCAGGTAAACCAGACACTGCGGAAGTTCAGGGTCGATCATGTGGTTACCGGGCATACTATCGTGGCAGACACCGTGTCCATGTGGTATGGTGGAAAAGTTTTTAATACTGACACCCATCATGCCAAAGGCCATTCAGAAGCGCTATTGGTCGAGAATAAAATGTATTACAGGGTCAATGCGGAAGGGGTAAAAAAATTATTGAAAAAAGATTAGCAAAGTAACATTTATAGCTGATAAAAAAAACCCGCAGATCATGCGGGTTTTTTTATGCTAAAATGATATAAGAATTTACTGTTTACCTGGCGGTGATCAATACCTGTAATGTTCGGGTTTGAACGGACCATTATTGGTAATGCCAAGGTACTCGGCCTGCTCGGTAGTCAGTTCATCCAGCACAACACCGATCTTGCTCAGGTGAAGACGGGCAACTTTTTCATCGAGGTGCTTGGGTAATACATACACCTTGTTTTCATATTTATCATGGTTGGTCCACAGTTCAATCTGCGCCAGCGTCTGGTTGCTGAAAGAGTTGCTCATTACGAAACTCGGATGGCCGGTAGCACAACCCAGGTTTACCAGTCGGCCTTCTGCCAGCAGAATGATATCTTTCCCGTCAACATTATAAATATCCACCTGTGGTTTAATGGTGTCTTTGGTATCGCCGAAATTATTGTTCAGCCATGCAACATCGATCTCGATATCAAAATGCCCGATATTACAAACGATTACTTTGTCCTTCATCAGCCTGAAATGTTTTTCAGTGATAAGGTCACGGCAACCGGATGCAGTAACAACAATATCTGCTTCCTTCACAGCATCCACCATTTTCTTTACTTCAAAGCCGTCCATTGCAGCCTGTAAGGCACAAATCGGATCGATCTCCGTAACGATAACACGGCATCCTGCACCGGCAAGGGAAGCAGCAGAACCTTTTCCAACATCTCCGTAACCGCCAACAACAGCCACTTTTCCGGCCATCATAACATCGGTAGCGCGACGAATCGCGTCAACCAGGCTTTCCTTGCATCCGTATTTGTTATCGAACTTCGACTTGGTCACAGAATCATTTACATTGATAGCGGGCATCGGTAAAGTCCCTTTCGCCATGCGCTCATATAACCTGTGGACCCCGGTAGTGGTTTCTTCGCTCAGACCCCTGATATGCTGAACCAGTTCGGGATACTTATCCAGAACCATATTGGTGAGGTCACCACCGTCATCAAGGATCATATTCAGCGGCTTATCGGCTGAACCAAAAAACAGTGTTTGCTCAATACACCAGTCGGCCTCCTCAATGGTTTGTCCCTTCCATGCATAAACACCAATTCCGGCGGCGGCAATAGCGGCTGCAGCATGGTCCTGCGTAGAGAAAATATTACATGAACTCCATTTCACTTCCGCACCCAATGCTACCAGCGTTTCGATCAAAACGGCAGTTTGGATGGTCATATGCAGGCATCCGGCCACACGGGCACCTTTTAAGGGCTGTGATGGACCATATTCTGCGCGAATGGCCATCAGACCCGGCATCTCGGCTTCTGCCAGGCGTATTTCCTTGCGACCCCATTCTGCCAGGGTAATATCCTTCACTTTATACGGTAAGGAAAAATCTATTGATTTACTGAGTGTTGACATATTCAAAATTTCGGCAAAACTACACTTTTTTGTGCTGATATCACAATACCATTGTGCCTATTTAGGATGGGGTATAATGCGCTTGTTTATAGCAGGTTCTGTTGATCTTCCTGGTGCATTTGCTTTGACAATCCAACGTGTTCCTCGATGGCATTTCGTGACAGTCGGATCGCCAGGACAAAAGAAATCAGTGCGCCCACGAACAGCAACCCGCCGGAGATAAATTCCTTGACAAGTTTGTTATCCTGGAGGAAGAGAAAAAAATCATAAGTGCCATGCCAGAATACGGCCCAGAATAAACCCTTCATCATATAAGCTGTTCTCTTTGGGCCGGCGAACTTAGCCTTCCCCATATTATATCCCATGATAATCGCAAAACTGGCATGTGAGGGAACAGACAGAAACATTCTTAAAAACGCTGTGGTGTAGCCATGCTGCATTACATAGCCGATATTTTCGATGGTGGCAAAACCCATACTGACCATTACCGAATACACAATACCGTCAAAGGGTTCATCGAATTCTGGTTTTGGGAAAGCATAACCCCTTACCATGATATATTTACTCCATTCTTCCGTAAGGGCAACAAAAAGAAAAGCGTGTATGGCAGTGCGAACAATAGATTCAGGAAGAAAGTCCACGGAAAAACTGATAAAAAACGTTTCAAGCAAAAGGGCAATGCCCGCACTAAGGATACCCAGGAAAAAACTGACCACCAGGTGACGCCGCGGTTCACGGTTATACTGATCCTTAAAAAAAATATAAAGGGAGATGGCAAGTCCCGGTGCTATTGCCAGAGCCAGTAATAACATATCGGTTATTCTTTACCGTAAAGACCGATATAGGCACCGGCCGGATCCTGAATGATCACAAAGATATCTTCGTTCTGTTTCCTTGGCCCGTCAATTATTTTTCCCCCGTTTTCAATACACGACCTCATACTGGATGATACACTATCTACGATCACATAATTGATCCATGCCGGGGGCAGATTGATGTTTGCACCTTGTTTGTGACATATGCCTGCCACCAGCTCGCCGGCCGGTGTTTTGATATTGTAATCTTCGTAGTCGCCAACAGCTACCGGTTCCCAGTTCCATCCAACCACAGCACTGTAAAAATTCCGGATATTCTCCGCTTCTGGAACCGTTAGGTCGATCCATAGGAATTTACCTGTGTTTTCCTCCATGATGATAGTATTAGTTTGATGAAAATACGATTAAATTTATCTACTCAATTTTCTCCGATGTATAAACTGTCCCTGGTAACTATTGTTTTTTTCTGCAGTGTTTATAGTATAAAAGCCCAGGAATTTGGAGGAACACCACCTTCTGTAAAATGGCAACAGGTCAGCAACGAACAGGTAAGGGTTATTTTTCCCACGGGTCTTGACGAACAGGCTAAACGCATTGCGGATATTGCCCATTACCTCAATACAGGAACAAGAAACACCATCGGCGGGAGCGACCGGAAAATCAATATCGTATTACAGAACCAGACCACTTTTTCCAATGGTTATGTTCAATTGGCGCCGTGGAGAAGTGAGTTTTTCATGACGCCACTGCAAAACAGCCTGCAACTGGGGAGCCTTCAATGGAGCGAACAACTGGCCATACATGAGTATCGTCACATCCAGCAATATATGAACTACCGTAAAGGCCTTTCCAAACTGGCCTTTTTTATCGCCGGTGAAGAAGGACAGGCAGTGGCGAACAGTGCGGCCGTGCCCGACTGGTTCTTTGAAGGTGATGCAGTATTCCAGGAAACTTTAGTGACTGAACAGGGCAGAGGCCGGTTACCTGAATTTTATAATGGATATCGTTCCCTTTGGGAAGCCGAAAAAAAGTATTCCTATATGAAACTGAGGAACGGATCATACCGCCATTTTGTTCCTGATCATTACCAGCTGGGTTACCTGCTGGTGGCCTATGGAAGAAAACAATACGGCAACGATATCTGGCAGAAAGTGACCGGTGATGCGGCACGGTATAAGCCCCTGGTCTATCCTTTCCAGGGAGCATTTAAAAAGAATACCGGTGTGAAATTCAAAGATTTTACCGCAAAGGCATTAGACGTTTTATAAAGAAATGCCGGACTATAAACAACAGGATAGTTTCAGGATGCTGACAAAGACAAGTTCACAGTATGTAAAAGATTATCATTATCCATATGTGATCGGCAACGATTCCATACTGGTGTTAAGACGCACGGGAAGGGATATCCAGGCATGGACCCTGCTGAGTGGCGGAAGGGAAAAAAAACTCTGGATAAAGGATCTCAGCAATGATGACCATTACAGCTACCGGAACGGGCAAATTGTGTATACCGCTTATTCGCCAGACGCCAGGTGGTCATGGAGAGATTACAGCGACATCAGGCTGTTGGACCTGCAGACCGGCGAAAGAAAAACGGTCACCAAAAAAGGAAAATATTTCTCTCCTGACCTTTCACATGATGGCGCTGCCATCGCGGCAGTAGAGGTGACACCCGGCGGACGATCAGCAATACATATCATTGATCCCAATAATGGCAGCGTACTGCACCAGTATTCCGACAGCAGCCTCTTTTTTACCTACCCGAGGTTCAGCAGGGATGATAAATCCGTTTTTACGGCTATACGAAACCGTGAGGGAGAGATGTCGCTGGCGAAAATCAATATCATCATCAGGTGAAATTTTACCCTTATTGCCGTTCAGCTACCAGGCTATTGCTTTCCCTTATGTGTCGGGTGATTCTGTTTACTTTACCGCATCCCGTAACGGGCAGGACAAACTCATCATATGGGATGATAGTTCATCCAGGCTGAACATTGCCGGAAACCGTTATAATGGTATCTACCAGGCAGTACCTGCCGAGGGAGGCAAGATTATTTTCTCCGGGTTCTCCGCCTGGGGTTACCAGTTATATGCCATGCAAGCCTTCCTCATCGGTCATTGAAAAATCCGAGTGGGACAGGGAGAACAATGATCTCTATGTTCCGGAGGCATTGCAACCGGGCAAGGAAATCAATTTGTCCGCCGTTACCAAGGGAAATTATGACGTAAAGAAGTATCACAAAACAAACCGCCTGTTTAATTTCCACAGCTGGAGACCATATTATGACCAGCCCGACTGGACCTTCAGCATTTACAGTGATAACGTCCTGAATACTTTTTCCTCTGAATTGTATTACCAGTATAATGAGAATGAACAGTTTTCAAAATTCGGTTATAATGCCACCTATAGTGCATTGTTTCCATGGATCATCGGAGGGATATCGTATACGCTAGACAGGAAGGCGCAGGTGGATACTGACCTGGTGACGTGGAATGAATTCAATGCAAATATCGGGCTCAGGATTCCACTTGATTTCAGCGGGGGGAGGACATACAAGTTTCTTTCTTTTTCCTCGGCCTTTAATACGCAGAAACTGGATTTTACCAAGAGCGCCGCTGCCAAATACCAGAATATCACCATTAACTTCATGGACAATAACTTTTCCTGGAATATCCAGTCCCAAAAGGCGCTACAGCAGATCTATCCAAGGTTTGCCCATACCCTGAATGCAAGGTACCGTGGAAGTGTAACCGAAAATGAAGCACGGCAACTGCTGATCAACACTTCGTTATTTCTTCCCGGGCTGTTAAAGAATCACAGTATTGTTATTAATGGCGCGTACCAGTCGCGCGATACGGCTAACAATTATATTTTCAGTAATAATTTTCCCTTGTCCAGGGGCTATCCGGGCGTTAACTATCCAAGGATGTGGAAGTGGGGAGTAAATTACCATTTACCATTGTTCTATCCAGACAAAGGATTTGGACAGCTTGTTTATTTCCTTCGTGTAAGGGCCAATCTTTTTTATGATAATTCCACGGTGAAGAGCCTGAGGACCGGAAATGAAACCGTCCTCCGTTCCGTAGGAACAGAAGTGTATTTTGATACCCGCTGGTGGAACCAGCAGAATGTGAGTTTCGGGATCAGGTACAGCAGGTTGCTTGATGCTGATAAGTATCCCAGTCCGCCTAATGTGAATCAATGGGAATTTGTGCTGCCGATAAATCTAATACCAAGGTAGTGTAGGGTTGACTGTTGACGGTTGACCGTTGAAAATTTCCTGATTTTCACTTCCACATTTCTTATATTAGAAAATTTGCACATTATTCCACGCTTGCCTTGAATTCCGGGGCCATCATTTTCTTGCCATTTTTTAACCTGACAATTACATTATTGATGAGGATGGTATCTCCCTTTTTGGCATTGTCGCGGATGCTGGAACGCCAGACTTCAGAAAGGGCAGGGGTGTCATAAAAATCGAAGACACGAAGGTCCTGGATACTTTGCACCATCTGTGACTCACTGTCCTTATAAGTGCTTTTAAAAATATAATTGATCCTGAAACGGGTGATGGGATACATAACACCCTTTTCGTCTCTGACCACAAGTGGACTGTCCACCACTTTTTTAAACTGTTCCGCATTTATTTTCCCCTGCGGATAACCACCCCATTTTATATTGAAAACAGGCACTTTCCCTGAAGAAGATGATTTGGTAGATTGCGCATGAATGCCCGCACTGATGCCACAACAAATGAATAGTACAAAAAGGTTTTTCATATCGATCAGATAACGTCCAAAATTGGTGCTTATTTTGATGCCGGATTGTTAAACTTTCAGGATTTGTTAATGGACAGGTCAGTTCAGGTTGGCCAGGCTTTCCTGTATCATTCGGATCTTCGATTCTGCGTCAGCTTTTTTCTTTCGTTCAATGTCCACTACCTCCGCTTTGGCATTCTGTACAAATTTTTCATTGGATAGTTTCTTTTCAACCGATAGTAAGAATCCTTTCAGGTAATCCAGTTCCTTTTGTAATTCTTCTTTCTGGTTACCGGTATCCATCGGTTTGGCGGTCAGGATAAAGAACTTCTCTTTTCCGGCAACAGCTGGAATCGATGACGGAATAGTTTCCGTGGTGATATTTAAAGCAGTGGCGTTTACCTGTTTCATTAAAATGCTGCCGGTATATTCATAGGCTTCAGGAATTTGTGTTTGTACAAAAAGTTGCACTTCATCCCTGGGTTTGAGTTGGGCTTTATTCCTGGCATCCCTGATACCTGTGATGGATTCCTGCAAGAGCCTGCCATATTCAAGGAAGGCAATGTTTTCATCAGCCATGGAAATGAAATTCATTCCGAAGCGGGCAATACAAATATCGTCTCCTTCTGCTCTCGGTGAAAGTTCATGGTATATTTCTTCAGTAATGAATGGCATGAAAGGATGCAGCATTTTCATCAGCTCTTCAAAAAATTCTTTCGTCCGGGTAATCACCAGATTGTCAATCATATCCTCACCAAAGGGAGGCTTAACCCATTCAAGGTACCAACTGCAGAAATCATCCCAGATCAATGTATAGAGTGTCTTCAAGGCTTCGCTTAGCCGGAACTGTGAGTAAAGGATGTCCAGTTCCTCGTTCACCTGTTTAAGCCTTGCCTCAAACCAGTGAATGGCGAAGTAGGATTTCTGGTAAGCCTCAGCACTATAGTCGGCCGTTAGGATTTTCTTTTCCTCCCACATCTTTACCAGTTTCAGGGCGTTCCATATTTTATTTGAAAAGTTTCTTCCCTGTTCATTGGTGGATTCATCCCAGAGAAGGTCATTACCCGCAGGTGATGCAATCATGATACCAAAGCGAACAGCATCGGCGCCATACCTGTCGATCAGTTCCAGGAGATCGGGTGAATTGCCCAGGCTTTTGCTCATTTTCCGTCCCTGCTTATCACGCACTATACCGGTAAAGTATACCTGCTCAAAGGGGCGCTGGTGCATGTATTCATGTCCCGACATAATCATCCTGGCCACCCAAAAGAAAATGATCTCCGGCGCCGTCACCAGCGTCTGTGTAGGGTAATAATAACTTACTTCCCTGTTGCCGGGGTGAGACAATCCTTTGAACACTTCAAAGGGCCATAACCAGGAAGAAAACCAGGTATCGAGCACATCGTCATCCTGTTTCAGGTCTGCCATTGTTCCTGCCGGATTCTTTTGCCTGGTATTGCGACAAGTGCCTGGGATTCATCGGCGGCTACGTACACATTCCCATCGCGGTCGTACCAGGCCGGTATCCGGTGTCCCCACCATAATTGCCGGCTAATGCACCAGTCGCGGATGTTTTCCATCCAGTGCCGGTACATATTTTTGAACTTGGCGGGATAAAATTTTATCTCATCCGTCATTACCGAAGAAAGTGCAGGGCCGGATATCTTCTTCATAGCCACCCACCACTGCATAGACAACCTGGGTTCCACTACTGCATCTGTTCGTTCTGAAAATCCTACCTGGTTGGTATAATCTTCTATTTTGACAAGATGTCCTTTCTCTTCCAGTTCGCGGGTAATTTTTTTTCTTACCTCAAACCTGTCCTGGCCAATATATAATTGTGCAGCATCACTCATTGTACCATCATCGTTCAATATATCCACTACTTCAAGGCCATGTTTTTGTCCGAGCTGGTAATCGTTCATGTCATGGGCGGGAGTGATTTTCAGTGCTCCCGTACCAAACTCCATGCTCACATATTCATCTGTAATGATGGGAATCCTCCGGTTGATCAGGGGTACCAATGCAAATTTTCCGTGGAGATGAGTAAATCGCTCATCGTCGGGATGAACGCATATCGCAGTATCTCCCAGGATGGTTTCGGGGCGAACGGTAGCAATGGTGATCCATTCCTTTCCACCTGATCCCTCAATTTCATAACGCAGGAAATAGAGTTTCGACTGCATTTCCTTAAAGATCACTTCCTCGTCACTGAGCGCAGTCAATGCCTTAACATCCCAGTTGATCATTCTTTTACCCCTGTAGATGTATCCCTTTGCGTGCAGGTCGATGAACACATTGATAACCGAGGCATAATACTCCGGGTCCATCGTGAAGGTGGTGCGGTCCCAGTCGAGGCTGCACCCCATTTTTTTCAATTGTTCGAGGATAATGCCGCCGTATTTTTCTTTCCATTCCCATGCATATTGCAGGAACTCTTCACGGCCGAGAGATGATTTGGATATGCCTCTTTCCCTGAGCATCTGCACCACCTTTGCTTCGGTGGCTATGGAAGCATGGTCCGTTCCCGGCACCCAACAGGCATTCTTGCCCTGCATACGGGCTCTCCTGATGAGAATATCCTGGATAGTATTATTCAGGCAGTGGCCCATATGAAGTATCCCTGTTACGTTTGGCGGGGGAATCACAATGGTATATGGTTCACGGTCGTCGGGTGTACTGGAGAAATATTTTTGATCAAGCCAGTGGCGGTACCATTTATCTTCAGAAGACTGATGTTCAAAATTCTTGCTCAGGGCCATTTTCCTTGTTATTTGGTCGGCAAAGGTAAATAATTGAGGGCTAAGGCACCGATAATTGCGGGAACATACATTTCCTTTAAATTGGGGCCTGAATGAAGCTGAACTCCAAACTCGCCCTTCTGTTTTTTTTGGCGCTGATTTTTGCCGGGCAAACTTATGGCCAGGCGGTTGAAAAAAAACCGGATACTATAGTATTGCCTGTCCCGGCTTTGCTAGTACAGGATAGTGCAGGACCTAAAAGCAAGACTGATTCAGCAGGTAAATATTTCCGTTCTGCCGATACGGGTACAACCAACCTTGTAGGTAAGATTGAACAATATACCGAGAAGCTTAATAAGGCCAACAGCGTTCTCAAGAGAGGATTTGATACTCTACAGATCACCAACAAACTGCCCGAATTTGAAAACAACCTGAAGCTGATTGAAGAATTTGTGGCCAATAAAACCTTCATATCAAATCAGCGTACCCTGAGCCTCAGCAAGATTTTGCTGACCCAGATGGAACGTCAGTTAAAACAATGGCAGGGTACATTATTCCGATATAGTAACCAGTTGATGGAAAATAATTCATTATTCAATACTATCCGATCTGACAGTTTATTAAAAACATTACCGGTCGACAGCATTCTTCGTTTACAGTATTATTCACAAATTGAGGTACTGTCAGACAAATGGGTGGAAGCGGATACATTGAATAAGGCCATCCTTTACCGTATCGCCTATCTCCAGAACAGGGTATCCATAAGCTATTTGAAAGTGGGAGACCTGCTGGATATTGTTAATACCAGCATGATCACCTATTCGCAGAAATTATTCAATCCCGAATTTGAGTATGTGATAAGTCCGCCAAATAATGAAAAGTACGACAGAGGGTTATTAGAATCGGTAAGAAAAACAGTCAGGAGCAATTCGAGGGTTTTTTTATATTATTCTATTTCCAATCGTTTTACACCACTGATATTTATCATCGCCGGATTGTTGTTTTTCCTGTGGACGAAGATGGCAATCCGTAAAATCCGTAAGGGAACTGACGGAGAGATGAAAATTGCCCAGACCAAATTCCTTGGTAAAATGCCATTGAACTGTGCGGTTATTGTCACTTTTACCCTTGCACCTTTTTTCTATGCCAATCCGCCCATGTTGTATACGGAAATGCTGATGTTTGTTACCCTTTTGGGCATCAGCTGGTTTGCCTACAAGAACTGGGAAAGGAAAGCCCGACAGTTATGGACAATTGCGGTAATGTTGTTTTTGTTTTTTAGTGTCATCAACCTGATGGTTACAACCACGAAAGCAGAGCGACTGATCTTCGAGCTGGTATCCATTTTTTCCATATGGTTCGGTATTGAGGTAAAAAAATATTTGCGGAAAAGTGATTACCGGATTAAAAAAGTCGGCGATTTCATTAGTACGATGTTTATTCTTCTTCAGGCTGTTTCGGTATTGGCCAATTTTATGGGACGTTATAGCCTGGCAAAGATCTGCAGTGTGACAGCCACATTTGGATTAACCCAGGGCTTTGTCATTTTTTACTTTATTGAAATATTGCTGGAGGCAGTTTTCCTGGAACTCGAATCCCATCGCAATCAAAGTGGCATATTATCGTATTTTAACTACAGGGACCTCGACCAGAAGATGAGATCATGGCTGATTATTTTCGGTGTGCTGCTCTGGTCAATAATTACCCTGAGAAACCTGAATGTTTATGATTTCATTTATAATGCGGTAGAAGGATTTCTCACAGCAACCAGGACGCTGGGGACCACACATTTTACCTTCTGGAGTATTGTGGTGTTTGTTATCGTATTAATTCTATCAACCTTTTTGTCAAGATTTGTCGGGTATGTATTTGGCAATCCCCAGGGAACCATGCAGGGCATTTCGAAAGGTAAGATCGGCTCTGGTGTATTGCTGATCAGGCTGGGAATTTATTCACTGGGAATCATCATCGCTTTTGTGGCTTCAGGGATACCCATGGACAAACTGACCATTATCATTGGCGCACTCGGCGTGGGTATCGGCTTTGGTTTGCAGAACGTCGTCAACAACCTGGTCTCAGGGGTTATACTGGCATTTGAAAAACCCATCCAGATCGGGGATGTCGTAGAAATCGGAACAAGGGTAGGGGTTGTCAATGAGATTGGGATCAGGAGCAGCAAGATCGACACCTATGATGGTTCTACCGTTATCATTCCCAACGGTGACCTGATTGCGCAGCATATCGTCAACTGGACCCATGGAAACAAAAACCGGAGAATAGAAATATTACTGGGGGTTGCTTATGGCAGCGACGCTAACCTCTGCCAGGATATTATCGAGGAAGTGATCAACAATAACAAGTTCATCATGAAGGACCCCAGCCCCATGGTCCTGCTGACAAATTTTGGTTCCAGTTCGGTAGATTTCAGAATCTTATTCTGGACCCATGATATTGGAAGATGGGTGCAAACCAGGAGTGAGGTAATGAGGGAGATCTACCTGAAATTCGACGAAAAAGGGGTCTCGATTCCCTTCCCGCAACAGGACCTTCATATCCGGTCTATTGACCCTGAAGTGGCCAAATCCCTTTTACGGGATAAATAAACCACTCATCCCTATGGGCTTATAAAAGATGGAAAATGAGACTTGGAGATTTCAGGAAACCGTATTACCTTAGCATCAACTTCGATACTGTTCTATTCCGCCCAACCCTTTTTTTGAGAAACCACAGATCTTACTCCGTTACCTGTGAAGTAGCCTAGCCCAGGACCACATTATTTAACTTTTTAAAATTTGGCTATGCGACTTTTAAATTCTTTTCATTTGAACGAGAACATCAAGATGACATTGATTGTGATTGCCCTTTATGGCGCAATTATCACGATCACTTATCTTGCCTGGTAACCACCCGGAAAACGGGAATGCTTATCAGTTACCGTATGACAGGTTGAAAAACCTGCAATAGAAATCTTTATCTTACATAAAAGCGGACTTGTCCGCTTTTTTTTATTGGTATAATCCGGATTCCCTGTTCTGAATTCGTAATTTTAAAGGGTGTATGCCATTGTAGATATCGAAACCACCGGGGGACATGCAGCCTCAGGCGCTATTACTGAAATAGCCATCATTCTTCACAATGGCCAGGAAGTGGAAGGGTCATATCATACCCTTATTAATCCGGGATGCAATATTCCCCGCTATATTACCGCCCTTACCGGCATCGATAATGAAATGGTCAGGGACGCACCTCCTTTCAGTGAAGTGGCACCGGTAGTTTACAACCTTCTTGCCAGCCGGATCTTTGTAGCTCATAATGTAAATTTTGATTATTCCTTTATCCGTCATCACCTGTTGCTTAACGGCATCTCCTGGGAGGTTTCAAAACTTTGTACGGTGAGGCTTAGCCGAAAATTATTTCCCGGTCACCCCAGCTATTCGCTGGGCAATATTTGCAGAAGCCTGGGTATTGTGATCAGCGATCGTCACCGTGCGAAAGGCGATGCGATGGCTACTGCTGAACTATTTTCCATGCTGCTTCTTGCCGACCACCAGCAACAGATCGCGCAGATGCTGAAAAAAGGAAGCAGGGAGGCCTATCTGCCCATTCATCTTCCTGTCACTGATATTGATAAACTGCCACACCTGCCCGGAGTGTATTATTTCCATGACCAGAAGCAGAAAGTGATCTATGTTGGGAAGGCAAAAAATTTACAGAAAAGGGTTACCAGTCATTTCTCCAATAATTCCGCATCGAGGAAAAAGCAGGAGCTGATACGGAATGTTCACCGCATATCTTTCACTCTTTGCGGAACTGAATTCACGGCGTCCGTAATGGAGAGCCTGGAGATAAAAAAATTATGGCCGCAATTTAATTACAGCCAGAAAAAATGGGAATTCTCGTTTGGATTATTCCGTTATGAGGACCAACAGGGACGACAAAGGCTGGGTATTGGACCCATGAAAAAAAATCTTAACCCCGTATTCCAGTTTCATATCCTGTCTGACGGACATCGTCTCTTGTGGCGTATGGTAAAGGAATTCCGTCTTTGCCCGAAATTATGCTTTCTTCAAAAAGAAGGAGACTGCATTGGTATACAGGAACATTATTGTAGTGGTATTTGTGAAGGAAGGGAAGGTCCCGAAAATTATAATGAACGGGTGGAAAAAGCGGTGGCGGCATTACGCAGTGAACTTCCCAGTTTTGCCATTGTGGAAGAAGGCAGGGATCAGCAGGAGAAAACGTATATGCTGATGGAAGATGGAAAATTTTATGGCTTTGGATTTGTATCTTCTACGGAAAAAATTACAGATAAAGAACACCTGAAAAAATTCATTACGCCTTATCCTGAAAATGAATATGTAAGGTCCCTGGTCCTCCGGCACGCAGAGAGTTTTCCCCACAAGAAACTGTTATGGCATAGTGCATAAATTATTCCCGCACAATTTTTTTCTTATGCTCCATCCCAGTAGATTCGCAGCCCTTTAAAATATCATCATGGAATTTGTACCCGAAATTGCCGCTTCCCTATCCATTCGTCCTGCACAGGTTGAAGCCGTATTAAGCCTGTTCAGCGAAGGCGCCACCATTCCTTTTATTGCCCGGTACCGGAAGGATAAAACCGGTGCATTGGACGAAGTATTGATCGGCAGGATACAGGAGGAAGCCAAATCACGGAAAGAATTTGCGGAACGAAAGGCAAGTATTGAAAAAAGTATTTCCGAACAGGGTAAAATGACAGATGATCTGCAATCGCGCCTTGACAAAGCCACAACCCTCACTGCGCTTGAAGACATCTACCTTCCCTATAAACAAAAAAGAAAAACGAAAGCTTCCGTTGCCAGGGAAAACGGTCTTGGTCCGTTGGCAGAAATGTTAATGGCAGAAGATAATGACAATGACCCCGAAAAAATGGCCGCTCCCTTCCTGAATGAAACAGTGAAGTCTGTTGAAGAAGCATTGCAGGGTGCAAGGGATATCATTGCAGAATCCATTAACGAAAATGCTGATATAAGAAATAGTTTAAGGAAACTCTTTGAAGACAAAGCCACGCTTCAGAGCAGGATTATTCCCGGCAAGGAAGATGAGGCCGCGAAGTATAAAGACTATTTCAATTTCAGTGAGCCCATCATGCGTGTTCCATCACATCGCATACTGGCTATATTGAGAGGATTTGTGGAAGGATTGCTGAGGGTTACCATTTCCCCCGAAGAAGAAGACGCACTCAACAGAATAGACCACCTGGTGATCAAATCGGGAAATGCTTCTACTGACCATGTCAGGAAAGCTGCAAAGGACGCATGGAAAAGATTGTTACAGCCATCACTGGAATCTGAGTTCAGGACTTCGTTGAAGCAAAAAGCCGATGAAGATGCCATACAGGTATTTGCCGAGAACCTCAGGCAGTTGTTGTTGGGCAGCCCCCTGGGCAGCAAACGCATACTTGCCATAGATCCGGGATATCGTACGGGTTGCAAAGTGGTATGCCTTGATGAAAAAGGTGAGCTGAAAGAAACTTCACTGATCTATGTTCATGAAAGCGGCAAGGCGGCACAGTCGGCCGCAATGATCCGCGACCTTGTCAGCAAGCACCATATAGAAGCTTTTGCGATTGGTGATGGTACAGCAGGAAGGGAAACGGAGCAGTTCATAAAAAAACTGGAACTCTCGCTGCCGGTTTTCCTGGTGAATGAAGACGGTGCGTCGGTGTATAGTGCGAGTGAAACAGCCAGGGAAGAATTTCCGGACCAGGATATTACGGTACGCGGCGCCGTTAGTATCGGCCGCAGGCTGATGGATCCTTTGGCGGAGCTGGTAAAAATTGATCCAAAAAGTATCGGGGTGGGGCAATACCAGCATGATGTCAATCAATTCCGGCTGAAAGAAAAACTGGATCATACGGTTGTAAGTTGTGTAAACCTTGTTGGCGTAAATCTTAATACGGCGAGCAAGCACCTGTTAAGTTATGTCAGTGGCATAAATGCAGGCATCGCCGATAATATCGTCCGGTTTAGAAATGATGCCGGGAAATTCACCAGTCGTAAACAATTGCTCAAGGTTCCCAGGCTGGGGGAGAAGGCCTTTGAACAGTCCGCCGGATTCCTGCGAATAAAAGATGCCGAACATCCGCTCGATGCAACGGGTGTACATCCCGAGTCATATGATATCGTTGAAAAGATGGCGGCGGACCTGCACATTTCTGTTAAGGAACTGGTAGGAAAGGCCGACCTGGTGAATGCCATCGACCCAAAAAAATATATCACATCCAATGCAGGGGAACACACCATTAAGGATATCCTGAATGAATTGAAAAAGCCCGGACTTGATCCAAGGTCGGAGGTGCAGCAATTCGAATTTGCACAGATATTTTCCATCGAGGAAGTAACGACGGGCGCCGTTGTTCCGGGCATGGTCACCAATCTTACCAGGTTTGGTGCATTTGTCGACATTGGTGTTAAGCAGGACGGCCTCGTGCATGTATCAGAAATCAGCCATGATTATATCAGCGATCCTTCCGAAAAACTTAAGCTGAATCAGCAGGTGATGGTGAAAGTGCTGGAAGTGGATCTTGCCAGGAAAAGAATCTCATTGTCGATCAAACAGGCCGATGAAGGGGGCCGGGCAGAAAGAAAAACCATACATACATCGAAAGGCATTGGAAAGCCGGAAACCAGGCCGATGATAAAGGATAAGCCAAAAGATATCTCGTCGATGGATATGAATGATGCACTGGCTATGTTGAAGAAGAAATTCGGGAAATAACGTGTATTGACGGATGAGCGTTTGTCAGGCTGATAAGTAGGATAAATAATCTTTTCGTGAAATCATTCTTGCACCCAGCGATTCCAGGTGTTGGGTATATACCTGGCAATCGATGAGTTTGATGCCCTGGTTAACCAATAGCTGTGTGAATTCAATAAAGGCAAATTTGCTGGCATTTGTTTGCAGGCTGAACATACTTTCACCACAGAATACATTCCCTGATCTCACGCCATATAGTCCGCCTACAAGCTTATCCATCCTGCCATGTTTCGGCGCTATGGGCAACACCCAGTGCATGTAGTGTAATGTAGGCTTCCTTCATTGTATCAGTAATCCATGTGCCTCTTTGTCCGTCCCTTTTAACATTGCTGCAATGATCAATGACCTGGTGAAAAGCCTGGTTGATAGTGAGCCTGAATTTACCGGAGCGGATTACCTGTCTCATACTGCTGCTGATATTCAGTTCCGCTGGAAAGAGCACAAAGCGGGGATCGGGTGCATACCACAAGGGGAGTTCACCCTCGAACCATGGAAATATGCCCTGTTGGTATGCCAGCAATAGCCGTTCAGGAGAAAGGTCGCCGCCCACAGCCAGGAGTCCGTCCGCTTCAGCATATTCTACCGGAGGAAATATGAGGTCGTCAGTGAGTTGGAAAACCAATGGAAATGTGATAATTGGGAAATGTGGTGATGTGGAAGTGAAAATGAGGAAATTGTCTTGTAGAAATCCGTAATTCCTGGCCGCCGAAGTCTTTGACGAAGGAGGCCGAAATTCGCCAATCCACCTTCGCTAAAGCTTCGGTGGACAAGTCCGCTAATCCGCCAATACTTCTATGGTGGCACCAATGCCGCGGTCGGTAATGGCATCGCACATGGGTTTCAGTTCATCATAACTTCCCTGCTTCACGGCATATTTACCCTGTGTATGGATGATCATCGCACATTGTTCGGCCTGTTCCTCTGAATGCTGGCAGACTTCCACCAGCGTGGCGATCACCCATTCAAAAGTGTTCACCTCGTCATTCCAGACAATCAGGCTGCAGGAAGTATCATAAGTATCAAGTACTTCTGTTTCACTTTCCGACACTTCCTTGTACTGTTCCTGGTTTTTGCCCATAGAGGGTATTTTATGCAAATTTAAAAACTTCTGACGTTTAATACTATTGCTGCAACAAAATAGGGCCAATTGTTGTCTGCAAACATGTGGTATTGTTTTTGACCAGTATCTAGCCGCCAATTATGTTCAACAGACTCAATCGTAAAAAATCAAGGAATAGTGATCCAAAAGCACCGGGAGCCCTGGTGCTGTCGATCAATAATAACAGCCGTGGCCTGGATTTCCTGATTGAGCTGGTGGGGAAAATCAGGCCCGACAGGCCGCGTAATATCCAGCAGGCGGAGTTGAAGTTCAAGGCATTATTATATTCACTGCAGCAGGACAGGTCCTTACTGTTCTCACTGCGGCGATCCCTGCTAACGCAATTTCTTAATACTGATATTGTTACCGCACTCACAGAAAGCGGTATCACCAGTTCGAGGGGATTCGTGCAGGAACTGCTCAGCAAGCTAAAACACAAAGTATTACCACCCCTCCAGAAGAAGAATGATTTTTTATTTGTGATCAACCGTGTATTCTACCAGCGATCAGATTACAAATGGGTGGAAGGTATCAACCCTGATCTTTGGAAGGATTTTTTTGAATTGCTTGGTATTCAGATCAACTTAACAGAAACAGCGCTCATCAGCCAATTGCAACAATCCCTCCGGGTATTGTCGTACCGCCTGGCCAATACCGGCCTGGAGAAAGAGATCAGGCTTCGTTTTGATCAGCACCATTCGGCAGACTATCCGTTTATGGAACAGAACAGGCTGATCAATCTTTACCTTGAACGCCAACAGCATAGCCATAATGAAGAGGAAAAAAAGATCCTGCTCAATAACATCAATGAAGCCTTATATAATTGCCGCCAGAGTGTAACCTGGTTAAAAGAAAAAAGAGCTTTGGATGGCACGAGCCTGAGCCAGACTTTCCTGATGGTGCGGATGGAGCAGCATATCGAAAGGTTACTGATCATCATCGATGTCCTTGACGGCGACCAGCAGTTTAATACGGAACGGTTTATTCAGTATTTCTGTAAAGTCATCAGGTTTGAAAACAGGAAAAACAGCGTAGGCGAATTTTTGTCAGACAACCTCGCTTTGCTTGCTTACCAGATCGCCGAACATAAGGGCAGGAAGGGTGAAGCCTATATTGCGGTATCCAAGAAGGATTTTGTATTTCTTTTTAAAACGGCCATGACGGGCGGGTTTATTATTTCCTTCATCGCCATCTTTAAAAACCTGCTGGGTAAACTTCCGTTGGCTCCATTCTGGCAGGGACTGGTGTATGGAACCAACTATGCCTTTGGATTTGTGCTGATGGACCAGGTGGGAGGAACTTTGGCCACCAAGCAGCCGGCTTATACCGCATCTGCTGTGGCAGGGTCGCTTGACAGTAAAAAGATGGCCGGCAAGCCCGATCTCAAAAACCTGGCAATAACCGTTTCCAGGGTGTCCAGGAGCCAGATCGCTTCATTTGCCGGTAACCTGCTGGTGGTATTTCCGTTAACTTACCTGCTGGCCTGGCTATGGCACCTGGTTACCGGTGGTAAGATTGCGGAAGGCGCGGGTGCACTGGCCCTGCTTCAAGCCCAGCATCCCTGGGAGAGCCTTGCCCTGTTATATGCCTGCTTTACCGGCTTCTTCCTTTTCCTGAGCGGAATTATTGCAGGATATGTTGAGAACCATGTCGTCTATGGCAAGGTGCCGGAAAGGTTAAGCATGCACCCGATCTTGAACAATACCATGTCTAAGAAACGGCTGAATCGACTGGTGAACCTGCTGCGGAGAAGTTCCGGAACGCTGGCCGGAAGTATTTCCCTTGGATTTTTCCTGGGCATTGCCGGTCCGCTGGGCAAGATCATGGGTCTTCCCTTTGATATACGTCATATCACCATTTCTGCGGGCAATACCGCCATCGGGTTTTATGGGCTGGACCACCAGCTGCCGCTGACTTACCTGGCCATTATCGTATTCGGGGTTTTGCTGATAGGCTTTCTCAACTTCCTCGTCAGTTTCTCGCTGGCTTTCCTGGTAGCGGTAAAATCAAGAGGCATCAGGTTAAAGGACTATCCCGAATTCCTGGGGATCCTTTGGAAATTTATCAGGCGTTATCCCTTTGATTTTTTCTTCCCTCCATTACAGCCAAGGACACCTGATAACTTGTAAAGGATGCTGCTCCCCGTTTTAAGGGCGTATGTATCAATGATTTACAGGTTTGTGTACAATATATGAGCTGCCTATTTGAATCTTTCCATTAAATTGATAATTTTGCAGATCTCTGATATCCTCTGCTCAAGCAACATTTAGCTTACTACTGCGATCATATAACAATATCCTCTATTCCTGTGACCATTTAATAAATGACTAATCTTGTTAGTATGAAAAAATTACTGTTGCCCTTATTGATTGCAATTGCATATATCTCCTGTGTGAAGGATCCCACCACCGGAATACCCATTTATAAGAAAGACAAAGCAAAAAAAGTTGATGTTTGTCACAAGGAAGGGAATGGAAGTTATCATACCATAAATATCAGTTCAAGTGCAGTAGCTGCGCATGTGGCACACGGCGACGTTGTGCCGGATGCTGACGGAGACGGATATACGAAAGCCAATCCCTGCGGGATCGGTGCGCAAAATGACTGTAATGATGACAATCCGCTAATTAACCCGGGTGCAAAGGAAATTTGCGATAACGGGATAGACGAAAACTGCAATGGTAAAGTAGACGAAGACTGTATAAAATTTGTAACCATCTGCAACCAGGTATGGATGGCCAAAAACCTGGAAGTAAAGACCTTCAGGGATGGTACCGTAATACCCCAGGTTACTGATGCAGCACAGTGGACAAATACCACTACACCTGCCTGGTGTTATTACTCCAATACTACAGCGAATGGAACAACCTATGGTGTACTGTACAATTGGTTTGCAGTAAATGGAGATATTGACGGTGATGGCGACAAAGACAAGGAATTGGCTCCAGCGGGTTGGCATGTTGCTACGGATGCGGAATGGAAAACATTGGCTGATTGTTTAGGTGGAGCAGCTGTTGCAGGCGGTCCATTGAAAGAAGCCGGTGGTGCCCATTGGGCAGCACCAAATGCAGGCGCAACGAACTCCAGCGGATTTACTGCTTTACCTGGCGGTTTCCGTAACAGTGCCGGAAATTTTGAAGTCCTGGGATTCAAAGGCTATTGGTGGACGGCTACCGAACAATCTTCAACCAATGCGGTTCTCCGATTCCTGGATTACAATAGTGTAATTCTTACTGCCGGTAACGACGACAAAAATCACGGATTTTCCGTTCGGTGCGTGAGGAATTGATGAAAGTATATACAATGAAAAAAGCCTCAAATTATTGAGGCTTTTTTTGTGGGAGTTGACGGGTTCGAACCGCCGACCCTCTGCTTGTAAGGCAGATGCTCTGAACCAGCTGAGCTAAACTCCCTTTTTTGCGGAGTGCAAAGATAAGAACTTCATCTTTTCAGCAAAATTTTTTTCTAAACTCAATTTTGATCAGGATTAACAGGATCTACACTATAAATTCCTGAAACAGGCATCTATAACGAATCCGTCATCAGTCTGCGACAAATGATGGGTCGCCATCAGTTTGTTTTTAAAATTGGGCTTTATGGTGATGATCAGTTCCTCTTCATACTCATCGAGACTAAGTTTCTTTATTTCGGAAAGATTTAATCCATATCCATAAGTGCCATAGGTATTGTTCTGGGAAGGCCGAATTGTTTTTCCCTCATGAATAAAAATTGATCCGCCGCTACGGCCGAACCTGCAGTCAATGACCACCGGATTTTTATTGTGGGGTATAAGGGTGTTCAGTTTAATGGAGTCCACTTTATAAATATATAATTCATAAAACTGGTTTTCCAATGGCTTGATGCATTTATTAACGAATAACCAGCAGTCACCATTGGCGTCTTTATAATATGTAGCATCTGCCACACATTCTCCTTCAAAGGCAGTGGTAAATAATTCCCATTCATCGGGAAATTTCTTTGCCCTGTAAACTTCCAGCCTGTTATTCTGGGCTGTTTCTGGCATCAGGAAAATATCGTCATCGATCTTTGTAATAAAAGGGTAAGATAAATGGTAAGGTAAGGTCAGTATATCGCGGACCTGTGAAACAGTATGATTGTCCATTATCCCGCAGGATATCCGCCCGATATTGTTTTTGTAGCTATAGTTTTCAAAAAACAGGTATTTTTTATTATCATGCTGAATCAAAAAAGGATCAGCCCAAAAATGATTTTTCTCAGGAGGTACTAATTTTCCCCTGAAGAGAACTGCATTAAAAATGTTTCCTTTATAACTGAATATGGCCCAGCATTCAGGTCTTTGTCCGATGGATTTCAGAATTTTAACCGCTATTTTTTTATAGAAGCTGTTGAAAAAAGAAAACCAGTATCTGATCAGCCACCCGAGCGTGGGTGCCTTGTAAAGTTTGTTGTAATAGATGTCAGATCTGGTATACGTCACCTGTCCATTCTGCGAGAGCAGGCGGAGGTTTTTCAGCAACAGGTTAACTGAATTTTCATATACAATATCCCTTGATTTTATAAAACTCCAATGAGGGTTATAATATCCCTTATCAATAATATATCCTCCATCCAGTTCACTGGTGAGCCTCTGGAGCGTCACACCTATATAAGGTTGTTTCAACGCTATTTCCCAAAAACCTACGGGGCCGCCACGGTTGATTGAATTGTCTGCGTGATGAAAGCTCCAGATGCCGTGTCTTGCTGCGCTAAGTATTTCTCCTCGTATGATATTAAACTCATGCCTCAGGATAACGTCAAGGTCAAATGCTTTGACTTTTTCTGCATCGGCATTGCTAAATACATCAAGAAAACCTTTTCTTTCGGGGAACAGGGTTATCGAAGGGATTTTTTCAAGTTTCGAAATGATATCGTTTCTGTCTACCGAAGTTTTTTCAGGGAAAAGTTTTTCTTCCAGTAAGGTCTGGGCTTTTATCAAGACCTTGCCGGTAATGTTCCCTGAAGCAAGAAGTTTTGAAATTTTTTCTTTCCTTCCAACATTTCTTCCGTCTTTGATAATGAGTGAAATGGAATAGTTTGGGTCCTTCAATAAAGCATCCACAATTCTAAGTTCCCAGTTGCCCATACCAGCGGGGTTTGTACAGAGGATGCCAATTTTCATGCGTTAGCCTGGATTGATAATAATTAAGGATCGGTGTTGAAAAGCTTAAAAGATAAAACATTTTTGCAATATTGTAAAGGCTCAGGCTGACAATTTGAGGTATTTGCAATAAATTCAGATAACCGATAATTATTGTATGAATAAGGAATTATCCCGAAAACAATTTATTCAAATGACTGCCACTGCCGGTGCCGCCATGCTATTGTCGTCGCTGGAAAGCATTGCTGTTCAAAAGGCCGACAAAAAATTGCGTGTTGCAGTGATTGGTTGCGGCAGTGTGAGTAACAGGTATATTCCGCATCTTCAGACTTCAGCCATGATTGAAATTGTAAGCCTCTGTGATATTAAATACGACAGGGCATTGCAACAGAACAAACAGTATAAGGTAAATGCCTCCACATATCCGCATATTGATGAATTACTGAAGGGCGTACCATTTGATATGATGGTCACGCTCACCGACATGCAGGTACATGGAGATTTGAACAGGAAGGCTTTAATGGCTGGAAAACATGTGTGGAGTGAAAAACCAATGGCTAATTCCTATGCTGAAGGGAAAGCATTATTGGAACTGGCCAATAGTAAAAAACTGAGACTATGGGGAGCACCGGCTGTAGTGAACAGCCCTCAGTTCGCCTTTATGAGCAAAGCCATCCAGGAGGGTAAACTGGGCAGGATTGCCAGCGCCCACGGTCAATATGGACACACCGGTCCCACATGGTCTGCATTCTTTTATGAAAAAGGCGGTGGCAGTATGCCCGACCTTGGCGTTTATAATATCGCAACACTGACCGGATTGCTGGGACCTGCAGTTTCTGTAATGGCCATGACCAGCATTGTGAATCCGGAAAGAACAGTTGATGATAAGGGGAAAATTAAAGTCGAGGCAGAAGATAATGCCCATATACTCCTTGATCATGGAAGGGGGGTGATCAGCCATGTGATGTGTGGCTTTAATTATTTTGATCCGCACGGCCATGAAGCAAAAGGGCAGCAGTTGCATTCCATCCAGGTTTATGGCGATAAGGGAAATATGCGGCTGATTGGGTACGACTGGGAAACCTACGGCGTATATCTCGATGATTCATGGGATCGTCCCGCAACATTATACGAAGCCGAAACGGGTGGTTATATGTGGCAGGAAGGGGCTACCAAAGTGGGAGAATCCATAGTTAAAAATACTGAGCCAAGGATCAATGTGCTGCATGCTTTGCATGTACTGGAGATCATCGAGGCATCCAGGAAATCATCGGCAGGAGGAATGAAAATTAAACTCGAGAGCAGTTTTACGTGGCCGATAATATAGACAGGAACGAACAGGAAGTAAACTGATTTTATATGGCCAAACCAACACATGTAAATAGTCCGGAGCTGGTAACAGCATTTATCGGCAAGCTTGACCAGGGTACAGCGAAACTGGTTGAAGCAATAAGGCAGGTTGTTTTAAGCGTTGACAAGAATATTGGCGAGCAGATCAAATGGAATGCACCCAGTTTCTTTTATATGGGTGAAATGAAATCATTTAATCCCAAGGAATATAAAAGGGAGATCATTGTCATGAATTTATTCCGAAAGGAATTCGTGCTATTGGTTTTTCCAAGTGGAGCAAAAGTGAATGACAAATCCGGACTGCTCGAAGGTGATTATACGGATGGCAGGCGGATGGTCAGGATATCCAGTCTCGAAGATCTCAGATCCAAAGAAAAAGCGTTGAAAAAAGTAATCGGCACCTGGCTAAAACTGCTCGATAAATAATTTCCCTTTTCACCCAACAATTATTGATGTTTTGTCATCCTTTCATGAAATGATATTTTATGAAAAGGAATAATATTATAGTGCTGTTGATTATAGTGGTAACCCTGTTTAATCTATCCTGCAGTAAAAGCGGTGGTACCAATGGGTATTCCAACTATCCGGCACCAATGCCCGGGAATGCAGCCAACACAGTGAACATTAATGGTATGAGTTTTTCTCCTAAATCTTATACGGTGAAGACCGGCACCACGGTAACCTGGATAAATAATGATAACGTACCACATACGGTGACAGCCGATGATAATAGTTTTGACAGCGGAAGCATTGCCGCGGGGGGAAAATTCACCCATACTTTTGCAGCAGCCGGGTTCCTTCCCTTATCATTGTAATTTTCATTCCGGGATGACTGCCACTGTAACTGTAAATTGAAAAAAATCATTCTTTAATAAGTTTGGCGGTGCCCAGGAATTTGCCTTTTGAGGCATTATAAATGGTAAGAAAATACGTTCCGGATGTCAACCCTGGATATGGTATGGTAACAGCCGAGGAATTATAAATTGTTTTTGAGAAAATGCTTTGCCCGGACACCGGGTATAAGACGATAATGTACTTTTTCGCAGTATTGAGTCCATTGATATAGACCTGGTTTACAAATGGATTCGGATATATTTTAATAATTTTGCCCGGCTCATCAGGATCAGTAATTCCTGTTATTGCTTCCCGTATGATGTTAATGCTGTCTACCGCGAATTGTTGGGAGTAGCAGTTTTCACTGGTCTTCATTCTGGAATAAATCCAGTTGTTGCCAATGGTTAATTTTGTGGGTTCAATAACAAGCAGGTTGTTACTTCCCGGACCCTGCAAAATATTGGTGAACGATAAATCCCACGCAAAAGTGTAAGCAGGACTTCCACCTCCACCCGCCATATTGGTGGAAGTTAAGGTAACAGGTATAGATAAATCTACCACATTAGTAATATTGGAAGTTACCTTTACAATAGGTGTTACCATTGATTTGATAAAAATATTCGAGGTGTCAGTAGATGATCCGGCTACATTAGTAAAAGTGGTGTTGATAACGTGGTTACCTTCAGCATATGCTGAAGGACTAAAACTGAAGCTGCTGTCTGTCACAGATACCACCAAATTATCATTGTCCAGTTTAGCAGTGACAGAATAACCTTCATCTGTTGGAGGATAGTTAGCAATTTTAATGTTTTGCTTTCCTTCATTGATGCAATAAGTTTCCTTTAATCCGGTCAATACAGGATTTGCTGGTTTTGCCTGAACTTTTATCATTAAGACTGCATTTGAGGGAGTATAAGAAAATCCATCATATGCATTCCATGTAAGGCTATCTATTCCTGTATATCCATGATTAGGCAGATAGCTAAGTTTATTGATATCAGCAACAGAAATTTCATCATTTACACTTACTGGTATCCCTGATTTGCTAATGGCTCCATTCACGGGTAAACCACTGATTTTTATTTTCACAATTTGTCCGGGCCCTTCAAAATTGCTGCTGAAGTCAGAATTCACAAATAAATGGACAGAATCTTTTGCCACATAAAGAGTTGAGTTGTGAACCTCGTCCTGTCCAGGGTAAAGTACAACTTTAAAAAGCGATCTTCCAATAGCGATATACCAGCTCGAATCACGATAAAATGTTTTTCCAAGTGATGAACTGATATAGAAAGTATCGCTTTTGAATAATGATAGAATTCTGTAAGGCTTGAAATACATCAGATCACCTTTGGGGTTTAAAAGATCAAGACCAACACCCCAAACTCGTGGCAGTGAATCAATGATGATCATTTTACCTGCCGTATCCAAAATGCGGAATTCATATTTTAATAAAGCTGAAATAATTACATCTTTAATAGGTATGTCGAGATAAGCACAATACCTGTTATTTACCTGGTACCAGGAGTTAGGGACAGGAGCAAGACCTCTCAAACCAGAGTACAATTGAACCCTTCCTTTTGGACCCGATAAAAAGGAATAAAATGCCGGACCCTGTTGTTCCTGGTAAGCTGTATTGAAGCCATCTGTCAATGGAAACCTATCCATAGGATATCCGGAGTATGTAATATTAGTATAGGTATCATTTTCAAATTTGACAACGCCATATGCAGAATCAATATAAACGACAGTTCCGTTTGCCGCTACGTCGCTATTTGAAAGGCCCGGGAAGATATTGTCTGTTTTTACATGTGTGTTGATTATTTTATTTTCTTCAGTATTTACATTTCGTAAAAAAAGAGTATCTGCATTCAAATAATTACTGTTATTATTCTTCATCCACTTGCAATATGTGCCCGCAACTTTCATAGAACCCGAATTCAACACTCCCAGAAGAATTGATTTTCCAGCATCAGCTTGATACAATGTACTTGTCCCATTCAGCCTTGATTCAAGCATTGCTCCAGATGTTGTCAGGTAGCCTGCCATTATACTATCATTGATATCCAGATTTTCAACTTCACCTGTGATCATATTTATAATCCTTGGATTTCGATAACTGGCTTGTTCAGTAACCAGCATCTTGTTGTAATTAACATCCAGTATCCGGTCTGATGCCTGGTATATTTCCTGGAGCCGGTGACTGCTTTCCACAAAAACGGGTATCGGATTGCTCGTGGTTTCCAGGTTGTTTTTATCTATGGCTTTAAAAGTCAGCTGTATCGCACGGCCTTCAAAAGTTGAGAGGTCTATATAATTATCTACAGAGTCGTAATAGGTTCCCAGGATAATATTTTGATAATATATAATTAATTGAACACTGTCGCTGTTGGAAATCGTTTTTGCTTTAACATAAAGGGTGGGTCGGGCTACTGAGTTGATTAACGGTGCTGTTATGATTATTTGGGGAGCAGGCTCCGTCAAATTGACTTCCCTTGAGGTACTATTTTGTATTGTACTGGTTAAATTGGAAAAGAAAACCAGTGCCATTAATGGAACTACCAAAATATGGTTATACCTGAGCAGCACAACAACATATTAATTATGATAACAGGAACAGGCCAAAGTTCAGTCTTGTAGACAGGTTATTTAATGAGTTTGGTCACTATTACCTGGAAATATGTGTAAATGTCCTTTGCCCTGACGAATTATGCTTTTTGTGGACTGGATGCTGCCTTGAGCGTACTTTTCTTTTTAGTGAAATAAGATTCGAAATACCGGTAAGACAAATGTGCCAGAAGAATCGTGAAAACGATAACCGGGAGGGAAATGCAGGCAACCGATATGGCATTGCTGGCAATGGTATCTGCAAGCTTTAAGCGGGTGAACAGGTATAATATGGCAGTGAGGCAAATCATATGATACATATAGATCCCATAAGAGATTTCTCCAAAATAATTCAATGTCCTGTTTTCTATTTTCCCGGTGGGAAAATCAGCGATTGAACAGATAAAAAAAGCCGCTAAAAAAGCGGTAGTCACATAATAGATGATATCGTTCCTGATGACAATAAGGTCTGTCAAAAACAATAAACAAAAGAGCATAAGAAATACCAGGCCAACCCATTTTGATTGCATAAACATTAATTTCCCCCGGATACTTAAAATGGAAATAATTCCGCCCGCAAGGAAATAGTAGAAATTAAAGTAATGCCCCGCAATGGATGGGAACCATAGACTGCCAAGGATGTGAATGATGATCAACCCCGAGAGCATCGTCACCAGGTTCCTTTTAAAAACGATGACCAGCAGTGGGATAAATAGATAAAACTGCAGTTCTATTCCAATTGACCATAAAATAAATAAAATGCCGCCTACATCACGAGGATGTTCTGAGATATAAACATTGGGAAGTCCCAAAACAAAATATTTCAGCAGTTCAGGAACATTGTTATGGAAACCCGTTTGAATGCCCATCAATGGCAGTAATACGAAATAGATCAGAATGCCGGTAAACAATACAAGAAAATACAATGGCAGAATGCGCAATAATCGGCGCTTATAGAAATGCAGGACGTTCAGGCTGTTGTTCTGGGTTTCGAGATATAGCTGCCGAACAATCAGGAAACCTGATAAGCAGAAGAAAAAATAGACGGCAAGATTTTGCTTATGTAATAACGGAAAATATGGAAAATGAGGAAGCCCAAGATTCTTAGAAGTGGCCGCGATATGTCCCAACAGCACCACCATTGCCAGGAAGAATCTAAGGACATTGAGGTTTGGGAGTGGAGCCATCTATGGAAATTACAATGTCCAGGGTACCAGCTGGTTTACCCATTCTTCCCTGTGCGGCGTAACAATCCGGATATAATTATCGGTATAGCCTTCCATCATTCCATTTTTGGCATGGCCTTCAAACAGGACATTCCTGGTCTGGCCCTTATGTAATTCAGTGAAGTATTGCATTTTCATGAAGCTCAGGTTGCGCAGGATTTTATTCCGCTCATGCCTTACCTGGACCGGAACCACGGGTTTTATGTCGAGGGCATGGGTATTATCCCTTTCGGAATAAGTAAATACATGCAGGTAGGAAATATCGAGGGAATGAAGGAAATCGAAGGTCTCCTGGAAATGTTTATCCGTTTCACCGGGAAATCCGACAATGACATCAACACCTATCGCACAATGCGGCATCAGGGTTTTTATCAGGCTAACCCTTTCCATATACAGTTCACGCTTATACCTTCTGCGCATCAATGAAAGTATTTCATTACTTCCGCTTTGCAGCGGTATATGAAAATGGGGCATGAACCTGGAACTATTGGCTACCAGGCTGATGATATCATTAGTGAGCAGGTTAGGTTCGATGGAAGAGATCCGGTACCTGTCAATGCTTCCTATGTCATTCAGAGCCAGGCAGAGTTCATAAAAACTTTCTTCGTGTTTTTTCGATCCGTCGGCCCCCTTGCCGAAATCACCGAGGTTGACCCCGGTAAGTACAATTTCCCTTACGCCTTTTGCTGCAAGATCTTTCGCATGAGTAACCACATTTTCAATCGTATCACTCCTGCTTTTTCCACGGGCCATGGGAATAGTGCAGAAACTGCAGTTATAATCACATCCATCCTGTACTTTCAAAAAAGTGCGTGTCCTGTCGTTGACCGACCATGAAGCATTGAATCCGCTGACGTCTTCAATATCACAGCTGGATATTTTTGCCGAGTCGCCCTTGGTGAGTTCCCTGATGTGTATGGGGAGATTAAATTTTTCTGCGGCGCCCAGCACGAGATCAACACCGGGAATGGAAGCAATTTCCTTGGGTTTCAACTGTGCATAACAACCCGTGATCACTACCAGGGATTCCGGAGCGCGGCGCTGGATACGCCTGACCAGCTGGCGACATTCCTTATCCGCATTATCGGTAACCGAGCAGGTGTTGATCACGTACACATCGGCATTTTCGTCAAAACCCTTCTTTTCAAAACCTTCGGTCTCCATTAAACGGGAGATCGTGGAAGTTTCGGAAAAGTTAAGTTTGCAGCCCAGGGTGTGAAAAGCCACCGTTCTTGCTTCAGCCATAGCCGGCAAAGATACGCCGGATCAGGGATTTTGGCTAACTTGGCGGCCATGAAAAACGGAAGATGGGCCATCCTGCTGGTACTGGCCCTGTTGTCCCTGTTCTTCCTCAGCAAACTTGGCCATGTTAACCGGACGTCAGCACCAACGGAACAGGGTAGCAACCAGGACAGGCAAAGGAAGGAAAAAGCGGGCAGTGGGCATAAGGAAAGCCAGCGGGAAAAAAGTTCTCCTGAAACAGCTGGAGAAAGGGATGGATTAAATCGGAACATCAGCCGAATTATTTATACCAGGCATGCCAAATGCAGGATGGATTGTCGCATGATAGATGTTTCGGAAGTGGAAGAGATTTTATTAAAAGGCAGTATTAATTACCAGAAATCAGACCTTCGTTCCATGCCTGATCCGAAATATGCACTGGAAGGAAATACACATGACGGACAACAGGTCAGGATTGTATTTGCCAATTCGCCCAGGGGACCTGTTGTGGTTACCGTAATAGACCTGGAAAAAGAATGGTCCTGTGATTGTAAATAAAATTATGTCAACAATAACTAGAGCCCTTTGAAAAAATTAAAAAAAGTTCCCCGGTATCTGTATGTGATCTGGGCCTGCGCGTGGTTTATCTTTTTTATGTTCCTGGTCGTTCCTTTTGTGATCATTGCTTCTTTCTGGGGTAAGATCAGGGGGGGCAATTTTGTGTACAAATTGCTTCAGTTGTGGGCCGATCTGTGGTTCCCCATTGCAGGATTACGGACCAAAAACATTTATGAAGAGAAACATGATAAAAAGAAACAGTTTGTTTTTGTGGCCAACCATATTTCCTTCCTGGATGCTGCATTTATCATTGATGTGATACGGCAGCCCTTCAGGCCACTGGGAAAAATTGAAATCCAGAAAGTTCCCGTATTCGGAATCATTTACCGGGTGGTAGTAGTGGTAGTGGACAGGAGCAGCCCGGAAAACAGGGCAAAGAGTATGAGGGAATTAAAGGATGTGATTAAGAAAGGCATATCCATTTTAATTTTCCCGGAGGGAACTTTCAATGAAACCAATTATCCGCTAAAGGATTGCTACGATGGTGCATTCAGGCTGGCCATCGAAACACAGACTCCCATCAAGCCCTTAATATTTTTCGATACCTATGACCGCATGCGTTATGATGACCTTATGACGTTCAATCCGGGAAAATGCAGGGCAGTATTCCTGAAAACAATTCCCGTGGAAGGACTTACCCCAAAAGATGTTCCCCGGTTAAAACAACAGGTGCTGGAGTTGATGGAATCCAAACTCCGCGAGTATAATGCCAGCTGGATCAGGGAGGAAACACCAGTAGTATTGGAATAGCATTCCTTAATTTCATAGACAATATGTACGCAAGCATCATACTCCCGCTGGCCTTGCCAAAGACCTATACATATGCCATTCCCGAATTATGGCAGGCTACCGTGCGGCCGGGTATGCGTGTGGAAGTGGTATTCGGCAAGTCCAGGAAGTATGCGGGCATTATAAAGTCGCTGGGCCCGGATAAGCCCGCAGCATTCACGCCGAAGGATATATTAAATGTGCTCGATTCAGAACCGGTAGTCAATGAAATGCAACTGGCATTATGGTCCTGGATGGCAGATTACTATATGTGTTCCGAAGGTGAGGTGATGTCTGCCGCTTTGCCATCGAATTTTAAACTCAGCAGCGAAACAACGCTGATCTACAATGAAGAGTATGGAGATGATTTTTCCATGCTCGACGACCAGGAATATCTTGTTGCCGAAGCCCTGTTATTAAAAAGGGAGCTGAAATTGACTGAAGTGCAGGAAATCCTGGATTCTGCGCATGTTTACCCCGTTGTTAAGCGATTACTGGATCGTAAAGTTTGCTGGGCCTGGGAAACGCTAAAAGAAAAATACACCGAGAAAAAGGAAACTTTTATCACCCTTAGTCCGGAATACCATGAAGAAAGCAGGCTGGCCGACCTGCTGAACAACTGGAGCAAGGCGCCGAAGCAGATGGAACTGCTGATGGCTTACCTGCACCTTTCAAAAACAGAAGGCGAAGTAAAACAGCCGGACCTGCTTAAAAAATCCGGTGCATCAGCAGCACAATTAAAGGGACTGGTAGAAAAAGGAATTCTGACGGCGCAAAGATTATCGGTTGACCGTATACGTTATCTTCCAAGAGAGGTTAATATTGATTTCGAACTATCACCTGCACAGTCTGCCGCGCTTCAGCAGGTGCGTGATGTGTTACAGGAAAAAAATGTCTGCCTGGTCCACGGCATCACTTCCAGCGGCAAAACGCAGATCTATGTGAAGCTGATGGAAGAATATATAAAACAGGGTAAGCAGGTGCTCTACCTGCTGCCTGAAATTGCCCTCACTTCACAGGTAATCAGGCGGCTGCAAAAACATTTTGGCGGCTACATCGCCATATACCATTCCCGTTTCAATCCCAATGAAAGGGTGGAAATATGGAATAAGGTCAAGGAAGGCCAGGTCAGTATTGTACTTGGAGCCAGGTCATCCCTTTTCCTGCCTTTTTCAACGCTGGGGCTGGTGATAGTTGATGAAGAGCACGATGTTTCATACAAGCAGCAGGACCCCGCACCACGTTACAATGCGCGGGATACGGCCATATATTATGCTTCAATGACCGGGGCAAAGGTATTACTGGGAAGTGCAACACCATCACTGGAATCATATTATCATGCAGTCAATGGAAAGTATGGCCTGGTTGAACTGCAGGAAAGATTCGGCAACCTTCAATTGCCGGTGATAGAGATGGTGGATACCCGCCAGGTGGTGAGGAAGGACAAAGGAAAGCTGATCATCTCGCCGCAGCTGGAAGAAGCTATCGGGGACGCCGTCAGGAGAAAAAAACAGGTGATCCTGTTCCAGAACAGGCGTGGCTATTCTCCATACCTGATCTGCGGTGCCTGCGGTTTTATTCCCCATTGCGAGCAATGCGATGTTACCCTCACCTTTCATAAACTGCATCATAAATTGCAATGTCACTATTGCGGTAACGTATACCCGAGAATGATCACCTGCCCGGCATGTGGAAGCGCCAACTGGATGGAAAGGAATTTCGGTACAGAAAAAATCGAAGAACAGTTGGGAGAGATGTTCCCTGATTTCAGGATCGCCAGGATGGACGTTGATTCAGTAAAGGGAAAGACTGCTCACGATACATTGATACAGCAATTTGAGCAGCAAAGGATCGATATCCTGGTAGGTACGCAAATGGTGGTGAAGGGGCTCGACTTTGATCATGTGCACCTGGTAGGGATATTAGATGCCGATGGGTTATTGGGCTTTGCAGATTTCAGGGTCAATGAAAGGGCTTTCCAATTGATGGAACAGGTCAGTGGAAGGGCAGGAAGAAAAGACATACAGGGCAGGGTGATGATCCAGACTTCGAATCCGGCCCATCCTGTACTCGAATGGATCAGGGAACACGATTATAAAAAATTATTCCATTTTGAGATAGAAAGCAGAAAACAGTTTCATTATCCACCGTTTTCCAAACTGATCCAGATCATTTTTAAACACAGGGAAAAACATGTTGCTGAAAGTGCCGCAAGTTTGGTCGCAGGAGTGCTGGTAAAAAATTTTGGGGAACATGTCATGGGTCCCTCAGAACCGGTTATCGGAAGGATCAGGAATATGTACCTGATGGAAGTACTGTTGAAAATGCCCAGGGACCTGAAAAGTATCGATTACGCCAAACACCTTATTCATCAGCAAATGGCGATACTTCAGAACGACCGGGCTTTCCGGTCTGTGGTGGTACAGCCTGATGTGGACCCGGTGTAGTTGAGAGTTGAGGGTTGAGAGTTGAGGGTTGAGGGTTGTGGGTTTTCTATTGCTTCCTTAAAATGATCTTATTGCCCTTACCATCACAAGTTGACCTCTTCCAAAGGGCTGGGGAATGATATACTGGCCATAAGGGTAGTCGGTCTTATCATAATGAAATCTTGCAAAAGCCGTCAATGAAGGATCAAGGGGAAAAGCATTATGCCAGAAAAGAGGTCCCTGGCAAGAAGTCCAATAGGAGCCTGTTGGAAACAAATTGTTCAGCACCGGATCATTAGAAGAATAGCTTACGGCAAGTAAATGCGCCATTTCATCCATTGAGGGCAGGTACCAATCGTCATATTTTTTTCCAACCTCCTTATTTGCTTTTCCATTATTATTGGCAGAAGGAATATCTCTTATAACCAGGTCGTGGCATATTCTTGCAGCAATACCAGGCTCCTGGCAGTTACTTAAAATAATTTCCGTGTTTCGCGATCCTGTTCCATATGCCCAGTCTGTACCTGGCATTAACACACCGGAGCATCCCCATGGCGCGGTTCCAAGATCTTTGGTAGAAACAATACTGCCATGTTCTCCTGCTGCGTCAATGCTAAAAATAATCCCGCCACCATAATAATCACCAACAGACAATGCTTTCTTTTTAATGGAAACAATGTCATTTTTGGATGATGATGTTTGGAGAGACGACTGCTGTTGACGAATGTCACTTTTTTCGCAGGAACAAATAAAACAGAAGATACCTAAAACCGCGAGTAAATTTGGTGTTTTCATTTACAGTGTTTTATGGTTACTAAAAGGCTGGCTGATCAGTGAAAGGCCTTACAAAATTTAATCTTTTCTCATTAATAAAAAAAATCCGGCTTACAATTAATAAACGATGTGCATAAAAAAAGCCAGTCCCGACTTTGCCTTGAGTTTGATCTATGAATGCAAAGTGAAATAATGATTAAGATGGGCCGATTAATTTCCTGATATCATCATACTCGTAAAAGAAAATACCTTTGGTGCCCCTGTTAGCTGCAGCCAACATTGCCGCGGCAACGTCTTCTGCCCGGATAGCCTTGTATTTGGGTGCAAGCAGCCAGGATAGCGCCGGCATAACATTTTGTGCTATTTTTTCTGCAAACCGCCGTTCATTTCTTTCTCCTATAATTAGCGAAGGACGCATGATATTAACCGATGGAATCATTTCCTTACAGACGGCTTCTTCGGTTACACCTTTAAGTTTAAGGTAGAAATTCTGGTTATTTTCCGGGTTTGCGCCTACCGATGAGACCAGTACAAAAGTATTTACCCCGCATTTGGCAGCCGCTTTTGCGGCAAAAACAGGAATGTCAAAATCCACCTTTTTATACAGTTCCTTATCGCCCTTAACCTTCGTGTTGGTGGTCCCCACAGCACAAAAAACCGCGTCGGCGCCGGCCATATGAGGTTCATATTCTTTCGGATCCTGGAAATTGATCACAAATTGCTGCAGGTGAGGATTGCTGGAATCAATGGTTTTTCTGACCAGGGCCCTTACGGTATGAATCGTGGGGTCTTTAAGCAGAAGATCCAGCAGTTTACCGCCGATCAATCCGGTGGCGCCAATTAAGGTTACAATGCGGCTCATTTTTTAATTATTATTGTCATATGCAATTTGCCGAAAATTTTGATCTCAGCACCTATAACAGTTTTGGAATCCGTGCTGCAGCACGATATTTTACCAAGATATCAAGTGTAGACGAACTTACCAATCTAAGGTTGGACCATAATCTGCCATTGCTTGTTCTCGGAGGCGGCAGCAATGTACTCTTTACCGGTGATTTTGATGGCTATGTGCTTAGAAATGAAATCATGGGTATCGAGAAGACAAGCGAGGATGAAGATCATGTATTCCTGCGCGTTGGAGCAGGGGAGAACTGGCATGAATTGGTGGAATATTGTATCGGTCATGACTATGCAGGCATAGAGAACCTTGCGCTTATTCCCGGTTTAACAGGGGCCTCACCGATGCAGAATATCGGTGCATATGGGGTTGAAATAAAAGATGTGTTTCACCGCCTGGAAGCCTTTCATTTAAAAGACGGGTATATACGGGATTTTAAGGCGGCAGACTGCGCTTTTGGCTATCGTGAATCAGTATTTAAAGGGAAGTATAAGGGTCAGTTTGCCATCACCCATGTGGAATTCAGGCTGAATAAAAAACCTGTATTCAATACACGATATGGTGCCATAGAACAGGAACTGGAAAGGATGCAGGTAAAGGAACTCAGCATCCGGGCCATTGCTGATGCGGTGATCCATATCAGGCGGTCCAAACTTCCCGATCCTGCCGTTATTGGCAATGCCGGAAGCTTTTTTAAGAATCCTGAAGTTTCCAAAGAAAAATACGATCAACTCAAATCCGAATTTCCGGGCATCGTCGGATATCCTGTTCATGGCAACCGCATTAAACTGGCGGCAGGATGGCTCATTGAACAGGCAGGATGGAAGGGCTACCGCTCGGGCAATGCAGGGGTGCATAATAAACAGGCCCTGGTGCTGGTCAATTACGGAGCAGCCAGTGGCGATGAAATTTTGTCACTGAGCGAACGGATCATTGACAGTATCCGTAACCGTTACCATGTAGATCTTGAACGGGAAGTGAACGTGGTATAAATGTTCTTCAGTACCTCAAATAAATGATCCGGAATTACTCAGCAATTCCGGATCATCCTAAAATATTCGAAAAACACTATTTTTTCTTTTCCAGCACAATTACGGCTTTATTGAAGTCCGCAGCCGCGTTAACCACTTTACGAAACGGCTCATATTGATCCACCGGATATTCAGGAAGCCTGTATTCTTCTTTAATGGAAACCACCAGCATATTTCCATTGAGTTCATAAGAGGAACTGAAAAACATGGTAGGTTGCTGAACGTCCGGATAAACCTGGTCAATCTTCAGGCTTTCAAGATTTTTCACGGTATAACCCTCGGGAATTTCTATTTCGATCTTCCGGTGTAAAATATGCGGGAATATTACTTCAATGGGAAATACACGGGGTTTTTCCTGGTACATTTCTACCTGGCCACCGATCATTTCACCCACCTTAAGCAGTATTTTATTACCCGCTTTTTCCATCAGTTCATTGGCAGTAATTTTTGCTGTGAGCAGGAATGGCTTATTGTCAGAATAGGTTTCAAATTCCTTGTTCTCAATTTTGGAACTCATCACCTTTTCCGAATTGGTACCGTTTTTCAAAAGTTGCTTCAGGAAAGTTTTTTGATCTTCGGCAGATGCGAAACTGAAAGCAGAGCGATAAACTGAGGATGTGTAGCCGGTGTAGGCTTGTTTTGTATCAATGACCAGTGAATCATTTTCAGGGAAAATCTTTACCCGGGCATCCATATTGGATGAACTAAGGGTATAGTCTTCCAGTTTTACCAATTTAACTTCGGCGAGCGCGGTCCTGATATTTCCCACACTGGTTCCCCTGCAATGCACACCCAGGGTGTTTCCCCACTCCGGTGCTATCCATGGGTACCGGAAATCAGGCCTGGTAGGGGCAAAATATTTTTTCGTTTCTGTCAGGTAGATCAGTGTATTGTCGGCGTTATTCCAGTTCTCAAAGGCCTTATCGATGGTATATGTTGACCTGTCACCGGTAATTACAAACTGAAACGGGATATTCATTTGTTCCAGCACTGCACCATATAATCTTACGATACCAAATTCACTGGCCAGCCTGGTCTTTAGCATCTGGTCAACTTTTGCGGCCGCTTCCGTGTTCAGGTCTTTTTGTACCTGGATATTTTTTTTAACCCAGTTTTCCAGGGCTATTACCTTATCAGCTGAAGTGGACAGTTTATCAAGCTTAAGTTCTTTGACAAGGTCTTCAACCTTCTTTTTTTCCTTATCGCTCAGTTCTGTATAATTACTGTACACTCTTTTGGCAAGTTCATTCCAGGTGAACATTCTCACAGCGGAATCCCTTGCCTTGTTGTACGACAACTTGTATTCAACACGATATACCTGTGCCTTGGTCTCGCTATATTTTTCATCCGGGGCGGGTTCCAGCACAGCACTGTTAAGGCTGATGGTCCTTACGCCGTCCTGTTTCACTTCTTCCAGTGCCGATTTCCCGTTAAATGACTTTGCTTCAAACACAAGCCGTTCGGGAGCGCTTAACTGGAACCGGCTCTGTATAACGGGCAGGCCTATCTGAAAAACTTCGAGCCCGAATAATGAAGATTCACGCTGGTAGGTATAGTAATACTCTATCTGGCAGCCTTTTTCCAGGCCGGGGAAAGCAAAAATCCTTTGCGGGCTTCCGTCTTCATCAGTAATATCCTTTACTGCATGATGAATCCAGGTTGATCACCTTTCCATTGGGAAGTATTGTCCTCGCCTTCAATGCCACCAGTTTGGCATTATCACCTCCCGGCAGGTAAATTTTATTGAATATTTCAATGCCCTTATCGTCGTTCAGCTGAATAATCCGATGCAGGGTTTTATACAGGCCAATCTCATTGGTGTTTACATCAACGAATTCATACTTGCGTTCATCAAGCAATAATACTGCGGCTTCCTTGTCGTATTTTTTGTCCACGGGCTGGAGGGAAGTTGTTTCCTTCCAGCTTTTGCTGACTGTTTGCTGTGCATTGGCCTGGACAAAAAGGAAAGACGCAGGTTAAGGACAAAAAATACTTTCTCATCAGGGTTTAATTTTTGGATATTCGGGTTTTGGACAGGCTAACAGTTTCCTTATACATCGGGTATAAATGTTCCAGTACTTTGTTCCATTCGCTGAATTTCCCGGGATCAAGCAGAATGTGGTCATTCCTGAATTCCTGGGTCATGATCACCTTATTATCTTTTTTTTCATACCGTATGCTGAATCCCCATACGTCATTATAAAAATCCCTGCTCTCCGGCATATAGTCTACTTCATAACCTTCGGGTATCTGCAGGATGGTAATATATTTTTTGACGGATTTAAATTTGAATTCAACAGGGATCTTCCTTTTTGGATAATCGATTTCCTCATGTTCATAAGGCCTGAAAAGATTCATGTTGATGAATTTATCATCAGCCAGGGTTTTTCCATAGTCCGGAAGGTCAAACTTTGCGGTAACACCTATTTCATTGCGTTGTGCCGGGTTTTCCTTTATACGGTATTCCTCCAGCGAGAATTTATTGGAACCGCGGCTGAGCATATCACGGAAATATTTTTCCTTTTCCTTATCACCTACATAGGTTAAGGAATTCTGAAGATTGGTAGCATAATATCCTTTCATGGACAGATGGATGCTCCCATTAACGCCTTTATCAGAAAAGCTGATCACGGTGGTGTCTGTCACCTGGTTTTCTGACTTTTCCATTACCGGAACTGTTATGATCTTAAATTCTTTTTCATTGATGGCCAGCATGGCTTCCTTGCTCTGAATGTGGTCTGCAGGAATACCGAATACGCAGGTATTATCTGTCCCGTCAAGAAAGATATACTTACCCTCCAGGAGAAGCGTGCAGATCATATGATTATCCACAATGGGAGTAGGGGTCTCCTCATACGTATAGGGGAGGCTCCGGGTGCCGATCCAGGTATAGTATGCATTGAGTTTAGCCTGCCTGAGCATCATGGTGAGTATGCTGGCCATATCCTTACAGTCGCCATAGCGACGGTGGCAGACAAGATTTGCATCCCTCGGAATGAAGCCTTCCATGCCATCTTCAAAGGCAACGTATTTAATATTATTCTGGACCCAACTGTAAATGGAAGCGGCTTTTTCCCTGTCTGACTTCTTTCCGCTGATGAGGGAATCAGTGATTTTTCTCAACTCCGGCCCCAGTTCTTTATTGATATTCTTTACAAAACCGGCGTAGAGGTTGTACAGGTCCTGTGGTGAGGAGAGGAAGTTTACCCAGTTGCCGTCGTCTTTTTGGAATTTCTCTATGAAAAAAACAATGTGTGTTGCCCAATACGCACCAGCAGGAGCGTCGGGGTAGCTTTTTTCTGCAGGCAGATCCCGGGCTGAAAAAGTATACAGGGTTTCATTTCTACGGTCATCTACCGTTACTCTCAATCTTATCCTTCGACAATCCCTTTAAGATATATTTCAGTTTTACTGATTTTGGCACTGTAATTTTTAATTCATTATACAGTGTTGGCATGCCATGGGAAAAATAATGGGGCGATAACAGGTAGGCATTGGTATGCTGAATGGAATATTCCTGGTTTGAAACAGAACCCGGGCTGAGTGACGGAAAATTGAATGAGGTTACTTTGCCATCATCATAAAAAATTCCCGAGGAATTAGTAGAGGTTGTCTTTACGTCCGTGACCTTAACCTTTTTACCCGCAGGCGTAATGGTATAGGCATCATATTCAATGAGCTTATGAAATCCGCTATGATAGATCCTTCCTTCCTTCAGCATGGCGCCGTTGTCAGTGAGATACATCCATTGTTCCTGCTCCCGGCTTTCCACCCTTGGCGTATCTTTTTCCACGGTGATCTTGTAATTAAGCCAGTTGCTTTAATAATACAAAATCATTCTCCGGGTATTTCTTCCGGATTTCGTCCGGTTTTTGGGCCAGCAGTATAAGGGGAGTACAAAGTAAAAAGACTATGGATAGTTTTTTCATAGTTGTTTGTCATTCACCATCGTACCATAAAAATATTCTTCTGTACGTACGAGTTTTCCTGCCTCGTCGTAGTATTTCCATGTGCCATGTTTGTAGTCAAGGTCATACTGGCCGTCAATCCTGATCCTGGCGCCTGGATAATACGCCTGGTATTTTCCCTGCAGGGTATTGTGCCAGTAAGTTCTGAGAAGTTTCAATTGGCCGTCCGGGTAATAATTTTTCATTGTTCCTTCAGAATGACCATAATCTTCCTGGCTTTCCCATAGCGTTTTTCCGTTCGGTGAAAATGTTTTTGATAAACCATTATATTCGCCGGCACTGTATTCATACTCTGCCGATTTTCCACCATTCCGGTAATATGCCAATACCTTACCAGTTGCACCGGCTAGTACTACCGGTGTAACCATGTTCCCATTCTTGTCTTCATAGCTGTACTCCTGCATTTCATCGCCATAGAAACGGGCTTTGTACATGACTTCTCCGGATTCGGCATAGGATGTCACCCATCCATCCTTTACACCATTGGTAAAGGGCGTTTCGGAATCAATTTTACCATTTGCATGATAGTAGGTCCTTTTGACCAGCAGGGCATTTTCATAATTTTCAGTATAATATAATTTGCCCTCATTGTTATAGAATTTCCATTCACCATCTTTATGACCTTTTTTCAATTTCCCTTCGCGGTCAATCTTACCGTCAGACTGGTAGTACACATATGTGCTGTCGGAAAATCCCTTGTTGAAATATTCGCGGCTTTCAAGTTTACCATTGCTGAAATATTCATTGTAAACACCCTGCAGGTATCCATTTACATAATTACCTTCTGCCATCAACTTGCCATTCATGTGCTTCAATACATATTTTCCGGATCCTGAAGGAAGTTTAACCCGGTTGTATTCTTTTCCGGTGCTGTCATATTGCACGGTTTCCAATAAAATTCCGCTGTCAAAAATATCACGCCGTGAAATTTTCCCATTGGGATAGAATGCGTCCCGTACTCCATCTAACTCACCTGCAGTATAATTTGTCACTTTCAATAATGTCCCTCTTTCATCATAAAACTTCCATTCACCCGTTTTTTGGTCTTCCGAATAATTTCCTTCAGTATTTAATTGCTGGTGTTTGTAGTACTGACGATAAAGCCCCTCCTGGACACCATTTTTATAGTTGGTTTCAGATTGAAGTTTACCATCTGCAAAAAATGATTTTTGTATTCCGTCGAGCAATCCTTCCTTATAAGTACTTGTTTCACTGACGCGACCAGATCCAAAAAATGACGTTTCACGTCCATTGGCGACGCCCTTATCACTATAATTGGTCTCCACATTTTTTACGCCGTCGGCCCGGTAGGTCGTTAACAGGAATCCCTTACCTTTTCCATCAGAACTGCTGATCAGCTTACCCTTCCTGTCATAATATGAAGCAGCCTTTAGGGCTCCGTTCCTCATGGTGATGGTGCTGAATTTGTTTCCTTCACGGCTAAAGTAAACTACTTCTCCATCCACTTTCCCATTTTTATAGGTTTGCTGGAAGAATGGTTTTCCATTATCGTATTGTTCCGAATAGGGTCCGTTAAGTTCTCCCGCAGTATAATGTTCTATCGATTTCAATGCACCATTTTCATAATAAGTTTTCCATTCGCCCTCTTTTTTATCAAGAGTGAAATTGCCTTCCATCTTTAGCTTGCCATTTTCATGGTAAAACTGGTAAGGGCCTTCAGATTTTCCTGCCAGGTACCGGCCCTTTGCCTGAAGGCTTCCGTTTTCAAAATATTGGATCACCTGTCCATTGGCATCGCCATCCTTTGCATCTATTTCCAGTTTTATATTTCCGTTTTTATAATACTGGAAGAACTTTCCATTTTCTTTACCATCCTTATACATCTCCTTCGACATGATATTGCCGGTAGAATAGTATTTGATGTACTCACCTTCTCGTTTGTTCTTTACAAAAATGCTTTTTGATATAATATTACCTTTTTCATCATAGCCGATATTCTCACCCTGCAATTCACCGTTGCTATACATCTCGGTTTCTTTCAGTGCACCGTTTTCATAGTAATACTTCCAAAGCCCGTCTCTTTTACTGCCGGCATTAAACTTTCCGGATGATTTTAGGTTTCCGTAATTATAATAGAATTCCCAGTTGCCTTCGGGGTTATCTCCCTTAATTTTCCCCTTGGCGATACAGGCACCACCTTCATGGTGATAGATCGCATTGTCGGTTGTTCTTTTGGTAAAGTTCAACTGGCGTGTATTCCTGATATTATTGAGATACAGGTTACATGTTTCAGCGAAGGCAGCGGTTTCTTTTTTATTTTTCTTAAGGTATTCGGCAATTTGCGGAAGGTTGATGCCCGAAAACATCAGGTTGGTTAGTTCTGTCAGTTTTTTATTTTGATATACTTCCTTATACAAGGGCAGGTAATACTGAATATAAAAATCTTTATTGTTCTCATCATAGTCAAGTTTCTCCAGGATCATCTGCAGCTGTCTTGTGATGGGATCATCGAGGTTGGTTTGGAGTTTGTAGCTTTTATCCAAAACAGCTTTTGATATCAGCAACTGTTCCACCAACTGGTAATTTTCATCTGCTTCTTCTTTCCGGTTATTCAGATAGCCCAGCATTTCTTCATCGCCCTTGGCAATCCTGTTCATCAATCCTGAAGCGTTCTGTACATAAGAACCCTCTGGTGATATAAGCAAAGCAGTAGTGAAACACAGGTAGGACTGAATGATTTTGCCCTGGTTAAGTGCAGCGAGGGCAAGATTATAATGAGCTGTTGATGAAAAAGGCAGCCTGATAAGACATTTTTGCAGCAATTCCTCTGCCTCTTTAAACCTGTTCAACCTGATCAGGATATTGGATTTATTGACATAGGGTGAAGCATAACCCGGATAGGTCGCAATGGCTGAATCAAGAATCGCAAAACCTTTGTCAGTTTCCGCCATTTTGTCGAGGACCATCCCATACTGGTTCAGGAAAAGGTGCGTATAGTCGTTCGGAATTCTTACCCCTTCTTCATAATATTTCCTTGCCACTGCATACTGGCTGTCGAGGTAATAACTATTGGCCATTTCATAAACCGACTGATAGTAGTTGGAGTCGTTGATGGAAACAGTCCTGAACAGTTCAATGGACTCTTTAAACTTGTTCTCATCACGAAGGGCTACGCCTTTGTCGATAATCTCCTGGGAACTTATACTGGTTTGGGAATGAAGGCATAGTGAGGCACAAAGGCTCAATACACTCAAAAAAATCTTCATGTGATATTGGATGCAGTGAGGAAATTCATTGATTAGATAAAGAACGGCAAAATAATTTTGAAATTGTTCTCTATACAATCATTTAATCTACTGACATCCAATTGTCAACCAATGATATAACGACAGGATTTAATATGAATTACCGGAAGTTGTCTTCATCAAAATCCTCATCTTCCCGGTAAGAGGAAGCCTGGCCGAGATTGATCATTGATCCCATAAGATCTTTGAATTCGATCCTTGCTTCGAGTACCTTTTTACTGATCAGGGAATGTGAGGCGAGTCCGTGTAGTACAAACTCCATCATCAGGGCGACTTCCCGTTCAGTTCCGGCAGGCAATGTTTTTTTCACCAGGCTGTATAATCCATCCACCTGGTACAGTAATTTAATTTTCTCCGCGTCGGAAGTATTCAGCAACATATCCAGGCTATTCCCCTTATCAAACCATGCAATGATACTTCTGAAGGGATTATTGTCTGTCCCGGCTTCCCTTGCCTTCTTTTTCTTGGCATTATCCGGGCTGGGGAAATGATGCCCGAACAAAGTCCGGAATGATTTCTCCACAAGGTTATAGGCTACCTGGTAAGGTCCTTCCTGTTCGCCTTCATAGACCAGTTCTACTTTTCCGGTAATAGAAGGAATTATCCCGACAAGATCGCTGATCCAGACCTGAGTGTGCTTTTCATTGTTCAGAATGGCTCTTCTTTCTGCGGCACTATAGGCATTTTCATATGCTGCAATGGTTAGCCTTGCGGATACACCACTTTTATGATCAACAAATTCACTGGTCCTGGCCTCAAAGGAAACCTGTTCAATCAGTCTTTTTACAAGATCACTGATATCAATCCGGTTTTCCTGTTCTTCATGCACCGATGCTTCCTGTTCAGTGATCGCGAGGGAATGTTCAATGCTTTTCGGATAGTGGGTAAGGATCTGGCTTTCGATCCTGTCTTTTAAAGGTGTTACAATAGCACCCCGATTTGTATAGTCTTCCGGATTGGCAGTAAATACAAAAAGAATATCCAGTGGCATTCTCAATTTGAAACCCCGGATCTGGATATCGCCTTCCTGCAAAATATTAAATAAGGCTACCTGTATCCTTGCCTGCAGGTCGGGTAGTTCATTGATCACAAAAATGCCACGGTTACTTCTCGGTATAATGCCGTAATGGATCACTCTTTCATCAGCAAAACTCAACCTGAGGTTGGCTGCTTTTACAGGATCTATATCGCCGATCAGGTCAGCCACACTCACATCAGGTGTTGCAAGTTTCTCACCATAGCGGTCGCTGCGATGTATCCATGCAATAGGAGTCGCATCGCCTTTTTCTTCGATGAGTCTCTTTGCATAACTGGACAGTGGATGTAAGGGGTCATCATTTACTTCGCTGCCTTCCACAATCGGAATGTATTCATCCATCAGTTCTATCATCTGGCGGGCCATCCGCGTCTTTGCCTGTCCGCGTAAGCCAAGGAAAAGAATATTATGCCTGGATAATAAGGCACGTTCCGTATCTGGAATCACCGTTTCTTCATAACCGATGATACCCGGGAAAGTGGGTTCATGGCTCTTCAGTTTTTTGATCAGGTTTTGCCTGATCTCTTCTTTTACCGATTTGAATGTATAACCGCTCTTCTTAAGTTCACCTAATGTCTTGATCATAATATTTTATTCTGTTTGCACATTTTCTAATAACTGTTTTCCGTTTACCGCTTTCAAAATCCTTGAATATAAATGCCCCGAGTTTATCCAGTGAAGCAAAAAAAGCCTTGCCATTATTGGTCTCTGTGAATTCAGTGACAAACCTTTGCAGGTAAGGATCACTGGCAATCATAAATGTGGTTATCGGCAACTTTAATTTTTTGCACTGGGCCGCCAGGTTCAGGCATCGGGTGGTAATTTTCCTGTCGAGCCCGAAACTGTTTTTATAATAACGTTTTCCCACTTTCAGGCAGGTAGGTTTGCCATCAGTGATCATAAAGATCTGCTTGTTCGGATTTTTTCTCCGCCGTAGAATATCCATGGCCAGTTCAAGTCCGGCAACAGTATTGGTATGGTAAGGACCCACCTGCAGGTAAGGAATGTCTTTAATTTCTACCGGCCATGCATCATTACCAAAAACCACAATATCCAGGGTATCCTTGGGATATTTGGTGGTAATCAGCTCGCTCAGTGCCATGGCTACTTTCTTGGCAGGAGTGATCCGGTCTTCACCATAGAGGATCATGGAATGGGAGATGTCGATCATCAGTACGGTTGAGGTCTGGGTCTTGAAATCTGTTTCCCTGATGGTGAGATCATCTTCATTCATGCTGAACGCATCTATCCCATGATTGATCTGCGCATTGCGGATGGAATCAACAAAATCGATCTGTTCCAGCATATCCCCAAACTGGTAGGGCCTGGTCTCCGGATTAATATCGTCTCCCAGCCCGGGTTTGAAAGTATGGTGGTCGCCCTGGTTTGTTTTTTTAAGTTTTCCGAAAATTTCTTCCAGGCTTCTTTTTCTGATACCCTGTTCGGTCTTGGGGGTGATCTTTATTTCGCCGTTCTCATTACGGTCGTCTATATAGCCCTTTTCGTTGCAGTTCATCAATAAAATCGCCTAACCCATATTCTTCCGTGGTTAAGCCGTATTGTTTATCAAGTTGTGTCAGCCAGTTCAATGCCTCACTCACATCACCACTGGTATAGGTGAGCAGTTGCATAAAGAGGTCTAGTAATTTATCGAAAGTCGTTTTGCCGTTTTCATTCGGGTCAAAATGACTGAACTGAAATCCTTTCATGGTGTCCTGAATTTACAAATGAAAAATGCCAGCAGTTGTTCAGGTCTTGGTGCAGGGGATGGGTCACTGCAATTTAAGAGAATAGCATCAAAAACAATCAATCTGTTTATCGACCCTCTTCCCGCAAAAAAAAGGCAGCGGATTTTCCGGGCTGATACCGGGAAATCCGCTGCCTAAAAAAATCAATGCCTTATTTATTCGAATCCGGATTGTTCCTGATGACGCCCGGGTTTTCCGGAACGGCCGGAGGAGCATTTTTATACATACGCTCCATATTATCAAGATATTCCTTCAATCCAAAAGCCTGGCGTAATTCGAGGAAAACTCCTTTCTGGCGGTTGCTCAGGTTGTCAGCCTTATTCTCCATGATTTCCTGGACTGCCTGGCGCATTTCCATGACCGACATATCACCCAGGTATGCATAATAATTCAACTGCTCTTCAAGGTCCTTCCTGACCCTTGCAGTGATCTTGGCAGCCAGTGCCTGATCGCCGGCCTTATAGGCAGCTTCTACCATCTGTGTGCTCACCATATCGTGCTGATTACCCCTGCTGACGATACCATAAGGTACACTTTGCTCAGGCATACCGGTATCAACTTTTGCCAAAAGCTTTTTAGCTTCTTCTTTTCTGCCTTGCAAAGCGAGGTTATTAGCTGCTTCAGCGTAAGCCTGGCGAATGCCATAAAGATGCCTCCGATTTTCCTCGTCGAAATAAATACCCTTTGCAGTGGCATTGCCATAGGTAAACTTATTCATCATTGCATTGTACGACCAGTCGGGGTTTACCCTTTGATACTGGTTCATCGACACGGGAACAAGGCGGTAGGTTAATCCATCGGCCCTGAGGTATTCATCAAACCCGATTTGCTGTGAACCCGGAGAAGTAAAATAAATCGGCCTTTTCCATTTATTCGCAGCAATGATATTCAATACCGCCAGGTCATTTTTCATCAGGATATTCCTGCCAATCTCGAACCTCATCTCACTCACTACACTGTCTGTAGGGTTGACGGTACCATTTTTCCTGACCAGGTCAATATCCACCGGAACACTGACTTTCTTAACGGGAAGGAAATTGGTGGTGCTGCCGTCCGACAAAGGCACCTGTGCATTGGGATCATCGCTTCCCACAAAATCTTTCATCAGGCTGTACAGGTCAACGTATCGGCCCTGGTCCGACAATCCTGGCTTCTCATAAAATCGTACAAAATCCCTTTTACTTCCTTCGATCTGCTGTGCGGTCCAGATCACATCGATGGGCGCACTTTCATTGACTTTATAGCGAAGCTGGTTAATGTACCAGTCGATACCCAATAAACTATAATTGATGACCCTCACATCCCTGCGGATCCCTTCCACTTCCTGGGCATACCATAAGGGATAGGTGTCATTATCACCATATGAAAACAGGATGGCATTAGGGGCACAGCTTTCCAGGTAATCCCTGGCAAGATCGCGGGCGAGCGTCTTCTGGCTGCGGTCATGGTCGTCCCACTCCTGGCTTGCCATCAACACCGGTACGGCCAGCAGGCAGACCAGCGAAGCGGCATAATTGGCGATGTTTCCACTCATGAATTTCTGGAACCACTCCTTTACCTGCATCACACCGAGCCCGATCCATATGGCAAAGGCATAGAATGATCCCACGTAGGCATAATCACGCTCACGTGGCTGGTTTCCTGCCTGGTTAAGGTAGAAAACGATGGCAAGACCCGTAAAGAAGAACAACAGGAAGGTAACCAGGAAGTCGCGGTCGTCTTTTTTATACTGGTAAAATGCACCAATCAATCCGAGGATCAATGGCAGTGCAAATAAGGTATTGTGGGCCTTATTGGTTCGAAGTGTTTCCGGCAGTTTTTGCTGGTTACCCAGCATGGCATTGTCCACAACGGAAATGCCGGTGATGGTATTACCATCTCTCACATTGCCGAAACCCTGCAGGTCATTCTGCTTTCCGATAAAATTCCAACCGAAATAGCGCAGGTACATCCAGCCGATCTGGTAGGTAACGGCCCACTTGATATTGTCGAGCTGCGTCGGTTTTTCGCCCTCTTCCAGGTTGAGCCATCGTTTGTAAAAGTCGGCATGCCCCTGGTCATTACTCGCATCCCATACCCTGGGCATGAACATCATGTCATCAGCGGAATATTTCGGAACAACATCGTAACCGGTAAAAATGTATTTGTCCTTTCCTTTTGAGTATTTCTTTTCACCGTCCTTATATTCTTCCGGAGTAGCGGTAAACACCTGTCCGTATATCAACGGGAAGTCGCCGTACTGTTCGCGACCGAGGTATCCCACAAGGCTCATCGGGTTATCCACATTAAACATATCCACAGCCGGGTCTGCGTTGGAGCGGACCATCGTGGTAACATAAGTAGAATATCCGAAAAGCATGAAGGCGAAGCACCACATGGCCAGTTTGAGGAAGTAAGGATTTTTCTTCAGGCTGTTATAACCATAACTGGCGAGGGCAAAAGCCACACCGCCTGCGATGACCAGCTTCACGACAAACCCTGCCGTTGAGCCTTCCAGTAGCGGGTACATGACCGTAAAAATCATGAGGAAGAGCCATATCCCGAATTGAGTGGTCGATATTTTATCCGAATTGGCGATCCTGATACCGTACCAGATCAGGGCTGCAAGCAGGAGGAAATAGAAGATAAAGCCACTGAAGAAGGGCAGTCCGAGTGAATTCACAAAGAACACATCAAAACTGCCGGCGCCTTTTACGGTGTATTGGATCACAAATTTTTGCGTGATACCGGTAACACCGCAACCAATGACAAAGGCCCAGAAAGTTCCCCATGGGGTAACTTTATAGCGCTTGAAGTAATAGATCATTACTATGGCGGGGATGGTCAGCAGGTTGAGCAGGTGAACGCCGATCGACAGTCCCATCATGAAGAAGATGAGGATGATCCATTTATCTGCTCCGGGCTGGTCGGCGCTATGTTCCCATTTCAGCATCATCCAGAATACCAGTGCGGTAAACAGGGAAGAAAGGGCGTATACTTCACCTTCAACGGCGCTGAACCAGAATGAATCACTGAAGGTATAGGCCAGGGCGCCTACTACGCCGGCGGCCATTACTGTGAATATCTGCTGTCCGGTCAGTTCGCCGGATTCCTTATGAAATATTTTACGGGCGAAGTGAGTGATGGTCCAGAAAAGGAAGAGGATGGTAAACCCGCTGGCCAGGGCGCTCATCACGTTAACGGCCTTGGCGGCGTTGAGTGGATTGTCGCCAAAAACGACGATAAATATCCGTCCAAGCAGTACAAATAATGGTGCGCCGGGCGGGTGGGGGACCTGGACCTTAAAGCAGCTGGATACGAATTCTCCGCAATCCCAGAGGCTGCCTCCTGCTTCTGCTGTAATGATATATACTGTTGAGGCAATGGCCCACACGATCCATCCGGTAATGTTATTTAACTTCTTGAAACTCATACGGCGCAAGGGGTTTTTAAAAAGACTGGCAAACCTAAGGGAAAATTTGCATCATTCAAAAGGGGAAAGCGTTAAAAAGGATTGCGGATTGCGGATTACGGATTGACGGATTGTGCGTTTTTGATGTGGTCGATGTAAATATTCGACACATTGGCAATTTATTTAGACGATATGATTATATGAATCCGTAATCCGTCAATACGCAATCCGCCAATCTATTCAAAGAGTATCCTTACGGTCTGATAGTACAGCCTGCTTTGCAGGAACTGGGCCTGGGAAACCGATTTTTCCGAATAGCCCTGCAGGCCAAAAAGCCCGGCGGCATTGCCTTTATTGATGGCAATTTCCAGGTAGGATGCGGAATTGAACAGGGCCAGTTTTTCCCCTTCGTTCACATCGGCATAGCTTTCACTGATCTTGTCGATCACTTCATCTCTCTTGAAAACGATCTTGAAACTTCTGCCTCGCCGCTGTTCTTCGAACTCTTCGCGGGTGATATTGACGATCACATTTTCGAAATGGTCTATGAAAATGATCTGTCCTTCTATATAATTATTCCCCAGCAATGGCTTCAATGGATTTTTTACCTGGATGGATATAGACGCATCACCGATTTTTTGTAATGGCTTTCCCGATAAGAGGTCGGTAAACGCTTCTGCCATCACTTTAGCGCAATACAGGGTGTTGCGGTTCTGGGTACGGTCGAGCGGAATGGCCACAATTTCTTCCGGCACGCCTTCGGCAATCATGCTCAATAAACCATTGTCTGCAATACCCAGGTATTGTTGTCCGTACCGGGCAATCAGCAGGTATTCGGGCCTGGTATGATACAGGTTCATCAGGATCATATGAAAACTTTCTTCCGGGAAGTTCCTGATGGCGTTGCGGCAAACGTAGGCGGCCTGCGGATAATTGAAGGGGGTGAGGTCGTGGCTGATGTCAACTATGTGAAAAGAATCATTCACCTGTAAAATCTGACCCTTAACGGCACCAACGAGGAAGTCCTTGTGTCCGATATCTGAAGTCAGGGTGAGAATTGGCATAGAAGATAATGTGGTAACGCGATGCTGTGGTAATGTGATTTATCAAAAATATGCCCTTATTTCTAATAGATATGATTTGATACGGCAAGTTTTCAGCATGGAATGGTATTCTTATTTAATGAGCTTGCCATCTTTAAAATAAAAATTCCGCACCATGCGATCCGTAAGGGAGGGGAAAAAGCGATTCATGAAGACAGCTCGTTTACCCGTAAAGGTTAGCACGAGGGTGCGCTTCCTTTTTTCGATCGCTTTAAGGATATGTGTGGCCACTTCTTCTGCGGGCATCATTTCGCCTTCGTCCATAAAGGATTCACCCGTTGGTTTTCCGTGCTGGTCTAGGGCTGCATTCCGGATATTGGAGGTAGTATAACCAGGGCTCACCCACATTACATTAACACCGGTATCCAGCAGTTCTGTGCGGATAGCTTCGAGCCATCCCTGTAAGGCAAACTTTGAAGCCGAATATCCGCTTCTGCTGGGCAAACCCCGGTATCCTGCCACCGAAGAGATCCCGATGATAGTACCTTTTCTTTCTATGATAGAGGAGAGGGCAAGTTTTGTGCAATACACGGATCCAAAGAAATTTACTTCCATAACCCTCCTGATGACAGCTACATCTGTGTCCTGCATTAATGACCGCATCGTGATGCCGGCGTTATTGACCAGCACATCGATGCCCCCGTAGGCCTGAATGGTACTCTGGATAAAATGCTGGCAGTCTTCATATTTGCTTACATCGGCCACAACAGTATGGAGGGGCTTGCCGGTAAATTGCATCTGCAGGCGATATAGTTTATCCTGGTTGCGGCCGCAGGTGGCCACTTTAGCGCCCTGCTCAATCAGTGCGTTGACGAGGGCCTTGCCGATACCCTCCGTACCGCCGGTAACGATGACCACTTTGTTTTGGAAGTATGATGCCATAGGTGTAAATAGGTCACAAAATTAAGGGTTCCTGAGTTGTCATGATTTATACACTGCTGAAGGGATATCCTGTGGGTATTTTATTTCACAGGAAAATTTGCAGCAAAAGCTTTTTCCCTTATTTTTGCACTCCATTTCCAAAAAAATGGATTTCTGACGTTTAACCCCGGTTCAACGATAGAAAAGATTCCGTAGCTCAGTTGGTAGAGCAATACACTTTTAATGTATGGGCCCTGGGTTCGAGTCCCAGCGGGATCACCAACAAAAGTAAAAGCCTCCAGGTTATTAACCTGGAGGCTTTGTTGTTTTCGTAATTGATGAACTTTTATTGCGGGGAATAAAGTTTGCAGACCAGGAAGTAATGGAAATGATTACACCAAATCAGTACAGGATAAATGATAACGGCATTTTTCCGGGTAACCGATTGCCGGTATTACTTTATAAGACTGCAGTTGCCTGTACCAAGATTCCTTGCAGGCCGATACGCCAGGAAAATCATGAAAGACCATGGCTGGACTAATTCCTGGCGGAACGGGATCTATACCTATGACCATTATCACAGCAATACACATGAGGCAATGGTGGTGATAAAGGGTCACACCATGCTGTCGCTGGGTGGCGAAACTGGAATCCGGGTGGAATTGCAGAAAGGGGACCTGATCGTTTTACCTGCAGGCGTGGCCCATCGAAATTGCGGAAAATTGAAAGATGTCATTTGTATTGGTGCTTACTCAAACGGAAAGGATTTTGATATGAATTACGGACATCCCCGGGAGCGACCCACTGCGGACAACAATATTGCTGCGGTTAAATTGCCATCGGAAGGTCCGCTGTATGGGAAAACCGATCCGTTAATAATAATTTGGCAGTCCAACGATTAACCACCAGGCAATAATCGTGATGAGTATAGAAAATTCACCGGGCATATAATTTGAATGATGTCAGATTGAAAATGCTGATGATGATTGACATTGCTCAGGAACTATGGTTAATAAAGGCGGGTAATAAAATGCGTGCAGTCCGACAAACTGTAGCAGTTGCCGAGAGTGTTACAGCGGGATTGTTACAGCAGTCACTCGCTGCCATTGAAAACGCGAGTGAATTCTTCCAGGGCGGTATGACGGTTTATAATCTGGGGCAAAAATGTACGCACCTTGGTATTGAGCCCATCGAAGCGCAGCAGTGTAATTGTGTGTCGGTCAATGTAGCGAAACAGATGGCCATTGGAGTGGCCCAAAAATTTACGGCCGACTGGGGCATGTCTTTAACCGGGTACGCTACACCGGTACCCGAATCCGGACAGAAACTATTTGCTTATTATGCCATCTGTTTTAATGGAAAAATAAAGGCACAGGGACTGCTCAGGGCTGATATCAAGGATCCTGCGCAAGTACAACAGCAGTATGTACATACGATCTTAAAAAAATGGGTGGCCTGCTTAAATAAATATATTTAAGCAGAATTAACAGATGGTATTTCAATAGTAAAGGTGGAACCCTGGTTAACTTTGGAATCTACTGTAATTATTCCTTTATGCAGCTTTATAATACGGTTTGCCAGCGACAAACCCAATCCAAAGCCTGCAACAGGATTCGGATTGCTCGCTCTATAAAACGGCTGGAAGATATGATCAATTTCTTTTTCGCTGATGCCAATACCTTTGTCGATCACCTGGATAATAAAGTTTTTTTCTTTTAGTGTCAGGGAGACCTTTGCAATATGGTCATTAGAATACTTGCACGCATTTGCGACTACATTACTGATAGCAGTAAACAAAAGTTCTTCATTACCCAGTACTAACAAAGCATTTTCATCATCCGGCAGATCATTAAAAAGTAAAGTAACGACATTACACTTTTCTATTTTCTTCAATTCACCTGGTAATCTCATTAATACTTCATCAATCCTGACAAGGTCGATATTCAGTCCGCCGGCATTTCCAGAGGCTGTTGCGAACTTTAGAAGTGTTTGCACAAGGTTACTCATGTGGCGTACATCCTGAAGTATGATTTGCATTGCCTGTCGATATTCTTCTTCTGTACGGTTTCGTTGAAGAGAAACCTCAAGCTGGCTGGAGATCAACGTCAGTGGTGTGGAAAGTTCATGAGAAGCATTAGATATGAACCTGCGTTGTACTTCAAAGCTTTCCTTTAGCCGGTCGAGCAGCTCGTTGAGTGTTGTTGCAAGATAATTCCATTCATCTTTATTCTCAGTTACTTTAATCCTGCGATCAAGGCTAAATACGGATATATCCTTCACTTCATGAGCAATGCGCTTAACCGGATTGAGTAATTGTTTTGAAAAGAAGTAGCCCCCTCCGAATGAAACCAGTGTTCCGCCGAAAAAACACAAGATCAGTATATTGGTTAGTCGTTTAAGATTTAACTTGCCATCTATGTCTTCGGCCGCACAAATCACCAACGTGCCGTCACCTCTGCCGTTAAAATAAGCAATTGCATCTCGTGTGCCATCAACGAAATAAACAATTCCATCTTCTATGGCTTCTTGCTGCAGATCGGGCTGAATATGGATGGAATCATTGGCTTCCTCGCTGTAATAATAAATTGGCGAGCCATGCTTGTAGGCCTGAACAGCCTTTCTTCTCATTGTCACTGTAGTAGAAGAATCAATTCTGCTGATTAATTGCTGGTCAAACACTTCCGACTGATCCAGAAACCTGGCTGTTGTAATGGCCCGGTTGCTCAATCTTTTCTTTATTGTTTCTATTCTTGAAGTGAAGGAAAAATAATAGATTCCACCACATACCAGGGCCAATATGACCACTATAACAGATGTAAAAAGCAATGTGATTCGCAGCCTTATCGACATTACTATCTGTTTTCCTTCAATACATAACCCATTCCTACAATAGTATGAATCAGTTTCACCGGAAATGGTTTGTCAATTTTATTCCGCACATAGTTGATATACACATCAATGATATTTGTGTTGGTGTCAAAGTCAATATCCCATACATTAACGGCAATATCCGACCTGGAAACCACCCTGTTCTTGTTTTTTAAAAGATATTCCAATAGCTGGAATTCCTTTGCAGTTAATAGAATTACCACGTTGTTACGCACAACAGTTTTGGTATCAAGATCTAATTCAAGATCAGCGGCATGCAGGATATTTCCTGTTGGAATATAAGGATCTTTGCTCCGACGAAGAAGAACACGCATTTTCATGGTCAACTCCCTGTATTCGAAAGGCTTTATAATATAGTCATCTGCGCCAGCATCATATCCTTCAATTTTATCCTCGATAGCGCTGAGTGATGTAAGCATGATAACAGGTACATTTTTATCCGCAGCCCTTATATGTTTGCAAAGTTCATATCCATTCATGCCAGGCAGGTTAATATCCAGAATGATCAGATCGAAGGTTTGATTCTGGGAAAGACGATACCCGATATTACCATCGTATGCCACCTCTACATAATATCCGTTTTCCGTCAGTCCGAAATGGAGTGTATCGGCAATTCGCCGCTCGTCCTCTACCAATAAAATACGCATATTCTCCATAGGACATCTAAGGTAAAGAACTTGAAGAATAAAGGTGACAGGCCGGGTCCGATTTAGCCCCGTCCTGAACATTCTAATTTAGCTCTAATGTGATGTTAATGCGTGCTTAATAGTTGCAGCGTAGGTTGTAGGGTGATGAAGCGAATAAATACCATACTGGTTCCGGTTGACTTTTCAAAAAATACTGAGTTGGCGATTTCTAAAGCACTGGAATTTTGTCCTGAAGAAAATTATGACACTACCATTCATTTGTTACATGCTCAACAGGTCTCTTCCAACGGCTTTTCATCAATCTTTTCCAGTTTGAAAGGTGGAACTCATCAACAGGTCAGCATTGAAATAAAGAATTCCCGTAAGCAACTTGAAGATTTCAAATCAACTATTGAACATCAACGAAAAGGCATAAAGGTTTTATGTTGGGTAAGTTTTGGAAATTCGGTGCAGGAAAGTATAGTGAATAAAGCCAGGCGCTTATCACCCGACATGATAATCATCGGAAAAAGTTCTCATCATTCGTTTTTCCCTTTTCTTAATACCGTCAGTCCCAGCCATCTTGCCATTGTCACGGGCATACCGGTATTGACTGCGAAACCTGGATCTCTTCACCAGGAAATAAAGACGGTAGTAATACCTGTTGACCGGAAGTTCCCCCATAATAAACTTGAAATGCTTGGCGCATTAAGGGGCAAATCCAGACCGCAGATCAGACTTGTCATCTTTGAAGGCAATGATATGGAATGGATAGAGTCAAAACAGCTTCTCCTGGATACATTCCGGGTCATTAAAAGTCAATTTGTCAGTATGGTAAACTATGAAGTCTTGAAAGGGGGCAATAAAGCCCAGGCGCTGCTGAATTATTGCGATAAGGTGGGGGCAGACGTCCTAATCGTTTACCCCGGAATAGAAACAAAAGTTAATAAATGGGCCAATTCCCATATTTCGGACATGGTACCTGCTGAATCAAAAACGCAGATATTGGCAGTGATGCCCGGATGATTCAGTAGTTTTTTTTGTCTGCAAAGACACTATTTTTTCAAAACCAGAACATGAGTTTCAATAATAATTATCCCCTTATGGAAGATCTAAAAAGCCTGGATATAAATACACTGGTTGATTTGCTTGTGAAACATACCAATGAGTATATGAAAATGCTAAAGGAGGGTGCTACCGATAACGAGTATTCAAATTGTAAAACCATCATACAGGAACTGACGAAAGAGATCGAGACCAGGCAACTTAAAAAACTGAATTCGTCAAAATCCGGTAGTAGGAATAGCAATATAAAATAGCATTGTTTTATAGTCGTAGCCGGTTTTTCTACGACTGTTCTTTTCAATTTGTAGCACATGGTTACTGTTATCATACCTGCTCTTAATGAGGAAAAAACCATCAGCCACGTTGTGAGGCTGGCCTCTATGTCACCGCTTGTTACGGAAGTTATTGTTGTAGATGATAAATCAATGGATTGCACGGTAGCCGAAGCCAGAAAGGAAGGTGCAAAAGTGATTACAAGTACAAGGCTAGGAAAAGGATCGTCGATGAAGGATGGAATATTAGTTGCAAAAAATGAAGTAGTAGCTTTTCTGGATGCGGATATTCTTACTTATCCTGATAATGTGATTGAATTACTTACCAACCCGATCATAGAAGGCAATGCTGATTTTGTCAAATCCTTCTTTTCAAGGCAGGCTGGACGGGTTACAGAGCTCGTCGCTAAGCCACTTTTGTCGATACTGAATCCTTCCTTTCCCAATTTCAGGCAGCCTCTTAGTGGAATGATCGCTGGCAAGAGAAAATTGTTAGTCCAGTGCGAATTTGAAGAAGGTTATGGTGTAGATATAGGCATTTTGATCGACATGTATTGTATGGGTGCACGCATTTCAGAAGTGAATATTGGTAATATTGAGAACAGGATGCAATCCCTTGAACAATTGGGGAGAATGGCAAGAGAGGTGGCAAGAACAATCATAAAAAAGTTCAAAAAAATAGAAACCCGGAATCTTGAAACCTATGAAAATATCCATGTGATTCGGGAGCAGATGGAGTTTGCCATGCGGGAAGAGCTAATGTCGCTTAAAAAAGTCGCTGTATTTGATATGGATAATACTATACTGAGAGCAAGTTTTATCTCGACCGCAGCAAAGGCATTCGATTTTGGAAAGGAACTATTGACTGTGATAACCAATAGCGTCAATCCGTTTGTCAGAACCAAGCAAATTGCCCGTTTTCTAAAAGGAAAGTCTATCGGTGACTTACTTGCAGTAACTGACAGCATAACCATTACACCAGGTCTGCATGATGTACTCAAAGAATTGAAAAGTCAGGGATATATTACCGGCATCATCAGTGACAGTTATGATTGCATTACTAACCACCTGAAAAATAAATTCGGTTTTGATTTTACCATTTCTAATGAACTGGAGTTTTCAAAAAGTATTGCAACTGGCGAAGTTAAGATTCCCTCTTTCTTTTTATCCGACCAGAAAAGTCACTGCAAACATTACTATTGTAAGCTTCATGCCCTGCTTAGAATTTGTGAAAAATATGTGGTTGATCTAAAAAATACACTCTTTATTGGAGATGGTGAAAACGATATTTGTTGTCTCCGCAAAGCAGGTATCGGAATATCATTTTGTTCAAACGGGCATCGTGTAGACGCTGCAGCCGACTATATTATCAAGGAGCCTGATTTTAACCTGTTGATTCCTATCCTGGCCTGATTGATTGCGAATGTTATTTGTTGTTTTTCTTATCGGTTGCCATATGTATACTTATAATCCAATCCTTAGTTGCATCAATTAGTATCTGCAGTATGTTTTGTTTTCCTGCCTTAAAGGAATGATTTGCACCTTCAATTTTTACCAGCTTTGCTGTTGGAAGAGATGAACAAACAGATTCTGTAAGTTCCCATGTTGCCAGTTCATCTTTTGTGCCCTGTAAAAAAAGCATGGGAATTTTCACATCCTTTAAATGTTCCGCACGATCTATGGAAGGCTTTCCCTGTGGGTGCAATGGAAAACCATAAAAAACAAGTCCTTTGACAGTTGGATCGGGGTGGGCAGATAAAAATTGTGAGGACATCCTGCCGCCAAACGATCTGCCGGCAACAAACAGGGGCAGTAATGGAAAGGTTTCATGAGCGTTCGCAATGGCCGCTTCTATGGTCTTGTGAGCCACAGCAGGTGTATCAGGCCTTCCTTTTTTATTTTCCATAAAAGGAAAATTGAATCGCAGCGTAGCGATGCCGATTTCCGATAATTCTTTTGCCAGTGATACCATGAAGGAATGATTCATGTTTGCGCCGGCTCCATGTGCAATTGTCATTATGCAAATAGGATTTTCAGGAATGACATATTCGGCTGAAACATCGCCGATGGAATGGGAAACATGGAGCACCAACGATCTTGTATTCATTTTGCAGAAGTTGAATAAAGCATCTGTAATTTACTGAAAAAATCCGCCTTTGATTTTCGATCTGGTGGGTCAGGTTGAACGAGTTATTTGATGTAAGATGATTTTATTTATCCTTCAACTGTATCCAGACTGGTGCGTGATCGCTGGTCTTCTCCCATCCCCGTACATGCATATCAACCTGTGACTTTACAAGTCGTCCTGCAACAGCAGGATTCAATAAAAAATGATCGATCCGAAGGCCTGCATTACGGGCATAGGCATCACGGAAGTAATCCCAGAACGTGTAGATGGTCTCCCCGGGATGAAGTTTTCTAACGGCATCGGTCCATCCCATTTTCATTAACTTTTCAAAAGCTGCCCTGACTTCTATACGGAACAGTGCATCGTTCACCCAGCGTTCAGGTTTGTACACATCGAGTTCTGTGGGCATCACATTGTAATCCCCGGCAAGGATCACCGGTGCATCAAGTTTTACCAATTTTTTCGCGTGATCAGAAAGCCGATCGAACCATTTCAGTTTATAGTCAAATTTTGGTCCCGGGTAAGGATTACCATTGGGGAGATACAAACAGCCAATAGTGATATTGTTAACCTCGGCTTCAATATATCGGCTGTGCTCGTCTTCAGGATCTCCCGGTAGACCACGGATCGTTTCCTTTATATCATATTTTGACAGGATCGCTACACCATTCCAGCTTTTTTGTCCATGCCATATCGCATTGTATCCCTCCGCTTTTACAGCGTCCAAAGGAAACTTTTCCTGTGGCGCTTTTAACTCTTGCAGGCAAACGATATCCGGACTGGCTTCTTTCAGCCATTTCAGCAACACCGGCAGTCGGCCGTTTATGCCATTGACATTATAGGTGGCAATTTTCATATATACCATTTATGCATACTACACTGATACCATAATTTTTATCGGGAAGACAGGTCCAGGCATTAGTTTTTACACCAGGTTTTAGTAAAGACATCCTGGCTTCTCAAATTACAATTCATTTCTTAATGTTCGGAACCTATAGCATGGATGAACAGACCAGGCCCGACAAAAGCCTTCGACTAAAGTTAAAGTTTAGCAAAAAAACGATCTACTTTGACGTAAGTACCAGGTTAAATACACATGAATTCTTACGCGCTTAATTCCTATCTTGTCATCGGCGCGATTGGCAATGGTTTCGAATGATTAACAATTAACAAATAATAACTGTGAAAGCTTCTGTAACTATACCGGCAACTGGTGAAGATCCTGAAAAGATTCTTCATGAGATCCGACAAATGAAACAGCGTGATATAGCATGGAAGGAAGGAAAGGTATGGAGCCTGGTGTATTACGCCGGTGAAGAACACGATGCTTTATTAAAAGCAGCCAGCAATGAATTGTTTAGTACAAATTACCTGAATCCGCTCGCCTTTAAAAGTCTTCTGAAAATGGAGCAGGAAGTGGTGCACATGACAACAAACATGCTCCATGGTGATGACAATGCAGTGGGCATAATGACAAGTGGTGGAACAGAAAGCATACTACTCGCCATGTTATGTTATCGCCATTGGGCAAAAGAGAACAGGAAGGAAATTTCATCGCCTGAAGTTGTGGCGCCTGTTACCATACATCCTGCATTTGATAAAGCGGCAATGCTTTTCGGGCTTACCCTGAAAAAGGCTCCGGTGGATAATAACGGGATGGCAATAACCAGTGCGATGGCAGAACTTATCGGCCCGAATACCATATTAATAGTGGCTTCGGCACCCAGTTATCCAAATGGTGTGCTGGATCCGATCGAAGAAATTTCGGTTATGGCTCAACGATACAGGCTTCCATTTCATGTGGATTCCTGCATAGGTGGTTTTATGCTGCCATGGGTGGAGAAACTGGGATTCGAGATCAGCCCCTGGGATTACCGTGTCGCGGGTGTTACCTCAATCTCTGCAGATATCCACAAATTCGGCTTCGGAGCAAAAGGAGCGTCGGTACTTACCTACAGGTCGATCGACTATATGCAGCATCAATTTTTTATCACTACAGATTTCCCCGGCGGGGTCTATATTTCCCCAACCTTACTGGGTACAAGGCCAGGCGGACCAATTGCTGCGGCATGGGCATCCCTCAAACACCTCGGTGAAAAGGGATATATGGAACTGGCTTCAAAAACGATGGACGCCGTAAAAAAACTTCATAAAGGACTATTGGAAATCCCGGGAATAAGTATAGTTGGCAAGCCCTGCATGAATATTCTTACGTATACAACTACGAATAAGAAACCCGACATTTTCGTCATTGCAGACCGGATGGAGGATAAGGGATGGATGATGGACCGTCAGCAAATGCCCGACAGCATCCATCTGACCGTTCTGCCTACGAATATTAACATTGTAGATCAATACCTGTCGGATCTCAGGGAAGCATATGGCTATGCAGTATCCCATCCACAGGAAATTGCAAAAGGGAATGCAGCCATCTACTCACTCATGACAAGAATCCCTTTCCGGGGTATGGTAGAAAAATCCGTCCGCAAAATAATGCTCGAAATGTATGGCCCCTCTTCAGAAAGCGAATCGGAGGAGGGAACAGTCATTAATAAACCGTTGGCGAAAATACCGGCATGGATGGGTTGGGTAAACCGCATACTCTATGCTTTTAAGAAAAGAAGCGGTCCTGGGATACAGTAAGGATATTAACTTCACCGCGATATTGACAGCGTCGGCTACACGAGCAACAGGAGTTTTTATTTCCGGGCTACATTAACAGCATCGGCTACACGATGTTCACAGGAAAACTTTTGCCCCGTAAGCGAAGCTGCCGTCTGTGCCAGCTGCTCCTGGTAGATCTGCTGGTTGGTTTTCACTTCTCCCACCGCTTTCACCTTCGGGCCAATGACGCAAAACCAGATTTGTGATGCGTCCTGGATATCACTGCCGTGTGATGTCCATTCATCCTTTTTGATATCACCCCTTCCATGATCGGTAGTGATGAGTAGCGTGGTTTTGTCTTTATAATCGGGATGGCGCTGCACCCAGTCCCAGATTTCACCAACCCATTTATCGAATTGATGGGCCGCATCCAGGTAAAATTTATAATCGCCCCCATGGGCAAATTCATCGGTTTCGCCATAGGAAATATACAGCACTTTGGGTTTTTTGACCTGCAGGTAATTAAAGGCCTGGTAGTGTGTGAATACATCCAGGCATTCCACATTTCCGAAAGGACGGAAAGAATTTTGCACCATGGTGTTGAGCAATTTCATCTGCGGATCAGTGGAGGCAACACTGTTATCATCGAAGCCATTGATCACAGGAAATTTTGCCCTTTGTTCATTAATGATACGATCAAAAGCATCCCATGCACCAAAAGCCGCAACACGACCTTTATAATTGGTCATCTTGTTATAGAACTCCAGGATATTGGTGTGCGGGTTCGGGGGATACTCATTTGAATTGATGAGCGTATCCACATTTCCTGTAAGTATTTCGCTATACCCGGGATAGGAGAACCAATGCGGATTGGCATTGTCGACCTTGTTGCCATAGTTACGGTTTCCAAAAAGTTGTCCCTGGGAGGCAAGTGTTTTCCAAAAAAATGGCAAAAGTTTTTGACGTCTGGCCTCGGCGTTATCATCCCAGTATCTTTTGAACAGGTCGGCGCTATCGTTTTGATTGAATTTATTATTTTTTGCAATGGCTGAATCCATCCCTCCAAAGACCTCCTGCCACCGGAAGCCGTCCGTGGTAATAATGATCAGTTTTTGGTCTTTATCCTGGGCAATCGAAGTTAAAACAGAAATAAAGGCCAGGGACAGCGAAAGGAAATATTTCATACATGCAATATTTGGCGTAGTAATGATGAGCCGCAAACTTATCATCAATTATCCGGAAATGCCTTAATTCCAACCGGCGAATTTGATAATAGCTATAATAAAATAACAATTCTACGTATTCACCCGTTAAAATTGCCTTTCATCCATTATATATTTTCCCTTTTAGATTGATTTCGGAACTTATTATAAAGTTTAGCCATTGGGTTTACAGATCCTTATATTTTTATTGCTCTTTGGTGGCGTCCAGGGATTGATCTTCTCACTATTCCTGGTCAGAAAAAAACTACACCAAACTGCGTATCTTTTTCTGCTGCTATACATTGGAGTACTTATCCTGCAAATTACGCTAAAGGTAATGAGTAAGGTCTGGCTGATGGATAACTGGCCAGTGATCTATTCCTTTTCCCATTATTTACCACTGCTATATGGTCCGCTGATTTTTCTTTTTGCAAAACACTTATTTCAGGACAGTTCTTTCCGGTCAAAAGAGTTAATACACTTTCTGCCTTCCGCCATAGTATTGGCATTTTTTTTCTGCGATGCCTTCAATGCACTTCCGCAATTCCTGGCCATCATCTTATTTAATCCGTTCATACGATTAACTGTTATCATGATTAGCCTCGCTACATACCATATCCAGGCATATAAAATAATTTCCCAACCCACAACACGTAACCCTCAACCCTCAACTCTCAACCCCCAACCCTTAACTCTAAGCCCCCAACCCTCAACCACCTGGTGCAGGCAGTTTGTCATCGGTTCTGCTGCAGTAACTACGGTTGTGGCGCTGGCTTTGTTTATTTTATATATTTTATATCCCAATGGTCAGGAATTCCGCTATGCATTCCTGGCCCTTAGTATTTTTATCTATTGGCTGACGTATTCCGCATTGATTAGTCCGGCAGCGTTTTCTGTAATAAGAGGAAATATTGCACCGGATAACTCAACGGATTTCACCATCCCCACCTTATCAGTTTACCGGCCAAATGAGAAATACGCCAATTCCACCTTGGGTGTAGAGGAAGCCGCAGCGATTTCTGCCAGGCTTTATGACTTAATGCAAAGGGAAAAACTTTACCTGCAACAACATTATAGCATTAATCAACTGGCTGATGCCCTGCAGTGCAGCCGTCACCATTTGTCGCAGGTCCTCAACGACAAACTGCGCTTATCCTATAATGATTATATGAATAGCCTGAGGATAAACGAAGCGTGCCGTTTATTGCATGAACCGCAATACCATCAGTACAAGATTTCTTCCATTGCCTACGATTCGGGATTTAATTCGCTCTCTACTTTTAATGAGGTGTTTAAAAAGTTTACCGGTAAAACGCCTTCAGATTATCGCAAAGAAATGTTAAAGGCCATGCAAAAGCAACGGGTATAGTTCCGGATTTATCGGATCGGTAGGGAATTGTCAGGCCCTTTTCGAAATTCATACAGCCGGTTCTTATCGTATTCCAACCCTCGCCGGCATCACCATTAAAAACAGCATTATGTTTCGCAACTACCTGTTGATTACCCTGCGCAATTTTAAACGGCAGAAACTTTTTACCCTGCTCAATGTATTTGGCCTGGCGCTCGGACTGGCCAGTGCCATTCTCATTTTCCTGTATGTCAGTGATGAACTACGGTACGACATAATGCATCCCAATTATAAAAGTACCTATCGCATTGGCGCGACATGGCAAAATCCCGATGGCAGAAGTTTTGACAATATAGAATCACCCGGTTATTTTATAAAATACCTGAAGGATAACCGCAGTGAAATCTCACATGCTTCCCGGATTCTCTATATCGGATATCCTACTTCATTGAATTATAAAGCGGGTGATAAAATTGTACTGACCGAACAAATTAAGTGGGCCGAGCCAAATTTTGGTGAAGTGCTGGCCTTCGACCTCATCAAAGGAAACAAGGAACATTTTTTTGATGACCATTATACCATGGTGATGAGTGAAAATGGCGCCCGGAGGATCTTTGGGACAGTTGATCCCATTGGTAAGATTATTTCGGTGAAACATTTTTGGGGTACACAGGATAAGGAGATTGATGTTATGGTGTCTGGCATTTATGCCAATTATCCATCCAATTCGCATTTTAAGCCGGATTATATCATTAATGTAAATGCCCTTCGATCCCTCTATAATGAAAACTTTTCGACTTTCATGGAAGGCACCCGCTTCGGGCAGTTTACCGGTTTCTTTGAAAATTACATTACCCTGAAGCCAGGTGCAAATCCAAATACCATTAAAACCATTAACAGCTCCCTGACTGACATTGCAAACCAGATGGTATTATCAGATTCCATGGCATCAGCTGCAGGATGGAAACTGGTGCCGTTTACCACCAGGATGCCAGACCTGCACTTTGATAAAAAGAATCAATGGGAATCCAACAACAGGGGCGATAAAACCTATCTCACCATATTCAGCATTATCGCCCTGCTTATTATGGTAATTGCCTGTATCAACTATATGAACCTTGCCACCGCCCGGTCGGTTAAAAGGTCCAGAGAGGTCGGACTTCGCAAAACTTTTGGCAGCAACCGGATGGGCATAGCGAGGCAGTTTTTCATGGAATCTTTTCTCATGACATTTGCTGCTTTATTGCTGGCGATTGTCCTGGTGATCATATTCATGCAGCCCTTTAATTCCCTGGCACATAAAACATTTTCATTTACCTCACTATTTAACCCCGTTATGATCGGTCTCGTGCTGGCCATTGTGTTGTTTATGGGATTTGTTTCCGGCATCTATCCGTCATTTTATCTTTCCGCCTTTAAGCCCATTGAAGTGCTGAAGGGCCAGATGATCAGGGGCAGGGGGGCAGACTTTTTCCGTAAAAGCCTGGTGACTGTTCAATATACTGTGGCGTTGGTACTGATCATTTGTACAGTGATTGTGATACAGCAGATGGAGAAATTGAAAACCACCAAGCTCAATGAGCAGGGAAGCCAGTTGATGTCGATCAGGTTTGGGGGTATCGCCGACCAGTCGAGGTACGAGATCTTTAAACAATCCGTACTGGAAGACCATGAGATCAGGCATGTCACCATGGGTAATCATATGCCCAGGCTGGATTATTTTGGATGGATCGGGGCTCCCGTTAAATTTCCGGAATTCGGGACAAAAGAACTTCAATGGAACCAGTTAAATACCGATTTTGATTTTCCTAAAACATATAACCTGCAATTGGTTGCGGGGCGCGACTTCCAGGTTGGCAATCCCAATGACAGTTCATCGATGCTCATGAACGAATCTGCGGTGAAAGCATTGAATCAGCCGGTGGACAAAATCATCGGATCTACGCTAACGCTGACCTTTGACTCAACCAAAAATTTTAAGATCATCGGCATAGTAAAGGATTTTCCTTTTAGATCCATGCATCAGCCTATCGAACCTCTGCTGATCAATCCCAATCCACATTTTGTCGACAAGATTGTTTATATAAAATTACCTGCAGGAAAATTCCAGGAAAAAATTGAAGCGATATCAAAAAAATGGAAAGCCGTTTATCCGAATACGGGGTTGGATTACTGGTTTGTGAGCGACGAATTTAACCGGATGTACGTTGTTGAAGAACGCGTTTCTTCCCTGGCAAAAGCCTTTGTGATACTGGCGATTATCATTACCATCCTCGGGGTGTTTGGGCTGGCGTCTTACACTGCTGAACAGAAAATCAAAGAAGTGGGAATCCGCAGAGTATTAGGTGCAGATGCCCGGCAGGTAATGAACTTATTTTTGGGAATTTTCATCCGCATTTTTGCGGTCAGTTGTGTGGTTGCGATACCGCTCGCATGGCTTGCGGCGTATAAATGGCTGGAAGGTTTTGTATATCGTACGGCGATTAGTCCGTTGGTCTTTGCCGTCAGCCTGGCCGGATTATTACTGATCACCTTACTTACCGTCAGTTATGAAATATGGAAATCTGTAAGGGCAAATCCGGTGAACTCGTTGCGCACGGAATAATGTAGCCCTTCGTAACACATATTTGGTTTGTCTGTCACTCCTCATACCGGGAGCAAAGTCCTATGCATTATCCTCCCGGTAGTCTCACACAATAGTGGTGTATTATACCAGTCAAGGTACAAGTGTTCCTCGATTCATCTTAAAATGAAATAGGATGCTTACTTTAGACATTCAAAAATTATCGTATGGTTGTTGGTCTGGCTTCAGATCATGGAGGATTTGAACTGAAGCAGGTTATTGCTGCATTTCTTCGGGAATCGGGTTATGAGGTGAATGATTTTGGCAACCTGGTTAAAGATGACCAGGACGATTTTCCGGATTATGTATTTCCATTAGCAATGGCTGTAGCATCGGGTGCTGCGGAAAGGGGCATTGCTTTCTGCGGCAGTGGGGTAGGAGCAACCATTGCTGCCAACAAAATACAGGGGGTAAGAGCCTGTCTCATTACTGATCATTTTTCCGCGCACCAGGGTGTTGAGGATGATGACATGAACCTTCTTTGTCTGGGTGGAAGGATAACAGGAAACAGCCTGGCAAAAGAAATTGTACAGGCATTCCTTGAAGCAAAATTTTCCGGACTCGAAAAATATACCAGGAGGCTCGATAAGATCAGGGCCATGGAAAAGCGACAGTAATATAAAATAATTTATAACGGGTATGGATAATGTAAAATTCAGGTTGGGAATAATTGGATTGGGTACCATGGGGCGGAACCTCCTGTTTAATATGGCCGACCACGATTTTGCCGTTGCGGGCTATGATAGAGATGTGGAAAAGGTTGAATTGTTGAAGCAGGAGACTGAAGGCCGCAAAGTGCTTGGTTTCTCTGACATAACGGAATTCATTGCCAGCCTTGAATTCCCGCGGGTCATTATTCTACTGGTTCCTGCCGGAAAGATTGTTGATGCCGTATTGCTTGAACTGCAGCCCCTGTTGAGCAAAGGAGATATCATTATCGATAGCGGCAATTCCCATTTTACAGATACTATGGCAAGAGTAAAAGCGCTGCAGTTGAATGGCTTTCATTTTTTTGGTATGGGCATTTCAGGTGGTGAAGAAGGCGCAAGGTTTGGTCCGAGTATGATGCCGGGGGGAGACGTTGATGCTTACCAATATGTAAAACCGGTATTTGAAGCCATTGCTGCAAAGGTCAATAATGAACCCTGTGTTGCTTACATAGGTCCGGGTGCAGCTGGTCATTTTGTAAAAATGGTACACAATGGTATCGAATATGCACTGATGCAACTCATTGCGGATACTTATGAGTTGTTGAAGAAGGGATTCGGTATGGACAACCAGTCAATACAGTCGGTATTTAAAAAATGGAACGAAGGCCGGCTGCAATCCTACCTGCTCGAGATCACCGCAGATATCTTTTCTTTCAAAAATGAGGATGGAACCAGCCTGGTGGATCTGATAAAAGATGAAGCCAAATCCAAAGGAACAGGAAAATGGACTACCCAGGTGGCAACAGACCTTGAAATCCCGATACCCACCATTGATATGGCTGTGGCCATGAGGAATATGTCGAAGTATAAATTGTTAAGGCTCAAAACTGCTGAATTGTACAAAGTCGGCGGCCAGGAATTTGATGAAGACCATCGGGCCATGTTGCTGGAGAACCTGGAAGATGCTTATTATTTTTCGATGATGCTGATCTATGCTCAGGGCATGCATTTATTATCTGGCGCTTCGGTGGTGTACGATTATGGATTGAGGTTGAATGAAATTGCCCGTATCTGGCGGGGAGGATGTATCATCCGCGCCGCCTTCCTGGAAATGATCAGGGTTGCCTTTGAACAAAATCCATCCCTTATTCATTTGATACTGGATAAGGAGATTTGCAGCCAGGTGCAAAAGTCAGCGGAAGGTGCCCGGAATATTGTAGTTGCGGCGGCAGCAAAAGGGTTGTCCATACCTGCATATGCAGCTACGCTGAGCTATTTTGATGTTTTACGAACCGGACAAATGTCGACCAACGTAATACAGGCTCAACGGGATTATTTTGGCGCTCACACCTATGAACTAATTGGGCAGGAAGGTGTTTTTCATACAGACTGGAAAGGCCTCTTACATAATCCCCAACTAAAAACCGAGTCTTGAAATCAATAAAATCACAGCCCACAATATTTATCATTTATGGCGCAACAGGCGATCTGTGCTGGCGGAAAATTATACCCGCACTATATAATCTGTTCCTTGACAACTGGATGCCGGAGCATTTTTTAATTGTAGGAACGGGACGATCGGCATTAACAGATGAAACTTTCCGGGAAAAACTGCTGTCAGGAATAAACCAGTTTTCACGTACCGGGAAAGCCAACCCTGAACCATGGGCATTGTTCTGCAGGAATATTGTGTATAGTGCTTTGGACGTCCAGAAAGTAGAGAGTTACGGGTCTGTCTGCGACAGGATTTCCGCCAGGGAAAGTGAATGGGGAACAGAGGCCGTGGTGATCCATTATCTTGCCGTGGCACCATCACTCTTCCCGGTGATTGCTGAAAATATTGCCAAAAATAAAATGGCTGATCAGCGCGAGCGTATGCGTATTGTTATCGAGAAGCCATTTGGTCATGACCTTGACTCTGCCAAAGAATTAAACCGTTTGCTGGGAGAATACTATAGGGAGGAACAGATTTACCGCATCGATCATTACCTGGGTAAGGAAACGGTGCAGAATATCCTGGCCTTTCGATTTGCCAATGCCATTTTGGAACCGCTGTGGAGCCGTAATTATATCCAGCATGTACAGATATCCGTTACCGAACAACTCGGAGTGGAAAGCAGGGGTGACTATTATGAAAGTTCAGGTGCCCTGAGGGATATGGTGCAGAATCATATTTTACAGTTGCTGTGCCTGGTGGCCATGGAACCGCCCAATAGTTTCAAGGCCAGTGAAATTCATAACCGCAAAGCGGATGTATTGCAGGCTATCCGGAAGTTCGATAGTGAGACTATCCGAAAGTCAGTGGTCAGGGGACAATACGGGGCAGGGTGGATGGAAGGAAAAGAAGTGCCTGGCTACCGGCAGGAAGAGGGTATTGACCCAAAGTCAAATACCGAAACATTTGCCGCTATAAAATTTTTCATCGATAACTGGCGATGGCAGGGTGTTCCTTTTTATGTGAGAACCGGCAAACGAATGCACAAATCAGCATCGCTCATCACCATACAATTCAAAGACCTGCCCCATTTTGTTTTCCCGGACCAGGCCATTGAAAGCTGGCAGCAAAACAGGCTTGTTATTAGTATTCAGCCCGAAATGAGCATACGCTTACAACTGCAGGGGAAAAGACCCGGACTGGAAATGTTGCTCAATACAGTGGATATGGTATTTGATTATAAAACAACCTATTCCAGTTATACGCCGGAAGCCTATGAAACCCTGTTGCTCGACTGCATGATCGGAGACCAGACATTATTTATGCGGGCCGACCAGGTGGAAGCCGCATGGGAATTGCTGATGCCGGTGGTTAGTGCATGGAACAATAAACCGTCCATTAATTTTCCAAATTATTCAGCCGATTCATGGGGACCTGAACTGGCAGAAGCCCTGATAGCTGCCGACGGATTTCACTGGTTTTCTCTGCCTGTTAACGGGAAACCCTGATAACATGGAACTGCATATTTATCAGGATCCTGAAACAACCATCAGCTCATTAGCCGGTTACATCATCAATTCAGTTAATGATGCCATTGGGAAAAAAGGATATTGCCATCTTGTTCTCACCGGCGGGAATTCTCCAAAAAAACTTTACGAACTACTAGCCTCAGATGCATGGAGAAATCTTGTTGACTGGAGTAAGGTTTTCTTTTATTTTGGAGACGAACGATATGTCCCTTTTTTGCACAAGGACAATAATGGACGCATGGTCAAAGAAGTCTTTTTTGATCCATTGGACATTGAAAAGTCCCATATCTTTTATATGGAAACAACTTTGTCTCCTGAAAAAGCGGCAGAAAGATATGATCAATTGATCCGGGAAAATCTGGGTGATGCATTCCCGGTGTTTGACCTCATCTTACTCGGGCTCGGCGATAACGCACATACAGCGTCATTGTTTCCCGGTACTCCTGTTCTGAGGGAGACTACAGCAGGAGTGAAGGCAGTGTTTCTGCATGAACAGCAAGTTTACCGGATTACTATGACAGCATCCCTGATCAATAATGCAAATGCCATTGCTTTCCTGGTATTTGGAAATTCAAAAGCAGAAGCAGTTTTCCAGGTATTGAAAGGCAAAAAAAATATTGATCTATATCCTGCCCAACTGATCCAGTCGATAGCGGGCACTACTGACTGGTTCCTGGATAAGGAAGCTGCAAAAATTTTAGGAGAATGAAAAAAAATAGCCCGGACTTGCGAGGCCGGGCTATTAAAATATTAGAGAGGATTACAGGTTAAGGCTGCCTTCAATGGAATCATCCATTGTCTTACCGATTAGGGCGCCGGTGACCTGTTTTGCAAAGGCGACTATCTGTCCGTTCTTAGTGTCCCAATAGTAACCTGAATGAGGTACAAACTTGATCACTGAGATACGCGGATCATCCTCGCCTTCCGTAAACCATGTTTTTAAAAGTGGTTCCCACAATTCCTTTATTTTCATTTTGTCGGTCGAAATTTCCGCCCTTCCAAAAAGGCTTACAAAGCCCGAATATGTTGAAGCCTGGAAAAGTAATTGTATGTAGGGATCTGCCAATACTTCCTTATTCTTGATGCTGTCCACCGCACTAAGAAACCAACAGGTTCCGTCTTCATCAATAGTTTGAACAGCCATCGGCCTGGTGTTAAAAGGGCCTGAGGTTGAAATGCTGGTGCAGAAAAAACAGTTCTTTGCTTTTTCGCATAGATCCCTAAGTTTCTTCACCGCCTCCGTACCCTGAAGATTATCAATATGTTCTTCCTGTTGATTACGATTTATGCTATCCATCGGTAATGATTTAAAGGAAATCGGTTTCCCTGTTAAAATGAAATTATTGCCAATGAATCTTGGTAAATAACGATACCCTTGTTGAAGTTTAATGAAATTTTTCTGAGACATGAATATGGATCAACAAAATGGTGATAAACGGGTAGAATATTCTACAGCCTTTTATACTTCAACAATAATGTATTCAGAGCAGTGTGAATTGTATCCTGGTTTGAAAGAACTGTGTGCCTCCCTTAATATTGAACCTGTTCAGAACGCCATATCCATACGCCAGTTCGAAGCGGATATCTTTCGACAGGTACCAGTTTACCATCGGCGTTATTCTCCAGAATTTTCCACCTTTAATATCACCGCCATCAAGATCAAATGAACTAAAACGGAATACGCCTTCAATAGCTCCCCTGCCACCTTTAAATACAGATTTTTTTACAGGCACAAAGCCAAAGATTCCTGTACTCGTATAATAAGGTCTCGACTCGCCGGTAAACAGGTAACTGACCATAATCTCCCCGCCGTTAAAAACGGGATTGTTAAGTTTATCGGCGCTGAAACTATGCCAGTAATATTCGGACCCAATCATGAATGGTCCTTTCTTGTAATAGGCTTCGTAACCATAGTGGCTGGAATGGTCTGAAAGAAATTTGCCTGTGGAAATAAAATATGGTGCAGGGTTCACTTCGGGTCTTGATCGAAGTTGCATTTCTCCACCCGCCACTTTACCATAGCGGTAATTAATACCCAGATGTAAAACGGTATTGGTTCCCGGTGAATAAACCGGAAGCCATCCCAGTCTTGAAGCAAACTGGAATTTATAGGTGGAAAAAGAGTGTCCTTCTGAAAGCCAGTCGGTAAACACGCCAATATTCCAGAGGATTTTTTGTTTAGGCAGGTAGCCCAGCCATTTAATCCCATCTGCCAGGATTGGAATAACATCAATGGCCATTTGTCTTTCCAAAGCCCACCCGGAATAGCCATTCATCACCTTGTTCATGGAAAATCCTTCTTTTGTCCGTCCAACAAAAAAACTGCTGGATATTTCTGGTACGCCCACCATTACCCCCGACTCTCTCATCAACCAGGCGCGTGACGGACCATCGTACATCAGTCCGATTTTCCAGTTGATGGTCCTTTTTGTTTTAAACTGGCCACTCATGACTATCCTGAAATCCCTCACTTTAAACTGGCTGCTTAAAGGGGTACCCAGTGAATCCATCTGGATTTTACTGTTTTTATCCTGGGCGTAGGCAGCAAATTCATAGAGAAATCCACCACCAAATTTAAACGTAGTGATTCGGCCGTTGAATAGCCTCCATCGTTTATCCTTCCACTTTAGTTTAGATGAATCAGTCTTAATGACTTCCAGCATTTCACCCTGCGTGCCATCGGGGATTAGGTCCTGTTCCTGGCTGTAAGTATGGGAAGGCAAAAAAAACAGGCACAGGATGATGACCTGTGATAAAAAATAACGGCAAAATTTCCTTTTTTCATCCATCCGCATAAACTCTTTTACGAAGCTATGCCATAATCAGATATCCGCCTACCGCCGTGATATTGATGAAAGGATTTAACAGTTACAAGAAAGTATTCTTCAATGATGATATCGATCATAGCCTGGTGAAAAATCGCATCCTAACTTGTAAGGCTATTATCAACCTTTAGAACATGAAAAATAATATACAGACAGAGATAGATGCGGGCTATCTGTATAGCCAAATGGCAGCGCATGAAACTGATGAAACCATTGCCAATGTTTTCAGGAAAATGAGTGATATAGAAAAAGGCCATGCTGAAATATTTGGAAGAAAAGAAAATATTGTTGTTGAAAATTTGCCTCCATCCTGGCGGGCAAAGACGTTAAACGCGATTGGCAGGATATTCGGTTACAGCTATGTACTTGGTGCCTTAATGGACACGGAAAAGAGTATTTCAAACGCCCTTATCAGCCAAAAGATTAACAATAAAAAAGAGCTAAGCGGCACCGAAACTTCGCATGTTAAAATTCTAAGGTCAATACTCGAACAAGAAAAAAAAGTAACCGGATCACATATTTCAAAGTTCGAAAGCAGGCACCGGTCTGTTGGCGGAAATGCCATCAGGGCGGCAGTACTTGGTGGCAATGACGGGCTCATATCCAATTTCAGCCTGGTCATGGGCATTGCCGGGGCAACCACCGGGCAGCAAGGCGTGTTATTGGCCGGGGTTGCAGGTTTGCTTGCTGGTTCTTTATCAATGGCACTGGGCGAGTGGATTTCAGTTAAAAGTTCACAGGAACTCTCTGAAAACCAGATGCAGATTGAAATGACCGAACTGGAATCAAATCCTGAGGGTGAGTTGAAAGAACTCGCCCTGATTTATATGGCAAAGGGGATTCCTGAAGCCCAGGCATACCAGATGGCCAAAGACATCATGACTGATAAAGGTCATGCCTATGAAATACTCGTAAAGGAAGAACTGGGAATTGATGCCGATGAATTGAAAGGGTCAGCCATAGAAGCTGCTGTATTTTCATTTATTTTATTTGCTATTGGAGCGATCCTGCCTGTACTGCCATTTATGTTTACAGATGGGAAAAAGGCTATCATCATCAGTGTTCTTCTCAGTGCTGCCGGCCTCTTCCTGATAGGTGCAGCGATTACATTATTTACCGGAAGAAATGTTTGGTTTTCTGGTTTCCGACAGGTGCTGTTTGGGCTGGCTGCAGCTGCTATAACTTTTGGCATTGGTAAACTGATAGGTGTGGCAGTTGCCTGAAAGTAAGCTTGGCAGGACCTGTTTGCCTGCTTCCCCGTTTTTCCGTGTCGTCCAATTTCACATATTCATGCGATTGTGCATTGCCGGTAGGCTGGCGATATTTGTTCCATCAATGGGAATTGATTATCGTATTCGGTAGTACAGGCGATGTAACCAAAAGGGTAAAGCCATCGTCCCAAAAAGACAGGAAATAAACCAAAAACAGGATATATGAACACAGCGACATTCAACACCAACAGACAGGGAAAAAGAATCAAACAGGGACTATTTGCCCTTTTGGCCATGGTCATTTTCATGGCCTGCGAGAAGACCGACAAGGTATTGCCACAGCAACCTCCACCCCCCGTAGATACAACGGCCTATTTACAGTTATCGGTAACAGGGGTTCAGCTTTCCGGAAAGCAGTTGTATGCTTTGCTGTCCGTCGATGGAAAAACGGGCCAACCCGTGATCACCAATAAAAAAGTAACCCTTGATTACATCCAGGGAACTTACAAAACAGACAAAATTGAACTGGCCAGGGGTGAATACAGCTTATCCAAATTTATAGTTGTCAGTGCTACCGACACTGCATTGTTTGCAACGCCCAGGGCCAATACGCCAAAGGCCACGGCCGTAACAAAACCACTTGCTTTTAACTTCGCCATTACAGGAAAAGGCATCAATGGTGCAGAAGTGCAAACCGTTAAAATTGTGGAATCGGATCAGCCCGCAGCATATGGTTACACCACTGATGATTTTGGCTATCATGCCTATATTTCCGTACAGGTAATGCTTACCATAAACGTTGGGCAGGTAAGTTATGACAGCCTGCCGGGGAAATTGAAGATACAAGCCACAGGAGATGGTGTCAGCCAGTGGACAAGGGAGATAGACCTGCAAAGAGGCATTTCAGAAATAAAAGTACCGGAACAATATTCCGCCTACCAGTTTGAAGTGAATAAATGGAACACCATAGCAAGAAAAAATCTGGACAGGTCCGGACTGCAGTCCAATATGGTCATAGCCCTGGAAGCCAGCCGGATGCCGAAAAGGCTCGTCGAAGAAAAAACCTTCATTGAAAATGCTGTGGCCCTTGTTCCAGACAGCCGGACTGAATTCTTCTATACCGGGAACGGTAAACTGGGTGGGGTCGAGAACCTACCAGAAAAAAGTTCAGCAAAGCAACCTGGTACTTACCAATATTTATGCCTTTCAATATGAAGGGAATTTCCTGGACACCATTAAAAGGTTTGATGCAAATAACCTTAGCACCGGATACACTGCCTTCTTTTATACTAATGGCAGGATTTCAGAAATCAGTAACCAGAGTTACGACCAGCACACCGGGGTATCTTTTGAATACATGGCCGCAGGCGAAAATGAAACGGTGAGTGCAGATTACCTGTTTCATAATGGGAACTCGATGTTCTACAGGTTTACTACCAGGAATGGAAACAGGGTTTCTGAACAGGCCCAGACTTCAACCGGCGGTACTGAATCAGGATTCTATGAGTATGACGATAATATTAATCCAAAGCACCAGTTGGGATGGGATGATATTTTCTTCCTGAACTATTCCAAGAACAACAAACTTAATGAACAGAAAAGCTATGGCGGCGCTTACCCCACAGCGATACCGTATAAATTTGAATACCTGTACGACAATGACGGATATCCTTCTGAAGTATATGTAAGTTATAAGGGTTTCACTTCCAAAGGAACACCTGTACCGGATAAAAACAGTATATACTTACCAGTAGCAGTTTCGGATTGACTATAATTAAAGCCCCCTGCATGGGGGCTTTTTACTATTCTTATGCAAGCCGATTTTATCGTTCAACAGGGAAAACTGACTATATTGCCTTTCTGTCGACATGATAAAATACATCACATGCTTCGCAAAACCGGCATTATCATCAAAGTATTGTTTCTTGTTTTTCTGCTTCTTTGCGTAAGAACTTTATCTGCCCAAATACATCAACCCAATATACTCTGGATTACCTGTGAAGACATTTCACCTTTCATCAGCGCTTATGGCGACAAAGTGGTCAGAACACCAAATATCGACCAGTTGGCAAAGGAAGGGGTTCGATATACTAAAGTGTATACCACGGCGGGAGTATGCGCTCCGAGTCGTTCTGCCATTATAACGGGCATGTACCAAACTTCGATAGGCACTCAGCATATGCGTACCATAGCTGTTGATCCAAAGTATTTACCACCCGGAGTGCCATCCTATTCAGCCGTAATTCCTGATTATGTGAAGTGCTTTCCCGAACTGCTTCGCAAAGCGGGATATTATTGCACCAATAATGAAAAACAGGACTACCAGTTTGTTGCCCCGGTAACTGTCTGGGATGAAAATGGCCCCACAGCTTCTTATAAAAACAGGTCATCAGGCAAACCATTTTTTTCTGTCTTCAATTTCTTTATCACCCATGAATCGCAGATATTTTCGCGGAAGGACAGTCTGCTGGTAAATGAGCGAGATGTTAGTGTACCTGTTTATTATCCGGATACTAAAATAGTAAGGCATGATATAGCAAGACTATTGACAAATATTGAACGAATGGATAGCCAGGTCGGCGAATTGATTTCCCTGCTTAAAAAAGATGGTGTCTACGATAATACCATCATAATTTTCTTTAGCGATCATGGAGGAGCATTGCCATGGATGAAAAGGGAAGTGCTGGAAAGAGGAACACATATCCCTTTTATCATCCGGTTTCCCGGTGGTAAGCATGCGGGAACAGTTAATGATGAACTTGTGAGTGCCGTGGATTTTGCCCCTTCCATGCTTTCACTGGCGGGCGTTCGCATTCCGGATTATATGCAGGGCAGGGCCTTCCTTGGTCCACAAAAATCGAAAGAACCGCGTCGCTATATTTTTTCGGCCAGGGACCGGATGGACGAAAAATATGACAGGGTAAGGGCAGTCAGGGATAAACAATTCAGGTATATCTATAACTATATGCCAGAACTACCGTTTTACCAGGATCTTGAATACCGGTTAAGTATTCCTATGATGAAAGAATTTCTTCAGCTGCGGGATGCGGGTGCATTAAGTAATGTTCAGTCGGCCTGGTTTAAAACTAAGCCGGTAGAAGAATTATATGACGTAAAAAATGATCCCGGAGAGACAAATAACCTTGCCGCTGATCCTGTATACAAAGATAAACTCAGTGAACTGAGAACAGCCTTACAGCAATGGACCAAAGAAACAGGTGATATGAGCGATCAACCTGAATCAACGATGGTCAGCCATTGGTGGGAGCGGAAAAAAAGAACCACCGGTCACCGCAGTTCCTGAGATTACCAAAGTCAAAGGCGGTATTACCATTACCTGTAAAACAAAAGGAGCCTCCATTGGATACCGCATCCTGAAAAATAACGTAGCTGAGCAACCGCAACTTCACGACATTCAATCATGGGATTACGGCATTTTTTTTAATACCGCTAAAAATGGGGAAAAGAAAGCATCTCCTCCGGTTTGGAAATTGTACAATGGTGAAGTGATTACATTACAACAGGGTGACTCGCTAAGGGTTAATGCAATGCGAATCGGTTATAAGGCTTCAGCATTGACCTGGGCATCTAATTAACAAATTTCCTCACCAATCTGCGTATACCATAAACTTGGTATTTCAGCCTTCTCTATTCCAATTGATGGAGAAAAGATTATAACTTAAATAGGGAAAAAAATAAAATACAGCCTGAAATAGTGTGTAAGCATCAGACCCTAATCGCACACCATGAAATTGTTCAACACCGCTAGCCTTATTATTTCTTTTTTTACACTGCTTTCTTTTCAGCCAAAAGAAAAAAGTGAGGATCCCGGTCGTACTATTCTTTCTCCGTCGGCCTATTCGTTTGAAGTGGTAGATCAGTGGATGGCGTTGAATATCAAAATAATGAGTTCAACGATTGCCAGTTTCAACGGCCCATTCGTCCGGATATATACTTATAGCAGCATCGCGGCCTACCAGGCCATTTATCCGGGCTTGCCCGCGAACTCGAAATATCGTATTCGGACGGAACTACTTAATCAGTTTCCGGGGCTGCCTGAAAGCGATAAGAATGCAGGATATCATTGGCCGTCAAGTGTAAATGCGGCGTTAGCGGACATGAGCAGGAAAATGTTTCCGTTTACGAATCCTCATAATAAAGCTTCTATAGATTCATTGGAAAATGTTTTTAAAGACAAATACAGCAGGGAGGCTGATGCAGGTACTATTGAAAGGTCTGTCACATTCGGGAAGCTGGTGTCTGCAATGGTTTATAACTGGTCGGAGACCGATGGATATCGTTTTGCAAATAAGCCTTTTGTTATTCCTTCCGGTCCCGGTAAGTGGGAACCTACCCCTCCCGGTTTTGCAAAACCCGTCACACCCTTCTGGGGAGAATTGAGAACAATGGTCAGGGGAAGCATTGATAATACCCAGCCTCCGCCTCCGCCGGCGTATTCGGAGGATACTGCATCAGCTTTTTTCAAAATGATCAATGAAGTGTATATCGCCGACAGGACATTAACTGAAGAGCAAAAAAATATCGCCCTGTACTGGAGGGATATTAACCCCGGAATATCAGCTCCGGGCCACTGGATGAATATCCTGAGACAGGTATTTCAAAAAGAAAAGACCAGCCTGGATAAAGCAGTCTTCACCTATGCACTTTCCGGAATAGCCCTGAATGATGCATGGATCAGCAGTTGGAAAACGAGGTACCAGTATAACCTGCTACGGCCGGTGACTTATATACGAAACGTGATGAATCATACCGACTGGTTGCCGTTTTTGGTAACTCCTCCGCACCCTGAATATACTTCGGGGTTTGCCGCAATGGCGGGTGCCGTTACAGAGGCGCTTACCATCGTCTACGGAAATAAGTTCAGTATAACAGACCATACTTATGATTACCTGGGAATGAAACCCAGGAGATTTGCCTCCTTCAGGTCAATGGCTGATGAAGCGGGATTATCCAAATTCTATGGCGGTATTCATTACAAAGTTTCAGTTGATTATGGTTTATGGCAGGGCCGTGAAGTTGCTAAAAATATTTCAAAAATAGTATTGACTAGAAGTGTTCCGGAATTGCCTTAGTGTAGCGTCCAATATTCAGAAGACATTGACTTTGCCCAAGGGCTTATTCATGCATAAAGAATATCAGATGATAAAATTTTTTACACTATTAATGGTACTCGCGGTTAACGCAGGGGCCCAGACCTGTATTCCTTTCGATCACAGTTTTGGAACAGCCGGAAAAACGATTAGTTCAACATTGAGTGGAAACGGCTTTGCTCCATCAGCCAGGAATATTTTAATACAGTCTGACACAGGCATTATCCAGGTGATACAGGATTTCAATTCTTCCTACCGTTCAGGATTCGGCGCCGTCAGGTATACAAAAAATGGCAACATTGATCCTTCATTTGGAACCAATGGTAAGGTTGTTTCATCCATTGGAACGGGTGATAGTTATCCATTAATGGGCGCGGTTCAGTCAGACGGAAAGATTGTCATCTGCGGATATGCCTCCAATGGTGCCAACTGGGACTTTGGGCTGGTCAGGTATAACAGGGATGGAACGCTGGATAACAGTTTTGGGACAGGAGGTAAGGTGATAACGCCGATCGGGGCAAATGATGACCTGGCTTCAGCATTGTCTATTCAGCAGGACGGGAAAATTCTTGTAGTTGGCGGAAGCGGTGACAATATGAATGTCCAGGCCTGGGCAATCGTAAGGTACCTGGCCAATGGTACCATTGACAGCAGCTTTGCAACGAATGGCAAATTGATTACACATTTGGGCAGTCTCATTTCTTATATAGGCAATATTTACTATGGTACATATGCCTTTGAAATGGCCAAATCGATAGCCTTCCAGCCTGATGGAAAAATTATTATTGCGGGCGACAGCTACCAGATGGCAGGATGTTACGATTATTACGGAGGTATCTATTGCAATCCTGCTTTTGCCATGATCAGGCTTACACTAAACGGAAAAATAGACAGCACATTTGGTACGAATGGAAAGGTCGTTGATTCAGTAAAATTGGTGTATGGTACTAAGATAGCAATACAGGATGATGGCAAAATTGTGGCAACCGGTTCAAGTGGGTTATCCGGTTTTGTAGTGGAAAGATATACTGCCAATGGAACCCTGGATGCAGGTTTTGGAACAGGCGGCGCTGTGGAAAATTTATTTGCTCGGACTATACAACTATGCACAGTCAAGCGAGGTTTGTATCCAGGGTACGGGCAAAATTATTATTGGCGGAAATGCTTATAACGGAGTGGTCAATAAAATGCTCATAATACGTCTTGACCAGTCCGGCAAACCCGACCTTGCCTTTAACCTTTCCGGAACATCCGTAATTGATTTGGTGACCCCGTCTTCCAATGATTATATTGCCGGGTTCGCCATCCAGGATAAGAAAATTCTTATTTCGGGAACTGCCTACCAGTATGTTAATAATTCGACCATCTCCTCAATTGCCGTTGTGCGTTTGCTGGATTCAACTGCTACACTGAGCCCGGTAATTACGACGGCTGTTGCTCCGAATATATGCCAGGGAGATACCATCTTGCTGCGGTCAAGCCATAGTGGAACTATTCAGTGGTACAGGAACGACACTAAATTATTTGGAGCAAACGACACGGGATTTCGTGCAGGAAACGGTGGCACCTATGCTGTATTGGTCAGTAACAACAATGGCTGCGGGTTGTCAGCTCCATTCGTGGTAAATGAAAAACCCCTTCCGCCCAAACCCGTGATCACTTATGATCCCGGTGCAGGGCACCTGTCCGCCGGAACAGGATATACTGCTTACCGGTGGTTCCTGAATGGAAATCTCATAGCGGGCGCCGACAGCAATAAGTATGTTCCTTTGCAATCAGGTACGTTCACCGTGGAACATACTGATACCAATCATTGCAGATCATTGTCCCTCCCATACAATTTTGTGGTGGTTTCAGTCACAGATATTGTTATTGGAAATTCAAAAATCCACTACTTCCCGAATCCTGCCAATACCATTATCAATCTTGAGATTCCAAGGGAGCCATATGATAAAATATTTGCTGAGCTGTATGACCATTCCGGTAAACTGGTCAGGAAATTAAATATCGTGCGCGGGCACAATGAAATTAATGTGTCGTCCCTGCCTTCAGGAATTTATCAGTTGCAGGTATACACCAAAAAAGAAAGGGTTACCCGCAAAGTGATGGTGATGAGATAATAATCTCCATAGTACTATCTTCGGGTTATTGATGAAGGATATTTATAACGACCAGACTTACCTCAGCAATAACCCCACCTGGGGGGAGGAAGATGCGCCTATGAAGGCAGAAGCTATTGCCGCTCTTCTGAAGAAAAACAACATGTCGTTCCAGACTTTGGCGGAAGCGGGATGTGGAAGCGGCGAGATACTGGTTCAGCTGCAAAAAAAATTCCCGCAGGCAGAACAATTTCTGGGCTACGATATTTCCAATGATGCTGTTTCCATAGCCAGGAAAAAGCAAACCGAAAAGATCAGGATTGAAACTGGCGATATTACAAAGGCAAGTCTTTATGTTGATCTTTTACTGGTTATTGATGTGCTTGAACATATCCCTGACTACTTTAGTTTTCTTGAAGGCATAAGACCCAGGGCACGCAACACCATTTTTCATATACCCCTTGACATGTCGGTTTGGTCATTGTTCCGCGAAAAGATGCTGATCGAATCAAAGAACAGGGTAGGGCATATTCACGCCTTTACCGAAGATTTTATCCTTGACATTTTGAAAGAGAGAGGATTTGATATCATCGATAAAGTATATACCCCTCCAACCTATTCTCATTTTAATTTCAAACAGAACATAGCAGATGGGCTCCGTAAAATGATCTTTATGATCAATAAAAAATTTGCCGCAAAAACCATTGGCGGGTATTCTATCATGGTATTAACAAAAAACAGGACCTGAGCCCTGTTTTATTACTATCATAATGATCTTGATGGGAATAGAATCACCCCAGCATCTTCTTTACGTTATTGTAACTGTTCCGGATATTGACATATGGATCCGGCGCGCCATCCTGTTCCAGGAAGAAATATTTCATGCCGGATAGTTTTGCATTGTCAAATACCTTTTTGAAGTCAACGACCCCGGCGCCTACTTCTGTTATCGTATTAAAATCTGCTGAAAAATCCTTCAGGTGCCATAGCGGAAAACGTCCCGGATGTTTTTTGAAAAGTTCAATAGGATCCTGTTTGGCCTTGGCTACCCATCCCAGGTCCATTTCCATCTTCACCAGATTTTTATCCGTATTGGACAGGATATAGTTGAATGGCTGTATACCTTCTACCATGTCAAATTCAGTTGCATGATTATGGTAAGCAAATTCAATTCCTGCCTTTTTGCAGGCCTCGGCCGTTTTATTGAAGACTTCCACTCCTTTTTTAATTTCATCGGCCGTTTCGATAGGTATATTGGCGCAGACGAGGTATTGTACGCCACCTTCTGCAACACTATCCACCAGTTCCTGGTAATTTTCAGTGAGGTTTTTCATGGGCGGTATAGCCATCGGCTTGCCGTCGGCGCCGGCAGGAGGTGTCATTCCCTTGGGCATGCGAAACTGTGCGCCAAGTACATGATGAGAACGCCAATGCATACCCGCATCACTAACCTGCTTCGCAAACTCTTTGGCACTCATGCCATAAAATCCTCCCTTTCTGCTGAAAGCAGATTCAATTTCCTTATAACCAATGTCAGCTATCTTTTTCAGGTTGCCCGGTACGTCATTGTCAAATGATGAGAACAGCGTAAAAAGTTGCAAACCAAATCCCGGAAGATCCTTTCCGGATAATATAGCGGCTTTGAGGGATGGCGAGATGGCTAAACTACCGATAGCGGCTGCGGCCGTTTGTGCGATAAACTTTCTTCTGCTTTGCATGATCAATGTATTTATAATGGCAAACTACTAACCCACTTGTAATTGACGAAATAATTGCGACAAACTGGCAAATAAATCCAACCAAATCGGGGTTTCGTCTTGGTTTTTTCGGACTTGATCGCAAAATGTCGGGATTGCCTTTCTTTCTGACCGTGAAGGCCTTACTTTGCATCATGCCAACAGAAGGTCAGTCTAAAAAATGGATCACCATCCTGGTCCATATTCTTTGCTGGGGTATATTATTTACTCTTCCCTACTTATTGAGGCCATCTTTCAATATGCCTGATCCCAAATTCTTTGAAAGGAACAGGGACGGTATCAATTATATTCTTTCCATCAACCGGATGATCTGGGTGGTACTGTTTTATGTGAATGCCAATTATCTCATCCCCAAGTTATACTACCGTAAAAATCCATGGGCGTTTATTTTTACGATTTTCCTGATATTCTCATTCCTGGCGATCGTGGATTATCTCAGTGTCAGGTATTTCATACCAGAGATGCCATACAATATTCGCAATTTCTTTTCTTTTAATTTCTTCCCGGTACTTTTTGTACTTGTCTCCAGTACTGCCTACCGCCTGGTTATTGACCGGTTAAAAATGGAGCGAAGGGAAAAAGATAAGGTCAATGAAAATCTTAAAACAGAACTTTCCTTCCTGCGTTCGCAGGTTAGCCCGCACTTTATGTTCAATGTGTTGAACAATATGGTGGCGATGGCCACGGAAGAAATCAGAACAATTGGAACCATCCCTCATCAAACTCTCTTCACTGCTGCGTTATATGCTGTATGAAACGGATGAAAAGGTGCCCCTGAGGAAAGAAGTGGAATACCTCCAAAGCTATATCGACCTGCAACAGCAAAGGTTCGGCAACTCCATTAAAATCCAGTCGGCCATGGATCCGGGTGAGGCTTTCCTGGAAATAGAGCCGATGTTGCTGATACCCTTTGTGGAGAACGCTTTTAAGCACGGCACGGGGATGATAGAGGAAGCAGAAATTATTATTGAACTTAAGGTCGAAAACTGCCTGCTGACTTTTTCAGTACGAAATAAGTTCAATGAAGCTTCGGAAGAAATGAAGGATAAAACTTCAGGTATCGGACTGGTAAATGTTCAGAGAAGGTTAAGTTTGTTGTACGAGACCCGACAGAGCCTGATGATAACGAAACAGGACGACTGGTTTGTGGTTTCGCTTCAAATCCTGTTATGCTGAAGCTTACATGCCTTGCCATTGATGATGAACCCCTGGCGCTCGAGCTGCTGGAAGATAATATCCGGCAGTTGCCCTTTCTCGAACTCGTCGGCAAATGTGGTAATGCCATGCAGGCCATGCAATTCATGCAACAGCAGGATGTGGACCTCATTTTCCTTGATATCCAGATGCCGGGCTTAACCGGGCTTCAATTTATCCAGAGCATGAAGGTGCGTCCCCTGATCATCCTGGTTACGGCGTATGAAAAATTTGCCCTCGATGGGTTTAACCTCGATGTGGTGGATTACCTCGTAAAACCTGTTGCCCTGGAAAGATTTATTAAAGCCTGCAACAAAGCCTATGACCTCTACAGGGTAAATCATCACATGCCCGTGGCAAAAGAAAATGCCCCGGAATATTTTTTTATCAACGTCGACTACAAAATGCTGAAAGTCGAATTCGATGATATGATCTGGGTGGAAGGACTGAAGGATTACCTGAAAATTCATCTCAAAAGCTCCCAGAGCCCGCTGGTGGTAAGGATGAGCATGAAAAACATGGAAGAACAGTTGCCATCCTCGCAGTTCCTGCGCATTCATAAGTCGTATATCCTATCTAAAAAATCCATCACGGCCGTCAGGAAGAATAGTGTATTCATTGGCAGTCTTGAACTGCCTGTTGGCGATATGTATAAAGAGCAGGTAGCTGCATTTGTAAAGGCAGATCTTTCTTAAACGCTGTTTGTTCTTGTTTTTCAGCACATTTAGCCATGACGGATGGCTGTATGCCGGTTTTGTCGCTTCATTTTCTCCCTTTGTCTCATTTACCCCAAAAGCAGGTCCCGCTATTCTAGTTTTGAATCCTGAAACGATCGGTTTCAATAAAACTGGAATATGAAAAAGATTTTACTCCTCCTCACGGTATTGATCACAGCATCGCATCTTTCGGCCCAAATGCCCCCTATGCAGGGAGCAGGAGGCCAGATGAAGGCGCCGCCATCAATTGGAGCAGTGAGCGGTAAACTGGTAGACAGTGCCGGTAAACCGGTGGCAAATGCCTCTGTCATGATCATGGGTGGGAAATTGGATACGGTCTCCAAAAAAATGAAGGAAATTTTATTGCAGGGAGTATCCACAAAAGCAAATGGTGAATTCAGCATTACAGAATTACCCATTGTTGGTCAGCTGAAACTGAAGATTTCTGCGAGTGGTTATAAGCCGGTGGACCAGGCGATCTCATTTATGAAGGCGCCCGCCGGTGGAGGCAACCCTGGCGCAGCTCCTTCCGGTGGTCCAATGCCAAACTTTTCTGCTGCCAGTTTTGAAAAGGATCTCGGCAAAATCATTCTGTCGGAAGATTCAAAGCAGCTGGAAACCGTTGTGGTAACGGCCACCAAATCTGCCCTGAAAATGGATATCGACAAGAAAGTATTCAACGTCGAAAAAAATCTTGTCAGTGCAGGCGGTACAGCCGTGGATGTGATGAAAAACGTGCCTTCTGTATTAGTGGATATTGATGGAAACGTTACGTTGAGAAACGCATCTCCGCAGATTTATGTTGATGGCAGGCCTTCCACGTTATCGCTCGACCAGATCCCTGCTGATGCCATTGAAAGTGTGGAAGTCATTACCAATCCATCTGCAAAATATGATGCATCTGGTGGTAATGCCGGGATACTCAATATCGTTCTCAAGAAAAATAAAAAATCAGGATACAATGGTAACCTCACTGCAGGTGTGGATAAGCGTGGTGGATTCAATGGTGGCGGGGGCATCAACTTCAGGCAGGATAAATTCAATGTTTCCGTGAATGCTTTTATGAACCAGAACAAAAGTCGTTCTGAATCCGAGACCCACCTGGAAGACCTGTTGTATAGCCCCACCCTGATGATTGATCAGTATTCCCAGTCAAGAAATAACGGTGGATTCCTGTTTGGTAAAGTAGGGGTCGATTATTTCGCTACCAACCGTTCCACCTTTTCACTGTCTGCCATACGGGTAAGAGGAAGTATGAAGCCAACCGACTATATGACCTCCGACAGCCTCTATAGTAACGGCATCATGAAAAGTTACAGTGAAAGGACAACAGATGCTGACCGGCTGTTCAATGCAACAGGGTTTACCGGTGGTTACAAATACATTTTTCCCAAACAGGGAGAAGAGCTGACAGCTGATGTCAATTTCTTCAGGGGAAAAAATGAAAGCAATAACCTCTACAGCACATCGGTATATGACGACAAAGGTGGGGTAATGAGAAACGAGATGATCCAGAAAATTGAAGGCGCAGGCACAAACCAGTTTATCACCATTCAGACCGATTATGTAAAACCTTTAAAAGGCTCCTCCAAGATTGAAACCGGGCTGAGGGCGCAGTTGAGATCACTCACGAGCACACAGGGCAATTCCTACTATGATTATTCCAGTGGTGAATTTGTGGGGGTACCTTCATCTTCTGCGAACTATAGTAATAACGATAACGTATATGCGGCCTACCTGTCTTACTCAGGGGCTATAAAGACATTCAGTTATAAAGCCGGGCTCCGGGGTGAGAGTTCATTTTATCGTGGTGAAATGACAGACACCAAAGAAGTATTTAGTAACAACTATCCCATAAGTCTTTTTCCTTCCCTGTTCCTCAGCCAGAAACTTAAGCATAACCAGGAACTTCAGCTCAACTATTCACGCAGGGTAAACAGGCCTTTCTTCATGCAGGTCATTCCTTTTGTAGACTCTTCAAACCAGCTTAACTGGACAAGAGGTAATCCAGCCCTGAAGCCTGAATTTACGAGCTCGCTGGAAGCCGCATACCTGAAGACACTGAAGGGTAACAATACCATCCTTGCATCGGTGTATTATAAATACACCACCGACCTGATCACCAGTTATATGGATACGCTCACCGGCAGCAATGGCATTAAACATCCGATCAATACTTATGTGAACGCCAATTCAAGTTATATGGCAGGATTTGAACTGACATCCACCAACCAGATCACAAAATGGTGGGACATGAATACGAATGTGAATATTTATAATTCCAAAATAAACGCAGAGAATGTTACCGGTATTTCCAATGAAGCATTGTGGAGCTGGTTTGCAAAATTCAATGCGAATTTTAAACTTCCTGAAGCAATGAGCATACAGTTTTCCGGCACCTACCAGTCTAAAACCAATACGCCGGTAAATTCAGGTGGTGGAGGCCCAATGGGACCCATGATGGGCGGAAGCCGCACTTCAGCACAGGGATATACCAAAGCCAACTATGGTTTTGATATGGCATTCAAGAAAAGCTTCCTGAAAAATAATGCAGCTTCGGCCACCCTTAGTGTAAATGATATTTTCAGCACTCGTGTCAATAACCAGTATAGTGAGAGTCCGTTTTTTATCCAGACAGCTATCCGCAGGCCTGATTCACCAATGTTCAGGTTAACTTTCAGTTACCGTTTTGGTAAAATGGATATGTCATTGTTCAAAAGGAAAAATATGAAAGCAGAGGCAGAAGGTTCGTCAGGCGCCATGCAAATGCAATAGAAGAATGTTTCACACAGTTAGAGTTTGACGTCGGAGTAGGAGTGCTCCGGCGTTTTTTTATATAATGACCTTGACGTCGGTGTTAACTTCTCTCTTTACAAAAATAGTCCCCGTGCAAACGGGGACTATTTTGAGTATACGTGTACGTTAGCAAGGCCAAACTATTTACCTGTGAACCTGGAAGCATCTGTGCAAACGAACAGTCAGCACGCTGGTAATACTCAATTATGCTTAAAAGGTGGAGCGGCACTATTGCTGATTTTCCAGATCTCGCCGGCAAGACTAACCACGTAGGCTGTATTGCCGATGAACTCCAAGGAGGTGGGCTGGTTCAGGCCGTCCACGATAACACTGAATTCACCATTCGGTTTAAGCACCAGGAGTGCGCCTGTGTTCGGTTCTGCGGGTGCCCCTTCATAGGGTCCATCCCAGAAGCCCTGTGCGAGCGTGAAGAGCGTATTCCCGAGGCCAAATTCCACGTCAACGAAAAGGCCAACACCCAACCCGGCGGCATTGGCTATTTCAGTGGCGGTGGACGAATTTGCAGGGAAGGACAGGAGTTTGGCAGTCTCCGGTACATGAGGGATAGGACCAGCCTGGGTGAAGTAAATCGTATTTCCTCTCAACGCCAGCCCCGTGGGCACCACGTTCCCGAAGGTGATCATCTCACTGATTTCACCGTCGAGGGTGACATAAAGTATGCGGTTATGGTGGCCGTCAGTAACTACAAAACCATCGCGGAAGGCTTCGAAGGAGTACTGGAATCCGCTAGGCACAAAGAAGTCCGGTACCGGGGGATGAGCAATAGACCATTCTCCAAGGTCCGCAATAACGGTAGAGCTATTCGGACCGTCTACCCGGTAGATGCCGACGATGTCGCTTTCACCGAGATCCGGCCCAACACCTGTAACCAGTGCATATGCAGTCCCACCGCGGAAGGCAACATCGATCACTCCGGCACCCTGGAAGAACGGGTCTGGGTTGCGCTTCGGCAACCCGGTGGCAAAGGATGTGAATGTTCCAGTCTTAGGGTCTACTCGCCAGATGGTGCCGTCGAGTGGTGCGGTGACGTACAATGCCTTGTCGGGGCCCACGGTACTGCCCTGGAGCTCAATAAAGCCACCGACCAACAGTTGTTTGTTTGTGGGAAGATCAGGAGGGAAATCAGCTTTTTTACAACCCAGGAAAACCATGACAAAGCCAAGGGCCGTTAGCATTAAGATTCGGCTGTGGGGGATAAACCTCTTCATTGCTTTTTATTTTTGAAGATTAACAAATGATTACTGAGGTTCGGTAGCCAGCGTGTGCCTAAGCTGACATTTGAGCAGCAAAAAGGATAAATAAGGACAATACAATAAAGGGGTATGCAGATTGCCGTAGGAACTGAAAAGGGCAGTGGATAGTGATAATTAATATAATGCTGCTATGACGCGAATTTCATTAGGGTAAGAATAATTTTCAACCCGCAAGTTTTCAGTTTCCCTCTGGATGTGCAATTTCTTAATTGCTAATAGTCTATTGAATGCAGAAATGTGGAGTCAAAGTAAAATGGAAATGCTCAATCAATCAATTACCAAGACTGGTAGTATAAGGGTTTAAAATGATATATTCCTCTTCATCAACGTTTTCTTAAACCCGTATATGAATATAAGTAATGCAAATCAAAGTAAAAAATAATCATTGAAAGGATAGACATTATGATCATCAGATTCACCTGTTGAGGGTTTGAGTGGTATAAGCTTTCCGGATATATTATCAATCTGCCTTAGCACGGAAACTGTCCCTGATTTTCCCTAGCAGGTCTGTTGCGATCATTTTCTCGGCCATAAGGATCATGTTCTTGAAAGCCGGCCCATGGGAAATGCCATGTCCGATAATAACAGGCTTGGCTACCCCAAGTACAGGCACCCCGCCGTATTGTTCAAAATGGAACTTGTCGAAGTATTCGTCTTTGATATTTCTCCTGACAGTGATATCATAAATACTTTCTGCCAGTTTAAGGATAACATTACCAGTAAAGCCTTCACATACCATGACATCGGCTTTGTCGATGAAAATATCTCTTCCTTCAATATTTCCGATAAAATTGATTTCCTCGCAGGCCTTTAGGAGGGGATAGGCAGCCTGTGTAAGAATATTACCCTTTCCTTCCTCTTCACCGATATTTAGCAGCGCAATGCGGGGCTTTTCAATACCCCAGACATGCTGTACAAATAAAGAGCCCAGTATGGCAAACTGAAGCAGGTTCTCGGGTTTGCAATCGGCATTGATCCCTACATCCAGCAACCATCCCAGTTTTCCGTTTTCACGCGGCATGTAGGCACCAATGGTAGGACGTTGAACACCTTCAATTGCCTTGATGCTGAACAATGCACCCACCATCATTGCACCGGTATTTCCGGCGCTGATAAAGGCATCGATCTTTCCGCTGGCCAGCAGGTGAAATCCTATTGCAATAGACGAGTTTGTCTTTTCCTTAAGTGCTTTTGTAGGGTGTTCGTGCATGTCGATCACCTGGCTGGCATGGACGATAGTGAATAAAGCGGGGTCAAGCCCGTTATCCTTTAATAATGCCAGGATCTGCTCCTGGTCGCCTACCAGGACAAGATGGGTATCTTTTTCTTTTTGCTCAGTATAGAGCTTAATGCCTTTAACGGCTTCCAGCGGGGCGAAGTCGCCGCCCATCATGTCTAAGCCTATCTTCATTCAACAAATATGGCTTAAAAAGTAAAAAGTCAAAATTAATAATTCAAAAACACGAAAAGTCAAAAACAGGTTCCTCTGAAAGGTCCCGGTTTTTGACTTCCTGATAGTGTATTGAATACAGTTAGATAGGCGACTTTTCGGCTACCAGTTTTCCCTTATAGTAAAGTTTACCTTCACTTTCATGGGCGCGATGGCGTACATGCAGTTCACCGGTAGTGCTGTCCTTACTCAGGGTTACCTTTTCAGCTTTGTAGTGTGTCCTTCTTTTCGCACTTCGTCTGTTGTGAGTGCCTTCTTTTGGGATTTGGCATATCGAAAAATTTAAATATTCCTGAATTTATCTAGACCCTTCCAGATAGGGTTTTGTGATTGTACGTCTTTGTTCGTTCATCTTCTTCAGCATTTCCAGCACTTCTTTGTTGCATTTTGGTCCGCCGATCTCATCTTCATTACACATCGGTGCGTGGGTATGCTTAGCAAAATGAACTCGTAGATCCAGATTCCACATTCAGATGGCTTTCACCACGACCGATATAAAATACATCCGGATCTTCTTCTTCCTCATTCATTTTCTCCGGATTATCCACCAGCTTTACAAGTACTTCAAAATCTTCCCAAAGCTGTTGTTGTAACGGATTACCGCACCTGTCACAGGCAAGATCGGCAGTCCCTCCAACTTCAAACCTCAGGATCATGAAAGATGTGTTTTTCTCCAGCATCAGCCTTACTTTCGCACTGATATTAGAGAAATCCCGCGGCGGATAATTTACAAAGAACTTTTCGTCTATTTCGTAGTTGAATTCATGAACTCCGGGCTTCAAACCAACAAACGCAATATCAAATTCCCGGCGTCCAGACATGACAACTCGATTTAAAGGCCTGCAAAGGTAGGTTTATTTGTGTAATTTACCAATTTATGCCCTTTTCAAAGCGAAGAATCAATCTGTGGATCTTTTTAGTGGCCGCAGCCTTACTCATACGCCTGTCCGCCATCCGGCGCGATTGGGTGGAAAATTACTATTCCACCTCCTTTTACCCCATCATCAGCAAAACAACCCGGTACCTCTTTGGCTGGATCCCGATCAGCATCGGCGACATTATCTATTTCCTGGCAGGAGTGTGGTTATTAAGACAACTATACATGGGAATTCAGCAAATCCGGCGCAAAAGGCCCCTGAAAGACATACTGAAAGCCGGTGTTCTGCAGGTGGTGATGATATCGCTGATCGTGTATATCACCTTTAATTTTTTGTGGGGACTGAACTATAACCGGATGGGTATTGCCTGGCAAATGGACCTCCAGGTTAAGGATACGGATTCATCTTCCCTGGTGCGCATGACCGCGTTACTGAAAGACCAGGCTAATGCCTGGAAGCCGGTTGTCGCTGATTCGGATTTTTCAGCCGGTAAAAAGGAGGCCATTGTAGCCTATCGCAAACTTCAGCAATCGATACCCTGGCTTGAATATCATCCGCAATCGGTCAAACCTTCATTATATGGGGTGCTGGGCAATTATATGGGATATTCAGGGTACTATAATCCTTTTTCCGGTGAGGCACAGCTAAATACCCAAATCCCCGGGTTCCTGGTACCTTTTTCCACCTGTCATGAAATTGCCCATCAGCTGGGTTACGCCAAGGAGAATGAAGCAAATTTCGTTGGGTATCTCGCAGCACGCGAATCGGCCGACAGTTCCCTGAAGTATTCGGCCTACCTGAATATGTTCCTTTATGCAAATAATGAACTTCGATATGTAGACTCAGCGCTGGCCAGGGAGAATTTCAACCAACTTTCCATACCCATTAAAAAGGACCTTGCTGCATACCGCAATTTTTTGCTGAAATACCAGGGACCGGTGGAAGAAATGGTCGATGCTTTTTACCACCAGTTCCTGAAATTGAATGAACAGCCGGCAGGAAGAAGATCCTATAATAAAGTTGTTCTCTGGCTTTTGGCCTATTACGAAGAACGGGGAACGATTTAAGGTCAGAACTGGTTCTTCCACATCATACTCTCCACCGGCTTATCTGACTGACCGCTGTATTTTGCATTCTTTCTTCTGGTTGTACTTAACCTCAATTTCTCCATCCACGGGGAAATAGATCAGCTGCCCGATAGGCATTCCCTGCATACACTTTGACGGGTTGTTTTACAGAAATCTCAAGGGTCCAGTTTCCGCAAAACCCACATCGCCCTTTCCGGCGGTAGCATGGATGTCGATACCCAGCCTTCCGGTAGAGGATTTTCCTTCTAAGAAAGGGAACGTGTTCGTGGGTCTCCGTGTATTCATCTGTAACACCCAGGTAAAAAATATGCGGATAAAGAACAAATCCATCGTCCGGAATTTCGAAATACTCTATCTCATTATGCTTTTTTGGCGTCGAGGATATGCTCCCGGTAAGTAGCCAGAAACTTTCCGAGGTGAACATCGTATGAATTACTTCCCAGGCAGTCGCGCTGTCATAGGGTTCAATTTTAATGGTTCCCTTCTTCCATTTCTTCCAGTATTCGCGTATCGGATAAAATCATTGAGTGGTTGTTGTTGTTTATTTGCTTTCCGTGAAAAGAAAGCTGAAATTCGCATATCGCACTCTTGCATATGCCCCTGTTTTATCAACAAGATATCAACGAAACAACCCGACTGGGTGTTTGGCAGATCACAGAAGACGGAATTACTTTTTTCCTGGAAAAAGTGCCGCTGAAACGGGAAATCACTCATCCGCATAAACGTTTACAGCACCTGGCGGGAAGATACCTGCTACAATTCCTGTTCCCTGATTTTCCTTACGAACTGATCCAAATTGCGGATACCAGGAAACCTTTCCTGGAGGATGAAGCATATCATTTTTCCATTTCCCATTGCGGGAAATTATGCCGCTGCGATTGTGAGCCGTGATAAAAGGGTAGGAGTTGATGTGGAACTGCAAGCCTGCCGTCGATGAAAGTGCTCCATAAATTTCTGCATGCAGATGAAATAAAATGGTGAAGGAAGACAGATACTTATCCACCGTACCTGAGGGAGACATTACTTATGCCTCTGTCAAGGCAAAGCCGTATTTAAATGGTATGGCAATCGGGCAGTTGATTTCAGCGAACACATTCGAATTGACCCATTCAGTGCAATGGTTCAGGGACAGATTGGCTGCCACTTTCGTAAGGAGGGCTTACGGCTTTTAACTGGACTATAAAATTTTGGGAACCGGAACTGCCTAAGCTGGGTCTGCACCGACATTACACTGGATAATTATGATTGGGGTAATTCGAAGCGGATCCTGGCAAAGCAAGTCACAGAGGATATTATAAAATTCCGGGTAATGTGAATTTGAGACGCTCGGGAGATTCAAAAACAATCTCAATACTTTCCGCCCAGAACTCCTGGAAATTCTTCATGGCATAATCGGAATAAAGCCAATGGTGCAGCTAGTTTCTCCCGTTCAAAAACCTGGTCGCCTAATGCGGTAAAAAGATGAAATGAATCCTGAAAACTCTTGTCGATATTTTCTTCAGCTTCAAAGTTCTGGTAATACAGTGCGTGGGCCATTTCATGCAGTCCCACATTGTTATTATCAAACCCGTTTTTATAGCCTTCCAGGAATTGTTTCCAGGCAATATTGATGGTATTGCCACTGACATTGCCAATCAATACCCGCATGGGCTCAAGGGCGATAAACTCCTGGGGATAGATCTGGATCACGCTGAAATGGGGCATGATGAATTTTTGAAGTCCGAAAGCTCAGTTGAATGGCTGCAGCACTGATGAGGATGGGCATTTCCCGGTATCCTTTTACATCATGGATGAATGAATATTTGATCTTGATGAATTTCTTCAGCCTCGACAGGAATTTATCCTGGTCAGGTGGTATCAGTTTACTGTAAAAAGGAAAGTGTTTCAATAAGACTTTGCGCAGTACATCTTCAGTAAAGTCCAGGTTCTCACCCTGGTATACGAGCGGGGAGGTCAGGTTGCCAGCCTCCTTATTCATTTCGAGCTCACCGCTGGAATCGTCATCTCCCTTTTGCCGTAAGGGACGCGACTGATTGAATATCAACCACAAGAGTCCCGAAATCAGCAGGAAAATCAGCAATAGTTCCATCAGGGTAGATAAGCGTTATCGGTTTAAACGAAATATACAGGGTCAAAAGTATCCTGTCCTTGTGGTTAAAAGACCTCATAAAATGCTAAAAAACTGATGAAATGGGGGGATTCCGCATAAGCAGCAGCATCTGCACTCGTTACCTGCAAAAACGCAAAATCCGGACCAGAAAGGGAAAAAGAAGGAGTTACAAGATTAACCACATTACCGCACTACAAAATTATCCAATTAGGTAATGTGTGCCCGGGGCGGGAATCGAACCCGCACTCGCTTTTTCGGCGAACAGGATTTTAAGTCCTGCGTGTCTACCAGTTCCACCACCCGGGCTAGTGTACAGAAAAAAAATCCATCACGCTCAAGCGCCATGGATCATGCTGAGCGGAAGACGAGATTCGAACCCGCGACCCTCACCTTGGCAAGGTGATGCTCTACCAGCTGAGCTACTTCCGCATTTGTATAAGAACTTAAAAAGGAGTGCAAAAATAACAAATACAAGCCATCAGCAAAAAAATATTTACTTGTATTTCGGCGTGTATTTCGTGTTTTCCGGTACTTCCACCTTGGGTTTTCCTTTATAACGCATAGAATACAGTCCGTAACAGCCACCCAGAAGAAATGCGGTGAATGTAAAAACCTGTACATGAAACAAGAAACGTGATGAAGAGACCCAATTCCTGCTAAAGTCCGTTTTCTCAGGTTTTTCTTTAATTTCTATTGACATAATTGTTAATTGCGTTGCAAAAATAAGGGTTGAAGGTAAATAATCAGTTTTTGAATTCTACAATTTCCCTGAAACCTTTTTTTCCCTCACAAAATGATCCCATGCAATATTACCATGGTATAAGCCCGACAATCTTTTATTCCTCCTTACAGGGAATAATACTGCGTGACCGGCCCACCACCAGCCATTTGGCATAGGCCATATGGGCCATGGCTACCGCTATAAAATAGGAAGGTTCTCCAATAAAGATATTTTTCCAGGCACTCACGCTGTCCAGGAAAATACGGTAAGGTATCTTCCAGAGTTTTTCACCCATCCGCATATTCTTGCTGAGCATGATCAGGTTATTCCTGAAATTGAGAAACACTTTTCGCTGATTTCCTTTGGGGAGGGTTCCCCCGCCAACATGATAAATGACGGACTGCGGGCAGGAGTAAATGGAATACCCGGCCAGTTGCATGCGCCAGCAAAGATCGATTTCTTCCATATGTGCGAAGAAAAAAGGATCAAAGCCCTTCATCTCGTGAAATATTTCAGACCGGATAAAAAGTGCGGCCCCACTGGCCCAGAAGATAGGTGATGCCTTATCGTACTGCCCCTTATCCTCCTCACAGTAATCAAACACCCGCCCTTTACAAAACGGGTAACCATAAGCGTCCAGCCATCCTCCTGCAGCCCCGGCATATTCAAAAATGCTGCGACGCTGGTAATCCAGCATCTTGGGCTGACAGGCACCGATTTGCCGGTCGCTTTCCATAAGGTTTACCAACGGTTCAAGCCAGCCTTTTTCCACTTCCACATCGGAATTCACAAGGGCGTAATAGTCGGCCTTTACAAACTGCAGCGCTGCATTATATCCGCCGGTATAACCGAGATTTCCATTATTATGAATAATGCTGACCTGTGGATAATATGTCTTCAGGAATTCTACTGAATCATCCGTTGAGGCATTATCGGCCACCACCAATGAATAGTTGGGATAGGTAGATTTTACCATCGATGGCAGAAATTGCTCAAGAAATTTTTTCCCGTTCCAGTTCAGTATCACAACGGCTACAGATGGTGAATCCAATTGCTAAGTTTATATTGCCAAAAATAAGGTCAAATAAATTACTTTATAAAGATGTTGCCATTTGCCAACTGGAGAACGCTTTTAACCATTGTGGCAGTTGTGATTGTCATCGCCACCATTTTTTATTCAAGGTTCCTGGCCAACAAAATCTCCATGGAGGAGCGTCAAAAGGTGGAGGCATGGGCAGAAGCGCAGCGGTTTATCGCGAAGGCGGGTCCGGAAGAAGATATCCTCTTCGCAACAGTGGTCATTTCAGGCCAGCAATCCATTCCGGTTATTGAAACCAATGAGCTCGACAGCATCATGAATTATCATAACCTGGATTCTTCGGATGTGCGTTCCAGTAAGACTTACCTGGCCGGGCGATTGAAGGAATATCAAAAGAACGACCCGATCGTAACCTATCTCTCTGCGGATTCTTCTAAATACAATAAGTACTACTATGGTGAATCGCTATTGCTCAAGCAGGTCAGGTACTACCCGTTTGTGCAACTGTTGATCGTGGCACTGTTTATTGTACTGGCCCTGACGGCATTAAATGCAAGACATCGTTCCATCCAGAACCAGCTATGGGCGGGAATGGCCAAGGAAACGGCCCATCAGCTTGGCACACCGGTGTCTGCGCTGCAGGGCTGGGTGGAAATGCTGAAAGAAACCCATCCTGATCCTGCGATGGTCATTGAAATGGAAAAGGATGTGGACAGGTTAAAACTGGTGTCTGACCGTTTCAGCAAGATTGGCAGCACCCCCCACCTGGAACAAAGGAAGGTACTGGATGTGGTGAAACAGGTGATGGAATATGTCAGGAAAAGGGCGCCCGACAAGATCCAGTTTACCCTATCGGCCGACAAGCTTGAAAACCTGATGGTTCCCCTGGCCACGCCACTGTTCGACTGGGTAATAGAAAACCTGTTGAAGAATGCATTGGATTCAATGGAAGGGAAAGGGAAGATAACCGTTACCATGCAGGATCAGCAGGGCAGGGTAGTCATCGATATAACGGATTCTGGTAAAGGCATACATCCATCGCATGTAAGAAAAGTATTCAATCCCGGCTTTACCACGAAGAAAAGAGGATGGGGGCTGGGGCTAACCCTCTCGAAAAGGATCATTGAACAATACCAGAAAGGATCCTTGTTCATCAAACAATCAGAACCGGGAAGGACTACATTTAGGATTATTATTCCGAAATAAATTGATTTTCACAGCCAAAAATGTTGACTTCAGATTGAATGGAAAATTTCCCTAAATTTGTCGCCCTGTTGCCCAGGTGGCGAAATTGGTAGACGCACTACTTTGAGGTGGTAGCGCCCGAAACGGTGTGCTGGTTCGAATCCAGTCTTGGGCACAAGCCCTTCCCGAATTTTCAGGAAGGGCTTTTACTTTTAGAAGATTGCGAGTTTATTCTCAATCTTCTAAAAGTAAAAGACCTTCCGCGAAGCGGCAAAGGGCTTGGGTAAGACCACATTCCAGGATCAATTCCATTATCCAGTCTTGGGCATAAAGGTGGACAAATCGAAATTTGATTCGGTTCCTCTTAACTGTAAGATATCGAGGCTTCCAAACTTTGCCCTGTATGTTTTCTTTTTCTCGAGCAATTTCTCAAACTGGTATGCCAATTAAAAAAATACTATTAACAAGTAAGCCGGCCACAACATTCAGTTTTTTTAGTGGGGGATGAATATACCCTTATCGGTAGCACTGTTATAAACTACATACCCTCATGAAATTCTAACACCAGGAAAATGAACCGAAAAAAACGCCTGGCTTTAACACATCAAAAATGACATTTTTTCTTAATTCAACATAACCTGCTTTATTGGGGCCAGGCCTTATCTTTATAGGGCGTAATAGTAAGGTTAATGCACGAAGCACTTATTCATTATATTCAAACGTTTTCTTCAACACCGCTTTCGGCGGAAGGCATACAGAGCATAAAAGATCTATTCATTCCAAAAAAATTGCGGAAGAAACAATATTTTCTTCAGGAAGGCGAGGTGTGTAAGTACCACGCATTTATTGTAAAGGGTGCAATGCGTCAATATACGATAGATGAAAAAGGAGTAGAACACATTGTACAATTAAGTATAGATAATTGGTGGGCAGGTGACCGTGAAAGCTGGGTGATGCTTACCCCTTCCAAGTATAATATTGATGCCTGGGAGAATACTGACTTGTTGCTGATTACAAGAGCGGATTTTTTAAATTTGCGGAATACCTGCCCTGTAATAAACGATATGATAATGAAATTGGATGAGAGAAGCTTTATAGCTAGAGAGAAAAGAATAGCTTCCTATATCAGTTCCAATGCTGCCGAACGCTATGCTGATTTTGTTAACAATCATCCTGATTTTTTACAGCGTTTTCCGCAACATCTTATTGCTTCCTATCTCGGTATTACAAAAGATACGCTAAGCCGGATAAGAAAACAGTCGTTAAAAAAATAGTGCATTGAAGTTTATTTCTTTTATAGCATTGCTTTAATAGACATTTATCTACTTTTTTTTTCGCTTTTTATCATCGCTTCGGACTTCCTCCTTGAGCCAATTTTGTATTAATGAGTCATCATTCAAATTTCAACCCATAAAACAACCGGAGATGATCAAAAATAGGATCAGGTGTGTTACTTCGGTCTGGAGTCACAGCTTTTTGTTACACCGCCGCAGACACATTCAACAATAACATCAGGCAGATAATATGGGAAAATAAAACCTGCTTAACTATTTCCTGGCAACTAAAATTAAAAAAATGAATACGTTTACTGTAAAGGATGGGACAGAAATTTATTTCAAAGATTTAGGAAATGGGCAACCCATTTTCTTTCACCACGGATGGCCGTTGTCGTCAGACGACTGGGACGCACAAATGATGTTTTTCCTGGATCAAGGCTACAGAGTAATAGCACACGACAGGCGGGGCCATGGCAGATCCACCCAAACATTTACAGGTAATGACATGGATACTTACGCATCGGATGTAGCACAATTAGCCGGGTTTTTAGACCTTAAAAACGCCATACACATCGGACATTCTACAGGTGGCGGCGAAGCGATCCGGTATGCAGCAAAATATGGTAAAGACCGCGTAGCTAAAGTGGTACTGATTAGTGCCATCACCCCCTATATGATAGCTGATGAAAACAATCCGGAAGGTGTGCCATTAACTGTATTTGATGATATCAGGTACAATACACTTCACAACAGGCAGCAATTTTATCAGGACCTCACCATTCCATTCTATGGCTATAACAGAGAAAATGCAGAAGTTAAAAAGGGCATACGGGACAATTGGTGGAGGCAGGGGATGATGGGTGGCATAAAAGCACATTATGATTGTATCAGAGTGTTTTCAGAAACGGATTTTACAGAAGATTTAAAAGCTGTCAATATACCGGTGCTTGTACTGCATGGCGATGACGACCAAATAGTGCCTTACGCAACCACGGCAGTAAAAGCTGCACAACTTTTGAAAAAAGGCGAGTTGATTATTTATCCTGGTTTTTCACATGGTATGCCTACTGTGAATGCCGGTGTGATTAATGAAGACATTTTGAAGTTTATCAAAGCCTGAAATAACTCAGCGACTGAAGTCTGATTCCTGTTGGCAAAATGCAATACCGCTGTGAAGCACCTTTTGCTTATCATTCTATACAATATTCCCCTTACTGAACAAGATGAATCCTATAGGCAATTAATTTATTATTAAAGTGGAAATTATGGAAAATCCAGTCTTCGAAAATGATCATAAAATTTCCTGATTGCGAATAAGAATGTAAGTCATGACAAAAAAGAAAATCAGTTTCTCAACACAAGGTAGTAGGGCCGACATTGGCGATATGACTATTTATCGCATGTTGCCAAACAGGTATGCTGATGCGGTTGGCCCATTTGTATTTCTTGACCACATTGCGCCCATGAAGCATTCTGTAGGCAAGCCTTTGGAGAATAAGGGAACAGGAGCTCATCCACATCGTGGCATTGCAACGCTAACTTATATCTTGAATGGTGAGGGCGAGCATTATGACAGCAGAGGGCATCATGCCACTGTTTATTCAGGCGGGGTACAATGGATGAAAGCAGGCAGCGGAATCATTCATGATGAAACGCTGAAAGTAGATTCGCAAACAGGCGAAATGCTTACTCATGGTTTTCAGTTTTGGATAAATCTTCCATCAAAAATAAAAACTGAAACACCAGAATATCTTCCCATACATCCAGCCGATGTTCCGCAAAAAATATTGAGTGATAAAAAAGGTTGGGTGAAAGTTATTGTTGGTGAATACGAAAATGTGAAGTCAAAGATTCCAAACTATTCAAAACAGTTTCTTTATCACATTCATTTGGATGCTGGAAAACACTTTTTGATTGCAACAGAAAAAGAAGTGGAATACGCAGCATTCCTTCCACTGCACGACGCAGTAATTAACGACGCCGAATTTAACCAGGGGGAGTTCATTGAATTTGACAGGCAAGAAGGGATAATTGAAATTAACAACAATTCTAAAAATGCAATTGATATTATTTTGTTTGGGGGTGAAAAGTATTTTGAACCGATTGTTGCACAGGGCCCCTTTGTGATGAATACTCAAAGCGAAATTGCCCAGGCGTATCGTGATTTTCATGCAGGAAAATACGGTGAGATTAAATATGAATAAGACATCAGGCATACAACAGGCCATTGGCCACTGCCCCGGCTATCGAATATAAATAATCGCCCCCGTACCGCTACGGTAAGTGCCAGTTAAGGGAACAACATCAGTTATACGACAGACTTTAATCATTATTTAAAAATGAGAAAATGGAAAAACGCATAATCAATCCCTGGACCTGGCAGGACGAACGGGTTTACGTACAAGCCGTAGAAGTAAAAAATATAGAAGGAACATTGTACTGTTCCGGTCAGGCGGCGGTACACCCGGATGGCAGATCCAGTAATGCCGATATGCGCACCCAGCTGGGATTGGCAATACAGAATCTGGAAACCGTAATTGGTGAGGCAGGTTACGAATGTCGTAATATCGTCAGACTGACGGTTTACACAACTTCCTCTGATGAATTTATCAAAAACTGTTTTGACCTGTTCAAAGATTTCGTAGCAAAGCACGAAATGAAACAGGCGATTACGGTGATGCAGGTAGGTGGTCTGTTCGAAACACTGAATGTGGAGTTGGAAGCAACGGTGGTTAAATGAGGGTGGGAAAACCTTCCGGATCATCCGGAAGGTTTTTTCGTTTTGTGAATGGATCGTAACTGCCTGCAAGAGGACTAAGTAATCAATAATATTTACTTCGATCTTTATACCAGCTTCATATTAACAGGATCCCATTTGATGACCTTTTTTTGAAAGTAACTATCGTTACAGGATAATGCAGGAGCAGCCGCCCTGAATCCGAATGTTGCATCTTCCACAACAGTTTTTCCTGTCCTGACAGCATCGAAGAAATTGGTAAAATGATCAAGATGATCACTGTATCCCTGTGGTGCCTTAAATACTACATCTTCCTTGGTAGGCCTTTTCTTTTGTGCATCAGTCCACTTTGCATTGTAATCTTTCTGCATTTCTTCCTGCATACTTTTCGGGAATGTGAAGAGGGAGTCGTACCCGCCGAAACCCGGAGCTTCTGGCATAAGGCTGTGACGTATATTTAGGTCATTACCCCGCACTTCAATCACACCTTCAGAACCTACTAACCGTATTATTTCCTGTCCGCCTGTACCACTGATAAAATTCACCTGTAACGTCAATTGAAATGCAGGATGCTCGGGAGTATCAGCATATTGCATGACGCCCGACATAACATCCGGTAAATTGCGGCCGTCTTTCCAATAACTTAACTGGCCCGTGCTGTAAATAGTCCTTGGACCTTTTGAATTGGTAATTAAATGTGTACCACTCAGCAAATGAATAAATAAATCACCGGCTACTCCCGTGCCCACTTCCTTAAATGCGCGCCACCAGAAAAACTTCTTGGAATCATAAGCCATTTTTTCTGTTACCTCTATAAACCTGTTCCAGTCTGTAGTTTCAGCACTGGCATCCTTAGGTATCGTATATTCCCAGGCACCTATTGAACTCTGCCTGTCATACACGGCATTTACCATATTCAATTTTCCGATTTCACCCGCTGCCAGTAACTCTTTTGCTTTTGCATATCCGATACTGCTGACGCGCTGGCTGCCTACCTGCAGCACCTTGCCGGATTTCTTTTGCGCAGCAATAACCTCGGGTCCCTCACTGATCTTATAGATCATGGGTTTCTCGATATATACCGCCTTTCCTTTTGCCAGGGCATCCTTTGTCATTCGTGCATGCCAGCAATCGGTGGTAGCAATAATTACGGCATCAATATCAGCTTTATCCAGTAAGTCCTTATAATTCCTGGTGGTAAACAGATCCTTACCATGTTGCTCCTTTGCTTTTTCCAACCTTCCCGTGTATAGATCACAAATACCTGCAAGTTCTACACCTGGTACCCTCAATGCCGTCTGGAGATCAAAATGTCCCTGTACTCCATAACCGATGACACCTACCCGGATCTTGTCTTGCGAGGATATTTTCCTCTCATAGAATAGCGTTCTTTCCTCTGCTTTTTCTTTTGCCGCAAGGCTTTCCAATGGCGATACCGCAGCCAGCATTCCGGTGGCACCTATCTGCTGTAAAAACCTTCTGCGGGACGATTTACTTTGTTCTGACATATGGTATTTTGTTTTATCGTTGATTAAATAGCTACAATGATTGTTTCATACCCTGAGAAAGAAATGACAATTAGGTTTCCTCCAGGTTTCCCAATTTACTTGGAATTCAATTAGATAGTTGAGTTCCGGGCCGGAAATCCAAACCTAATTTCAAAAAGTCGTTAATAAGTTTTTTAAGGGAAAGATATTTTTTAGTAAAATGCTAAAATATTTAGTAATTTTAGTTTGCATATGCAGGCCAATAATACAGATATCATTGCCCGGCTTCAAAGGGAAATTTTATCCCTCGGAGGTATTAAATCACCGGTGGGAAACAAACCATCACTGGAGGGCCTGGAATTTTTGCAACAACATTTTGCCCATGGAATATTTCCCCTGGGTGCCATTCATGAATTTGTATATCAGCGAAGGGAGGAGATGGCCGTAAGTACTGGTTTCATCAGTGGCCTGATTTCGACTTTTTTGCCAAAGGAAGGCATTATCATTTGGATCAGTCCGGCCCAGACCATTTTCCCCCCCGCACTCCTGACCTTTAATATCGAACCCCGGAATGTCATATTTATACATCCGGCTAAGGAAAAAGAAATATGGTGGTGCATTGAAGAAGCTTTACGATGCCCCGGTGTTACTGCTGTGGTGACAGAAATGCAGGATATAAATTTTACCAATTCACGGCGTTTTCAACTGGCCGTGGAGAAGACCAGGGTGACAGGATTTATATTAAATGGAAAGCCTGACCGGGGATCCCATTCGGCCTGCATCAGCCGATGGAAAATTACTTCATTGCCGAGCCATCTGGAAGATGGTATGCCCGGAGTTGGTCATCCAAGATGGAAGGTTGAATTACAAAAAGTAAGGAACGGCCAACCGGGATCCTGGGATATCGAATGGGTAAAAGGGGCATTTAAACAATTGCATACGCCTGAAATCATATCAAAAGAACAAAGGAAAACCGGGTGATATGCAAAAGCGATTTGTCACTATATGGTTCCCATATTTAAAAACAGACTGGTTTACACGCCGTGAACCTGAACTGAAGCATCAACCCTTTGTATTATATGCTTCCAGCCATGGGAGGATGATAATAACAGCGGTCAATAAGATGGCGGAATCAAAAGGAATTTATACCGGAACGGTGCTTGCAGATGCACGCGCGATTGTACCCTCCATCGTAGTAAAGGAAGACACACCTGATTTTTTTATAAAGAAATTGAAAGATATCGCTGTTTGGTTTATCAGGTTCGCGCCGATAGTAGCCATTGATCCTCCGGATGGTATAATTATCGATGCAACCGGATGCATACATCTTTGGGGAACCGAAGAAGCTTATTTGCTTGACATCAGGAAGAGATTGCTGGACATTGGTTACACCATCAGGTCAGCCATGGCAGATACCATCGGCGCAGCGTGGGCAGTTACCCGTTTTGGTGAGCAACATTCGATTATTCCCCATGGTGCTGAACTTGCTGCCATTGGATACCTGCCACCTGAATCACTTCGTATTGATGCAGGGGCATATGAAAGATTACATAAACTCGGCCTGCATTGTATACGGGATTTTATACATATGCCTGGTGCTGTATTAAGGCGGCGTTTTGGGAATGAATTTATACAGCAACTGCAATATGCACTCGGCTATAAGGAAGAATACCTTACACCAGTAGAACCTCTGGCTATTTACCACGAACGATTGCAATGCCTCGAACCGATTGTAACGGCTACAGGAATTCAAATCGCCTTGCAAAATGTTTTGTCAAACCTTTGCCGGCGTTTGCAAATGGAACAAAAAGGTTTGCGAACTGCTATTTTTAAAGCATACCGGGTCGACAATAAAATTGAACAGATTGATATCAGTGTAAACCGTCCGTCCAGTGATCAGCATCACCTGTTTCATTTGTTTGAATTGAAGATTTGTACCATCACTCCATCAGCAGGGATTGAACTGTTTACCCTGGATGCATTAAAAATTGAAGATAATAACCCCGAACAGGAAAAATGCTGGAATGAAACAGGAACCCTGACAGGGCAGGGTATAGCGCAATTGATGGATAGGTTTTGTAACAGGATCGGAGAAAAAAATATCCATCGTTTTCTTCCTGCTGAACATTACATACCTGAACGTTCAGTAAAAAAGGCTGATTCCCTTTCGCAGGATATTGATTCAGCATGGTGTACAAACAATCCCAGGCCTGTACAGATAATGACCACACCTGAACCTGTAATGGTCACTGCGCCAATTCCTGATTATCCACCCATGTTATTTCGATATAAGGATAAAGTTCATAAAATTATTAAAGCAGACGGACCGGAAAGAATTGAACAGGAATGGTGGTTGCAGGATGGACGTCATCGCGATTATTATTATGTGGAAGATGAAGAAGGTTGCCGATACTGGTTATTTCGTTCAGGACATTATGATGACGGCGGATCAGGCAGATGGTTTTTACACGGGTATTGTGCATAAGGGTTGAAGCAATGAATTACACTGAATTACAGGTCACCACCAATTTTAGTTTTCTACGGGGTACTTCCCATCCTGAAGAAATGGTACAACAGTCAGTTGCTTTGGGATACCGGGAAATTGCTATTACTGACAGGAACAGCTTTGCGGGAATAGTAAGAGCCCATACAGAGGCAAAAAAGCAGGGGACCAGGATCATACCCGGTTGTTACCTTCACATACTGGATGGATCAGATCTTTTGGTATATCCCATGAACCTGAATGGGTATTCATCCATTTGCGAATTACTATCTGCCGGTAATTTGCGGGCAGAGAAAGGTGATTGTAATATTTTCAGGGAAGATGTATATCATTTTTTGCAGGATATAAAGCTGGTCATTGTACCTCCATCCTCCTTAAACAGGGACCTTGAATTTGACCTGGAATTCATTGAATGCGTTGCTGAGTATAAAGAAAAATTTGGCGACCATTTGTACCTCGCTGCAAATCGGAGTTACCTGGGAACCGATAATAAATTGCTTTTTCGGTTGGCGACAGTTGTCGGATCAGTATAAAGTGCCCCTGGTAGCCACCAATAATGTTTACTATCATGAACCCGAAAGACGACAGTTACAGGATATAGTTACCTGCATTCGTGAGAAGTGTACCATCCATAATGCCGGTTTCCGATTATTCCGGAATGCCGAAAGATATTTGAAAGATCAGGATGAAATGAAGCGCCTGTTCAGGCATTATCCCGACGCAATCCGCCGCACCCAGGAAATCTCATCTGCCTGCAAATTCTCTTTGGATGAATTAACCTATGAATATCCTGAAGAAATTACCAGCGGAGGAAGAAGCCCGCAGGAAGAGCTTACGATGCTAACCTGGGAAGGAGCAAGGCAATATTTCGGAGAAGATATTCCTGGAAAAACTGTTGACAGCATCCGGCATGAACTGGCTTTTATTGATCAGATGAATTATGCTTCCTATTTCCTGACGGTATATGATATTGTACGTTTTGCCAGGAGCCGTGGCATCCTTTGCCAGGGCCGTGGTTCTGCAGCTAATTCCACGGTTTGTTTTTGCCTTGGAATAACCGCAGTAAACCCTACTAAATTTGAATTATTATTTGAGCGTTTCTTATCTGCCGCAAGAAATGAACCACCGGATATTGATGTGGATTTTGAACATGAGCGAAGAGAAGAAGTGATCCAGTATATCTATCAAAAATATGGGCGCGACAGGGCCGCCATAGTAGCAACGGTTACACAACAACACCAGAAAGGCGCCATCAGGGATGTGGCCAGGGCAATGGGGTTATCTGTTGATACCATTAATAAGATTTCTTCCTCCATCCACAGGATGAGTGATGATTATTTTAGTGCTGAAAGCATTCGAGACCTCGGAATGGATGCCACTGATAAACATCTCGCAAAAGTGCTTGAACTCACCGGGCAATTCATAGGTTTTCCCCGTCAGTTGGGACAGCATACCGGTGGATTTGTCATCTGCAGGAATAAGCTTTCTAAACTATGCCCTATTCTCAATGCGAGGATGGAAGACAGAACATGTATTGAGTGGAATAAAGATGATATTGATGCTTTGGGCTTTTTAAAAATTGATGTACTTGCGCTGGGCATGTTAACCTGTATCCGGAAAGCCTTTGACCTGGTTCAGGTGCATTATGGTATTCATTTGACATTAGCCGGCATACCACAGGATGATCCGGCGGTATACGAAATGATCTGCCATGCTGATACGATCGGTGTATTTCAGATCGAAAGCAGGGCACAACAAACTATGTTGCCCAGGTTAAAGCCAAGGTGCTTTTACGATCTTGTAATTGAAGTGGCCATTGTAAGACCAGGACCTATCCAGGGAGATATGGTGCATCCTTACCTGCGTAGGCGAAACGGTGAAGAGCCTGTTGAATATCCATCCAAAGAACTGGAAGATATTTTAGGCAGGACACTGGGCGTACCTCTTTTCCAGGAACAGGCTATGAAGATTGCTATTGTTGCGGCAGGATTTTCACCCGCTGAAGCAGATGAACTGCGCAGGAGCATGGCAACCTTTAAAGCAAAAGGGAAAGTTACCCAACTGCAGGAAAAATTAATTAAAGGGATGACCAATAATGGATACACCCCTGAATATGCACAAAGGGTATTCAAACAATTGGAAGGCTTTGGAAGTTATGGGTTTCCGGAAAGCCACGCAGCTAGTTTTGCACTGCTGGTATACGTGTCCTCATGGATAAAATGGTATTACCCGGATGTATTTGCCGGTGCATTGCTGAATAGCATGCCGATGGGTTTTTATCAACCAGCGCAAATTGTCATCGATGCACAAAAACATGGTGTGGAAGTAAGGCCGGCTGATGTAAATTATTCACAATGGGATAATACACTGGAAGAAAGAACGGGTAAGTTTCGTGCAGTTCGACTGGGTTTCCGACAGGTCAATGGCATCAGGGAAGAGGATATTAAATTATTGATTTCAGGAAGAAAGAATTTATTTAATTCTATCAATGAAATTATTGACATTGGCATTCCGGATTCAACAATGGAAAAATTGGCTGATGCAGACTGTTTCCAATCTTTGAAAATGAACAGGAGGGAAGCATTATGGCAATTATCTGTAAAAGATAAACCTGTTGCCTTATTTTCCGGAAGCAGCGAGAAGGAACCGGGAGAAGAAAATATTCAGTTACCGCTGATGCCCGCTCCCGAACAGGTATTGCAGGATTATTCCTCCACCTCTTTGTCGTTGAAAGCTCATCCCGTTAGTTTTTTAAGAGAAAAATTAAGTTTGCTGCATATTCATAAAGCAAAAGATCTGAAAAATCTCAGGCACGGTAATAAAATAAAAGTTGCCGGTCTTGTATTGGTAAGACAAAGACCTGAGACGGCTAAAGGCGTATGGTTTATTACACTTGAAGATGAAACTGGTTTTATAAACCTGGTGTTATTTCAAAAGGTTACTGAAGAATACAAAAAAGAATTATTGCAGTCAAGGTTGTTAATGGCAGAAGGTGAACTCCAGATCGAAGGGGAAGTCATTCATATTATTGTTCAGCGCTGCCATGATATTTCAAAAATGTTATATGGATTGATACATTCACAAAGAAACAATATCAATATGCCGGTGCTTTCAAGGGCTGATGAAATGTCGGGCTTAATCCAGGCCGGAAAGAAGCCGGATCCGGAGTCAAAAATGATTCCGGGTTCAAGAGATTTCAGGTAAAAATCCACACTTTAAACCCCGTGGCATCATTTTTTAATGTTGTACCTAAACCTTAGCAATGAAAAAGTTCTATCTGTCTCTGATGTCTGCCCTAATTGGTATCTATACTTATGCCCAGGATGGCGGCTTAAAGGTCGAAATTAAAAAGGAGAGTAACTGGTACGCTTCTCCGATCGCCTGGGTAGTGGGTGCAGCAGTTTTTATTCTATTGCTGGTGGCGATATTAAGGGGTGGCAAGAAATCAGGATAATGCAATAAAATGATTAGGGCTTATGAGTAAGCAGTGTGTCATACAACACATTGCTTACCTCATGGCCCTTATTTCTTCCCTTAATGTTTCAGGATCCCAACTGGAATCACTCAATGGAGGCCCCTGCGCATCAGCCTGCACAATCAATTCAAGTTCTTCAATATATTGACGTGCGGCATTGATATAATCATCCTGGTTTCTAATGGATGCAAGTTTTTTCAGGTTTAGTTCATCATGCCGTAAAAAAGTCTTGGCCAGCCTTTTTGCCGTGTATGCCCGGTGTCCAAGAATCGTCATAGCATCAACGCCTAACCGAACACTGGTATCAATACTTTCCCTGTATACATGAAGCATGCCCGCATTCATAAGGTCATATGCATCATAACGGTTTGAGGCCCTCACAAGAATATGAAGGTGCGGAAAATGTTTTTTTACGGTCTCTACCATTTCCAGCCGCTTACCTGCATCATCGATGGCGATAATAATAATTTTTGCGGCACTCGCACCTGCAGAATGCAGTAAGTCGTACCGCGAGGCATCACCATAAAACACCTTTAAGCCCATTCTTCTCAATACATCCACCCGGTCTGAGTCAATATCCAGGTATGTTGCTTCAATCTTGTTGGCCCTCAGGAATCTTCCGATAGTATTTCCAAAATGTCCAAAGCCGGCAATGATGATCGGGTTTTTTTCATCAATCACATCAGCCTCCCGGGCTGTCTTCTGTTCTGTACCCACCCTGGGTAAAATCATTTTTTCGTTAAGGAGCATCACCAGCGGTGTAAGTCCCATACTGATCGCAACAACCGCAGTATAGAAATTCACCGTGTCTTTAGGTAATATCCCTTCATTGAATGCAAAGGAGAGTAGTACAAAAGCAAATTCACCCACCTGGTTTAATGAAAAAGAGAAAATGAAATTCTGTTCCGTGCTGATCCTGAAAATTTTTCCCAACAGCCATAGCACAATTGTTTTTAACGTCATAAACAACAACACCCAGGAAATGATTTTCAATGGCTGGGCTGCTATCAGGCGAAAATCTATTGCACTGCCTACTGCTATGAAAAATAGTCCCAGCAGCAATCCCTTGAATGGATCGATATCACTTTCCAGCTCATGCCGGTATTCACTATTAGCGAGTACCACCCCCGCAAGGAAAGCGCCAAGAGCAGGGCTCAGTCCCACTTTTGTCATCAATACGGCGATGGCTACAACAATCAGCAATGCACTTGCGGTAAACACTTCCCTTAAGCCGGTGCGTGCAATAATCCGCAAGAGTGGTTTACACAGCATTCTTCCTGCAATGATGATGGCAGCAACCGCGCCCAACATGAACAGGGATTGAATCCACCCGGGCTGACCGTCAACCCAGGTGGAATGATCAGTGGCTTGCTGTATTGCAGGCAGTGTTGCCAGCAGTGGGAATAGCGCAATAATCGGTATTACTGCAATATCCTGGAACAGCAATACGGCAAATGAACTCTGTCCTGCCACAGTTTTCATCAGGCCCTTTTCACGAAGCGACTGCATAACAATGGCAGTGGACGACATGGCCATAATCAGTCCGAGTGCGAGCGATTGTTTCCACTCAAGATCACTAATCAACATAACAGCGGCAATAATACCGGCTGTCAGGCTTACCTGCAATCCACCCAGGCCCAGGATTGATTTTCTCATCTTCCACAACAATTCGGGCTCCAGTTCGAGGCCGATTAAAAACAACATCATCACTACTCCGAACTCCGCATAATGCATAATGTCTTCACCTTCTTTACCAATAAAACCCAGCAGGTAGGGGCCAATGACGATCCCGGCGATCAGGTAACCCAACACAGAACCCAGTCCAAGCCTTTTCGCCAATGGCACGAACAACACCGCTGCCGCGAGATAAACCAATGCCTGGTATAAAAAATTTTGTTCCATTACTGATTGTTTGTGATGACAGGGAAGAGGTCGTTCATCAGTCCATTTGACCTGATCTCCTGTTCGGAAAAAATATCTTTTGTCAGTGCCGTCAGCATATGCCTGTACTGCTGGCAGTGCTGCATAATAATTTCGTCTGGCATAACATGAACGCCATGTATCCAGAAAGGTGGCCAATAGCTCATCCGGCATAATTCAGCCGTTCGTTCAAAGGGCCTCAAAAATTCATGAATGGTATACTTATGAAATCCTCCAGGCTGGTAGGATTCTTCTGGAGCGCCTGAAGTCAACATATTAAAGGCTTTTTTGCCATCCAGTGCATATCCTTTTTTGCCATAGGCCCACCCATGCTGCAGCACAACATCCTGCCAGTGTTTAAGCAGCGGTGGCGCACTATACCAGTAAAAGGGATGCTGCCATATGATGATATCATGCGCTGTCAGCAATTCTTTTTCCCTGTCAATGTCAATATCGAATTCCGGATATCGTTCATACAGGTCATTTACGGTAACATCCGGAACGGTCTTTGCCGTTTTGAGGAGTTCTGCATGAACCCTTGATTTTTCAAGAAGGGGATGGGCAAACAAGATCAGTATTCTTGCCATAGATTTATTTGCTGATACAATTTACAAAGGCTGACCCATTCTGGTAAATTGAATTAGCATTTTCTCCTTCTTCCCGGCATTAAAAAATCCTGCTATGTAGATGTATTTGGCGTAATAATTTATAATATAAACTGTGCACCAAAAGAAAACACCCAATTTGCAAAACCTGCCGGTGTCATGTCATTCTGTTCATTTTGAATAATGTTGCACTTAAATGGCAAACCTAAATTTATAAAAGCCAGGGATTTTTTCATTTTATATGAAATTCCAGGTTCAAATGATGTAATTGATGCTGCCCGCCTAAAACCCTTGTTCCCGCCGATCAGGTCATCCTCGGTAACTTTTTCGTACCTGAGTCCGGCCATCAGGTAAAATTTATTTGCCTGGTAATTTATGCCGCTCCGGATGGTATATTGGTCCGGAACACTCATTACAGTAGTGTTGTTACTGATCTGTGTAGGGGTGGCATTTCTGCCTTTAAAATTGGAAACACCATTTTGTTCCCTTGGATTGGCAAGATAAAATCCATAAAAGTAGAAGTTCATTCCCCAGTTGAACGTATAAAATGCACTAAGCTCGGCGGTTATTCCTGTGCCACCATCACCAAGTTGAATGGCCTGGTCAACTGGTGCCAGAACCTTTGTAGAATCATTCCTGACAAAGTAATCCTGGTATCTGAAATCACCTGTTGGAAATTTTATTCCAAGACCAGCCTGGATGTTTCCTTTTCTATTTACACCAGGATCAAGGAGCCATTTGTAAACCGCTACGCGGATATCCCCTAAACCAGTTGCCCTGGTAGTATATCTTGGCACCGTTCCCGGGCCCTTATGATCTGCTCCGTTATTACGTGAATTCACCGCATAAGGAATATTTGCACCTAATGACCATCCTTTACCCAACAGTATTATTAAAGAGAAATTCATTGTGAAAATGCGATTGGTTACCAATGTATCTGTCAAGAACTTCTCGCCTTTGTAGGTGTCCGAAGCTTCGAAATACCTGTTGGTAACTGTCAGGAGAAACTTTTTGTCGGGCTGAATGTTTTCTAATAGAAGGTCAGGGCTTACACCTGCAACAGTACGTATTGCAACACATCCCTGTGAGCGTGCCAAATGGGTTACTGATGAAATAATTATTAATGTTAATACCAGGGTTCTCATAAAATAATAATATTTTTTGTTATCAATTTTAAGAATGTCTCACTTGGGATTATTAGAGTCTTTTGAATTCTTTTTAAGATTATTATGTATGGAAGATGAATTCAGCAACTTATATACATCATGCTTGTATAATCTGCCGATCGGCAGTTCCTTTTTCGCTATCTCTACTGTGTCCGGATTGAATGAATCGATTTTATTGATGGAAACAATATAAGAACGGTGAATTCGCAAGAATGCATTCTCAGGAAGCATCTCCTCCAATGAGACAAGCAGGTGTTTGGTAACTATTGTCCTGCTTGCTGTAAAAATCCTGATATAGTCCCGTAAACCTTCTATATACAGAATGTCATTGAACAAGACTTTGACCATTTTACGATCTGAACGGAAGTATAAAAAGGGCTGGGCTGGTTCTTTTAACTTTTCGGTTTCTGATGATTCAGGGATGCTGCTTTGAAGATTTAATTGCAATACCTTGTTAACGGCCTTTAAAAACCTGTCAAAACTTATTGGTTTAAGCAGGAAATCAACTGCATCCAGTTCAAACCCTTCAAGGGCATATTTTCTATATGCGGTAGTAAAAATAACTTTGGGAGGATTTTTCAATGTGCGCATAAAGTTGGTGCCGAGAATATGCGGCATTTGGATATCCAGGAATAGCAGGTCCACATTATTTGATTGCAAAAAAGAAAGAGCCTCCACGGCGTTGTTGCAGGATCCGGCTAATTCAAGGGATTCCACTCCTTCAATATGTTTTCGCAGAATATCCCTTGCCGGCTGTTCGTCGTCAATAACAAGGCATTTAATTTTTCTGTTCGATGGCATGGTATCAAATTGAGTCGTAATCGCTTAACACAATTGAAGGCTTCGTTGACCTTGAATCAGATTTTTCATACAGGATGATCTTTAAGAATGTCATGCATATCTCATGTTCTGTATACATTTTTAATTCATAGTTACCTGGATACAATAGCTGCAATCTTTTCTGAACGTTTATGATTTCTTCAGGCTGAATTCCTTCCCTTCTATTTCAATTCCTGAACCATTCATCAGTTTCATTACCAGGATATTTTCTTCAATGTTCAATTCCAGGTTGATCCAGGATTGTTCAGCATTCTTTGTGCATTGCCTGAAACTATTTTCAATAAATGGAAGCAATATAAGTGGTGCAATTGTTTTATTGCGGGTTTCTCCCTTTATATCAATCTCCATTTCCAGGTTTTTGTCAAACCTTACCTTTTCCATTGCCATGTATTCCTTCATCATGGTTAATTCCTTTTCCAGGGATACTTTCGATTCATCACATTCGTACAACATATAACTTAACAGGTCGGAGAATTTCAACAGGAGCTCCTGTGATTGTGGAGATTTTATTCTGGCATAGTCGTAAATGTGCTCCAGGGAACTGAAAAGAAAATCGGGACGCACTTGTGCTTTCAGCAATTTCAGGTCCGTAATTAATTTTTCCTTTTCAACATTTTCCTTTTCCTTTTGTTTCATATACCAGCGTTTTACCAGTTTAATAGCCGTAGCTGCCGCAATTATTTTAGGCGCTGTTAAAAGAACTGAATTGATACTTGTCCACCAAATATTATTATTCGTTGCCGACAGGTTATATTGATATGCATGATCTATATGGGGAAATATCCAGGCGTGTATGAAATAACCTGAAGCCAGAAGAAACAGGATTAAAAGTATGGTTGCCGTTACCAGTGAAAGATATTTTGGCCTGAATAAATATCGGGGCAGGATAAAGTAAATAAAGATATAGCAGGATAGCATGTGAACCAGGATCAGAAGAAAGGTTTTTAGTATAAGAATGCTGCTTAGCTTGCCAAAGGCAATTCTCTGCAATCCTACCTGGACATAATAATAATAGGTTGCTGCAAAATATATCCACCAGAGCAGCCAGAATGCAATATGGCGCCTGATACGATGACCAGGATTGGTTGAAAAAATGAATTCATGCCAACTCATGTGTTTCTTTTCTGTGAAAGACAGTTTCGTCCTTCATATCATCTTCCGGTATGTGCAAAGCAACTTTCATGAATACTTCATAGCTCATTTCGCTTTCCACCATAAGCAGTGTATGGGTTTCAGGGTAAAGCAGTTCCAGTCTCTTTTTAACGTTAGTTAAGCCGATTCCCTTTTTGCCATATGGAGCATTGCTGCGTTCCGGCTTATTGTTGGTCAACTTGAATTCAAGATAATTTCTTTCAATATTGATTTTAAGCCTCACCCAGGGATGGGTCAGCATCCGACTGGTACCATGTTTAAAACTATTCTCCACAAATGGAATCAGCAGCAACGGGCTGATCATTTTGTCTTTTGCTGTTCCCTGTATTTGCATGCTCAGGTTCAACCGGTCTCCATAACGAATTTGTTCCAGTGCAATGTAATCCTGTATCATTGAAAGTTCCTTTTCCAGGGATACCCATTGGAGGTTGCAGTCATTCAGAATATAATTCAGGAGGCTCGAAAGTTTTTTTATCATTTCCGGTGCATTATCAGAGCCATTAAGTATAAATGAATAGATATTGTTCAGCGTATTAAACAGGAAATGCGGATGTACCTGTGCTTTTAATAATTGCAATTCGGCATTTATTTTTTCCCGGACCAGTTGTTCTGTTTCTTTTTGTTTCATATACCAGCGTTTCAGAATTTTAATGGCAAGCGCAAACCCGATAACAGTAGGATAATTAAAGACAATCTGCCTTATCCAGATAGGAACGATATAATTCATGTCTGGCATCTTGCTGAAGAATCCCATCCGGGTGCTTATTGAAAAAGTTAGCAGGAAATTCAGGTAATTAATGCATGCAATGAAAATGATATAAGACTAAGGAGAAAGGTAAGTCCAATCCGGTTTTTCCTGTTGTTGATATATCCTGGTAAAAAATAATAAAGTATTCCATAAACAAGTAACATGTGCACAACTGTCATCAATACGCTGTTCATTAAAATGCGAAGAATTGATACGCCGACACCATACTTTTCAATTTGTGGCATCGGACCTTTTAAATTCCAGGCGGGTACCCAATAGGTAGGTACTAAAAAAGTCACAGCAAAGTATATGCACCACACCATCCAGAATAATAAATGGCGGCGAACCCGGTACTTTCGCTGGTCAGAAAATATGAATTCATAGAAGTTCATACGACTTTCCACCTGTTACTAAAATTAGTTAATCCGGTTTACTGAAACTGTATTTGGCCGATAATTTAGGCCAATACAGGTTTATTTTCTGCAAATGCTGTTTGTCGTCGGCAAGAGGTAATAATTATTATTACGAGGCTGTTTGTTATGCTGCGGGTTTAGTCGGCCGAATATTAAAAATTGCGGGAGTAAGTGTCATTACATTGGGTGGGTAAATTAATTGTTCAACCTAAATACATCTTGTATGACAACTTTCACATCAGCCATCAAAGGACAAAACCGGTTCTTGTTCTGTTTGATGGCAGTGATTTCGTTCATTATTTTCGGCTGTGTGAAGGATAGTTCAATTTCTGAACGGCAAAATTTACCGGCTGGTTCGCGATTTGACAATAATGGGGTCGGTAAGGGTAATGTCAGCCCTGATATGGTTTTGCGCTGGAATGATGCTGCTACCTATGTTGTTTTGAGAACCGGGCAGCTGCAGGCTACGCCCCGTATTCCTCCATTCCGGGAAAGTCATTATTATGCCATGGTGAACTTAGCGGTTCATGATGCCTTGAACAGTATTATTCCGAAATATGATAGTTATGCATTTTTTGAGAGGGATAAGGATGCCGATCCGGATGCTGCAGTGGCAAAAGCAGCGCATGATGTCATTGCATATTTCTTTGGCAGACTGAATCCTCCTGCTAATATAACACCACAGGTTATCCAGGATTCAATCCATAACCTGCTGACGCAATCTTTGCAGTTAATTCCAGATGGTGATGCCAAAACAAAAGGCATTGTCCTGGGCGCTGCAGTTGCCCAGGCAGTGATTCAGAACAGGACGGGCGATGGTGCTGCTAATGCATTTTTTGCAATTAACCAGGGCCAGTTGGCCGGAGAGTATCGTTCCACACCGCCTTTTAATGTAAGCGGATTTTATGATTCACCTGGCTGGGGAGATCTTAAAAACATTCGGAATTGAAAACAGTACGCAGTTCACTGTTCCTCCGCCTTATCCTGTTAGTAGTGCTGAATACACAACAGATTATAATGAAGTGAAAAGATTGGGTTGTCTCACGTGCACCGGCACAGAAGGGCGCACACCGGACCAGGAGAATATCGCAAAATTTTGGGTTGAAAGTTCTGCATACGGATGGAATAAGGCAGCAAAAGCCATCATTGCGGATAAAAACCTGGATGCATGGAAAACGCCCGGCTGTTGCTTTATTACAAATGAGTGTGGCCGACGCTTATATCGCCTGTCTGAAAGCAAAAATGATCCATTTTTTCTGGCGGCCGTATACAGCCATTCAACTTGGCGATAGTGATGGAAACCCGAACACTGAAGGAGATCCAAACTGGCAGGTATTATGGTTTCCCATTCCACCGATTGCAGACCATCCCTCAGCGCATGCTGCAGCAGGCGGAGCCGCTGCCGAGTTAATGAAACAGTTTTTTGATACTGATGAATTGAGCTTTACTTTGAAAGTATCAGCTTGCCCGGAAAACCAAGGAATTTCATAAGTTTATCGCAGGCAGCCAGAGAAGAATTCACTATCCCGTATCTATGTAGGCTATCATTTTCGTAAAGCCTGCCTTGATGGTGAGGAACTGGGGAAAAGTGTTGGCAGCTGGATTGCAACGCATTCATTGCAGGAGAAATAAATTGACTGACGGCCTGAGGCATATTAAAGTCGAAATTACAGGGCCTGAACAGCTTTCCCCTGTTTCAATCATGACATGTTCTTTCATGATCAGGAAAACATAAAAATGAATGAATCAGATTAAGTTTCAGGCCCATTTCCGCATATTTTCACTGCGCCATTGAATTCTGTGTTCCAGGATTAATCGACAACAGCACGTGAATAAACACTTACTTCCTGCTTTCATAAATATATTCTATCCGGCCCACCAGTTTTTTCTGTTTGTTATAACAGAGTTCCTTGGACTTCAACCCCGCATCCGTATAAGCATATTTCCAGATAAAATAATCTGCGCCACCACCCTGTGTGGTACGCATATCACTGATCCGTCCATCGGGATAATAATCGAAGGTGTAATCCGGCAGTAATTTGCCCAGTCTGTCATAATACCTGACAATGTCGGTTAACCGATTTTGGTCATCGTAATAGTAATATATTTTTTCACCGGCTACACCTTTGCGCACAGCCTGCTCTTCAATCACATTTCCCTTTTCATCCAGTATAAATTTTATTTCACTGCTGTCCCTTTCATCTTTTATCCTGGTCATTTTTACAGGTCTTCCCGCGGAATACTCCCACAGATGAATTTCGGTGGATTTTGCTTTTTCCCCCATGGCCCTGCTGGTATTCAAAATGGATATGGGGTTGCCCAGGGAATCATATCCATACTCATATACCGTCACAGATTCCCCCGTGCTGTCAACAGTCCGGTATAAGTAACCGGAGGCATTATAATAGTTTACCATGGACGACTTACTGCCACTTTTTAAAGATGTGCTTGTCTTCAACTGGGTATAACTGTTATTGAAATTTTGTTCGAAACTAAAACCTTCTGAAGGGGCACCGTCGGCTTCCGCACTTTTTACGGTAATCCGGGAGATCTTTTGTTGTTTGTACAACTGGTATTGGGCGTGGTTGGCTTTGCTCGACAGGATATCCTGGTAATAAAACTGGGCAAATACCCTGGATCCGGCGGCGGAAAAAATCAACAGGATGACTAACAATAAAGTTTTTCTTGACATTGGAAGTAATTCGCTGCAAAAGTAAAAGATAATTGCCGGTTAAGGCGTATCTGCCTCTATTAACGCTGCCGGCAGGGTAAACTATATAGCCAATTGCCTTATTTTTAACAAAATTCAGCCCTTGTCTCACAGACCTCAGCGTAAAGAGAAAAATTGCCTCAATTGCGGTACTACGGTAGCCGGCAAATATTGCCAGTCATGCGGACAGGAAAACGTGGAACCCAGGGATACAGTATTCGGACTGATCCAGCATTTTATCTATGATATCACGCATTTCGATGGCATGTTTTTTAGCAGCCTTAAACTGCTGCTGTTCAGTCCGGGTGTATTGACCACAAAATATATTGAAGGGAAAAGAGCCAGCTACCTTAATCCCATCAAGATGTATGTATTTACATCTGCGGTATTTTTTATTATTTTTTTCACGTTTCTTAACCCTGTAAAATCACTTAAAGATGATTCAGCTGCTGCCAGGCTGACTGAACTTACTGCCGCCAGGAATGACCTGTTGCTGGTAAGAGACAGCTCAGAAAAAACGGTCAACATGGCTGCCATGAATGCATCAATCCGTGATCTGGACAGCACCATTAATGCACTGCAGGCGAAGGCAGAAGAGGAAAAGAAAAACGCTGTTGATCTAAAAAAACTGGGAGACAGTGTGTTGGTCAAACAACCGAATTTCCGGCTTACCATTGATTCGGGTGACTTACGCAGCAGGGCAACCGGCGGTAATGGATTTCTCGAGGGACTTTCCTTCAGTAATGTGGAGGCCTACCAGCTTTACCAGCGGTACCTGCCCGACAGCCTGAAAGATAAGGGCCTCAAGAAGGCCGTGTTGTACCGGATGATCAAAATGAAGGAACAGGGATCCGGGGACAGGCTTGAACCGGTAAGGGCGCTGATGGATCGTTTTTTTCATGCATTTCCCCAGTTGCTCTTTGTTTCCCTGCCGATTTTTGCACTGATTTTAAATTTACTTTATATAAGACGCCATCGATACCTGTATGTTGATCATGTTATCTTTACCCTTCATTTATTTTGTGCAACGTTTATTTTTATTTTATTGATTGCGGCAAGTTCCAAACTGAGAACTTTTACCGGTTCCGGAATTTTTTCTTTGTTGAACGCTGCCATCATATTATTGATATTTTTTTACCAGTACAAGGCTCTTCGCAATTTCTACGGGCAGGGCCGTGGAAAAACCATTGCTAAGTTTTTATTGCTTAATATGCTGGCAGGAATAGCAATGACCCTGCTGGTCACGGCATTATTAATTATTTCAGCTTTACAAATATGACGATAACATCAACAGCCTTTGAACGGCTGGTCAGCATAATGGACGATCTGAGGGAAAAATGTCCATGGGACAGGAAACAAACCATCGATACACTGAGATCAATGACCATTGAAGAAACTTATGAACTTGCAGATGCAATAACGGAGAAAGACTGGAAAGGAATAAAGGAAGAACTTGGGGACCTCCTGCTGCATGTCGTTTTTTATGCAAGGATCGGAAAAGAGGAAAACCAGTTCAGTCTCGATGAGGTTATCAATGGCATTTGCGATAAACTGATCAGCCGCCATCCGCATATCTATGGCGATGTAACGGTGGAAGATGACGAAGAAGTAAAGCGGAACTGGGAGAAACTAAAAATTCGCGAAGGTAAAACCTCTGTACTATCGGGAGTTCCCCAATCACTTCCCTCCATGGTTAAAGCCATGAGACTGCAGGAAAAGGCAAAGCAGGTAGGATTTGAGTGGGACCATCGGGAACAGGTCTGGGACAAGGTAAAAGAAGAAACCGAAGAACTCCGGGAGGCCGTGAGTAACTGGCAATCAGCCGGCGAAAATGATGACCAACTGACCGCAAGGGTTGAAGATGAACTTGGCGATGTGTTTTTCTCCCTGGTCAATTATGCACGGTTTTTGCGCATAGATCCCGAACAGGCCCTGGAACGAACCAATAAAAAATTCATCAACAGGTTCAGGGAAATGGAAAGTATGGCAGACCTGAAAGGTCGTAACCTGCAGGAGTTGACATTAGCAGAAATGGATGAACTTTGGAATGAGATTAAGAAAAAAAGGGGTTAGGATTGAATAAATTCTGGAAAGACACGATTTACCGTAATGCCTATTTTATCATAGGTGCAGCATGGCTGTTTACCCTTTCATTTATATTCAGCAATTACTGGTCATATACCTCTTCACCGCAGGGCGTCCGGAAGAATCTTGAAAATTACCTGCAGAAAAAAGAGAAAAGTTTTTTCGATGTCACAAAAGACAGTGCACTGCTTACACGCCTGATCTATACAAAAGAAAAGGAAGATGAAATGCTGGCGCTGACGGACAAGGAGTTCGGCATTTTCATTTACAAGCTGGAAGCCTACGGACCCATCAACCTGGTATTCTGGAACACCCAGGAAACGCTTCCCACCGATGAGATGCTGGCGCTGCCAGATGGAGAATACATGGTTCAGCTGCCTAACGGTCAGTATGAACTGATCCGGCGAAAGATTGTACTGCCCGGCGGAGAGAGCATCCTGGCCATTGCCCTTATCCCTATCCGCTGGAACTTTTATATCGAAAATGATTACCTGCGCAATGGTTTTGTTAACCACCCCAATGTGGAAAAGAATTATTCCATTGCACGCCGTACAACGGAATTTGGTGTCAGGAATTCACTGGGGAAGACGCTGTATTACCTGGAAGAAAAAGACCGGGGCAGGGTTTACAGTAATGACTGGGTAACCATATTGCTGAGGATTTTCGGGTCCTTACTGGTGTTGTTTTATTTCCATATGCTGGCCGTTAATATTTCAAGGAAATTCGGCGCCGGTTGGGGAATCCTGTTCCTGGCACTGTTGGTGATATTGTTGCGAACAGCCACTTATTATTTTAATATCCCGATTGATTTCCGGCAGTTCGAACTGTTTTCACCTTCCATTTATGGATCCAGTATGATCCTTAAGTCGCTGGGTGATTTATTGATAAACGCTTTATTATTTTTCTGGATCGCTTTATTCGCCAGAACCCAGATTGCAAGGGTGGGTATGAAGATCAGAACCGAAGAAAAACTGTACAGGATCATTATTGCCTCGGCATTGATGGCAGCGCTGGTTGGAATGACCCTGCTATGCGGTAACATTATCAGCAGCCTGGTATCGGATTCACAGATATCCTTTGACGTGACCAATTTCTTCAGCCTGAATATGTACAGTATTTTTGGATTTATCGTTCTTTGTTGTGTATCCATGGGCTATTTTATCAGCAGCCAGATCCTGTTGCGCTTTGTCAATTCCTTTCCCGAATCATCCTTCTTTTTTAAAAGTGTCCTGGTAGCCATTGCCGGCCTTGCTTACCTGACCCTTATACTGGGTATATACAATGGTCTTGATTTCCAGCTTGGCCTGCTGGTGTGGCTACTCGCATACCTGGCATTATCGGAACAATCGATGATACGTGGCAGTTATTCCATTTCGGGAAGCGCCATGGTATACTGGCTGGTCATTTTTTCCGCTTCCATAACCCTGGTGATCAGTGTTCAGAACAGGAACAAGGAAAAAGAAAAGCGGGTACGCGTGGCCGAAAAACTGGCCTGGCAGGCAGATCCTTCCAGTGAAAGGCTGCTTAACCTGGCCATTGGCAGCCTGAACAATTATTTCTGGCTCAATAATCTTGAGCGGCTGAAGGATGATTCCGAAGCCAGCACTCTAAAGGATTCCATCATTAGTGCCAACTTCAGTGCCTACCTCAACCGGTTTGAAACGCGCTTATATGCTTTTGATACAGCCGGACTGCCATTATCGGGGAATGAAGGTCTCACCTATGATACCCTTAATACCATCTTTACGATGCAGGGCAAGAAAACCGGCATCAATAACCTTAGATATTATGAAACGGCCTTCGACAAGTTTTCCTACATCTACCAGCGGGAGATAAAGGATACGGCAGACCAGACACTGGCTTTTATTTATATGTTGTCCAATCCCCGCAGGTATCGAAGCGAAGCCATGATCCCTGAGCTGTTTAAACAGTCGGAGGACTTTTCTTTTGAACGATCTCCCTTATATGCCTATGGCCTGTATAACCAGGGCGAACTGATTTCAAATGTGAATGATTATCCCTTTCCCTCCGTGCTTACGCCCGAAGAAACGAATTTCAATGAGTATAAATTCGTCAATGTTAACGGATACAGTGAACTATGGTATAAGCAGTCGGCCCAAAGGCTGGTGCTGATAACCCGGAAAAGCAATATTATTCTTGAAGCCATCACACTTTTTGCCTACCTCTTCTGTGCTTTTCTTTTCCTGGTGGCAGTGTTTCAATTGGCCAGTGTAGTGGTGAAGTCGGGCTTCAGGTGGTCAACCTTCCGGGATATGTGGCAGCTCAATATCAGGAACCAGATTTTCATGACGATTATTTTCATCAGCATATTTTCCTTTGTGATCATCGGCGCAGCCACCATTATCTTTTTTATCAACAGGTACAACAGGAATAACCAGGACAGGCTGAGCCGAACCATCCAGGTGATGAGCAATGAAATCAAAAGCCGCATTAATGATGATGGCCTTGGGATTGACCTTGGCAATCTTAAGGATACTGCCAATTACCAGAAGATTTATAATGAACTCACGGAACTGTCGGAAATACATAATGTGGATGTAAACCTGTACAACAGGTCGGGTGTCCTTAGCTATCTCATCACAGCCGTTGGTGTACAGCAAGGGCATATTAAGCCCGATGATGAATCCTGTGGCATATTACAACGTAAAGACACTTCGAAAGATTCAACACGTCCAGTATGAAAAAACCGGCAGGCTGAGTTACCTGAGTATTTATGTGCCGGTGAAAAATGAATTCCGGAACCTGCAGGCCTATATCAACATACCCTATTTTACTTCCAGCAGGGACCTTAACCAGGAGATATCCAATTTCCTGGTCACGATTATCAACCTGAATGCCTTCATCTTCCTTATTGCCGGTGTGATCGCTGTATTCCTTACCAACAGGATCACCCATTCTTTTTCATGGATCGGTGAAAAGATGCGGGAGATCAACCTTGGTAAAAGAAATGAAGAGATCACCTGGGCAAGAAAAGATGAGATCGGCGGCCTGGTTAAGGAATATAACAAGATGGTCAAGAAACTGGAACAGAGTGCCGTAGACATCGCTAAATCCGAAAGGGAAGGGGCCTGGAGGGAAATGGCTAAACAGGTGGCACATGAAATAAAGAACCCGCTGACGCCGATGAAGCTCAGTATCCAGTACCTGCAGAAGGCCATTGATAATAATGCCCCCAATGTAAAAGAACTGTCGTCCAGAGTGGCAAGGACACTGATTGAGCAAATCGAACACCTGTCAAGAATTGCTTCAGAGTTTTCGCAGTTTGCCAATATCGGCAACCAGACCAATGAGGTTTTCGACCTGCATGAATTACTGTATTCCCTGGTATCACTGCATAGTATACACGAAAATGCCGAAGTAAAATGGGAGCCGGTCCAGGGAAGGATTGATATCTATGCAGATAAAACGCAAATGAACAGGCTGTTTACCAATCTTCTTCAAAATGCTGTAGAAGCCATACCGTCTAACAAGAAAGGAAAGATAATGATCAGGGAGGAGTTGGAAAATGGATCCATAACGGTGATCGTGGAGGACAATGGATCAGGCATCCCTGAAGAGATGAAAAACAAAATCTTCTCGCCCAACTTTACAACAAAAACTTCCGGTACAGGGCTTGGACTGGCCATGTGCAAAGGAATTGTTGAGCAGGCGAAAGGCGAGATATGGTTCGAAACCATTGAAAACAAGGGTACAAGTTTTCATGTTACGCTTCCCCTGGCAACACCTGTAGAAGTGGCTGAACCCGAACTTCAAAACTGAGCACACGATAACAGCCTATTTCTTCCTGGTCTTTAAAAACTGTTCAAAATTGCTGAGTGAATAACTGCTAAGATTATTTTCTTTGGTCAGACCGCCTTTTTGTGCAGCCAGCACACCATACCTGGTATCATTATACCCTTCAATGGAATGTGCGTCCGGATCAATGGATATGGTTACGCCCTTACTGATTGCTTCGGGTATGAAATGCCAGTCCATATCGAGCCGCCGGGGATGGGCATTTAATTCGATCACCACGTTATTTTTTTTACATGCATCAATAATGGCGCTGGTATTTACAGGATAGCCGTTCCTTGACAGCAACAGTCTTCCTGTCATATGTCCCAGTATGGTAGTGTAAGGATTCTCAATGGCCTTCATTAGTCGTGACATGGCTTTTTCTTCTGTCATCTTAAGGTTGGAATGTACGGAAGCGATGACCAGGTCGAAGCTTGCGAGAACATGATCGGGGTAGTCCAGGCTTCCGTCGTTGAGGATATCGGATTCTATACTTTTAAAGATCTTAAACGGAGCATATTTGCTATTGAGTTCATCGATCAGTTTATGCTGTTCGATAATTCTGTCTTCCTGTAATCCGTTGGCATAAAATGCTGATTTGCTATGGTCACTGATGACCAGGTATTCATATCCTTTTTCCATACAGGCCCTGGCCATCTCATCAATGGTATTCACACCATCACTCCAGTTGCTGTGAGAATGGATAATGGCATGTATGTCTTCCGGCTGGATCACTTCAGGCAGTGCAGAGGCAAATGCTTTATCGATTATAGCAGGATCTTCCCGCTGAAATGCAGGGATAAAGTTAATATGATAGCCTTGAAAATATTTCTTCTTCAGCTGCGGCGGGTGCCAGCGGGTATTTCTGTTGCCACTGTTGCAGGAATTCTTTGCTGCAGCTGGTGGAAAACAATTCACGGTAGAAATTTGCGGTATCTGTAAAGAAAAATTTCAGGGTCACATTTTCTGCTCCCCGGTAACTGCGGGTGTCATCTGTGGCGCCGGTAGGCTGAATATTATGATTCTCGAGGTAACTGGTTAGCGAAGGTTCGGGTATTGCTGATTACCCATTCCAGTTCATTGATGATCTCAGATTGCCTCCGGAAAGATCCTGTTAACCGGAGTAATTGCCCGGGAAATGATTTCAGTAAGATCATTGTGAAGGGTAAGGGCATAATTTTCCATTTCCGCATACAGGAAACTTCCCTTGTTGTGAAAATAAAATTCAATGGCCTCCATTACACCCTGTTGGGTCTTTGCACCAAATCCTTTGTACAGCAGCAGCCTGTTTTCCTGGCAGGCATATAACAGCTCACCAATACTTTCGATCTGCATTTCTTTCCAGATGGTATTGATCTTTTTGGGGCCAAGTCCTTTGATGCCGAGCATTTCTATGATGCCTGCGGGTGTTTTGCTGACCAGGTCTTCCAGGGCCGACAGTTTTCCCTGTTGCAGGATTTCCATTATTTTCCTGGCGGTAGAATCACCAATCCCTTTTAGTCCGGATATCTTATCAACCGGAAGTTCCGATAGCTGAACCGGCAGCTTTTCAATATTGAATGCTGCAATGGAATAGGACTTCGATTTAAAGGAATTTTCGCCGTGTATGTCCATCAGGCGTGAAAGCAGGGAGAACTGGTCTGCGATAAAATAATTGTCTGCCATGAATGAATAGATGTACGGCAAATTAGGGGAGTCAGCTAAATAAAAAAAGTCCCCGATGATCGCGGGACTTGGTATTTTTGCTGGGAAGGAAGAATTATTTCTTCTTTGCAGCTTTCTTAACAGCCTTCTTAGCAGCCTTCTTAGGAGCAGCTTTCTTAGCAGCCTTTTTAGCAGCTTTTTTAGGAGCGGCTTTCTTTACGGCTTTCTTAGCAGCTTTCTTAGGTGCGGCTTTCTTTGCGGCCTTTTTTGCAGTTGCCATTTTTTTTGAATTTAATGGTTAGAAATAAAAAAAAGACTTTAGATAATTACTTACCTAAAGCTTTCCTGGATTAACGTTTTGATGCTGCCTTCTTAACTGCTTTTTTAACAGCAGCTTTCTTAACAGCTTTCTTTAGCAGCTTTTTTAACTACAGCTTTTTTAACGACGGCTTTCTTAACTGCTTTTTTAACTACAGCTTTCTTTAACTGCTGCTTCTTTGACTGCTTTTTTAGCTAGCAGCTTTTTTAACAGCCTTTTTTGCAGTTGCCATGTTTTTTTGAATTTAATGGTTTAGTAAATGGGTTACTAGGCATAAAAGTAAAAACACTTTTTAAATTCTGCAAAAAAATTTTTTATTTACCGGAAATTTCCTTACTAACCGGCAATTTCAACTGGTGCAACAGAAATGAAAGTCTTGTCGTTTTTTCCTTTCCTGAATTCAACAACACCATCTGTCAATGCAAACATGGTAAAGTCTTTTCCAACACCAACATTTTTACCAGGATGATAAACTGTACCGCGTTGGCGAACGATGATGTTGCCTGCATGCAGCTGGTTGACCACCGAAGATTTTTACACCGAGACGTTTGCTTTGTGAATCACGACCGTTCTTTACGCTACCTTCACCTTTTTTATGTGCCATGTATGAAATGAATATTTAATAGATTTTCGCTTATGCGATCTTGTTAATCTCTGATTTGCGTATACAAAGTGCGGTGTCCTTTCTTTTTACGGAAACCTTTCCTTCTTTTCATTTTAAAAGCAATCACTTTGTCGCCTTGTTTTTCGCCAACGATTTCTGCATTTACTTTAACTTTAACGTCCTGACCAACAGTGATGTTGCCATCATTATCAGCCAAGAGTACTTCCGTGAAATTCTACTTTGTCACCGGCATTGCCGGCGAGGTGGGGTACATACAGGTTCTGGCCTTCCTGGACCCTGAACTGCTGACCGGCTATCTTTACTACTGCAAACATAGTATGCCAAAATTTAGGAGTGCAAAGGTAAGGGTAAATTACTAACCGCAAAGAATTGACCTAAAAAAAGTTATAAATTCCGGTACCGTTCTTTCAGCATGGCAAAATTATCTTTGCTCAATCAACGTTGCCATATTACCGATGAAGATCAAATCATTCCTCGCCAAACCCTTTGCCAGTTATATCCATAAACAGATCCGAAAAGGTATGCAATCTGCCGTGGAGGACCAGAAAAAAATCCTTAAAGGAACTGCTGAAAACGGGTAGAAACACGGATTTTGGGAAAGAGCACAGGTTTGGGGACAGTCAATACCTATGAAGAGTTTCCGGGAGGCCGTGCCCATCAGGGATTACGAAACATTTAAGCCATATATCGACAAGATCAAGGAAGGCAGGCATAATGTGCTCTGGAAAGGTCAGCCCATCTATTTTGCCAAGACCTCCGGAACCACCAGCGGGGTGAAATATATTCCCATCACAAGAGATTCGATTCCCAATCATATCAATACGGCCAGGAATGCCCTGCTGTGTTATATCGCCGAAACCGGTAACCACCTGTTTCACCAATGGTAAAATGATCTTTTTGTCCGGTTCACCGGAACTGGAAAGGGTCGGTGGGATCCCTACCGGTCAGTTTAAGCGGTATTGTCAATCACCATATCCCCAGTTACCTCAGGACAAACCAACTGCCTTCCTATGAAACCAATTGCATCGAAGACTGGGAAACCAAACTGGATAATATTGTGGCAGAAACCAGGAACAGGATATGACCCTGATCAGCGGCATACCGCCATGGATGCAGATGTATTTTGACCGGCTTAACCAGATCACGGGTAAAAAGATCGGGGACATCTTCCCCAATTTCAATGTAATGGTCCATGGAGGGGTGAACTTTGAACCATATAAGGCCAAATTGTTTGAAAGCATTGGAAAACAATGGATACCATAGAAACCTTTCCCGCTTCTGAAGGATTTTTTGCTTTCCAGGATTCCCGAACCGAAGAAGGACTGCTCCTGAATACCGATTCGGGAATTTTCTTTGAATTTATTCCCGCCGCAGAAATATTCACCGAGAATCCCACCAGGCTTATCCCTGAAGGATGTAGGAATGGGTGAAAACTATGCCATGATCATCAACAATAATGCAGGTCTTTGGGGCTATAACCTGGGGATACGGTGAAATTTGTTTCCACCAACCCATACCGGTTAGTGGTGACCGGAAGAATAAAACATTTTATCTCAGCGTTTGGCGAACATGTGATCGGGGAGGAAGTGGAGTACAGCCTGATGAAAGCTGCCGGAATCGCAAGACGTTCGTATCACCGAATTTACGGTGGCACCCATGATCCAGCAGGGAAGGGAAAATCGTATCATGAATGGTTCATTGAATTTGAGACAGGCGCCGGCTGATATGGCAGCGGTTTGCCAGAAGGTGAATAAAAACCTCAGGGAAAAAAATATCTACTATGATGACCTGATCCGCGGGAATATCCTGCAGACAGCTGGTCATCCGCCCGCTTCAGCAAAAATGCATTTATCGACTACATGAAATCCATTGGTAAACTGGGCGGACAAAATAAAGTTCCCCGGTTGAGTAATGACAGGAAACTGGCAGAAGCACTGGAGCCCTATGCAGTTATGACGGAAAGAACTTATTTTTAATCAATGAATCCCCAGACACATCACCAAACCTGCTCCTGCCGCTGCTTCAGTGACAGGCACTAGAAAACGCATTGCTATATTTGGTTCTACCGGTTCCATAGGCAAACAAGCCCTGGAAGTAATTGAAGCTAATCCCGAAAATTTTTCCGCTACCATACTCACCGCTCATTCAAATCATGAATTGCTGATAGAACAGGCGCTGAAATTCAAGCCTTTATGTGTGGTAATTGTTGATGAGAGGAAATATGCCGAAGTCAAAAAAGGCTCTGGCACCGGAAGGAATTGAGGTTATGAGCGGTGAAAAATCGCTGGAAGATAGCGGCTGAAATGGATATATATGACATGATGCTGGCAGCCATTGTGGGATTTGCCGGTTTGAAGCCTACCTTAAAAGCCATCGATACGGGCAAATCCATTGCCCTTGCCAATAAGGAAACCCTGGTGGTTGCAGGTGATATTGTAATGCAGAGGGCCGTTGAAAAAAGGGTTCCTGTCATACCGGTAGATTCCGAACACTCCGCCATATTTCAGTGCCTGGTGGGAGAAACCAGAAATCGTATAGAAAAAATCATACTGACCGCATCCGGCGGTCCCTTTCTGGGAAAAAAACCAAACTACCTGGTCAATGTAAAAAGGGAGCATGCCCTGCAGCATCCCAACTGGAGCATGGGTGCCAAGATCACCATTGATTCTGCCACCCTGATGAATAAGGGCCTGGAGATGATTGAGGCAAAATGGCTGTTCAACCTGGATGCCGACCAGATCCAGGTGGTGATTCATCCACAAAGTATCATTCACAGCATGGTGCAGTTTGAGGATGGAAGCATAAAAGCGCAAATGGGATTGCCTGACATGAAACTACCGATCCAATATGCCATGGCATTTCCCGGTGCGGATTGAAAATGATTTTCCCAGGTTTGATTTCACGAAATCAACACAACTCACTTTTGAACCACCCGATCTCAAAACATTCCGCAACCTCGCACTGGCCATGGAAGCCCTTAACAAAGGCGGAAACTTGCCCTGCCTGCTGAATGCTGCCAACGAAATTGCGGTGTATGGGTTTCTTAAAAACAGGATTGGATTCCTGGATATGACAGAAGTAATTGAAAGAACTATGTCCAAAATACACTTATATCGCCAAACCTACGCTGGAAGAATATTTTGAAAGCGATGCAGAGGCGCGTAATTTTGCGGCTTCTCTCATTAACTTATAAAAAAGATATGCCATTGCGGAAAACCATATAAGCATGACGGCATTTTTTTTACACTGAATACATCATGATGCAATTATTTCTTTTAGATATCAACTGGTCGGCGGTGGGTTTGCAGGCCGGACAACTTATCCTGTCCTTTCCATACTGGTGGTAATGCATGAACTGGGTCATTTTATCCCGGCCAAAATTTTTAAATGCAGGGTCGAAAAATTCTACCTGTTTTTTGATCCCTGGTTTTCACTTGTTCAAAAAGAAAAGTAGGTGAAACAGAATATGGTATTGGTTGGTTGCCCTTAGGCGGATATGTTAAAATCGCCGGAATGGTGGATGAGAGCATGGACAAGGAACAACTGAAACAACCAGCACAGGACTGGGAATTCAGGAGCAAACCGGCCTGGCAACGGCTGATCATCATGATCGGTGGTGTTACGGTGAATGTGCTGCTTGCTTTTTTTATCTATGCAATGATCCTGTTTCACCTGGGGTGAAACGAAACTTCCTGTGTCAAAAATATAACGATGGAATCTGGTCGTATAGACAGTGTGAGTACTGATCTGGGATTGAAAACTGGTGATAAGATACTCGCGGTAAATGATAAACCGGTAACCTATTTTGAAGACCTGAATGCTCAATTGCTGCTGGGTGAAAACATCACCCTGGAAAGGAATGGACCAGCAGCAGGACATTGTCATCCCGTAAACTTCATTGAAAAGATTGTAGAGAAAGGAAAAAGGAACATTGCTGGTGTTTCCCACGTGATTCCGGCATCGTGGTGGTGAAGTGCCTGATACCTCCAATGCATACAAGGCAGGTCTTAAAGTCCAAAGACCGGATAGTGGGTATTGACGAGCATGGATGTAAGTACTTCGATGAAATCAAACCGACTCGTTGCAAACAAGAAAGGTGATACCATTCAGTTTAAAAGTGATGCGAGAAACGGTCGCCCGGTTGATCTCAACCCAGCTTGGTAAAGCGCCGAAGGTACAATTGGATTTCTTCCCCATGCTGCCCGGTCATGGATGACCTTAGGCAGAATGAAAGAGTATGAATTTGAAAAAAAGATATATGGATTCTTTGCATCCTTTCCCGCAGGAGTAACAAAAGCAGTTGAAAAACTAGTTTCTACGTTGCACCAATTCAAGAAGATACTGAATCCAGCCACGGGCGCATACAAAGGCATCGGGGGCTTCAAATCCATGGGTTCCATTTTTCCGAAATATGAATGGAACTGGGAAGCTTTCTGGAACATCACGGCATTCTTTTCTATTGTACTGGCATTCATGAACCTTTTACCCATACCGGCACTTGATGGCGGTCATGTGGTATTTCACCCTCTATGAAATGATTACCGGTCGTAAACCCAGCGAGAAATTCCTGGAATATGCGCAGATCGTTGGAATGGTATTGTTATTCGGGCTCATTGATCTATGCCAACGGAAACGACTGGCTGGGATGGGGGAAAACAAAATAATAACAGGCCCACATTAACATGGTTGCAGGGCCACATTAAAATATTGGGCCTGTTATTATTTTAATTAGGGAATTTTATAGTGTGAGAATGTGGTAGTCTTCATTTTCATTCAAGCGTGATTCTGTCCTTGCGGTCTATATTGGTTCGTCTGTCAAAAATGAAATCCACAAATTTTGCCTGGCCCGAATCTGCTGCAATAACATTAGCGACTCTTCCAAATTCAAGTCTGCTGGCATCAATAGCCTTGGCTGTTATCTTTCCGGAAAATTTTCTGTCGAATATCAGATAAGCTGACAGTACATTATCTGTAGAAGAATCGGTTCCTGAAATTGTAGTGCGGCCGATGGTAACTCCGTTTAACCGTAACCGTGGGGAGGCTTCAACCGTAACAGAAAATGTTTCGGTGACTCCTTTTCCGATACCTTCAGCAACTTCCGCACCGGCTTTACCAACGATCTCTCCACCCTTATTCAGGGTATCCTTTGTTTTATCCTTTGCCCAGTTACAGGATAACATGAATGAAGCATACAACAGTATCAGTAACACTAATTTCATTTAGAATAGATTTGGAACAAAAAAGGACCCCGCAAACGCGGGGTCCCTAATATACAAATATGTAATTGTCCTACTGGCTTAACTTGAACTCCACGCGCCTGTTCTTGGCTTTGCCGGCGGCGGTTTTATTGTCTTCTATCGGCATATCGGCACCATGACCCACCGTGGTAAGCCTGTCCTCACTGATGCCCTTGCTGACCAGGTATTTCTTTACAGAAGCAGCGCGGCTTTCAGAAAGTTTCTGGTTGGTTTCGGGTCTGCCCGTATTGTCGGTATGACCTTCAATGGACACTTTAATATCGGGATACTGGGTGTTCATGATCGGTACCAGTTTGTTCAATTCGGTTTTGGAAGTCTTGGTAAGGGTGGAGGTTCCTGAAGCGAACTGCACGTTAGAGGCATTAAACTTGATCAGCGGACATCCGCCATTTTCAGCAACGCCGGGAATGGTTGGACATTTGTCTTCTTCATCATTCACGCCATCGTTATCGGTATCCGGTATAGGACATCCCTGGTATTTCGCTAAACCTGCTACAGTCGGGCATTTATCTGTTTCATCATTAACACCATCACTGTCGGTATCAGGAATAGGGCAACCCTGGTATTTCGCCAGACCTGCAACCGTCGGGCATTTATCGTTTTCGTCATTGATACCATCTTTATCCGTGTCAGGAATAGGACAGCCATCATATTTGGCAATGCCCGGCACATCGGGACACTTGTCATTAGGATCCGTAATACCGTCATTATCCCTGTCCGCAGGTGCGGGCGGCGGTGGAGGAGGAGCCACATAAGGAACGGGCTTTTTACCAAAACGGTAACTCAGGAATACCTGGACGCCGCGATTTCTGATGGTGGGGTCATCGCTTTCGGTTACGTTGGAAAGTCCGTGAATATACCTGGCGCCAACGCCCAGGTTAAACGATGGCCAGTATTCTGCACCGCCAGTCAACGCAAAATGTGATTTATTCAGGTCATCTGAATTGTCTGTATTTACGCCACCTTCATTTTTCTTGGCATACAATAATACATCACCCTGTACACCGGCCAGCAGTCGTATTTCAGATCCCATGAAATACTTCAGCATCACGGGAAGGGATACATAATTGAGTTTTTGGTTGATGTCCCCTAAAATCTGGCCGCGTCGGATATTACCTCCCATTTGGGAGTATTGAAGTTCAGGCTGAATGGCAAAGCTTTTACCAAGCGGCATATTACCAAAAAGTCCACCGGCAAAGCCTGTTTTCCAGCCCGGTTTATAATCACCGGGATTTGATCCTGAGAATTGGAATCCGGAATAATTGCCTCCGGCTTTCAGTCCGAGAAATGGATCATTACCCTCTACCTGGGCAATAATACCTGTGCCCAGCATAAAGAACAATGCTGTACTAAGCAGTAATTTTTTCATAACAGTCGTTCGGTTTAATGTAAAGCAGTTATTTGTACCAAAGTATTAACTTTTTTTTAAATGAAGGAGAAAATTAGTCGTTGAGACAGATGTTTATTCAACAGGCTATCCGGCTCCTTATTAATGGCTAAAGATATTAAAGTGGCCTGATATAAATCGGAAGGGATAACAATTTGCTTCAAATCTTCCTTTCCACGGAAATGAAAGGCATCGAACTCACTGCCATCCCTACCCACAGGGTGAAACAGGCAAGTCTCCAGGTAGTCTGAGGACGCTGTTACAGCTTTTTTAACGATGCGATCATACTAAATTCGATTTTCAGGCGATTAATCTGCATAACAATAGTAAATTATCCCAATGAAAAACCTGATATTTCTGGTATTCACGATTTTAACGCTAAACGCAACTTCACAAGGGATTCCCGGTAATTTCATTGTGGTAAAGCCACAGGCGGGTGATGACTGGAATTACCTCCAGACGGCCATCAATTCATGTATTGCCAAAGGGATCAGGGATATTTGACCAGCAATACATTGATGTAAAGAATAAAACGATCACTGTTACGAACATGCCCATAAAAGGAAAAGTGGGAGATTATATCGATACCGGCCACCCCTTTTATCCCATTGCCAGGATCGTTGGTATCAAAGGAAATGTGATCAGTTTAGATAATATCATTGACGGACTGAAATCAGGCAAAATGCATGTGGGTATTAACGGGTTGAAATAACGGTAGGCAAGAAAATAAAAACCCCTGGTCAACAACAACCAGGGGTTTAATAAAATTAAGTGGAGCTGGTGGGATTCGAACCCATGTCCAAACATATTCCCCATAAGCTTTCTACATGCTTATTTCGTCATTAATTGTCGGGATAACCAGGAACCGGACAAACCAACGTTACCCCTTAGCTGAATAGTCTTAAGCAACCGTCACAGCCTTCTGTTGCAGCATCCTGTTTCTTTTTTGATTCGGCGGCGGAGCTTGGTAACAGGCAAGCCCGCTTCCCCGGCCATAATGACTACTCTAATCACTGATTAGGCAGCCATGGCATACTGTAGTATTGCCATTTAAAGTTTTCGTATTCAGATTAAAGTGCTAATTACGCAACGCACTGCATGCTTACTTACAAAGATCTACGCTGTCAAAACCGGTCAGCCCCGGGCGTCAAAAATAACAAAAAACCCGCGATATGACGCGGGTTTTAATAATATGGGTATGTTAATTTGAATTACCTGTAACCAACCATTCCCTGCGTAGCTTTACAGCCGCCGCGGGTGCTGCTTTTTGAAGTTGTGCAAGAAGTCATAAGGAGGGTTACCGTTGTCATAAGTACGAAAGCCATAAATAACCGTTTCATTTTGTGGTATTTTGACGTTAAAAGATACTTGCCGATTGGGCAAATCATCAGGAGTAGGACGAAGGGGAGATTAGATAGGTATCGGAGGAAGAGATACAAAGTAACGAAAGGATTTCCGGATTTACAAGCACTTTATGGCCGTCTTAACCTTTCTGACAGGCACTGCTAACCTAAAATTTTCGCAATCAAAGATTTACCCCGTCATTTTTTTTGTGAAAAATGATCAAAGGCATAAATAGATTATGATTTAATGAAAGAATTAGGCAGAATTTTGCGAAGTTTGTGACTTATCCCCCTTAACAGGAAATGAATATCCAATTAACCAGGCCTTTTGCCGTACTTGACCTTGAAACTACAGGAGTAAATCTGGCGGTAGACAGAATTGTAGAGATCGCCATTTTGAAAATCAGCCCGGATGGCACCCGCACCGTTAAACGAAAACTGATTAACCCGGATATGAAAATACCGGCGGGAGCTGCCGCCATCCACGGGATCACCGATGAGATGGTGAAAGATGCGCCACTATTCAAGACCGTGGCCAATGAATTCAAACAATTTATCGAAAACTGTGACCTTGCGGGGTATAATTCCAACAGGTTCGACTGGCCCCTGCTGGTGGAAGAGTTTCTGCGGGCCGGACTTGAATTCGACATCTCCACCCGCAAGATGGTGGATGTGCAAAAGATCTTTCACGTCATGGAACCCCGGACACTGGGTGCTGCCTTTAAATTTTATTGTAATAAATCCCTGGATAACGCCCATAGCGCTGAAGTTGATGCCGCTGCTACCTGGGAAATACTCACCGCGCAGGTGGGGAAGTATCCTCAACTGGGAAATAACGTTGATTCCATTATTCAGTTTTTAGGAGATGAACCCATCGTTGATTTTGCCCGGAGGTTTATATTCGAGAACGGCATCGAAATATTTAATTTCGGTAAACATAAAGGAAGAGCTGTAGCAGATGTGCTCAAACAGGAGCCACAGTACTACGACTGGATGATGAAGGGTGACTTTCCCATGCATACCAAACAAAAACTGACTGAAATATTCAACCGTACATTGTTAAAAAAAGCCTGAGCCCACGAAAAGCTTAATTGATGGTGAAAGCCTGTCTATTTGATTCAGCATAAAATATTTTTTTTGGAGAAGCTCGTAGTTATTCCCACCTATAATGAAAAGGATAATATTGAGAATATACTTCGCTATGTTTTCAATCTGAAAAAGGAATACCATGTGCTGGTAGTGGATGACAGTTCCCCTGATGGTACCGGTGACATAGTAGTAAGGCTTCAAAATGAATTTCCCCATCAATTGTTCCTCGAAGTAAGAAAAGGAAAACTTGGTCTTGGAACCGCCTACATACATGGATTCAAATGGGGACTTTCCAACGGGTACGAGTTTATCTTTGAAATGGATGCTGATTTCTCCCACAATCCTGATGACCTTGAAAATCTTTATGCATGCCTGTAAAACTGGGAGGCGCCGATGTAGCCGTGGGGTCACGTTATGTAAAGGGAGGCCGGGTGGAAAACTGGCCATGGGACCGGAATATGCTTTCCAAAGGGGGTGCCCTCTATACACGGATGATCACCTGGATACCGGTAAAGGATCCTACAGCCGGTTTTATGTGTTATAAAAGGGAAGTGCTCAATACGATCAATCTTGATGAAGTTACGTTTGTCGGCTATGCGTTCCAGATAGAAATGAAATTTGCTGCCTGGAAACTTGGATTTATCATCAAAGAAGTTCCGATCACTTTTACAGATAGAAAACTCGGCGTATCAAAAATGAACAAGGGCATTGTAAAAGAGGGCGTACTTGGCGTACTGTCGATCCAATGGCAAAGCATGTTCAAAAATTACCGCCACAGGGTAAAAAACCAGTCGGCCTTATCTCCACTTGCTCCCAATCAATCATAGTATGGACCTGAGCTCATGAAAAAAGCATTCCTGCAATTGCATATCGCCATTTTCCTTGCAGGATTCACGGGTATTCTCGGTCGGCTTATCACACTTAACGAAGGTATGCTGGTTTGGTACCGTATGCTGTTTACCATAATTGCGTTATGGATAATGTGCCTTTTTTTCCCGGAACAGGGAAATGATCAGCGGGCATGAGCGTGGGAAAATGTACCTGGTGGGGGCCATTGTTGCATTACACTGGGTGTTCTTCTATGGAAGCATCAAGTATGCAAATGTATCCATAGGCCTGGTTTGTTTTTCAGCAGTGGGATTTTTTACGGCCGTTCTCGAACCCCTGATCCTTAAACGAAGAATGAATGCAGTAGAGCTGTTTCTTGGCCTGATGGTGATGGTCGGCATCTATTTTATTTTTCATTTTGATCCGCGGTACAAGACCGGCATCGTGCTGGGTATCATTTCCTCGCTGCTCGCCACCTGTTTTACCATCTTCAACAAGATCATGCTGAAGAAACACAGCGCCATGCAGGTGACACTGCATGAACTTACCGGCGGTTGGCTATCATTGACGATCCTGCTGCCGGCATACCTCTACATTTTTCCTGTCGCGCAATGGTTGCCATCCTGGAGTGACACGGGGTGGCTCCTGGTGCTCAGTCTTTTCTGCACTGTACTGGCATTTAACCTTTCGATGAATGCATTAAGGAAAATATCACCCTTCACGGTGAACCTGAGTTATAACCTCGAACCTCTTTACGGGATACTTCTTGCCTTTGTTATCTACCGGGAAGATCGTGAACTGGAAAAAGGATTTTATATCGGCATCAGCATCATACTGTTTACCGTAGTGCTGCAGAGCCTTCGAATATGGAAGATGAAATCATAATGCACTAAACCTTAATTTTATCCATAAAGCCATTCTGATATGAGGATTTCCCTGCTGCTCTTTGTGACCTGTTTATTTTGTCTTTTCTCGAACGCACAAAAAAAACCGCTTGATCATACGGTATATGACAACTGGCAGAATATCGGGGAAAAAAAGATCAGCAATAATGGTAAATGGATCGCCTATGCTGTAGATGTACAGGAAGGAGACGGCCAGCTTGTTCTTCAGCAAACTACCAATACCCGGAAAATTGTTATACCCAGGGGGTACAATGTCTCTATTACAAATGATAACCGTTATGCCGTGTTCCTGGTAAAGCCTTATTATAAAGACACCAGGGAAGCCAGGATAAAAAAGAAAAAGGCGGAAGATTTTCCAAAGGATTCCCTCTGTATCATCGGCCTGGAAAATGACAGCCTGGTTAAAATCCCTGCGGTGAGGTCGTATGCCCTTCCTAAAGATGTTGCCGGCCCCTTGGCTTACCTGAAGTATAAAGCCGGTGATACCAGTAAAAAAAGCACATCGCCCGAAACGGCGGATGAAGGCAGCGAACTTGTGGTTATGGATATTGAAGAAGGAAGGAAAAGATCCTTATATAATATCAGCGAGATAAAATGGAGTAAGAATGGAAAATTACTGGTGGCTGAAGGAAGAGAGGCCAGGGGCAGTAGCGGAAGCCGGAACTGTGTAATCCTGTACCGTGCACTCGAGGATCGTGTAGATACCATCAGCAGGTATGGAAGTGAATTTATGCAGTTTGCCATTGATGACAATGCCTACCAGGTGGCCTATACCGCTGAACGCGACAGTTCGGCAAAGTCCCTGAGAAAAATGTATAAGCTCTGGTACTGGAGAAATGGAATGGATTCAGCTACAATGCTCGGTGATGCACATTCCCAGGGTATGAAGATTGGCTGGACGGTAAGCCAGAACGCATCCCTGGAATTCAGCAAATCAGGTAAACGGCTGTTCTTTGGTACGGCTCCCCTGAGGGCACCGAAGGATACCAGCCTGGTGGATATAGACCTGGTTCGGCTCGATATCTGGCATTACAATGATGACTACCTGCAACCCCAGCAGCTTAAAAACCTGGATAGTGAACTCAGGCGCAGTTACCGCGCCATGTATGATTTTACCTGGTCAAAAATGATCCAGCTTGCAGACGATGATATTCCCGAAGTGATGATCCCCGACGAAAACGACGGTGATATGTTCCTGGGTATAACGGATAAGGGTAAACGAATTTCATCACAGTGGGAAGGCGGCACAAGAAAGGATATTTACGTGATCAATGCAGAAACCGGCGCCCGGGCCCTGGTCAGGAAAGACCTTGAAGGGTCAGCACAGGTATCGCCCGGCGGAAGGTATATATACTGGTACGACCAGAAAGCGAGACAATATTTTACCTGGCGCGACAGCATAACGAAGAATATCTCTGCAAAGATCCCTACAAAACTCTATGATGAAGAATTTGATATGCCTGATTTCCCCGACAATTACGGAGTGGCACGATGGGTGAAGAATGACGCAGCAATACTTCTTTATGACCGGTTTGATATCTGGCAACTCGATCCTGATGCAAAGGAAATTCCCCTGTGCATAACGGGTGCGCAGGGCCGCCGCACCAAAACGGTTTACCGCTACCTGTCTACAGATCCTGATGAGAAGGCCCTTACGCCAGGGCAGGATATGCTCCTTAGCGTACATTCAATGAGGCCAATAAGTATTCCGGTCTTGCGAGATTCAAATTGTTTTCAAAAATGCTGCCGGCAAACCTGGTTGAAGGTCCATTTTCACTGAACAACATGGTGAAGGCAAAGAATGCTAACATATACGGGTACACGAAAGAGGATTTTGGACATTCACCCGATCTTTTCACGCGTCTTGACGATGGCACGGAAAATAAATTAAGCGCCATTAATCCACAGCAATCCGGTTATTCATGGGGATCTGCAGAACTGTTCAACTATAAGGCATATGACGGCAGGGAGGCCACCGGGATGGTATTCAAACCCGAAAATTTTAATCCTTCGCGCAGATACCCGATGATCGCTTACTTCTATGAAAGGCTGTCAGATTCGCTGTACCGCTACCGGCCACCCGCACCTGTAAGGAGCAGGCTCGATATATCTTTCTTTGTAAGCCGGGGTTACCTGGTGTTTGTGCCCGACATCAGGTATAAGACAGGTTATCCCGGAAAATCCGCCTATGACTATGTGGTAAGCGGAGTGAGGGCACTGGTGAAAAAGGGTTGGGCCGACAGTACCAAGCTGGGATTGCAGGGACAAAGCTGGGGCGGATACCAGATCGCATACCTGGTGACCCGTACAAAATTATTTGCAGCGGCCTGGGCAGGTGCGCCTGTGGCTAATATGACGAGTGCTTATGGAGGGATTCGGTGGGAGACAGGAATCAACCGGCAGTTCCAGTATGAGAAAAGCCAGAGCAGGATAGGGGCAACATTGTGGGAAAAACAACAATTGTATATTGAGAATTCTCCCTTATTTTATGTTCCAAGAATCACCACACCACTGGTCATCATGTCTAATGATGATGATGGCGCGGTGCCCTGGTACCAGGGAATAGAAATGTTTACCGCCATGAGAAGGTTCGGGAAAAAAGTCTGGTTGCTGAATTACAATGGCGAAAAACATAATCTTGAAGAAAGAAAGAATAAGAAGGATCTCTCCATACGTGAGCAGCAGTTTTTCGACTGGCTGCTGAAAGGTGAGAAGCCAACCCGATGGATAACAGACGGAGTGCCCGCCATTGAAAAAGGAAGGGATTGGGGTCTTGACTGAGGATGCCAGGGTAAGGGTGATCTTGCGGGCACATGAATTGAATGAATGCATGGGATGGGGCGGATGGGCAGGAATGTCTGCATACTATTCAGCCTGTCACGTCGTTCTGAATGGAGGGTGTTAATTAACAACCATTTGCGTCCTGTAAATATTTATTTTCATTTTTACTTTTTAACTTAAGTAGCATGAAAACATTGTCCAATACCTGGTTTGCCGAAGGCTATATTGATTTCGAACAGAAAAAGTATACCCTGCTGGCCTACCTGCAGGAAATACATAAACATTTTGACCAGCAGAAACTGTATCCGCAGCTGGGTGATGTGATACTGCATTATAATAACCTGCTCGCCTTCAAACACAATAAGGAATTTCTCCAGCAGCATTTTCCAAAAAAACTGGCTCAGCCCGATATTCTTAAACTGGAACTGCTGTACCAGTCGATCATTGACGATGACAACCTGATGAAGGAATTGGAAGAAATCATCCAGTATGCCATCAGCAGGATGAACGATACAATTCAGAACGGAACGGAGATATATGAATTCGTGGAAGAGAAGCTGGTTATCTTTCCCGTAGGTTTAATTCCGCTGGAAACAAAGGAAGGATATTTTTTCCTGAGGGACAGCGAAGTTAAACGCACCAAAGTATACCAGTACCGCCTGAGCTTTTTCGAGAAGCACGATGAAAAATACCGGAGCATCAAAACGGAATTTATTGCTCACTGGGAAAGGAACCTGGTCAATACATATGAGCAGATAAAATCAGAACTTATCCGCAAGCGTTCACAGCTGCCGAATCCTGCTGTCTATGGTATAGAATCGGAATTGAGTTTTCCTATTGAAGAAACGCTTTTGCCCATTGCAAAAAGATGCCTTGTAAAATACCTCTCTAACGCTGCCTGATCAGATATCCCTGTTTACGTCAAAATTTTCAAGTTCCTTCACTACCGCACTGAGGAAAGTTGAACCAAGCGCACCGTCAATGATCCGGTGATCATAAGAAAGAGAAAGGAACATCATATGGCGAATGGCGATACTGTCGCCCTGGGCAGTTTCAATCACCACGGGTTTTTTCTTTATTGCACCGGTGGCCAGTACAGCCACCTGGGGTTGGTTGATAATAGGTGTTCCCATCAGGCTTCCGAATGTGCCCACGTTGGTGATGGTAAATGTTCCTGCCTGTGTGTCTTCGGGCCTTAATTTGCCTGTCCTGGCTGCATTGGCAAGGTTATTCACCTGTTTGGTAATACCAACGGTATTGAGCTGGTCCGCATTACGAATAACGGGAACGATCAGGTTACCCGTAGGAAGGGCAGTAGCCATTCCAATATTGATATCTTTTTTTACGATGATCTTATCCCCCTCAACACTTGAATTGAGCAGTGTATATTTTTTAAGACATCTTACCACCGCTTCAATGAATAAAGGCGTAAACGTTATTTTATCACCCTCGCGTTTTTCAAATTCCTTTTTAATCTTTTCGCGCCATAAAACCATATTGGTAACATCGGCCTCGGCAAAGCTGGTAACATGTGCACTGGTGGCCTTGCTTCTTACCATATGGTCGGCAATCAGTTTCCTCATCCTGTCCATCTCAATGATCTCTGCGTTGCCGGAATAACTTACCTGCACAGGTGTTTCCTGTTGGCGGGCAGGAGGGGCCTGTTGTACAGTCGGTGACTGGTATGGCGTTGAAGATTCCCTGGTGGGTTGTGGCCTGCCACTTCTTTTCCCTGCAACGTATTCCAGGATGTCCTTTTTTGTTACCCTTCCTTCGTTTCCGGTTCCGGGTATCTTTTCCAGGTCACTCATACTGATGCCCTCACTGGCGGCAATGTTAAGTACCAGTGGTGAGTAGAACCTGACGGGGGAAGAAGGTTTATTAATGGAAATTGAAGAAGGCTGGTAAGGAATATCGGCTACCTCTTCCGCCTCCACTTCCTGGTTGGAATCGTTATGTTTTTCCTGGGATGCCGCAGAGGGTGCCTGCTGGTATGAAGGTGCTGATGCTCCTGACCTGATCCTGGCTATTACAGCACCGATAGGTACAACATCATTCTCCTGGAATAATATTTCATCAATGGTGCCTTCAGCCGTTGAAGGCACTTCCGTATCAACTTTATCTGTAGCTATATCCAGCACTGTTTCATCCTGCTTAACAGTATCTCCGGGCCTTTTGTGCCATTTAAGAATTGTCGCTTCCATGATGCTTTCACCCATCTTAGGCATAACCAGGTCAACTAATGACATATGCAACCAATTTAGTAGTCTCCGTCAGCCATAGAACCGCCATGGATGACTATTTTCATTTGAAATCGTTTCAAAGGTAAACAAATCGGCATAATACCGCTTACTGGTCCTGGAGGACAAATTTCCGGAGTATATTCAGTGCATTGGTAGCAGTGAGTTCAATGTTCCGTTGCCTGTCGAACCGGAATTGAAACTGGTGTGTTTCCGTTTTGGCTGCGTTTCCAATGCCTACCCACACTGTTCCCACGGGCTTTTCGGCACTTCCTCCATCTGGCCCCATAATACCGGTGGTGACCAGGGCATAGTCTGTTTTCAGCACGCGGAGTGCACCTTTGACCATCTGCGAAGCAGTCTCCCGGCTCACTGCGCCAAACTGTTCGATCACCTGGTTTTCCACGCCGAGCAGATCATGTTTTAATGTATTGGCGTAACTGACCACTGATCCGTGAAAATATTCACTGCTGCCGGGCACCGAAGTAATAAGGTGCGAGACATAACCGCCAGTGCAGGATTCTGATATCCCCACTGTCTTACCCCTTGCCTTAAGAATTCTTCCCACTACCTGTTGCATGGTAAGGTCTTCATCCACCACCATAACATCCTGGACTTTTTCCTTGAGCATATCAAACTCTGATTCCAGTTCGGCCATCAGTTTTTCACTTCGTCCCCTTGCCGTTAATCGCAGTTTCACCATTCCGTAATTTGGCAGGTAAGCGAGTTTAATATTTGACGGGAGCGTTGTTTCAAAATCATTGATACGCTCGGCAAGAAATGATTCTCCTATACCGGCGGTAAGCAAGGTGCGATGAATGATGGGTGGCAGCGCAAAACGATCTTTCAGCCTGGGCAATACGGACTGGGTCATCATTCCCTTCATTTCGTGGGGAACGCCCGGCATGCTGATAAAGATCCTGTCTTCTTTTTCAAACCACATGCCCGGCGCCGTTCCTCTCTTGTTCTGGATCACTGTACACACATCGGGAACTTCGGCCTGTTTGAGATTTCTTTCCAGCAACGGACGTTTAAGAATGTTCTCAAAAATATTTTTCACATTCCCCAGGGCCTCATCGTCAACAACAAGTTTGCCACCAAAAAACTGGCAAAGCAATGGCTTGGTGATATCATCTGCGGTAGGGCCGAGGCCACCGGTAATCAACACGATCTGGCTGACCCTGCTTTCATCTTCCAGAGATTTCCAAATATCTTCCCAAACATCCCCTACGGCAACCCGGCGGTGTACCCAGATGCCGATCCTGTTCAATTCCTGCGCCATATAGGCGCTGTTGGTATCTATCGTTTGCCCGATGAGCAGTTCATCGCCAATGGTAATGATGGAGGCAAAAACCTGTGGGCTCGCCATAATCAGAAATTAAAATTGTTCACCTTATTTTCCAAGGATTCCATCAAGGCTTGCCTTGCCTGGGCCGAGTAAAATAATGGATAAATATGCTGTAAGATAAAGCATGCCATGTTCTCCGTCTCCAAAAACCTGTCCCTGGTGCGCTTTAAAAACAACAACGATCATTTCGATCAGTAAAATAGCCGCCACAATGCGTGTGAATAGTCCCATGATCAGGAACACGGAACAGAAAAATTCGGCAAAAACCACGAGCGCAAGAGAAATGGTGGAACCCATTCCCAGGAAATTCATAAAGTCTTTTTTATACTGCGCAAAATGAATGAGCTTGTCATATCCATGAGGTATCATCAACAACCCCATGCCCGCTCTTATCAGGAAAGTAGCAAGGTTAAAAGAGAAATCATTGTATCCGGTACTGATCAGTTTTTTCATAAGTACAAATTTAAGCAGCTTCGCTTTGAAATGGGGTTTTAACAAAAAATTATTCACAGATTGCCCAAAACAAGAGAGTTTGGTGCAGTTTTTATCCACATGAGTTTATAACCTGCGTATACTGAAGCCGTACCCTTTTATTTTTGCTCATTTAGTTTTTTCATAACATACGTTAGTTGACATTTGATAATATGTTTAGATTAACCCTTTCATTCTTTTTGCTGTCGGTGGTAGCTTCTATGACTGCCATGTCACAGCAGACAAGAATTTACACGGACCCGCTGAGAACATACCATAATGCAAAAGACCTTTACCAGAAGGAACAATACAGCCTGGCCTACCCGATTTTCCGGGAATTGCAGTCGAACCGCCGGGAAACGGATTATGCCAACTACCGGATCCCTTTCGAAGAAGTGGACTTCTACACCATTGTCTGCGGCCTGAAACAAAATGAGGCCACCGCTGAAGCGCAGGCGAAATCATTTGTGGCCCTGCAGAATAATCTTCCGTTGCAACAGAAAATGGCCTTTCAACTGGGGGAGTATTACTTCCGTAAAACGGATTATCGCAATGCCATATTAATGTACGAGGAGGCTAACATTGAGAACCTCAGCAACAGGGAGATTGCCGATATGAAATTTCACCAGGGCTATGGTTATTTCACTCTTCAACAGTTTGATAAGGCGAAGCCCCTGCTGAATTCGATCAGGTTGCTGCCCGACGATCCCAATTACCTTGATGCCAATTATTATTATGGTTTTATTGCATTCAATGAACGCAATTATAATGATGCACTGGATGCTTTCCGTAAAGTGGAAAATCATCAGGAGTATAGTAAAGTAGTTCCCTTTTATATTGCCAACATTTACTACCAGCAGGGAAAACGGGATGAAGCCCTTCAGTATGCCGAAGCCGCCCTGAAGAAATCATCGTCTTCCTATTATGATGCAGAGATGAGGAGAATGATCGGGCATGCTTATTTTGACAGGAAGGAATTTTCCAAAGCACTGCCATACCTGGAAGCTTATGCGGCAAAGCAACCCAAACTCAGCCGGGAAGACCGCTACCAGCTGAGTTATGTTTACTATGACGCAAAGCAGTATCCCAAAGCCATTGAAGGATTTAAAATGCTGACTGACGGACAGGATTCACTTAGCCAGAGTGCGATGTATCTTCTCGGTGACGCCTACCTGAAAACCGGTCAGAAGGCCAATGCAAGAAACGCGTTCTCTTTTTCTTCTGTAAACAGCAGCAATGCACAGCAACGGGAGGTTTCCAAATTCAACTACGGAAAACTGTCTTACGAACTGGGATACCAGGATGTGGCATTGAATGAACTCCGGGACTTCCTGGAAGAATTTCCGAATTCCGGCTACAGTAATGAAGCACGCGAACTGCTGGTAAGCATGATGACAGGTACTAACAATTACCGTGAGGCACTGGTATTGCTCGAAGGCCTTAAAAACCCGTCTGATGCCGCAAAGAAATTATACCCGAGGGTACTCTATGGCAGGGCCATGGAACTCATTAACGATGAAGACCTCGCCGCTGCAGATGCCCTTCTCGATAAAGTACTCAAAGATCCCAATAACGCCTCGGTACTTCCGGCCACACAGTTCTGGAAGGGTGAAATAGCCTATCGGCAGAACAGGGTGGATGATGCCATCAGGTTTTATAATAATTACCTGTCATCGCCATCATACCAGGGTGGAGAAGTAAATACTGCCAATGCCCGTTATAACCTGGGATACAGTTACCTGAGAAAAGAAAATTATAAAGTGGCCCAGGGATTTTTTGACCAGGTCGCCAGGCCCGTAAGCCTCAATGCTACCAACGTGGTACAGGACGCCTACCTCAGGAGCGCCGACTGCTCATTTATGAACCGGGAGTTCGATAAGGCAAGATCCATGTATTCTACGGCGATAGGATATTCCTGGCCTGCCAGCGATTATGCCACCTACCAGCTGGCAATGATCGCCGGTGTTAAGAGCGGAAGTGAAAAGATCCGGATTCTCGAATCTTTCGAAAGAAAATATCCCTCCTCCGAGCTGGTGCCCAATATCAATATGGAGATCGCCAATACTTTGCTTGGAGATGAAAAATTCCGGGAGTCCATACCCTACCTCACAAAAGTGGTGAACGGATCAAGCAATGCCAATTACCTGAAACCACGGGCCTATCTACGACTGGGTATCGCCTATTATAACCTTGATAATAACAGGGAGGCGCTGAACAATTATAAAAAACTGGTAGCCGACTATCCCAATGCCCCTGAAGTAGAAGAAGCACTGGAAAGCGCCCGCGCTATTTATGTTGAAGAAGGACGTACGGGTGAATATGTTGACTTTGTAAAGTCTGCAGGTCGGACGGTGAGCCATAATCAACAGGATTCGCTTGCATATACCGCAGCGGAAACAAAATATGTTAATGGTGACCTGAATGCGGCCATTACGGGATTCAATAATTACCTGCAACAGTTCCCTGGTGGTGAATTTGAAATCAATGCACTGTATTTCAGGAGCGAAATTTACAATAAGCGTAAGGACTGGAAAAATGCCATCACGGGATACGGACAGGTGGCGGATAAGGCTCCGAACAAATACGCCGAGCAGTCGGCCCAACAAGCCGCCCGCATCGCCTATTTCGAACTAAAGGATTATCCTTCAGCGGAGAAGTACTTTACACAGCTGAAATCGGTTACTGGTAATCGTGAGATAAGGCTGGATGCCATGCGCGGATTGCTGAGAAGCCAGTTCCAGTTGAAGAAATGGGATGAAGCAGCGGGAAATGCCAATGAGTTGCTGAATGAAAAGGCGATCAGTACAGACGATAAGGTGCTTGCCGAAATGGTACTGGCCAAAGTGGCCCAGAATAAAGCTGAATTTACCGAAGCGATACAGCATTACCGGAATGTGGTGAATCTTAGTAAAGCAGCTTATGCTGCCGAAGCGAGATATGAAATCGCTGCAAGCTACATGATGCTGGATGACCTCAAAAATGCTGAAAAAGCCGCTTTTGAAACGATCAACAAATCCGGATCATACGATTACTGGATCACCAAGGCATATATCTTACTGGGTGATGTATTTTACCTGCAGAAGGATTATTTCAATGCCAAGGCTACACTCCAGAGTGTGATTGAAAACAGTAAGATAACCGAGCTGAAAACAGAAGCGCAGGCAAAACTGGATAAAGTAGTGGCAGAAGAGAAAGCAGTGGGAAAATCAAACTAGTGGTGTTGAAATTTTGGGGAAGGGATTATTATTAAGAATATTATTAAAAGGCACGAATGAATAGTCAGCAGAAATTTTTGTTTTTAACTGTCTTTTTATTGTCCGGACTTTTCCTGGCCGCCCAGGATTCCACCGGCAAAAGAACGATTGAAATCACTTCGTCTTTTAAACCCGTGCTTAGGAATGCAGCAAAAATAAATTTCAACGCAACGCCGCCTCCTGCTGATACTTCAAGACCGAGACTCAATTATTCCATTCCGGCACAAAATGTATTTCCCGGGCTGGGTCCGGTGGCATTAAGTCCGCTTGCACTTATGACGGATTCAACCGGAGCATGGTCGAACAGTAATTTTATCAAGGCGGGGTATGGTAATCTGCAGACACCTTTTGTCCAGGCCGGGTTAAGTTTTCCCCTTGGCACAGCAAAATTTAATGTGCTGGCAGAGCATATTTCTTCAAATGGAAAATTGGAAGACCAGGATTACAGCCGCACAGGTGCCAAAGGTTATGTGTTTACCCCGATCAACGAGCAGGTTGAATTTCATGCCAGCCTGGGATTTTCATCGGATAAGTACTACCAGTACGGTTATGATCACACGAAATATAACTTCAACCGCGAAGACCTGTTAAACAGGTTTTCGACCATCAGTGGTGAGGCTGGTATACGAAACCCGGTACCCACAGAATTCGGACTCACCTACCATCCAAGGCTTAAGGTGGATGTTTTTGGCGACAATCGGAATAACAGCGAATCCAATGCGGTACTGGAACTTCCCCTGGAAAAATTCATCGGTAATTCCTTCGGGTTAAAACTTGGCTTTGTGGGCGATGTGACCAGGTTTTCGCCCGACAAACGCGATGCCATAACCAACAATATATTTACCATACCAGTTGCACTGGCGCTCCGCACGCCTAACCTGAAAATCAATGCGGGGATGACGCCTTCCTGGGACAATGGCAACTTTAAGCTGTTACCCAATATAATGGTGGATATTCCGCTGGTGGGTGAAAAATGGATCATCCAGGCAGGATGGATCAGTTATTTTAACAAAGGAAGTTACCAGCGATTTGCTTCCATCAATCCATATCTTGCCACACCCCAGAAATTACTCAACAACCGGATGATCGAAAGATATGTAGGTATTAAAGGCACCATCCTTAATCATTTTAACTATAATGGTAAAATCGGTTACGCGGAGTTTCTCAATGTACCCCTGTTTGTGAATGACAGCGCAAGCGGAAAGTCGTTTGACATTGCTTTTGAAGAGCAGTTGAAAGCCATACAGCTGCAGGGAGAACTGGGAATTGTTGAAGCGGAAAGATTTAGCCTGACGGCCAGGCTTAACTGGTATAAGTTCAATGAACAAAAAACTGAAGACAGGCCCTGGGGACTTATACCGCTTGAATTTTCGACAAACCTTCGCTGGAGTATCATGAAGGATCTCTGGCTCACCAGTGATTTTTTTCTGTGGGACGGGGCTTTGTATAAGAATAAAAATGGCACGGATGGACGTTCTGCAGGAGCCATCGACCTGAATGCCGGACTTGAATTCAGGATTACAAAACAATTGTTACTATGGACCCAGTTCAATAATATCTTCAACTCAAAATATCAACGCTGGAACCAGTACGACAATTACGGATTCAATATGCTGGTAGGAGGAATTTTCAGGTTCAATCAATAGGGTAAAAAGCTATCTTTGACTATGACCCGGGCAGAAGACATATCATCATTACTACACCTTTTTTTTATCCAGAATAAGGCTGTAAGCCTTCCGGGAATTGGAACTTTCAGCCTGTTCAGTATATCGGCACATAGTGATTTTGCCACAAGGAAAATATTTGGTCCAAGCTATTCCATTCATTTTAGTACAGCTAATGATCATCCATCCAAGGAATTATTCAGCTATATCTCAAGGAAAAAAAATATTTCCGAATGGGAAGCAGTCAGGCTGGTAAATGAATTTTCTTTCGAATTAAATGGGCGGCTAAAAAAGGGTGAACGTGTGGAGTGGCCAGGCCTGGGAATTTTGGAAAGTGGTTCCGCGGGCCAGTTATTATTTGAACCGGAGCGCGTAAAATATCAATTCATTCCTGCTGTAAACGCGGAGAGAGTGATCCGTAAGGAAAACGATCACTCAGTGCTTGTTGGGGAGCAGGAGATGCACAAGAGTGATATGCAGGAATGGCTGGAGAACGAAACCTATGTTGAAGAAAAAGCGGGATGGTGGATACCGGCTGCCGTCCTGGGTGCAGTAGCCCTGCTGGTATTATTTTTCAGCCTGCTAAACCAGCAGGTATCCACTTACGGTGGAAGACAGACAGGCATTCTTCCGTCACAGGCACCATTGCAGAATGAACATTAAAATGATCCGCTTCGCATGATCAGCTACCGGCAATGCCCTGTTTGTAATAGCAGTGATATCTTTGAAGTACTCGTCGCTATCGACCATACCGTGAGCCGGGAGCAATTTCCTGTCTGGCAGTGCCGTGAATGCTCGCTACGGTTTACGCAATCCGTTCCCGATGAACAAAATATTGGAAAGTATTACCAGTCGGGCGATTACATTTCCCATTCAGACACTAAAAAAGGAGTTGTCAATAGTCTTTACCACCGTGTAAGGAATATAACCCTTCAGCAGAAGAAGAACCTGATCGTAAGCAGAACAGGTTGCACCGGCGGTACGCTGCTTGATGTGGGTTGCGGTACCGGTTCCTTTCTATCGGTAATGAAAGATGGTGGCTGGACGGTCAAGGGGCTCGAGCCCGACGATAAGGCAAGAGCACTTGCCCTGCAGAAAGGACTTGATGTATCGGATAACAGCACCTTGTTTTCACTTCCCCGGGCTTCCTTCGATGCCATTACACTATGGCATGTTCTGGAACACGTGCATGAATTGCATTCTTATCTGGAGCAGCTGAGGAAATTACTCAAACCGGGAGGCTTTTTGTTTATTGCTGTTCCCAATTACACTTCGGGAGACGCCATGCATTATGGTGCGGAATGGGCCGCCTATGATGTGCCCAGGCATTTGTACCATTTTTCTCCGGCATCAATGAAAAAATTATTGGCGCTTCATCAATTGGAGACAGCTGCGATTCTTCCGATGTGGTTTGATAGTTTTTATGTGAGTATGCTCAGTGAAAAGTATAAGCGCGGCCATCTCATTTCAGCATTGCTCCATGGAACAGTTTCCAACTTAAGTGCCGTTGGTAACCACCAGCGATGCAGTTCACTGATCTATGTGGTAAAGCCTGTTTAGTGAATGATTTCTTCAGCCTTCATCATAACAGGATCAGTGGAATTGATCACTTCATAGAATCCATCTGTGCGCCAAATTTGCCTGGCGATCAAAGATTTTATTCTTCTTTCCAGGAACTGCCGGTCTTTAAGGGCAAGGTGCTGAATATTAATGGAATCCTTTGCAGCGAAAGTTTCCAACTCCCGGTAGACCGCATCACTAACGGTATAGTTAAGCGTAAATGATTCAGGATCCCTGTATGTGGAAAATGCAGGAAGGTTTTTCATATAATACCTGTACACAAAATTGCCCATGGTGTTTTTCCGGTATAATGCCGTAATCACCGTATCAATAGTGGTGGAATCAAACGGGACAAATACATCCGGTGTAATGCCCCCGCCACCGTACACTTTTTTGCCGTTGGTTGTAGTGTAGGCGGTTCCATTGGCAGCCGTTGTGCTGTCGGCATTGAACATTTCACCATGTTGGTACCTGTTCAGTATTTCTCCGTTATAATCATATACACCCTTGTCATAAGGTTTCTGGATACTTCTGCCAAGGGGCGTGTAATACCTGGCTACGGTCAGGCGCAGGGCGGCACCATCGCGGAGCGTATATTGTTCCTGTACCAGGCCTTTCCCAAAACTTCTCCTGCCGACAATGGTAGCTCTGTCCCAGTCCTGCAGTGCTCCCGCCAGCACTTCACTCGCTGATGCCGATCCTTCATTCAGCAACAACACCAGTTTGCCCTGTTCAAAAAGGCCGGGTCGTTTGCATTTATAATCACGTCGCGGACTGTTCTTTCCCTGTGTGTAAACGATCAGTTTGTCGCCATCCAGGAATTCGTCAGCGATATCCACTGCTTCGTCAAGGATGCCTCCGCCATTATCCCTCAGGTCAAGCACCATTTTTTTCATACCCCTGCCATTGAGTTTTTCGACAGCAGCCATAAATTCTTCGTAAGTGCTTTCGGAAAACTTGTTCAGCCTGATATAACCTGTTGTAGAATCGATCATATATGCGGCATCCAGGGAAAACAGCGGAATAAAGCCCCTGGTAATCGTGAATGGCAGTTCGTTTTTGTCGCGTTTTACAGTGATGTTAACCTTGCTTCCTCCCTGGCCTCTTAATAGTCCCCTGATTTTATCAGAGGTGATATTATTTCCGGCAACCACCTGTTGTTCCACCCTTATGATACGGTCGCCCACCCGCAGGCCGGCTTTATCGCTTGGCCCGCCTTCCAGGACATTCAAAATATGCACGGTATCCTCGAAAATATTGAATTCGACACCGATCCCTTCAAATTTACCGGCAAGGTCTTCATTTACTTCACTAAGTTTAGCAGCGGGAATGTATATTGAATGAGGATCAAGATGGGTCAGCACTTCTTCAATAGCCAGTTCACTGAGTGAGTCTGCATTTACGGGATCAACATAACGGTTACGTATGAGGGAAATTACCTCCTGCATCTGTGATCCGGAGGAAGCCCTCAGGATGGTGCCTCCTGCAGGCATCTTATCCCTGAGCTGGTAGCCGAAGAACATGCCAATCACCATTGAAACGGAAAAGAAGAGTGGAAACCAGACCTGTAATTTTTTATTATTCATTCCTTACTTTGTACCTTGATATGAAAACACGAATTTCAAGAAATAAGTTGAATTAATTATGCCGGCTGTAAAATTGATTGCGGATAGTGGATCTACCAAAACTGAATGGTGTATACCGGGTGCGAGAAAGCATCGTTCATTTTTTACTGATGGTATCAGTCCGTATTTCCTGGATACCAACCAGATTGCTGCACTGATTTCATCACAATTGTTGCCCCAGATCAAAAGATACAGCATAGATGAAATCCATTATTATGGTACGGGATGCCTGAATTCAGACAACCGTAATATGGTTAAGAAGGCGCTGAAAAAAAATTTCCCGGATGCTGATATTGAGGTGGATCACGACCTGATGGGCGCGGCGAGGGCTGTGTGCGGTCACGAAAAAGGCATTGCCTGCATATTGGGCACTGGTTCAAATTCCTGTTATTATAATGGAAAAAAAATTATAAAGAACTCTCCCGGGCTGGGCTATGTGCTGGGGGATGAAGGAAGCGGAGCATATCTGGGAAAAAAAGTATTGCAGTATTATCTTTATAATACATTCGACGAAGACCTTCGCTCAAGATTTGATGCAAAGTATGTTACCAATGCATCCGAGATCCTTGACAATGTGTATAAAAAGCCGCTGGCCAACAGGTATCTTGCATCCTTTACCCTCTTTCTGGCAGAGAACAGGGGTCATTATATGATTGAAAATATCATAGAAGACGGGCTTAATGATTTTTTCTTCAACCATATTTATAAATACGGCGAAAGCTGGAAATATCCGATTCATTTTATAGGCGGAGTAGCCTTTGAATTCAGGGATGTATTGCTGGACCTTGCCAGCGGTTATGAACTTTGTATCGGAAAAATAATGAAAAACCCAATGGAAGGACTGGCTGAATACCACTCATGAAGGGTTTTGTCAATGCATTGAAACATGAAGGAATTTATAAGAATTACGGAACAGGATTCGGAATACAGGCACCTGGATAAGATGTCTGTACTTGACATCATCACGAATATTAACCAGGAAGATAAGATCGTGCCACTGGCTGTTGAAAAAGCCATTCCCCAAATTGAAAAACTGATCACGGTAATCGTTGACCGTATGCTGGCAGGTGGAAGGCTTTTTTATATTGGAGCAGGAACCAGTGGAAGGCTTGGAGTGGTGGATGCCAGTGAGTGTCCGCCTACTTTTGGTGTACCCCATGGCCTGGTCATCGGCATCATAGCCGGCGGCGACAATGCCATGTTCAAAGCAGTGGAGTTTGCAGAAGACAGTAAAGAAGATGGATGGCTTGATCTGCAGGAGTATGCGGTGAACCCTAATGACGTGGTGGTAGGCATTGCTGCCAGCGGCACAACGCCTTATGTAATTGGTGCTTTGGAACAATGCCGGGCGGCAGGCATATCCACCGGTTCGATCACCTGTAATCCCAATGCCCCGGTTTCTGCTGCTGCTGATTATCCCATTGAAGTAGTGGTGGGTCCTGAATTTGTGACCGGAAGTACCCGTATGAAAAGTGGAACAGCGCAAAAGCTTGTGCTCAACATGATTTCCACCACCGTTATGATCCAATTGGGCAGGGTAGAGGATAATAAGATGGTTAATATGCTCCTCAGTAATGAAAAACTTGTGGACCGGGGTGTAAGGATGGTGATGGATGCCCTCGCACTGAGTGATTATGAAGAAGCAAAAAACCTGTTGTTAAAATATGGCAGTGTAAAAAAAGCAGTGCTGGCCGGCTCAGCGTAACTATCCCTCTTGTGCTATCTTTGTAATATCATTTCCGGCCCCCGTTAATGATGATCAGAAGGGAACGTATGCATGATATAGAACCATATTATAACTGGCGTCATTTGTATACCGCTGAAGAAGATGAAAGGTCACCTTTTTTCGGAAGGGAACATAGTGAATTTGAGTTTAGCCAGACCGTTTATAACTATTATATCCATCCCCAGTGGGACGAGTTCGGCTCCCGCACATTATACCTTAAAATACTTTTTACTGACTATGATCTTGATTTTGCCATTATTGAATTGATCGGTGAATGGAATGATGCCATTGAAAATGATATCATGACCTTAAAGCGGGACGTGGTAGACAAGATGATAAGTGAAGGCATTCGAAAATTCATCCTGGTAGGGGAGAATGTGCTCAATTTTCATAGCAGTGACAGTTGTTACTATGAGGAATGGATCGATGATGTATCGGATGATGGAGGATGGGTAGTGATTCTCGATATGCCGGAACAGTCGCAGTATGATTTCAGGAAGGCCCACCTTGACAACTATGTAGAGCTGATTAGCTTCCCGGGATGGCGCACAGTTCTTCCCCAACATTTGTTTGCCGCCATCGACAATAAAATGCTGCGCAGGTTAAACAATGCCTGATATGCACTGGCTTACATCGTAAATTCGCTAAAGGTTGAGTAACGGGGAATGTTGAACATAAAAAAAACTTTGCGGTACCGCGTGCTGAAGTATTTTTGTGGAACTTTTCTAAACCCGCAACCTTTATATTATGAAGTGGAACCAGGTGCTTACTTCTTCCATAGGCCGTAAATACGTGATGGCCCTTACCGGACTTTTCCTGGTCATTTTCCTCCTCGTCCATGCTTATGTAAATATCAATGTGCTTTTTACCAACGGCGAAGAGAATTTCAACAGGGCTGCACATTTTATGAGCAGTAATGTGTTGGTGAGGATTGCGGAAATCGGGCTGTTTGCAGGAATCCTCATACATATCATCCAGGGCTATGCGCTGGAAAGAATGAACATGAATACAAGGAATGCCAAATATGCCATTAATGCACCGGCAAAAACCAGCTCATGGTATTCGCGTTCCATGGCTGTGCTTGGTACACTGATCCTGCTATTCCTCATTGTTCACCTGGCTAATTTCTGGGTGCCTTCAAGGTTTGGCGGACTGGAAGAAGTGCGGTATGATAACCTTGATACGCATAACCTGTACGCCAGGATGCGCAGCGTGTTTTCCAATCAATGGATCGTAATCATCTATGTACTGGGTTGTATTTCATTGGGATGGCACCTGCTCCATGGATTTCAGAGTGCATTTCAGACCATTGGATGGAAACAACCCAAATATGCCAAACTAATTGAAAACACCGGTGTTATATTTTCCATCATCGTGCCGTTGATCTTTGCCCTGATGCCGGTATTTATGTATTTCGGCTGGGAAATTCCCATCGGCAACCTTACATTTTTATTCTAAACCATTAACCTGATTCCCCAATGCTTGACGCAAAAATTCCCTCTGGTCCGCTTGAAGAAAAGTGGAACAATTATAAAGGAACCGTGCGGCTGGTGAACCCCGCCAATAAACGTAAACTGGAAGTGATCGTTGTGGGTACCGGCCTGGCTGGTGCTTCTGCAGCAGCTGCACTGGGAGAACTCGGTTACAAGGTAAAAGCATTCTGTTACCAGGATTCGCCCCGTCGCGCCCACTCCATTGCTGCACAGGGCGGTATCAATGCGGCAAAAAATTATCAGAATGACGGTGACTCTGTGTATCGTTTGTTTTATGATACCATGAAAGGCGGAGACTATCGTGCCCGCGAAGCCAATGTTCACCGGCTTGCTGAAGTCAGTAATGCGATCATTGACCAGTGTGTGGCACAGGGTGTACCCTTTGCCCGGGAATATGGCGGATTGCTCAGCAACCGTTCCTTTGGAGGCACGCAGGTGCAAAGAACTTTTTATGCTGCGGGTCAAACCGGTCAGCAGTTGCTTATTGGTGCCTACCAGGCAATGGAAAGACAGGTGGCGCTGGGCACCGTGGAAATGTATACCAGGCATGAAATGCTTGATGTGGTGATGATCGATGGCAAAGCCAGGGGCATCATTGTAAGAGACCTGGTAACCGGTGAACTCGAACGTCATTTCGGTCATGCGGTACTGTTATGCACAGGTGGTTATGGAAACGTGTTTTATCTGTCTACCAATGCCATGGGATGTAATACCACGGCGATCTGGAAGGCACACAAGAAAGGTGCATATTTCGGAAATCCGTGTTTTACGCAAATTCACCCTACCTGTATTCCGGTTAGCGGCGACCACCAGTCGAAGCTTACCCTGATGTCTGAATCACTCCGCAACGACGGACGGATCTGGGTTCCAAAAAAAGCAGGCGATACAAGAGGACCCAATGAAATACCCGAAGAAGAAAGGGATTATTTCCTGGAAAGAAGATATCCCGCATTCGGTAACCTCGTTCCCCGTGACGTGGCCTCACGCGCTGCCAAGGAAAGATGTGATGCCGGTCATGGCGTGGGTACTTCCAAACAGGCGGTTTACCTTGATTATGCTGCAGCCATTGAAAGATATGGAAAGGTTGAAGTGGGAAAAAGGCACCTCGGTAATGTTGGTCCCGAAGAGATTGTAAGGCTGGGTAAGGAAGTGGTGAAAGAAAAATATGGTAATCTTTTCGACATGTATGAAAAGATCACCGGTGAAAATCCTTATGAAGTTCCGATGCGTATATATCCCGCGGTACATTATACGATGGGTGGATTATGGGTTGATTATGAACTGATGACCACGATACCCGGACTCTATGCCCTTGGTGAATCTAATTTCAGCGATCACGGCGCCAACAGGCTCGGTGCATCGGCACTGATGCAGGGACTGGCAGACGGCTATTTTGTAATTCCCTATACCGTTGGTAACTACCTGGCAGACGAGATCAGGACACCATCTATTCCTGTTTCCCATCCAGCTTTTGAAGAAACTGAAAAAGCCGTGGCCGAAAGGATTAACAGGTTGAAGAATATTAATGGAAGGCAGTCTGTGGAAAGTTTCCATAAGCGGCTGGGAAAGATCATGTGGGATAAGTGCGGCATGGCGCGAAATGCGCAGGGACTGAAAGAAGCCATTGAAGAAATAAGGGCACTGAAAAAAGAATTCTGGTCCGATGTTCGTATACCCGGTGGCGTTAGTGAAATGAATCTTGAACTGGATAAGGCCGGACGGGTTGCTGACTTCATAGAACTCGGTGAACTGATGTGCATCGATGCATTGGAAAGAAATGAAAGCTGTGGTGGCCACTTCAGGGAGGAATACCAGTCGCCCGAAGGTGAAGCCATGAGGGACGATGCGAAATACATGTACGTCGCGGCCTGGAAATATGATGGTGAAAGCCAGTGGACCCTTAACAAGGAGGATCTTTTGTACGAAGTGGTGAAGCCAAGCCAGAGAAGCTACAAATAGAATGTGGGAATGTGGGGATGTGGGAATGTGGAAATAATAATGTGATAATTCTGAAATTAGAATATGCAACACTACAACATGAACCTTACGCTGAAAGTATGGCGTCAGAAAAGCAGTAAAGATGCTGGTCGTTTTGAAACATACGAGGTTAAAGACATCTCTTCGGAAATGTCTTTTCTTGAAATGTTTGATGTCCTGAATGAAAGACTGATTTCTGAAGGTGCAGAACCTATTGCGTTTGATCATGATTGCAGGGAAGGTATATGCGGTCAGTGTTCCATGGTCATCAATGGCCGCGCTCACGGTCCATGGAAGGCCACCACCACCTGCCAGCTGCATATGCGCGAATATAAAAATGGAGACACCATTGTTGTAGAACCTTTCCGTGCCAATTCATTTCCTGTTCTCAAAGACCTGATGGTTGACCGGTCGGCATTCGACAGGATCATACAGGCCGGTGGATTTATTTCAGTTAATACCGGTAATGCCGTTGATGGAAATTCCATCCCGGTCAATAAGGACAGGGCCGATGATTCATTTGCAGCAGCAGCCTGTATCGGTTGTGGCGCCTGCGTTGCAGCATGTAAGAATTCCTCTGCCATGTTGTATGTGTCAGCCAAGATATCCCACCTTGGATTGCTACCACAGGGCGAGCCCGAACGTAAAAACCGCGTCATCAGTATGATCGCCCAGATGGACAAGGAAGGTTTCGGCAGTTGCACAAATACCTATTCCTGTGAAGCGGAATGCCCGAAAGAAATTTCCGTAGTAAATATTGCCAGGTTAAACAGGGAATATCTTGCTGCAGTAATGAGCCCAGGCGAATAAGTAATATATTTATGGATGAACAATTCATCCATCTCCCTGCTTCTTTTCATCTTTGCTTTTTTTTCGTGTACGAACAACTCCCAACAGCGTGCAAGCCTTGCCGTTATTAACGCGCACATATGGACGGGAGACAGTTCCCATCCCTGGGCAGAAGCTATGGCCATCAGCGGAGATACACTGCTGTATGTTGGAGACGCAGCAACCTGTAAAAAATTAATAGACGATAGTACGGACGTGGTGGATGCCGGCGGACAAATGGTGGTACCGGGATTTAATGATTCCCATGTGCACATGATTGACGGCGGATACAGCCTGCTTGCCGTTCAACTGCGCGATGTAACCAATAAGGCCGACTTCATCAGCCGAATCGGAGCCTATGCCAAAACATTACCTCACGGCGTTTGGATCACAGGCGGTCTATGGAACCACCAGAACTGGGGCGGTGAACTTCCCACAAGTTCCTGGATTGATTCTGTTACGCCTAACAATCCTGTATGGCTTTCCCGTATAGACGGGCACATGGGCCTTGCGAATTCAGAAGCGATGAAAAGAGCGGGTATTAACGGCCAGACAAAAGCTATTGCAGGCGGTGAAATTAGCCGAAACGATAAAGGTGAATTCACCGGTATACTCAAAGACAATGCAATGGCTGCCATAACAACTAAAATTGAATCGCCCCCGGCATCCATAAAAGACAAGGCTATGGAGGCAGCTATGAAATTGTATGCTTCCTGTGGCATCACCTCAATGCAAAACCTCGGTTATGACTGGGCGGAACAGGAGGTTTTTCAAAGAGCACATGACCAGGGAAAACTTACGCTCAGGATTTATTCCAACATGCCATTGTCTGACTGGAAGAAATTAAGTGACCTGGTCAAAAATAAAGGCAGGGGAGACAAATGGCTTCGTATCGGTGGATTAAAGGGTTATGTGGATGGTTCACTGGGTGCGCATACTGCTGCGATGCTGGAGCCATTTATAGATAAACCCGGAGACAATGGTCTGCTCATTACTCCACTGGATTCTCTCTATACATTTATTCAGAATGCCGATGCCAGCGGACTGCAGGTAATGGTTCACGCGATAGGCGACCGCGCAATAAGGACCCAACTGGAAATATTTGATTCAGTGGCAAAGGTAAATGGCCCGCGCGACAGAAGGTTCCGGATTGAGCACCTTCAGCATATTCATCCTGATGATATTAAACGTGTCGCCGATCTAAAGGTCATCGCCAGTATGCAGCCATATCATGCCATAGATGATGGTTGTTGGGCAGAAAAATATATTGGTCTCAACAGGAGTAAAACAACCTATGCATTTAAAAGTCTGCTGGATGCAGGGGCAACACTGGCTTTTGGCAGTGACTGGTTTGTTGCGCCTCCTTCACCACTGGAAGGGATATATGCCGCTGTGACAAGGAGAACACTGGACGGCAAAAATCCCGGAGGATGGATACCGGAACAAAAAATCACCGTGGAACAGGCACTCATCGCTTATACAATGGGAGGAGCTTACGCCGCTTTTGATGAAAAAATTAAAGGCTCCCTGGAAAAAGGAAAACTGGCTGATTTTGTGATTCTGCAGGAAGATCTTTTTAAAGTGGCGCCGGAAAAAATAAAGGACGTGAAGGTGGTTGCAACTTATACCGGTGGCAAAAAAGTTTATGGCCAATAACTTTACAAAATGAATTCCGTTTGGTCTGATTTCAATAATTTACACAAAACAACGATTGATTATGTCATCAAGAAGAAAATTCATACGTCAGTTAGGTGGAACAGCAGGACTGTTAACTGCATCTTCTCTTTCCGCATTGGGAGAGGAACGCGTACACATTCTCAGAGCAGATAAAAAAGTCAGCTCAAATGATAATATTAAAATTGCGGGTATCGGAATGGGTATCATTGGCCATTATGATATGGATACTGCATTAAAAGTTCCCGGTGTGGAACTGGCTGCCGTCTGCGATCTGTACGACGGTCGCCTGCAAAGATGCAAAGAGAAGTACGGAAACCAGGTGTTTACCACGCGTGATTACCGGGAGATCCTGGAAAGAAAAGATATTGATGCTGTAATCGTTGCAGTACCCGATTTCTGGCATGACCATATTTCCATTGCGGCCCTTAAGAAAGGGAAAAATGTGTATTGCGAAAAACCAATGGTGCAACACGTTGAAGATGGTGCAGCCGTCATTAAAGCGGAAAAAGAATCCAAGAAAGTATTCCAGGTAGGAAGCCAGGGAGTATCCAGTATAACACTTGCAGAGGCTAAAAAACTGATCAAGTCAGGCGCTATTGGAGAAGTGAACATGATCGAAGCCATAAATGACCGCTACAGTGCAATGGGTGCATGGCAATATTCCATTCCAACGGATGCCTCAGCAGCAACGGTTGACTGGGACAGGTACCTGGGAGATACGGCTAAACGTCCATTTGATGCCAATCGTTTTTTCCGTTGGAGAAATTATAAAGATTATGGTACCGGGGTAGCCGGTGATCTGTTTGTTCACCTGATTTCTGCTGTACATCATGCCATGGATTCTAACGGGCCCACAAGAATATTTTCTGCCGGACAGTTGAGCCTTTGGAAAGATGGAAGGGATGTTCCTGATGTTATGGCTGCCATAATGGACTACCCAAAACCGGCCAGTCATCCTTCATTTCAAATGATGCTCAGGGTAAACTTTGCAGATGGCTCAGGCGGCGGCGGAAGGACCCGCATTACGGGAACTGAAGGGGTACTGGAAATGCAGGGCGACAGGTTTACCATGCGCAATGCAAGGCTTCCCAAAGCCCCTGGTTTTGGTGGGTATGACAGTTATTCAACCTTTTCCGAAGCCCAGCAAAAAGAGTACGCTGAATGGTACAATAAACACTATTCCGAAGAAGACAAAAAATCACCCAAGCCGGAGGAAAAGAAGTTTTCTGCCCCGGACGATTATGATGACCGCTACGACCACTTTGTCAATTTCTTCGAATCCATCCGTTCGGGTAAGAAAGTAGTGGAGGATGCAACATTTGGACTGAGGGCTGCTGGTCCGGCTGTACTGGCCAACCTCAGTTACGAAAAGTCCAAAATCATTTACTGGAATCCTGATACCATGAAAATAGTAGGATAACAGGCAAAATAATGCCCGGTATCAGCAGGATTTGCATCACCCGGATACAGAGGTACCACCATAGCCGGAATACAAAACAGCACCAGGAAGGCGGAATATGAAATATATTCCGCTTTTTTGCATCCTGCCACTTGAAATACAGGCTCTTACGCAATAAATCATATTTTTAGGCATTTATAGGAAAACTGCATACCTCTTGAGCTGGAAGCGGGTAATATGGCTGCTTGTCCTGGTGATGTTGTCTGGTATTGTGCGGGCTCAGAAACCTTCTTCCTCAAACCTGAGGAAAAAATGGATCCCTGTTCGTGCAGGACAGGTAACGGTTGATTCATTCAGTATTATACCCAACACCGTCAATATTCCTGGAATTGACACCTCCTGGTACCAGGTGGATCATGTCAATGGCAGGCTCACCTGGCTAAAACTTCCTGGCTCCGATAGTGTTCCCGTTACCTACAGAATTTTTCCGGGCAGGTTAAATGCTCCTGCGCAAAGAATGAGGTTTGATACAGTGATGGGAAAATTTGTAGTGGAACCCCTTGAATTCAGGAATCAGAAGGAAAGCGATGAAACCCTTTTTGATTTTGGAAATATCACCTATAACGGAAGCTTTGGAAGAGGAATAAGCTTCGGTAACCAACAGGACGTTGCGGTAAATTCAAGCCTTAACCTTCAGCTAAATGGTTACCTGGGCGACAGTATACAAATTGCTGCGGCTATTACTGACAATAATATTCCGATCCAGCCTGATGGAAATACCCAGAACCTGAATGAATTCGACCAGGTCTATATACAGTTCTTCAAAAATAAGTGGAGGTTCAGCATTGGCGACATCGATATACGGCAGAACCAGAGTTATTACCTGAATTTTTACAAAAGACTCCAGGGTGTTGCCTTTGAAACTGAAAACCGGCTCAGTAAGAAAGTCACCAATAAAGTGCTGGTGAGCGGGGCTGTAGCCAAAGGGAAATTCACCCGAAATATTTTCCAGGGACTGGAAGGTAACCAGGGGCCTTACCGTCTTACCGGTGCCAATAATGAACTGTTTTTTATCATGCTTGCGGGCACTGAGAGGGTATGGATCGATGGAGAACTGATGCAAAGAGGAGAGGACCAGGACTATGTGATCAACTACAATACCGCAGAGATAACGTTTACGCCTAAGCGAATGATCACCAAAGACAAACGCTTGCAGGTGGAATTTGAATATGCCGACAGGAATTACCTGAATGCCCAACTGTTTGTAACTGACGAAGTCAACATTAGCAATAAACTCAAATTAAGGGTGGGTGCCTACAATAACAATGACGCCAAAAATTCACCCATCAACCAGACACTGGACAATGCACAGAAACAATTCCTTGCTGACCTGGGCGACAGTGTACAAAATGCCTATTATCCATCTGCCGTCAGGGATACATTTGCCACGGGCAAAATCCTATATGCAAAAGTAGACACAAGTTATTTCGGCAACAGTGATTCCATCTATGTATATTCTCCGCAGCCGGCTCCCAACCTATACAGCCTTGGCTTTATTGAAGTAGGGCAGGGCAAAGGCAACTACCAGTTAGACCAGTCCGCCAATGCTAACGGCAAAGTATATCAAATGGGTATCTCCTGATTCAACAGGAATAAAACAGGGAAATTATGCAGCTGCAACCCTGCTGGTAGCGCCAAAAAAACAACAGATGATATCTTTTGGCGCAGATTATTCACGAGGGTAAGTCTTCCGTAAAAACCGAAATGGCGTAAGCACCTAAGACGTAAATACCTATTCATCAAAAGACAAGGGGAATGACCAGGGATTTGCAGGAAGAATTCTTCTAAACCACACCAAGCCGCTGCATGGCGCGAAAAAACTAGAGTTGAATACTTCACTATACTATGAATATACTGGTGCCAGTTTCAATCCGCTGGAACGATTGAGGAACGTGGAATTTAACCGCGACTGGGGATTAACATATGATGCAACTCCAGCCACGAGAATCTTTTTTCATGCCGCCGCAACCCTGAAAGATAAAGCCAGCAATACATTCACCTATAATTTTTCAGGTTACCTCCGGAGTAATAACTATACTGCATTCCGCAACAGCCTGTTGCACGTAGCGGATATCAGTGGATGGAAATTCAATAACCGTTTTGTCTATACCAGTATTGATGATCAACTTCAACAGGGATATTTTCTCAGGCCGATAATTGATATATCAAGAAAGATGAAAAAGTTTGGGAACTACCAGCTTGGTCTTAACTATTCACTGGAACACAATGAACTTACCTATAAAAATTATGATTCTTTAAACCTGACCAGTTTTTCATTTGATACCTGGAGTATTTACCTGAAATCTCCTGAAGCGCCCAACAAATGGGGTGTTACCTATTTTACCCGTGCCGATAAATATCCCCTGGGTAATGCCCTGGTGAAAACGGATCGCAGCCAGAACATTAACCTGTTTACAGAATTAATGAAGAATGAACACCACCAGCTGAGGCTTAATACAACATACCGAAACCTTAGATGTAATGGATCCCAAACTGACAACCCTGAAACCGGAAGAAACCATACTGGGCAGGGCAGAATATCTGACCAATGTATGGAAGGGCGGTGTAAGTGGAAATATCTTGTATGAAATGGGAACGGGACAGGAACCGACGAAAAGATTATGCGTATCTGGAAGTTCCCGCCGGCCAGGGTGAATATCACCTGGATAGACTATAACAACGATGGGGTACAACAGATCAATGAATTTGAAGTGGCGAGATTCCAGGACCAGGCAAAATATATCAGGATATTTACGCCCACATCAGAATTTATCAAAGCCAATTACCTGCAGTTCAATTATAGTATCACGCTCAATCCGAGGTCCGCGATTAATCCTGCGAAGGCAGCGGGTTTTCAGAAACTCCTGACCAGGCTTTATTTTCAGAGTGCCCTGCAGATCGGACGAAAAACCATTGCCGACGGACTTGGCGAGTTTAATCCCTTTGAAAGTCCGTTTACCGACACTTCACTGATAACACTTGACCAGGTGTACAGTAATTCATTTTCTTATAACCGCTTCAGCAGCAAATGGGGTGTCGATATAAATAATATCAGAACATCGGGCCGCGCCTTTCTTTCTTATGGATATGAAACAAGGAAGGTCAATGACTGGAATATGAAGGCCAGGGTTAATATGGGAAAATCTTATACATGGGATATCATTACCCGTTTACTTACGAACCGGCTGGGAACGCCACAGTTTAATAACCGGAATTTTGATATCAAAGGACATTTCTTTGGAACCGCGGTTTACCTATACCAAGGGAACGGACTTCCGCGGACAGCTGAGTTATAAACGGGATGACCGTAAAAATGAAGGCGGGGAAAAATCAGTTAATAATGCCGTGATCCTTGATGTAAAGTATAACGTAGTATCCAACACTTCGCTCACTACCCGGTTCACCTATAGCCAGATCCAGTATAATGCTGTTGCCAATACCACGATATCCTATATTATGCTGGATGGACTTCTGCCGGGCAAGAATTACCTGCTCACCGTTGACCTTACGAAAAGGCTTACGAACTTCCTTGAAGTGAACATGCAGTATGAAGGCAGGAAATCAGGAACCTCAGGAATGGTACATACCGGGAGAGCACAGGTGAGAGCGCTGTTTTAGTTGAGAGTTGAGAGTTGAGGGTTGAGAGTTGAGGGTTAGAGTTGAGGTTGCCACCGCCGATTGCGAATTGGCGGATTACGCATTGCGGATTATATGACAAGGAAAACAGTCAACTGTCAACCGTCAACTGATTTGGTGCATAAAAAAAGAGGTTGGAAAACTCCAACCTCTCTATATTTTTTTTGCGTTATTATTAGCTGAACAGTCCGCCTTTTTTCAGTACTACGGTGTTTTCTCCGATTTTGAAACCATTGTGGTAAACTTCTACCTTATAGTTACCTGGTGAATATTTATCACTTTGCTTAAGGTCAAAGCTTACATTTTTCTTTGCACCCTGCTCGTAAGCAACAGCAACTTTGTTAGTGAATTGCTTTTCACCATCTTTCCTTGTAGTGAAGCTACCGGAATTCAGTCCGCTTTCAGAGATGATTTTTCCGGCTGGATCAGTTACGATGATGTAGAGTTCTTTTTCACCAGACTTGGAGCGATCATGTTCTCATCAAGGTCAAAAGAGATCCGGAATTTGTCAGCTTTCTTTGCAGTAGAGGTAGATTTTTCCTTACCACCTGCATTTCTCATTGATAGCAGCTGATCTTAAAATTTGAAGCGTGAAGCGTAGAACCGATATCTACTTTTTCCTCTGCAGCTTGCTTTGGCGGCAGTTGTAGTAGTAAGATTGGTCTCCAGTTCAGCTTTCTGAGTAGTCAGCGTTTGCTTATCCGCGGTCAATTGCTGGTTTTCACCCTGTAGCCTTTCGATTTCAGCTACATAACCGTCGATCTTGCCATTCAATTGCTTGATCAGGTTACGGGCTTCAGCAATATCAGCTGCAGAAGCATTTTGTTTCCTTACCAGGGTCTGGATCCTTGACTTCATGGTTTCCAGTTCTTTATCCTTGGTTTTCACCAGGCTGTCAAGTTTGGTATTGGTACCGGTCATGGCATCCAGGCGAAGAAGGGCATCTTCATATTCTTTTTGAACCATGTTTTTCGAAGAATCGAGGACAGCATATTGAACATCTTTTTGCTGGATTACCTCTTTGGTCTTGCTCTTGTCATAAATGATATAGCCCCATGTACCGAGAAGGGCAGCGATCAAAACACCATAAATTAAACCCCTGTTGTCTTTTTTTGGAGCAGGTGTCTGTGGTGTCGCAGAAGGAAAATTAGTGGCACTCATGATTGAATTTTTATTTGAGTTGATTTATATAAACTATTGTGAATAAATGCGAAATTGTTATTGTTTCGGTTTAGCAGGCCCCATCTTTCATCACTTATTCCATTGCAATCACTATGCCTGAAAACTGTGTTTGATGGGATGATTCCCAAAATCATGCCAGAAATCTTATTATGCTGAATATCATGATGTTAATCCTTTATTATGGTGAATTTGTGGATAACCGGAAGACTCCTTTGAGGCGACCATGGTCCCTGATTATACCCATTAAGGGTTAACTTCGCCCAAATTTTTAAGCCATCAGCACAGAAAAAATCATCCAGGACTGGAAGAAAAAACAGTTTAAGCCGGTTTACTGGTTTGAAGGAGAGGAAGGCTATTATATTGATGTTCTGATGGAGTATGCCGAACACCATTTGCTGTCCCCGGAAGAATCCGCCTTTAACCTCGTCGTATTTTATGGCAAAGATGCCGTCTGGACTGAAATCATAAACGCCTGCCGGCGCTACCCGATGTTCGCTGAACGCCAGGTGGTTTTGCTGAAGGAAGCGCAACAGATGAGGGATATCGACAAGCTGGAAGCCTATATTGAACAACCCCTGTCGTCCACCGTCTTTATTGTAGGGCATAAAGAAAAGAAACTGGACGGGCGAAGCAGCATGGCTAAAACGCTGAAAAAGAAGGCGGAAGTGCTGACCACCAAAAAAATGTATGATAACCAGTTGCCGGAGTGGACCTCCCAACTCGTGCATAACAAGGGATTTTTGATTGATCCAAAAGCGTTGTACCTGCTGGTAGATCATATCGGGAATGACCTTAGCAGGATTTCCAATGAAGTGGATAAACTTATCGTCAATCTCGGGCAACGCCGCGAAATCAAAGAAGAAGATATTGAAAAATATATTGGTGTAAGCCGCGAGTTCAACGTATTTGAACTCCAGAATGCGATCGCAAAAAGGGAGCTGACAAAGGCGGTGCGTATCATCCGTTACTTTGAAGATAATCCTAAGGCAGGTCCCATACAAATGGTGTTACCCGCCATTCACGGTTTTTTCAGTAAGGCCTATATGATGTTCAGTATACCCGAAAATGATGAAAAAACTGCCGCTTCCACATTGGGCATCAGTCCCTTTTTTATAAAAGATTACCAGTTAGCTGTGCGGAACTATTCCTTGGAAGGCGTTGAAAACATATTGTTATTGCTTCATGAATATAACCTGAGGAGCCTGGGTGTACATGATGCCGGTAGTGAAGATGCCTCGCTGCTGAAAGAGATGGTGGTGAAGATGATGGACAAAAGCAACTGAGGCTATCCCATAAGCGCCGAAACGGTGTGTTTATCCCTGCTGATCTGTTCCCGCAATTCATCGAGTGAGTCGAATTTCTTTTCTTCCCTGATATAATAGTGCAGGTAAACTTTCAAGCGTTCGCCGTAAATCTCTTCCGAAAAATTGAAAATATTGATTTCGATCATTCTTTTCAAACCACCAACAGTGGGCCGTACACCTATATTCATCATCCCGTCGTGTACGCCAGGCCGTTGTCCGATCGCCAGTTTTACTGCATAAACGCCGTTAGAGGGAATAAGTTTTTCCCGGTCGGCGATTTCAAGATTGGCGGTGGGAAAGCCTATCTGCCTTCCTCTTTTATCACCATGGACAACTGTACCGCTGAGTATATATGGATATCCAAGGTTCTCATTAGCCTCATTCAACTTGCCGGCCAGCAATGCTTTCCTGATATTGGTGGAACTGACGGTAATGCTGTTAATGATATGTTCAGGTATTTCCTTGACGCTGAAACCATATTCAGGTCCCATCTCTTCCAGTAATTCATAATTGCCCTTTCTGTCGTTCCCAAACCGGTGGTCATAGCCGATGATCAGGGTATGTGGATGGACCTTAGCCACCAGGAAATGGCTCACATATTCTCTTGCCGTCAACCGGGAAAATGCATCTGTAAAGGGTACGATAACCAGGTGCCCGATGCCGTGAGATTCCAGCAGCGCTATTTTTTCTTCCATGGTGTTAAGCAGGGAAATGGTATGATGATCGCCCTTTACCACCTTCCGTGGGTGGGGATGGAAGGTTATGATCACACTTTCACCGCCGCAGGCTTTTGCTTCTGCAGTAAGTTGTTGAATAATTTGCTGATGACCCAGGTGTACGCCATCGAAAGTGCCAATAGTGACAACAGCTTTACGGAAAACGGGGAGATCATCTATGTTATGGTGTACCTGCATAAAATGCGGAGGCAAATCTAACTAAAAAAAGCTCCCTTGTTTATAAAATCCTCCTGCAATTGCGGGATGATTGGTTAGTTTTGCGCCATTCAAACGGATTCATGAGTCTATACCATCAAAGGGGTGTTTCTGCCCAGAAAGAGGAAGTCCATGCTGCAACCAGTAAACTGGATACGGGCTTGTATAAAAATGCCTTTTGTAAAATTTTCCCTGATTACCTGGGTGGAGATGACCAGTTTGTTTCTGTGATGCACGCTGATGGCGCAGGTACTAAAAGCATCCTGGCCTACCTGTACTGGAAAGAAACAGGGGATGTTTCCGTGTGGAGAGGCATTGCCCAGGATGCCATTGTCATGAATCTTGATGACCTGCTCTGCGTAGGTATTTATGATCATCTCGTTTTTAATTCAACGATTGACCGTAATAAACACCTGATCCCTGGTGACGTGCTCAGTGAAGTCATTAATGGTTCACAAGAACTGTTCAATACTCTAGAAGAACAGGGTATCCATATCCGTTACCTCGGAGGCGAAACGGCCGATGTGGGTGACGTGGTGAGGACCATCGCTGTCAATGGCACACTTACTGCCAGATGGCGGAAAAACAAGCTTATCACCAATGACCTTATTACCGCCGGTGATGTAATCGTTGGTGTCGCAGGGTTTGGCAGGTCCATCTATGAAAATGATTACAACAGCGGTATCGCCAGTAATGGTCTCACCAGTGCAAGACACGATATGCTGAGCAGTTATTATGGTCAGCAGTTCCCCGAATCCTTTGATCCCGGCACCAGCCAATCCGTTGTGTATATTGGAAAACACCGGTTAACTGACCCCGTTACCGTGCAATGGAATAACCAGGATTTTCAGCTCAACATTGGGAAACTGCTATTGAGCCCCACACGTACATTTGCGCCGCTGGTAAGGGATATATTGGTCAATCATTTTCCAATGGTTCATGGGATGGTACATTGCAGCGGGGGCGGACAGTCGAAGTGCCTTAAATATTTACCGGATGGTGTTGCCGTGGTTAAGGACAACCTTTTTCCTGCACCGGATATTTTCCGTTTGATCCAGCAAAGCAGTGGCGCCGATGACAGGGAAATGTACCAGGTCTTTAATATGGGGTGCCGTCTGGAATTATACACGGCTCCGGAAAATGCGGGCCTGTTCATCGAAAAAGCGGCTGCCTTTGGCATTGAGGCACGCGTCATCGGCCATGTCATTTCTTCAACAGATAAATTTGTGGACGTACATACGCCTTCAGGAATTTGTAAATATTCATGATTGTCAACCTTATTGATTTAATTTTGTCCAATGGCAGAAAAAATTCTCGCACTGCGCAAAGCAAATGTTTACCAGGGAAAATCACTGATCCTGCAGGACGTGAATATTTCCATTGACAAGGGCGAATTTGTTTATCTCGTGGGTAAAACCGGAACCGGGAAATCCAGTTTGCTGAAAACACTCTATGGCGAACTGCCCCTTACAGAAGGAGAGGGGGAAGTAGTGGGTTTTAACCTTAAGGACCTTACCTGGAAGACGGTGCCTTTTCTGCGCCGGACCATCGGTATAGTATTCCAGGATTTTCAATTGCTGACCGATCGTAACGTACATGATAACCTGGAATTTGTATTGCAGGCCACGGGCTGGAAGGACAAGAAACTCATGGAAGAAAAGATAAACGATGTACTGGATAAAGTGGGATTGAAAACAAAGGGATTCAAGTATCCCTTTGAACTGTCCGGTGGTGAACAGCAACGGGTAGACCTGGCGAGAGCATTATTGAATTCTCCCAAACTGATTTTGGCCGATGAGCCCACTGGAAACCTGGATCCTGAAACCAGCGATGAAATCATGAACCTGCTATTCAGAATATCTAAAGAATTTGGATCGGCCGTGGTAATGGCTACACATGACTATATGGTGATCAATAAATTTCCAGGCCGTACGATTAAGACCGAAAAAGGCAGGGTTATCGATAATGCCACAATTTCTATCGACTGACATTAAGATCGGGGTTAGGTTATGGCCATATCCACTTTATCAGCCTTTTAGCATTTTCGGCGTTATTATAGTAATGGTGCATGAGCTTTTCCCTTAAGTGAATTTCTTCATCGTCAAAGGGTTTTCGATACAACTGCATTAAGACAGACTTGAATGCCTCTGCTCCGGAGGCGATATGACATGCAGATTCAAGCATGGTACCTTCCGTCATCTCTTCATTGACCACACAATGTCTCCCGCAGAATACCGAATACAGGAACTTGAATTTTATGCCTGTAGTGGTAAAGCTTGGTAATATATTGACCTGCGCTTTTTGGATCAACTCAAACATTTCCTTTTCAGACGGATTGGCGACAAGGCAGGTATTTTGTTTTTTATGCGCGAGGTGCTCCAGTTGAGGTGAAGGATTTTTGCCGGCAACCACAAATGGAATTTCCAGCTGACCGAATATATCTTCCAGCAGCCATTCCGCTACCTTTTCATTTTCCGGAACGGAAAGATTTCCATGGTACAGGCAAAAGGTGCCCACACCTTCCTTGCACAGGGGAAAGTTCCAACCGATAAAAACCGGGAGATAGGCAATGTCTTTTGCGTTGAAGATTGATTTATAATCTTTCACGTCCTTTTCAGTAACGGCAAGTATCAGGCATTTACCCGCAATCCCACGTTCATATTTTTTCAGCAGCCTGCTTTCGTTCCAATAGTGAATTTTTTTGAGCAGAGATTTTGTTTGCCTGGCCAGCTGCCGGTAATAATGAAATTCTACATTGTATAAACGGAGCACCACTTTTCTTCCTTCCAGCTTACCTGTATGTAGAAAATAACTGCATTGTATTCCTTCCAGCAAAATCGGGTATTCGTCTTTAAGGAGATTGGCCAGTAACAGGTCATTGGCCCTGGAGCTTACCATATATGGAATGGACATCGACATTCCCTTATGGCCCGTATTACGGGAGTAATAATGCACTTCTTCACAATATTGGTCAAGTTCTTTTTGTTTTCCGCGGCCGTATTCAAAACAGTGAAGATGTATGCGAATACCGGCTTCCGACAACGACTTAATTTTATAAAAAAGGTCGAAGACTCCACCATAGTCGGGAGGGTAGGGAACATCAAGACATACGATATGGAGATGTTTATCCAATCAGTTAAATATGTTGTTGTAAAATAACCTGAGTTTTATTTCTTCATGTTGCCAGTTATATGCTGAGGCTGCAGCCTGGCAATTCTCAAGGAGCCTGTGATACAAAACTTCATTACACAGCAAATTGTTCAACGCAGTTTCAATAATTTCGGGACTTAAGGTGCTAATCAGTACAGCCACTTCATATTGATCATTGATTTTTCTGTACTCCGGAAAATCCATGGTCAGCTGTGGGATACCTGCGTGAAAGTAATCGAAGAATTTATTTGCCAGGGAATACACCTGGTTTAATCCGAGTGGCTCCACCAGGTTAATACCTGCATAGGCCTCCAGGGTCACCACCTGTAAAGCTTCGGGAGATAGCATCCCTTTCATGAAAACCTTATGCTCGAGGGAGAATTTTTTGATCAGTGCCCTGCATTGTTCGGAAAAATTTCCCTCACCGCAGATCCAAAGCTGTGCATCCACATTTACCATGGCAGGAATCAGCCATTCCAATCCGCGACCCTCATTTACAGCGCCCTGGTATAACAGGTACCTGCCCGCAGTTTTTTTGTGTTCCGGCTGTTGCAGCAGTGGAGCATTCATGATCACTTCATAATGAACACCATACCTTTTTTCAAATTCCCCTGCAATGGAGGCTGAGACGGTATATCCTTTTGAAAACCGGGGAACCATTTTTTTTTCAAGCCAAAGCCAGAGTTTGTGAATGGCGGGACGGGTTACCACTTCCTTCATCTCCGTAAACAGCTCATGTGCATCATAGACCCGGGGAATTTTCCTGATAGTTGACACCAGGTAAACCGGCAGAATCGTGTCCAGGTCAATGGCCGTGATGGCGTCGGGCCTTTTTTTTAGCAGGAAAAAAAACAGTCTCAGGTTAAATTCGAGGTACATCATCTTCCCTTTGGAAAAATAGCCATCCAGGAGCACCTGCCCGTAGGGTTTGATTCCTGGCTGACTATGGCTATTGATCCTTCGCCCTACAAGGGTGATATCATATCCAAAGTCATGGAGCGACTGGCAAATCCTGCCCATCCGCTGGTCGTAGCGCAGATCATTGGTGACACAGAAATAGATACGCTTCAATAGTGAATGCTTGCCTGGTGATAAATCATTTTCCGGGGTAAAATAAAATGATTACTGCCAGATAAATTATTATAATTGTTCAAGAAAACTTTTTATGGAGTCAACAGCAACGGCAGCAAGCCCCCGCAAACGGCCTGATTTTCTCACTGTACTCTGTATCCTCACCTTCATTGGAAGCGGCTTTGGCCTCGTCAGTGCACTGACCAATTATACCAATGCAGATGTACTTACAGAGATCGCGAAGGACGCCCTTGACCAATCAAAAGAAAAGGTTGACGAGGACCTGGAGGGCAGCGAAAAAGGCATTGCCAATAAAGTCATTTCAGGAGCAGCATCCATGATGGATCCTGTGAAACTCAAGCAAAATTACCTGCTGACCTTTGTTTCCAACCTGATTACCCTGTCGGGCGCCTTCCTGATGTTCAGGCTCAAAAAGACCGGTTTCTGGCTCTATGTGGCTGGCACCGTAATGCTGGTAGTGACACCGGTGATTATTTTCGGGCCGGGAAACCTGTTCAGCCTGGGATTGACCTTCCTGTTTGGAATCATCGGAATACTGTTTATAGTCCTGTATTCCCTTAACCTGAAGTACCTGGGCAACGGCAGAACCGCTTGAACCTGATCGATTACGGCATTATAAGGTTTTTTGCATCCTTTTAGCGTAGGAATATGTGAATTTTAGAAAATTTCCTTACTTTTGCGCTCTATTTATAATAGGGTAAATTTAGGATGCAATAAAAATTAATTAGATGCCAGCTTTAACGTCAGAAAAAATTTCAGGAATCTTCACAGAATTTGGTGGTTCAGAAAAAAACACCGGTTCCATTGAAGGACAGATCGCATTACTTACAGAAAGGATAAACCATATCTCTGGTCACCTTCAGAAAAATAAGAAAGACTTTTCCACCCACCGTGGATTGATGGCCATGGTAGGCCAGCGTAAGAGCCTGCTCACCTACCTCAGCAAACATAACCTGCATGGTTTACCGCCAGCTGATTGAGAAACTTGGTCTCAGGAAATAACTTCAGATATTTTATCGCTATTCCCAACCCAGTGTTGGGAATAGTTTTTTTGTTCCCTCCCCTTTAAATATTAAATTATGCTTTCACAACCTATCAGTTCCAGTATTGATCTCGGGAACGGTAAAAAGATTTCCCTGGAAACAGGAAGACTCGCCCGCCAGGCAGATGGTGCTGTTACCGTATCCAGGGCAATTGCGTTTTACTTGCCACTGTTGTTGCCAATAAAGAAGCCAAGGAAGGACAGGATTTCTTCCCCCTTAGCGTGGACTACATGGAAAAATTTGCTTCTGCAGGCCGGATCCCCGGTTCTTTCTTCAAGCGTGAAGCCAGACTGAACGACTACTGAGATCCTGACCAGCCGTTTGATCGACCGTGCACTGAGGCCTCTTGTTCCCGGAAGATTATTTCTGCGAAGTGCAGGTGATCATTACCCTGATCTCGTCTGATGCCGAAATAATGCCCGATGCACTGGCTTGCCTTGCTGCTTCAGCAGCACTGGCTGTTTCTGATATTCCTATTAAAGAAATCATCTCTGAAGTTCGTGTAGCCAGGGTAGATGGAGAATTCATTGTCAATCCGTTAAGCAGTGCCCAATCGCCAAAGCGATATGAATTTCATGGTTGCCGCCACTGAGAAGAACCTGATGATGGTGGAAGGTGAATCGCAGAGTGCAGTGAAGAAGACCTGGTAAAGGTTCTGGAGATCGCACATGATGCGATTCGTATACAGATCAAAGCGCAGGAAGAATTAAGGGAGAAAGTAGGTGTCACCGGTAAGCGTGATTATGCGAAACCCGTGCAGAATGAAGAATTGAAGAGAAAAGTAGCCTCATTTGCTACGCAGAAAATATACGAGATCTCCAAAGCAGCCAGTGCAAAAGCAGTAAGGAGTCGAAGCCTATGACGCGCTGAAAAAAGAACTGGTTGCAAGCCTGGGCGAAGAGGCTGCTGATGATGATAAGAAACTGGCAAAAAAATATTTCGAAGACCTGAAATGGGAAGTCGTCAGGGATATGATCCTGGATGACAGGATCAGGCTGGATGGTCGTCAGCTCGACGAGGTCACGTCCACTCAATATGGAAGTGGATATACTTCCTTCACCACATGGTGCTGCTCTTATTTACACGTGGTGAAACACAGTCACTTACAACGGTTACTTTAGGTACTCCTTTAGATGAATTGCTGGTTGAAAGTGCAGCCGTTTCTGAATACAGCAAATTCATCCTGCATTATAATTTCCCTCCCTTCTCCACCGGTGAAGTGAAATTCCTCCGCGGTCCCGGCCGCAGGGAAGTAGGACATGGTAACCTTGCCAGAGCGCTCATTGAAACAAATGATGCCGGGCAATGATTATCCCTACACCGTACGGGTAGTTAGTGATATCCTGGAATCCAACGGTTCGTCGTCCATGGCAACTGTTTGTGCAGGTTCACTTGCGCTGATGGATGCCGGTGTTCCGTTTCCCAAGCACGTTAGTGGTATCGCCATGGGACTGATCACCAGGAGACTGATGGCAAATATGCTATCCTTTCTGATATCCTTGGTGATGAAGATCACCTGGGAGATATGGACTTCAAAGTAACGGGAACGCGTGATGGTATTTGTGGTGTTCAGATGGATATAAAAGTTGACGGGCTGAGCATGGAAACCATGCGTGCAGGCCCTTGACCAGGCACGCAGGGGTCGTCTTACATATCCTTGATGCCATGTATGCACTGTATACCGGAAGCCCGTGACAGAGGTGAAACCACATGCTCCAAGAATGGAGAAACTGTTCATTGATAAAGAATTCATTGGTGCCGTAATCGGACCCGGTGGTAAGATCATACAGGAGATCCAGCGTGAAACCGGTACTACCATCAACCTTGAAGAAGTGGGTAACTATGGTGAAGTAAGCATCTTCAGTAAGGATAAAGAAGGATTGGTGAAAGCAGTGAACTGGGTGAAAGGCATTGTAGCCGTTCCTGAAGTGGGTGATGTTTATGAAGCCAAGGTTAAATCCATTATGCCTTATGGTGCGTTTGTGGAATTCCTTCCCGGCAAACAGGGTATTGCTGCATATCAGTGAAGTAAGCTGGAAGCGCCTGGAAACCATGGAAGGTGTGTTGAATGAAGGTGATATGGTGAAAGTGAAACTGATCGGCCTTGATCCTAAAACAGGAAAATTCAAACTGAGCCGGAAAGTGCTGATGCCGAAACCCGAAGGAATGCAAAGGTCCAGGGAATCAGAATCGGACAGGCCAAATCCATCAAACTAAAATCTTAATCCCGCAAATGCGGGATTTTTTTATGAACAGCTATGTTGAATTAACCATTGACGGACTAAGCCAGGAAATAATGGAACTGCTGATCGCAAGGCTTTCAGCTATTGGCTATGACGGATTTTTGGAAGAAGGGCAGACCTTAAAGGCATATATCAATGAGGCAGTTTTTGACCAGGCGACGGTTGATCTTATTAAAACAGAGACAGCATTTAACTATACAGTTTTAGTGATCAGGGAAGAGAACTGGAATGCCATCTGGGAGTCCTCCTTTGAGCCTGTAATAGTTGATAATTATGTTGCAATAAGGGCTGATTTCCATGATGTTGTAGAGGATGTTCAATATGAAATTGTAATTACCCCTAAAATGAGTTTTGGCACAGGTCACCATGCCACTACTTACCTGATGATGCAGGAAATGCGACAGTGGGACTGGGAAGGTAAACAGGTGCTGGATTTTGGAACCGGGACCGGAATACTGGCCATTCTTGCGGCTAAATCAGGCGCTGCTCATGTACTGGGCATCGATAATGATCCATGGAGTATTGACAATGCGACGGAAAATGTGCAGAGAAATCATGCTGAAAACATTGAATTAATGCTTAGTGGGGAGATTCCTCAACAGAAAAGTTATGATATGATCCTGGCCAATATCAACAAACATATCCTTTCGGCAGCAGGCTTCAGCACTCATCAACGCCCTGAATGATGGGGGTGTATTAATCATCAGCGGCATACTTTCGGAGGACCGGCAGCATATGGAACAGGCTTTCGGCCTTATTAATGAACCAGTTAATACGAGGGAGAAAAATAATTGGTTATTAATGTCGTTTAAGAAATAGGGAAGGGATTTTAGTGTTATTTTTAGATGAAGTATATTTGCACCCTAAAACCCAAGCCATTAGCCTGATGAATGAACTCGGACTTGTTATACTAGCATATTTTTTAGGATCCATACCCACTGCGGTTTGGGTCAGTAAAGGGGTATTCGGGATCGATATCCGTGACTACGGTAGCGGAAACGCCGGTGCAACCAATACTTTCAGGGTACTCGGGTCACGCTGGGGAACCTTCGTGATGCTGGTAGATATGCTGAAAGGTCTGCTTGCCGTTAAACTTGCCCTTCTTCTTCCATATTATGTAGTAAATGACTTTGCCCGGACCAATTTTCAGATAGGATTGGGGCTGGCGGCCGTTGTAGGCCATATCTTCCCGTTATGGGCCGAGTTTCGTGGCGGTAAGGGTGTCGCTACCTTATTTGGACTTGTGCTTGGAATTTCCCCATGGACCGCGTTGAGTTGTGTTGGTGTATTTCTACTGGTACTGTACATAACCCGGTTTGTGTCGCTTAGTTCTATTCTTGCCAGCATGGCATTCCCGATATTTATCCTGGTGATCTTTAATGTGGATAATGAAACCTACAGGTTTTTTGCCATAGCTGTTGCCCTGATGGTCATCCTGACCCACCAGAAAAACATTACCCGACTCCTCAGGGGTAGTGAAAGTAAGGCCCCGATCCTAAAGTACAGGGATAAGCGCCGGGAAAGGCGTATTTCCTGACCATTGTATTTGACGTATCCATTATTTTTAACGAATTGACAATAAACGTCCTGGCTTATTTATGCTCTATAGTATAGCCTGCCCGGATCGGGTTGGTATCTATCTTGTATAGATATATAAAATTTAATAAAATGATTAGGAATATTTTTCTTGTTTGCTCCGCCTTTCTGTTTTTGAATTCCTGTCAGAAAAATTCCATTACTGGCAGAAAACAACTGATCCTTGTATCAGAGTCAGAACTGCAGCAAATGTCGACCCAGCAATACCAGTCCTTCCTTAGCCAGAACAAGGTTGTCCCGTCTTCGGCTAGCCGTGATGCGGAAATGGTAAGAAGGGTGGGTAGCCGAATTGCGAATGCCATAAATAGTTTCTACACCAGGCAGGGAAAGTCTGATCTTCTTAATGGGTACAAATGGGAGTTTAATTTGGTAGATGATAAAGCGGTTAACGCCTGGTGTATGCCGGGAGGAAAGGTAGTGGTGTACACCGGACTATTACCCGTTACACAAAATGAATCCTCACTTGCGGTTGTGATGGGACATGAAATTGCCCACGCCCTTGCTCAACATGGTAACGAAAGAATGAGCCAGGGACTTGTGCAACAAATGGGCGGTGTGGCCCTATCCGTTGCCGTTGCCAATCAACCCGGACCCAGACGCAACAGCTGTTTATGGATGCTTATGGCATCGGTTCAACAGTTGGAGCGGTTTTACCCTTCAGCCGCAAGCAGGAACTTGAAGCAGATCGTTACGGACTGATATTTTCTGCAATGGCGGGTTATAATCCACAGGATGCAATACCATTTTGGGAAAGAATGGCTAAAGTAGGTGGCGCTGAAAAACCACCGGAATTTCTGAGCACACACCCTTCAGATGAAACAAGAATTGCGAAAGTGAAGGAATATGCAAAGGAGGCAATGAAATATTATAAACCCTGACGCGCTTTGCATTTAGGGGTTTGAAAGGGGGCGTTAAATTATAACATTGAACAACAGATATTCTTAAAATATCTTGGATTTAATGATTATTTAACGTAATTTCGCCCTCTCAAACCCTTAAAATTGTTGAAGCATGTGTCAAACAGTGTTCGAGAAACTTCAACTCAAAGAAGAGAAAAATCTGCTTATTCAGGGTTTACCCTCCTCTATTGAGAAACAATTTACCAAGATCTCTTTCTCAAAAAGCGTAACGCCATTACTCAGAAGCCGTAAAATTGACTTTGCCCTTGTTTTTGCGGTTAATCAAAACCAGTTAAATGGTATCATGTCGGAAGTGCTTCCCGCACTGCATGATGAGGGAAAATTATGGATTGCTTACCCGAAGGCCACATCTAAGATCGTCAGTGACCTGAACCGTCACTGCACATGGGCATGCCTGAAAGCGAAAGGCCTGGAATCTATTTTTGAAACACCGCTTGATCATGTATGGACCGCCGTTAGGTTCGGTAAAAAAGGCGAATTGATGCCGCATCTTCATGAAACAGAAATGGAACTGGAAGCGGAAGCCTGACTTATTTGACGATCACCGTACCTAATTTACTGACGAGCTGCATTTCCAGTTGTTTAAGATGTTGATGGGTTTCAACGAGATTCATCAGTTCATCCCTGTCTGTACTTTTTTCCATGTCGCGCTGATTTTCAGCGATGAGCCTCTTGATCTTTCGCAATTTGAGATAATTCATACAGGAAATAACTTCTTCCCTGTATAACTCCTCCCTTGTGGGAACTTTTCTTTCATATTTTTCGTCCCAGTTCGGGCTGATTTCAAAATTCGAATTATCCATCAGGGATACTGCAAGTGTATTTAGCTGAGGGTCCTGGTGATAAAGAAAGCTCTTGGCGTTTGGCTCGATGCCCTGGTCATACCATTCCTTATAAACGGCCACGATCTTTAGTAGTTGACGATTATCGATGAGTTCGCTCAATCCGTTTTGTTCAATTTCTGCAAACACGTGATCGGCAACGGTAATATCATTATCCCATGGCATGATGCCGAATTCGATAAGGGACCTGACCATTGCCCTTTCCTGCAGTTCATCACGGAACAACAGTTCAAAACTTTCATCTGCAGGAACTTGTTCCTGCAATGGAGGAGGTTCATCGAAGGCCTGCTTTTTTTCCTGCGTTCTGCAGTCTTTCCCTGATATGTTTATTGACCAGTGCCGTCAGTCCGCCTTCATCAATCTTCAGGAGTTCAGAACAGCGCTGAATGTAATCCTGCTGCCTTGTAAAGTCTTCTGCTTTATTGATGCGAGCAATAGACTCGGCGATCTGGTTAACCACCGCAGATTTTTTGGCGCTGTCATTGCCTGCATCCTTCAGGGCAATCTCCAGCTGAAAAAGAATGATATCCTTCCTGTTTTGATCTATGAACGACCTGAAGGCTGATGCCCCGATCTTCTTTACATAACTGTCCGGATCTTCGTTATCCGGTATGAGTACCAGCTTTACATTCAGGCCTTCTTCCAGGGCAAGGTCGAGGCCTCGTGCAGCGGCTTTAATGCCCGCACTGTCGCCATCATAAACAATAGTAAGGTTGTTGGTATACTTTCCTGACCAGCCTGAGCTGGTCAGCGGTCAGGGAAGTTCCACCGGAAGCAACTACGTTTTCAATACCTGCCTGGTGCAGGGAAATCACATCCGTATAACCTTCAACCAGTAAACATTCATTGAGTTTATCAATCGTCTGCCGCGCATAAAACATACCATAGAGCAATTTGCTTTTCAGGTAAATTTCATTTTCGGGAGTGTTGATATATTTTGGTGCACGATCGTTTTTACGGATCAGCCTGGCGCCGAACCCAAGCACTTTTCCACTCTGGTTGTGAATGGGGAAAATAATCCTGCCCCTGTAATTGTCGTAGGTTTTATTGTCGCGCACCACCGACAATCCACTTCGTCTGTAATAGCTCAGGATTGTACTGCGCATTCAGGGCAGCCTGTGAAAAGGCGTTGCCTTCTTCCGGACAATAGCCCAGCTGGAATTTTTGAATGGTTTCTTCGCGGAAATCACGTTCTTTCAGGTACCCCAGTCCGGCATGTTGTCCTTCTTCTGTTTCAAAAAGCGTGCGTGCAAAAAACTCCTGGGCAAATTTATTCAGGATGAACAGGCTGTCGGCCATCTGCTGCTGCAGTCGCTGTTCAGGGTTCCGGTATTCTTCTTCAATCTCTACATTATACTTTGCAGCAAGCCATTTCAGGGCTTCTACATAGGAATACTTCTCATGCTCCATGATGAAGCTGATAGCGTTACCTGACCGGCCACATCCAAAGCATTTATAGATCTCTTTGGAAGAGGAAACGGTAAAGGAAGGAGACTTTTCATTATGGAAGGGACATAAACCGAGGTAATTGGCGCCTCTTTTCTTTAACTTTACAAAACCCCCGATGATCTCAACGATATCAATACGGCTTTGGATAAGTTGTATGGTTTCCTGCGGAATCATCTGATAATTAAGGGCAAATTACTAAACAATACGCAAGGCTTTCAATAAAAGGGGAGAATAAACGTTTATCATCTATTGAGGCCGTAACTATTCCGGCGCATAACCTAAGAACCCGAAAGACATCCGCCTTTCCATTGAAAATGAATTGTTTGGTTCAATAAACAACGGATGAATATCCTGGAAAAGAATGTGAACGGACCGAAGTTGAGGAAGTTTTTGACAGATTACTTCTTCCTGCTCCTGCTGCTGGTGGGCATTGCCGTGAACTATTATTTTGAAATGAAGGTGAACAGGTCGATCAAAAAGTTTACCGCAGGCCAGGAACAAATTACTCAATACCAGTTAAATGCAGGGCATGTGCACCTGCTCAATAAAAAACTGGGCTCCCTCGAAAATGACGTCAGGAATTTCATTCTGACAGGTGATTCAGGTTCCATTTCACGATTGCCGGAAGATACCCGTGGACTCATGCGGGAATCAGTATTGCTGGCCGACAACCTGAGGCTCCTTGCACCCCCTGAAATGCTGAAAGAACATAAAAAAGCCATTCAGCAGAAAATCAATTTCGAAAATAAACTGGTTACCACCTACCGTGAAAAGGGAAGCGCAGCTGCCATCAGCCTGATGCATTCCGATGAAGCAAAGTCGGTCCAGGTGAAATTCAATCTCAATACCTCCATACTCAGCGCGAAGATCAGCAATGAAATCCTGGCCCTGAATAAAACCCAGCAAAAGGATAAACTCGATCTTGTGTCCCTTGATTATGCGATCCCTCACCTTACCTCTTTTATTTTCCTGGTGATTGCAGGTTTTACGCTGTTTAAAATCCTCCAGGTAAATTCGCTGAATGATAACCTAAGCCTTGCCGTACAGAAGGAACAGGAAGCCCAACTGATCAAAGACCAGTTCATGGACAACATGACGCATGAGCTGCGTAGCCCGCTCAACGCCATCCTTGGTTATACAGGCCTGCTCATGAAAACCAAAATGAAGGACAACCAGGAAAAATTTGTCAAGGCTATCCGGACGTCTGGAGAATTGCTGTTGAATGTTATTAATGAGGTACTGGATTACTCCAAGATGAAATCGGGATATATCCATTTTGCCAATGAACCATTCAGTTTGCGGGAACAGTTGAATGCATTGTCTGATATTATCAGCGATAAACTCAATGAAAAGGGCCTGGACTATGAATTTGATATCGAGGAATCCATTCCCGACAATCTTCGGGGCGATGGAAGTAAACTCCTGCAGGTATTGCTGAACATAACGTTTAATGCCATAAAATTTACACCTACGGGCAGAATCATACTGAAGGCAGTATGTGAAAAGAAATCCGAAGAAAAAGTCAAAATCAGGTTTAGTATCTCTGACACCGGAATAGGGATACCGCCAGAAAAACTGCCGCATATTTTTGACCGTTTCTACCAGGTGGAAGATAATACCACCACAAAGTATGCAGGTACCGGGCTGGGACTTTCTATTACGCAACAAATGATCACCCTGCAGGGTGGGTCCATCAATGTGGAAAGTGAAGTAGGCAAGGGTACCACCTTTATTTTTGATATGAGCTTTGCCATCAGCAAAGATTTTGTATTTACGGGAAAAGATGACCTTGAAAAGCAACTGAATGGTGAAGAAAAAAGCCCTGTGCTTGCCCGTAAGAAATTCCTTCCACCGAAAATGAGGATCCTTGTGGTTGACGATAATGCATTGAACCGGGAACTGGTCTGCTTTATCCTGAAAGACCTTGGCGTATTTTTTAAGCCGGTATCGAGCGGTCCGGAAGCACTGGAACTGCTCAGGCGTGAGGCTTATGACGTGATACTGATGGACCTTCAGATGCCAGGCATGGACGGAAAGGAAACTACAAAAAGAATCAGGAATGAACTGCGGTTACACATTCCCGTTATAGCGCTGACGGCTTTCAGCCAGTCATCTGAAAAACAGAAATGCCTGGATGCGGGCATGGACGCTTACCTGTGTAAACCCGTCAGGGAAAAAGAGCTTTTTGATACACTGGAAATATTTTCGCCGGTAGGTGGTGTTACGGAAAAACTTATCGATATGAATTACCTCAAGGGTATTGCCCGTGAAAATGAGGAATTCATTGAATCAGTAATACTTCGTGTGGCAGATACGCTGCCCGGGGATATTGCCATGCTGCGCAAAGCAGTGGAAGAAAGGGACCAGGAAAAAGTGAATTCCCTGTCGCATGATATGAAAACTACTTTTGCCGTGCTTGGCCTTAGTGATTCTATCGCAGAACCCATTGCTTACCTTGAGTCATGGAAGGCGGGAAAGAATGGCAATGTAAGGGCGATGAAAATGTTGCAGGTCATTGAGGTTGCGGGGGCAGAAGTCACTTTCCAGATCCTCGAGAATTTCTCTTCCACCAATGGCAAGGATCATCATCCGGATGTTAAAGACAAGGGTGAAACACTGATCAGTTAAAAAATACTTCGTCCAGGAATATCCAGGCTTTTTCGCCCTTGCCCCCATGCCATAAAGGCAATTTTTTCACCGGGTATATTTTCAGTTCTATACACCCATAACGGTCATTTATTTCGGCTTTGTGTGCTTCAATCCGGTCTGGTTCATATTTCATGGGCTGAACAGGGATGATGGTCTTTATCAGCTTCAGATGAAGCGAATCGCGACCCGCCCAGATTTCAATTTTTTGCGGCGGCATTACAAAAGCCCCGATATTTTTTGCTGCACTGACCACAATTTCGCGCAGGTAGATGCTGCTGTCAAAAACAAATCTGCCGTCAAAATATCCATTCCTGAATCCCAGCCAGGAAGTTTTCAGGTTGGAAGTTTCACCTTTCACACCATCTGTAAGGGTATTTATTCCATTGGCTAAATACTCCTTATCCGGGGGGGTAAGTAATCGTGAACTCAGAGGCAATATTCCTTTCGAGAAAAAAGTAAAATCAGCAACATCACTTTTCAGCCATCCGGGCCTGACGGCAATGGCTTTTAACCTGGTAGTTTTGTCTATGGCAAAACTTTTTGCATAAATGGCCGAAGTGTTACTGTCGGGGTCTTGTCCATCGGTGGTAAATCGAATCATTACTCCTGGCATTGGATGCCTTAGGGCAACGGAATCATTCTTTCCCAGTACGAACAGTTCATTATTCACCAGCAGGGGCGGGGTGAGTTGAAGGTGTTCCACCGTGTCAGGAATGAACCCGCTGTCCCATTGTACGTGTGTATATTTTTCTTTGAGTTGCCGGAGTTCGTTCTGTGTGATCCCCGTGTTCCAGCAGTACACCCTGCTTATATTTTTCATTTCGCCCAGCAATTGCAATCCGTCCTTACTTACCGGCGCTCCTGCAAGGCATACGACGGATAATTTTTTGCACTGTTGTAAGGCGCTCAACCCTTTACCGGTAATGAGCGAACCATTCAGGTTTAGGTATTCCAGGTTGGCAAACCTTCCGAAAATCGGCAACTCTTCATCTCTTACGGGCATATTACCAAGATTTATCTCTACCAGTTGCAATGCAATTTTCTCAAGCTCTTTGATCCGGGAAGGAATAAAACCCTGGCGTATAAAAAAATCTGCGCGCAAGGCCGGTGATCCGTTCGACAGCGGTTGTACGGTAAGGTAAGGCGATTGTAATTTTTCTATCACGGATAAGGACGCTGCAGGAAAGGTATAGGACTTTATATCTTCTGGTTCCGGGATAAATGATGCAGCAAAAATGCGGAAGGAATCCGTGGGCAAAAGATCCATAAACCTTGTCTCCATGCTGGCGCCTTTCCTGATCCATTCCGACAATAAAGTGATTTCCCCTTCAGATAACTGAGGCTTACCCCGGGGAGGCATATGTTTTTTGTTATCCTCTTCCAGTGATACCCGCTGTATAATATGGCTGTTCAGGGGATCACCAGGAACCCAGAGTTTTCCGTTTTTCCCGCCTTCCAGCAATTTGACCAATGACGTCATCACCAACTGGCCCTTCGCTTTCTTATCGTTATGACATGAGTAACATTTTGTTTGCAGGACTGGTTCCACTACTGCATCAAAAATAGTAGTGCTGTCGGTGATCACTTTGGGTATCCTTTTTGTTTCACTGGCGATATTCAGGTAGTCTTCACCGTGAGTAAGAACGGCGCCGTAATGACTTCCGGCAACCAATAAGGGAACCATCAGTAAAATCATGGCGGTAAATGCAGGAAATTTCTTTCCCGGATTATAGATCGCGGCCAGCAGAGCAGACAGTATACTGATGCCAACGCCCGCCCACCGGTGATTACTCAAAAGTGCCTCGTCATATCCGCCTTCTTTTGAAAGGAATATTCCAAACAATGCACTCAATACTGCAGTTAGTGCACCTATATGCAGCAACAAGGAGATCACCTCACCCGGTTCCCCGGTAAACTTGTTGCGGAATACATAAATCAATACGGTAATCAGTATTAAACCTATGGGCAAATGAAGAATAAGCGGATGAAACCTTCCTGCCATTTGCAGGGTGGAGGGTATAACCAGCTTATCAGAAAAAAATGATAAGAAAAGAAGCAGGCAGTTCAGTGCCCATAAAATATACCGGGAACTCAGATTAATCCATTTCATGGGTAAGCATTATGCCATTATTCCTTCCACCAGTTTCCCTTCCACATCGGTAAGACGGTATCTTCTGCCAAGGTGTTTGAACGTTAATTGTTCATGGTTTAATCCAAGAAGGTGCAGCATCGTAGCATGAAAATCATGCACGGAGACAGGATCTTTTACAATATTGTATCCGAATTCATCTGTCTCTCCGTAAACGATGCCTGGTTTTATTCCGCCGCCTGCCATCCAGATACTATAACACCGGGGATGGTGATCGCGGCCGTAATTGTCTTTGGAGATCGTACCCTGGCAATAATTGGTTCTTCCGAACTCACCACCCCAGATCACCAGGGTCTCATCTAATAATCCCCGTTGTTTTAGATCCTGTACAAGTGCAGCCGAGGCACGATCCACGTCTTTGGCCTGCATCGGCATTTCGCCTACAAGGTTGCCGTGCTGATCCCAGCCCTGGTGATAGAGTTGGACAAACCTCACACCGGCCTCTGAAAGTTTTCTTGCCAGCAGGCAATTTGCTGCAAAGGTCCCGGGTACCAGTGCATCTGTACCATACATACGAATGATATGTTCAGGTTCCCTGGACAGATCTGTAAGTTCCGGTACAGCAGTCTGCATCCGGTAGGCCATTTCATATTGCTGTACCTTATTGTGAATTTCCGGATCTCCGAAAGTTGTATAGGAAAGTTCATTGAGCTGGCTAAGCTGATCAAGCATTCCGCGCCTCGATAATTTATCCTGCCCTTCCGGATTATTCAGGTAAAGAACCGGATCATCACCACTGCTGAACACCACGCCCTGGTGCACACTGTCGAGGAATCCATTCGTCCATAATTTGGAATATACGCCCTGGCCATTTCCCTTTCCCTTCGACAGCAAAACACAAAATGAGGGAAGGTTTTTATTTTCACTGCCCAGTCCGTAACTCAGCCATGCACCCATGCTGGGCCTGTTGCCCTGTTGAGCACCGGTCTGGAAAAACGTGAGGGCAGGGTCATGGTTGATGGCATCCGTATGTACGGTCCTTACAATGCAAATATCATCAGCGATCTTGCCGATATTGGGAAACAGTTCACTGATCCATGCGCCCGACTGGCCATGCTGATTAAATGCAAAGTGTGAACCTACCAGTGGAAATTTATCCTGGTTAGCCGTCATCCCGGTTAGTCGTTGTCCCATCCTGATGGAAGCGGGAAGATCCTGTCCCGCCATCTTATTCAGCAATGGTTTATAATCAAAACTTTCCAGCTGCGATGGCGCACCATTCTGAAACAGGTAAATGACTCTTTTTGCTTTGGGAGCAAAATGAGGCAGTCCCAGTGGAAGCGAAAGATCCTGTTCGCCGCCGCCGTTAAACAATCCGGGAGCCAGTAATGAACCCAGTGCAACAGATCCCAGTCCGAGGGATGCCCCTGCAAGAAATCTTCTCCTGCTTACATTGAGACGATATTTATTCAGTTCGTTTTGCATCAGCTTTTTGTTTCACTTTCGTCCATATTATAGATGGTATGGATGACCTGCATCAATGCAGACAGTTTAATGATATCAGCGCTTTTATCTACAGGGTATTCCCCGACCCGTATAAATTTTTCGGCATTCATTTTATTTTGGCTGAATGACTGTTCCTCGCGTTGATAATAACTGCTCAGAATGTCCATTTCTTTAGCCGATGGTTTCCTGGAGACAATACGCCGGAAGGCATTTTCTATCTTTATTTCCATGGATGAATTCTCTTTCAGCAATGTTTGCGCTAACACCCTTGAGGCTTCAAGGACCTGGGGATCATTTAACAATACCAGGGCCTGCAAGGGCGTATTCGTCCTGGTCCTTCTCACTTCACACTGGTCACGGTTGCTGCCGTCAAAAACCAGCATTGCGGGAGGTGGTACCGTTCTTTTGATAAATGTGTAAATGCTCCGTCGGTACAGGCTCTCGCCATGGTCCTGCACATACTTTGCCAGTTGTCCCCTTCCCGAAGTACTGGCTTCCCAGATGCCTTTGGGTTGATAGGTTTTTACACTCGGTCCGCCTATTTCAGGAACAAGCAATCCGGATGAAAACAACACTTCATCACGCTGTTCTTCTGCGGTTAGGCGTATACGTGAGTGCCTCGACAGGTATATATTCTCCGGGATCTGCAGCCTGGTTTTTTTTATGAATTACGGAAGATTGCCGGTAGGTGGCCGACATCACCATCATTTTCACCAGTTGTTTGATATCCCATCCCTTTTCACTAAACTCCACGGCCAGCCAGTCGAGCAATTCGGGATGTGATGGCAATTCACCCTGCATGCCGAAATCGCCGGAAGTCTTTACGAGACCCCGGCCAAAGATCTCCTGCCAGACCCGGTTCACATAGACCCTTGCCGTGAGCGGATTGTTTTTATCGAAAAGCCATTGCGCAAGACCGTACCTGTTTTTTGCATATTTCAGCGTATCAAAGGCAGGATGGAAGGAGGCGTCGCAAAATCCTACGGTATCACCCGGCTGATCATACACACCGCGTTTTAAGAACCCTTGTAGGCCTTACCACATTGTGTCTTGCATAACCATTACCGTTACCGGGGCAGTATCTTTCTTGTTGATGAACGTAAGTATGGAATCCACCTGCCTGGTGGTGATGAGGATATTCGGCGGATCGCCCAGCGAAGCCAGCGTGATATCTCCCTGGTAGCCCTTTTCCGCCACCTGGTTAAAAAAGGCAAACGTGCTGTAATAATCTTTCTGTGTAATCGGATCATATTTATGGTCATGGCATTTGGCACATTCAAAGGTCAGTGCCAGGAAAGCTTTTCAAAAGGTATTGGTCCGGTCCGTAACATATTCAATCCGGTATTCTTCATCAATGACGCCGCCTTCCTGGGTGATCTTATGGTTGCGGTTAAACCCGGTGGCGAGTATTTGTTCCAGGGTGGCATCCGGGAAAAGATCGCCTGCCAGTTGCCATTGGACAAAATCCTTATAGGAATAGTTTTTGTTAAAGGCATGGATAACCCAGTCGCGCCATGGCCACATGGTGCTCAGACCGTCATCCTGGTAACCGTGACTGTCGGCATACCGGGCCAGGTCAAGCCAGTTCACGGCCATTTTTTCACCATAATGAGGGGAGGCAAGCAATTCATCCACTATTTTCTCATACGCCTCGGGTGAATTGTCGTTCATGAATCTCTCCTGCATTTCAACAGATGGCGGTAAGCCTGTGATGTCGATGGAAACCCTTCTCAGTAGTCTTTCTTTATCGGCTTGCTCACCGGGTTCCAGGTCCAGCCTTTCCATTGCGGAAAGAATAAACTGATCAATTTCATTGACAGGCCATTTCCTGTGCTGAACTTCGGGTATGGGTGTACGTTGGGGCAGGATGAGTGACCAGTGTTTTTTGTACCTGGCACCCTGGCGTATCCACTTTTCCACCAGCCTGATTTCCCGGCTGGTCAGTTTAAGGTTGGAGGAGGGGGGAGGCATCAGGTAAGACGTGTCGGTTGAACTGATCCTCAGGTACAGTTCTGAATTCAGTGGATCCATGGGGACGATCACATGGGCCGACGGGTTATCTTTCAGGGCAGCAAAAGCCCCCTCTTCGGTATCCAGCCTTAAGCCGGATTCCCTTTTCGCCGCATCCGGACCATGGCATTTAAAGCACCTGTCGGACAGTATGGGCCTGATATGGTAATTAAAATCCACAGTTTCAGGCAGGGATACTGCTGCTTCGGCCCTTGCCGGCCTGTTGACCAGCAGAAAAGCACCTGCCAGCAGCAACAATAACAGGAGGATTAATACAGGCAACCTTGAACGACCTAACCGTGGCCTGGAAAACATCGGGAGATTTTTTTAAATATACAAATTCCCCTACTAGGAGGATGATTACGATCAGTAAATAAAAAAACTTTTGACAGAGAAAATCAGGGTTTTTTTTATCAAAGTTTGTGTTTAAATTTATAGAGGACCAAACCCTTGAAGAAATTCTCACCTCTGGCATTCATTTCTTAACCTAATAAAAGTCTCCCCATGGTGCAAACAGATCTCACACAGTTAAACCGGGAGTGCGTCTCCTGGAGGGAAAATCTCAGGACTTACCGCTCAGAACTATCCCAGTTCAGGGCAAGGCTTCATGATGTGGTATCGCGTCCCTTAAGCCGGCAGGCCATGCCGCAGGTAGAACATTACGATAACCAGATCGACATCCAGCTGAAGAACATCAACCAGCTGAAACATGAAATCAAGGACCATGAACGAAATGCAGCATGGGAACTTGGTAAAACCACCGGAAATGTTAGCGATGTCACCTGGCATCAACACGAATTGCTTCACGACCGGTACGAAATACTTGAACACACCCTGCACAATCTCAAAGAAGAATTTTCTTCTTTTGTGACTACAGCCAGCTGAAATAACGATTAAAACAATTTGTCATGGCAGATTACGACACCTCGCATGTCAAAAATGTTGTCTTGCTGGGCCATTCAGGCTCCGGTAAGACAACATTGGCGGAATGCATGCTCTATGAAGCCGGCCTGATTACACGCCGGGGTACGATTGCTGAAAAAAATACTGTTGGAGATTACCACCCGCTTGAGCAGGAAAGAGGTAACTCCATTTTTTCTAAAATGCTCCACACAACCTGGAAGGGTTATAAAATAAATATTATTGATACACCGGGGTTTGATGATTTTGTAGGTGAAGTAATCTCTGCATTACGGGTGGCTGACACAGGTGTAATGGTCATTAACGCCGCCAACGGGGTGGAAGTGGGAACGGACATTATCTGGGATTATACGGAACAGTTCAAAACACCGATGCTGTTTGCGGTCAATAAACTTGATCATGAAAAGGCGGATTTTGAAAAGGCCGTCGCACAGGCCAAAGATCATTTTGGTACCAATGTCAGGGTAGTGCAATATCCCCTGGACCAGGGTCCGGGATTCAGCAGCATTATTGATGTGCTGAAAATGACCATGTATACATTTCCGGAAAAAGGCGGCAAACCGGTGAAAAGCCCGATACCTGATGCTGAAAAAGAAAAAGCCGATAAACTGCACCAGGAACTGGTGGAGGCCGTTGCCGTAAATGATGAAACGCTGATGGATCATTACCTCGACAAGGGTGAACTGGATGAAGATGAAATGCGTATCGGCCTGAAAAAATCGCTGATCAACCATGATATCTTTCCGCTCTTCTGCCTGTCTGGTGAAAAAGATATGGGCAGCGGAAGGCTGATGGGATTTATTGATAATGTTTGTCCGAGTGCCAATGAAATGCCACCGCAGACGACCCGCCAGGGAGATACGCTGCCATGTGAATCTTCCGGACCGCCCTGCATTTTTGTTTTCAAAACCATCTCCGAACCCCATGTGGGTGAACTTTCGTTCTTCAAGGTCTATTCCGGAACGATAAAGGCCGGCATGGAGCTCGTCAATGAAACAACCAATACTTCAGAAAAAATCCACCAGTTGTTCGTGGTGGAAGGAAACAAACGGTTACCCGTAACCGAACTTGTGGCTGGTGACATCGGGGCAACGCTGAAACTGCGCAACACCCATGTAAATAACACCCTGCACGTCAAAGGTAAAAACGTAGAGCTTGAGCCGATTGTATTTCCGGCACCGAATATGACCGTATCCATCGAACCCATCAATAAAGGGCGACGAGGAAAAACTTGCCCAGGCCCTTCATTCCCTGCGCGAAGAAGATCCTACGCTGATCGTTGAGGTGTCCCCCGAACTTCACCAGACGCTGATCCGCTGCCAGGGAGATATGCACCTGGCCGTGGCGAAATGGAAAATTGAACACGTCCACAGGGTGGAAGTGAAATTCGGCCGGCCGCGAATTCCATACCGTGAAACGATACGCAAGCCAGCGGAATCCAATTACCGCCATAAAAAACAATCCGGCGGAGCCGGGCAGTTTGGCGAAGTATTCATCAGGCTCGAGCCATGGTACGAAGGCATGCCTGATCCAAAAGGTCTTATCCGTAAGGGGTAAGGAAGAATTGCCGCTCGACTGGGGTGGCAAACTTGTTTATTATAACTGTATCGTGGGTGGAGCAATCGACAACCGGTTCATTCCATCGATACTGAAAGGTGTGATGGAAAAAATGTACACAGGCCCGCTGACAGGATCTTATGTACGAGATGTTCGTGTATCCGTATACGATGGCAAGATGCATCCTGTTGACAGTAATGACCTCTCCTTCAAGATTGCCGGCATGATGGCCTTCAAACAGGCTTTTCAGCAGGCAGATCCGTTATTGCTGGAACCCATTTACCAGGTAGATGTGCTTTGTCCGGATGACCTTACCGGTGCCGTCATCGGTGACCTCCAGACCCGGCGGGCCATGCTGGAAGGAATGGACACCGAAGGACATTTCCAGAAAATTTCAGCAAAAGTTCCCCTTGGCAGAAATGGATGACTATTCTTCATCGCTTCGCTCCCTGTCACAGGGCAGGGCAAAATTCAGGATGAAATTTCATGAATACCTGCCCGTGCCTTTTGATATGCAGAAGAAACTGACGGAAGAGTATAGCCGAATGGAGAAAGAAGAAGTATAACAACTGCGCAAATAGAAATCTTGCATCCTGATGATATTTGTCAGCTATCGTCAGGATGTTTTATTTTAGGTTGCATCATCTTATATTAGAGCAATATTAAAACACCTTTAATGTCTACTTATAGTGAATCTGTAAAACACCGCGAACTGCATGAATTTGTCAATGAGATGGCAGAACTATGCACTCCTGACACCGTATTACTGGTGTGACGGCTCTACGGAAGAGTATCAACTGATCTGCAGCCGCCTGGTGGAAAAGGGAACCTTTATACCATTGAATCCTGAAAAATGGCCTAATTCATTTGCCTGCTTTTCGGATCCATCAGATGTAGCCCGGGTGGAAGACCGCACCTATATCTGCAGCCGGAGAAAAGAAGATGCAGGACCCACCAATAACTGGGTGGATCCGCAGGGAAATGAAAGGCCAGACTGAAAGACACTTTTCAGGGGCAGCATGAAAGGGCGGACCATGTATGTGATCCCTTATTGCATGGGTCCGCTGGGATTCACCGATTTCAAAGATCGGAGTTGAGATCACCGATTCGGAATACGTGGTGGCCAATATGCACATCATGACCCGAGTGGGGAAAAAAGTGACTAGATCAGCTGGGTGAAAATGGTGAATATATTAAATGCCTGCATTCAGTTGGCGCGCCGTTGGAACCGGGTCAGCACGACTATAAATGGCCATGTAATCCCACTACAAAATTTATTGTACATTACCCTGAAGACAGGGCCATCGTTTCTTATGGATCAGGTTACGGTGGCAATGCATTGCTGGGTAAAAAATGTTTTGCGCTGCGCATTGCTTCCGTTATGGCCAAAGAAGAAGGATGGCTTGCCGAACATATGCTGATACTTGGTGTAGAAGATCCAAAAGGGAAAAAGACATATGTGGCTGCCGCATTTCCAAGTGCCTGCGGTAAAACCAATTTTGCGATGATGATCCCGCCGAAAGAAATGGAAGGGCTGGAAAGTGACCACGGTGGGTGATGATATTGCCTGGATCAAACCCGGCAAGGACGGCAGGCTGTATGCCATCAATCCTGAATACGGATATTTTGGTGTGGCACCGGGAACCAATATCAAAACAAATCCCAATGCCATGGCCACCATCCGCAAGAATACCATTTTTACCAATGTGGGTGTTACGCCGGATGGTGATGTATGGTGGGAAGGAATGACGAAAACCCACCCGCTGACATTATCAACTGGCAGGGCAATAAACATGATCCTTTGTCGGGGAAACCGGTTGCACATCCCAATGCAAGGTTTACCGCCCCGGCATCACAATGCCCCAGTATAGATCCCGATTGGGAAAACCCTGAAGGAGTACCGATCAGTGCATTAATTTTCGGCGGAAGGACGAAGCACTACAGTGCCACTGGTATACCAGTCGTTCAACTGGACCTACGGTGTTTATATGGCAGCCACTATGGGATCAGAAATGACGGCGGCTGCATTTGGTGAGATCGGAAAAGTGCGCAGTGATCCTTTTGCGATGCTTCCATTCTGCGGATATCATATGGGTGACTATTTCAACCATTGGCTGCAATTTGGAAGAAATCTTTCTAACCCTACCGGATCTTTGGTGTGAACTGGTTCCGCAAGGATGCAGACGGCAATTTCCTATGGCCGGGATTCGGGGAAAATATGCGCGTATTGAAATGGATCGTACAACGGGTGAGGGGAGAAGTATCTGCCATAGAAAGCCCGATCGGATGGATGCCCAAATACGAAGACATGGAATGGAAGGGACTTGAATTTTCCAGGGAGCAATACGATGCGGTAATGGATGTTGACAGGGAGGCCTGGAAAACAGAGATCCTTGCCCATGAAGAATTATTTGCCAAGAATGTTTGACCGCCTGCCCAAGGAATTTTTCTTTTTGCGTGAACTCCTGCTTTCCTCGTTGTGGAGATCTCCGGAACACTGGCAACTGGAACCGGAAACTGTTTAATGAATCAACAAAAATGCATAGATTTTTTTTCTGCAGTAAAGGATTGCTGGCCATATTGCTGGTTCATTTGTGTATGATGATAAAAGCACAGTCGCCTGATTTTTCCAAATATCCGGTCTACCAGGGCAATGACCTGGGACTTAGATATGCAAAGGATAAATCAGCCTTCCGGGTATATGCGCCATCTGCAAAAGCAGTACAATTGAGCCTTTACAGGGAAGCCCTGGGAGGTGAACCTTACCGGAGGATAGATATGCAGCCATCGGAGGGAGGAACATGGATCATGGATGTTAATGAGGACCTGGCAGGTAATTATTATACCTATCGGATAAGCATAAACGATAAATGGAATAACGACGTGCCTGATCCATATGCCAGACTCGTGGGAGTAAATGGCCGCAGGGCATTGATTGATGACCTTGGGAAGTCGGCCCCCGCCGGCTGGGCAAATGACAAGAGTCCGGCGTTTAAAAACCAGACCGACGCCATTATCTATGAACTGCATGTCCGTGATGCAAGCATCAGCCAGCATTCAGGAATAAAGATGAAGGGCAGGTTTTTGGGGCTGACAGAAACGGGCACTAAAAATACAGGCGGGCTGTCTACCGGTCTCGATCACCTGAAAGAACTCGGCGTAACCCATGTTCACCTGCTTCCCAGCTATGATTTTTATACTGTAGACGAAACACAACCCGATAAACCGCAATACAACTGGGGTTATGATCCACTGAATTATAATGTTCCTGAAGGCTCATACTCCACCAATGCACGTGACGGGCTTGCCAGGATCAGGGAATTCAAACAATTGATAAAATCGTTCCATGACAACGGTCTTCGGGTAGTCATGGACGTGGTATACAATCATACCATGCTGACGGAAGATTCCTGGTTCAACCAGCTGGTTCCGGGCTATTATTACCGGCAGGACAAGGACGGAAAATTTTCCAATGCAACGGCCTGTAACAATGAAACGGCAAGTGAACGGCCCATGATGCGGAAGTTCATTCTTGAATCTGTCAAATACTGGGTAAATGAATACCATGTTGACGGTTTCAGGTTTGATCTGATGGGGGTTCATGATATTGAAACAATGAATCTTATCGCTAAAGAATTAAGAGCGTTGAAACCTGATATACTTTTGTATGGTGAAGGGTGGACGGCGGGAGCATCGCCTTTGCCGGATGAACTCAGGGCACTGAAGAAAAATGCCTATAAACTTGACAATATTGCCGTATTCAGCGATGATATCCGGGATGGAATAAAGGGAAGTGTTTTTGAGGCAAAGACCGTGGGTTTGCCAGTGGTAAACCGGGCATGGAAGAATCGGTTAAATTTGGTATTGTTGCTGCGACCCGGCATCCCCAGGTCAGGTTTGACTCGGTCAATTATTCCAAAGCGCCTTACGCCACATCACCTGCACAGGTGGTTACCTATTGCGAGTGTCATGACAACAATGTGCTTTTTGATAAACTGAAGTTATCCTGCCCTGAAGCTACAGAACAGCAACGCAGGGAAATGCATAAACTGGCGCTTGGTATTGTGCTCACTTCACAGGGTATTTCTTTTCTACATGCCGGAACAGAATTCCTTCGCAGTAAGAAAGGCGTGGAAAATTCTTTTGAATCAGGAGACAGTATCAATGCCATTGACTGGGACCTGAAAACAACCAATAAAGATGTGTTCCTGTATACCCAGGCACTGGTGAAAATGCGTAAGGCTCATCCTGCTTTCCGAATGACCAGCGCAGAGGATATCGCCAAAAACCTGGCGTTCCTGGCATCTTCGGGTAACCTTATCAGTTATACCCTCAATGGCGGCGCAGTTGGAGACAGCTGGTCGAATATTTTTGTCGCATTTAATGGCAGCAGCAAGGCGAAAAAACTTGTATTGCCGGCAGGCAAATGGAAATCTTATATCGTTAATAATCAACTATCCGCCAAATCTCCGCCCAAAACCATCAGCCCTTATTCCGCAACAATTTTGTATTTAGAATAGCCATATTCCAATCCGTAATCCGTAATCCGCAATCCGCCAATCTCAATCCTTATCTTTGCCAAATAATACACAGGTATGGACAAACGCGAAGTATATATAGTCTCTGCGGTCAGGACACCGATGGGAAGTTTTGGCGGTGCACTGAAAGATTTCACCGCCACCAGGCTGGGTTCAATAGCCATCTCTGCCGCCATTGCCCGTGCGGGCATTACCGCTGAACAGGTCCAGGAAGTATACATGGGAGCAGTACTGCAGGCCAATCTGGGCCAGGCTCCTGCCAGGCAGGCAGCACGGTATGCCGGCCTTCCAGACTCTGTTCCCTGTACAACGGTTAATAAAGTATGTGCGAGTGGAATGAAATCCATCATGCTGGCTGCACAATCAATCATGCTTGGGCGACCAGGATATTATTGTTGCCGGGGGAATGGAGAGTATGAGCAATGTGCCTTTTTATGTCGAGAATATGCGCTGGGGAAATAAGTATGGCAATTCGTCTTTGATTGACGGTTTATCCAGGGACGGTTTAACGGACGTGTATAATGGTGAAGCAATGGGCATGGCTGCCGAGTTGTGTGCAAGGGAGTGCGGTATTACCCGCGGTGAGCAGGACGAATTTGCTATTGAAAGCTACAGGCGTTCTCAAAGGGCATGGGAAGAAGGAAAATTCAGCAATGAAATTGTTCCGGTACCCATTCCCCAGAAAAAAGGCGATGCACTGCTGTTCAGCAAGGACGAAGAACCCTTTAATGTAAAATTTGATAAGATCCCTGAATTGAGGCCTGCATTTACCAAAGAAGGATCGGTTACCGCAGCCAATGCGTCAACAATGAATGATGGCGCTGCAGCGGTGGTGCTGATGAGTGGAGAAAAATTGAAAGAACTGGGGATAACGCCCCTGGCAAAAATACTTTCCTTTGCGGATGCCGAACAGGCGCCGGAATGGTTCACCACATCTCCGTCACTGGCATTGCCCAGGGCCGTTGCCAAAGCCGGGCTTCAAATGACAGACGTTGATTATTGGGAATTGAATGAAGCATTTTCGGTAGTTGGCATTGAAAATACACGCCGGATGAAACTTGATGCCGCAAAAGTAAATGTTCATGGAGGCGCAGTGTCACTGGGTCATCCATTAGGATGCAGCGGGGCCAGGATCATTGTAACACTGATCAATGTATTGTTCAGCGAACAGGGAAAGATAGGCGCTGCGGGAATATGTAATGGCGGAGGCGGTGCCAGTGCAATGGTGATATCGGCTATGCGTTGACGGTACCCTCAACCCTCAACTGTTCAGCTTCTTCCCCAAAGTTCCACTTCGGCATTTTGTTTACCGTAATTACGGGTATCGTACCAGAAGACCACCCTGCTGATTGAATTGTTTTTATCTGTCACATCAATCTCACGGCTTTCGCTACCTGCAGGAACGTCATTCCGGAGATCAACAGATTTCTTGGTTCCGTTTTGAAACCATATTTCGCATCGGTGAAGATTTATTCCGCCTTTTTTTACTTTGATCTTGATGGCTTTTACGGCACCGGTTTTAGAAGCATCTACGGAGGTCATTCCATTGTCGGTTGCTTCCACGCTTCTTTCTCCCAGTTTGTCCCAGGCCTGGTGACGCGATACTTTGTGGCTCGCATTTCTTTTTGCGGGTGTATAAGACACCAACAAGGCGGTTACCACAAGGCTTCCTAATATAATCAGTCCATATTTTTTCATAAAGACTATTTAATGATCAATAAGAACAATGGTGTCAGAAAAATACCAAAACCACGGTTCAGATGCAAGGCAATATAGATAGTAAATTATTGTGCCAGACAGGGAATATTTATCCCCATAAGGGGTAAATACACGGTAAATACTGATTCTTAACAGGGAAAGGCAAAATTCCCGCTCCGGAAAGGGGGCAATTCTCTTCCGGTGATGGTTTTTCCCTATTTTTGCGACTCCAAAACAATATACAGCAATGGCCAGGATTATTCAATTCAGGGAAGCTTTACGGGAAGCAATGAACGAGGAAATGAGAAGGGATGAGCGGGTATTGCTCATGGGTGAAGAAGTTGCGGAATATAATGGCGCTTACAAAGTCAGCCAGGGCATGCTGGATGAGTTTGGTGCCCGACGGGTCATTGATACACCCATTTCGGAACTTGGCTTTACCGCAGTGGCTGTTGGTGCTGCGCAGAATGGCCTTCGTCCGATAGTTGAATATATGACCTGGAACTTCGCCGTCCTTGCACTGGACCAGATTCTAAATACAGCGTCTAAAATGCTGGCGATGAGTGGCGGACAAGTGGGTTGCCCGATTGTTTTCCGCGGAGCCAATGGATCAGCCGGTCAGCTGGGTGCGCAGCACTCCACGGCGTTTGAAAGCTATGTATGCCAATATTCCCGGCCTTAAAGTTATTTCCGTTTCCAATCCATATGATGCCAAGGGCCTGCTGAAATCAGCCGATCAGGGATGATGACCCGGTAATATTTATGGAAAGTGAAGTGATGTATGGTGAAAAAGGTGAAGTGCCCGAGGAAGAATACCTGATCCCCATCGGTAAGGCAGATATAAAAAGACCGGGCACAGATGTAACCATCGTTTCTTTCAATAAAATGATGAAAGTGGCGCTTGGTGCCGCCGAAGAATTACAAAAAGAAGGCATCAGTGCGGAAGTGATCGATCTGAGGACCATCCGCCCGCTTGACTGGCTGACCATTCTTGAAAGCGTGAAAAAAACTAACCGTCTTGTCATAGTGGAAGAACAATGGCCATATGCATCCATCAGTTCAGAGATCAGCTACCGTATCCAGAAAGAAGGCTTTGATTACCTGGATGCACCGATCAGGAGGATTACTTCTATTGATGCGCCGATGCACTACGCACCTACACTGGTGGGTGGATACCTTCCCGATATACCCCGCACGGTTAAACTGGTAAAAGAAGTGATGTACCTGCAGAAGTAACATAAATGAACATAACATGAGATCCCGGAATAACACCGGGATTTTTTATTTTTAAAGATGAGAAAGTTGTTGACGGGTTGCATGATGGCGGTTTTTTCCGGGTTAAATGCACAACAGGCCGATAGCCTGGTTTCCCTGAAAGAAGTAACCGTAAAGGGGTTTGAAAATAACCGCCAGCTGATCACGATTCCGGCATCAGTATCAGTGTTGCGGAACAGGGATCTTACAGCGTTTTGCGAATATCTCCCTGGTCCCGGTGGTGAATACCGTTCCAGGTGTAAGGATGGAAGAACGATCGCCGGCCAGTTATCGGTTATCCATACGCGGTAGCCTGTTACGGTCACCCTTTGGCGTAAGGAATGTAAAAATATACTGGAAAGACTTTCCCCTGACCGATGCAGGCGGAAATACCTATCTCAACCTGGTGGATTTTAACGGGGTGGGTGGACTGGAAATATTACGCGGGCCATCGGGAAGTATCTATGGGGCCGGAACCGGAGGGGTACTGACGATACGCGAACCTGATGTTCAGCAGGACAGGAAAAATCAGTTCACTGCGCAACTGAACGGCGGATCATACGGATTGTTTGGGGCAAGCCTGAAATGGCAGGGACATTTCGAAAAAACTGATGTACAGGTTATGCAGTCACACGTGCAGGCTGACGGGTATCGCGATAACAGCCGGATGAAAAGAGACCTTACACAGGCCAGTCTCAAATGGAAGACCGGGCAAAGAAACACGCTTGAGGGATTAATACTTATCGCTGGGCTGTCATACCGGACTCCAGGCGGATTAACCCTTGCGCAGATGAATGCCAATCCCCGGCAATCAAGGCCCGCAACGGCTGTGCTGCCCTCAGCAGCGGAACAGAAGGCGGGTGTCGATAATAAAACGATCATTACCGGGTGGACAAACAAATATGTTTTTAATGAACACTGGAACAATACCACTTCTGCGGCATTAAGCCTGACCAGGTTTGAAAATCCCTTTATCACCAATTATGAAAAGCGGGAAGAACTGAATGTTGCGTTGAGGTCTGTTTTTCAATATAACGGAAGGATAGGAGATGCGGGATTGCAATGGACCAGTGGACTGGAATGGCAGAACGGTTTTTCCACCATCGACAGTACGGGTAACAATAAAGGTGAACCCGATAATAATCTAGTGAGGGATGAAGTAAGGGCCGTTCAGCAATTTCTGTTCACACAGGCCGAACTAAACATCAGGGAAAAATTGATATTGCATCTGGGCATGAGCCTGAATAATTTCAGTTACGATATTGAAAGGACCATTCCTCCATCTCCAAAACAGGAGATCAGTTTCGACCTGCAACTGGTACCGCGTATTGCATTGCTTTACCGTATCAGGAAGGACATCTCCCTGCATATATCGGCAAGTAAAGGATATTCACCACCCACCCTGGCAGAAATAAGGCCATCTGCCGGAGGCATCTCCTCAGACCTCCAGGCTGAGTACGGATGGAGTTATGAAGCGGGTGTGAAATCATCCATGCTAAGGTCCAGGATCAACCTTGACCTGACCGTTTTTTCGTTTGACCTGAACAATGCCATTGTACGGCGAACCAATGCTGCGGGAGCAGAATATTTCGTTAATGCCGGAGGAACAACACAAAAAGGACTGGAAGCTTATGGTGAAGGCTTTCTGATCAACCGCAATGACGGATGGATAAGGCAGTTCAGGCTCTGGTCCAGTGCCACATTCTTTAATTTCAAGTTTACTGATTATAAGGTTAACAATGCAGATTATTCCGGCAATAAACTAACCGGTGTTCCGTCGCAGACGATACTTGCAGGATCGGATCTTGTTTTTACAAAAGGAATATACTGGAATATAACGTTTAACTATACCTCCTCTTTGCCATTGAATGACGCGAACGACGCATTTGCCGATGCTTACCGTTTATGGCAATCCAGGATTGGCATAAAATGGAATAGCCATGGCAGGTTCACCATGGATATTTTCGCAGGCATTGATAACGCAGCCAACGAACTGTACAGCCTGGGTAATGATATCAATGCTTTTGGCCGCAGGTATTATAATCCGGCAGCAGAGCGTAATTATTATGGAGGAATAAGGGTTGTCTTCTGAACACCCTATAAGCTATTGAGAAACGGGAACCTTTATTGTTTACCTTTAGAAAGCTAAAAAAAATTTCCGGACTATGTCGAATATCCTGATCATTGATGACGAAAAGGCGATTCGAAAAACACTTACTGAAATACTTTCCTATGAAGGGTATAAGATTGAAGAAGCAGGTGATGGCGAAGAAGGACTGAAAAAATTCAGGGAGAAAACCTTTGATGTTGTACTCTGCGATATCAAAATGCCAAAGATGGATGGCATAGAGTTCCTGGATAAGGCAAGAGAAGGAAATCCGGATATTCCGGTGATCATGATCTCCGGGCATGGTACCATCGAAACCGCTGTAGAGGCGGTCAAAAAAGGCGCTTACGATTATATTTCCAAGCCGCCCGATCTCAACCGCCTGTTGATAACCATTCGTAATGCGATGGATAAAACCAACCTGGTCACCGAAACCAAGGTGCTTCGCAGGAAGGTGACCAAGGTGGAGGAAATGATCGGCGAATCCCCGGCCATCATTAAAATAAAAGATACCATTGAAAAAGTTGCACCTACTGATGCCCGTGTACTGATCACGGGTGAGAACGGCGTAGGTAAGGAACTGGTGGCAAGATGGCTGCACGAAAAAAGCAACCGTAACAAGGGGCAACTGGTGGAAGTCAACTGTGCGGCTATTCCGACGGAACTTATTGAAAGTGAATTGTTCGGTCACGAAAAAGGTTCCTTTACATCGGCCGTGAAACAACGTATAGGAAAATTTGAACAGGCTCATGGAGGAACACTTTTCCTTGATGAGATAGGCGATATGAGCCTGAGTGCACAGGCTAAAGTATTGCGTGCATTGCAGGAAGGAAAGATCACCAGGGTGGGCGGCGACAAGGATATCAGTGTGGATGTTCGGGTTATTGCAGCCACCAATAAGGACCTGCTGAGTGAAGTGGAAGAAAAGAAATTCAGGCTTGACCTGTATCACCGGCTGAGCGTGATCATCGTACATGTTCCTTCCCTCAACGAAAGGAGGGATGATGTTCCGCTGCTTGTTCAGCATTTCCTTGATGATATCTGTAATGATTATGGAATTCCCGTAAAAGGTATCGACAAGGAAGCCCTGGATGAATTAAAGCAGAACAACTGGACCGGTAATATTCGTGAACTCAGGAATGTTGTGGAGCGACTGATCATTCTTTCCGGTAAAACGATTACTGCAAATGATGTATTCAGCTATGTCATGTTGAGAAAGTGATAGAGGCTGAACAAATTACTCATTAATAAAGTCCAGCAATTCTGCCATGGACGTCAGCACTGTGACACCCGGTAATGTTGCTTTCACTTCATGGAAGACCGGGCCGGAAGCCACAATTTGCAGTTTCGGCAGAACCTGCCTTATCTCCTTTATAAAATCCAATGGATCACTGTTAGTGAAATTAGTAATGAGATGAAATAAGATATGGGTAGCCTGGTGAACTGAAAGGTATTCGCAGATCAGTTTTAATGAAGTATTGACGCCAAAAAAAACATAATCAATACCTCGTTTCTTCAGCAGGTACTGAACCAGCAGTAGTGGGATTTCATGATATTCACCGGGCGGACAAAAAAGAATAATTTTTCTGTTGCTATTATTCTCGATTTTCGGCAACGCATCAATTGCAGTAAAAATCTTATTGCGGATGATATTGCAGGCAAAATGTTCCTGGGCCGGAATCACATTTCCAGTCATCCATAACAGGCCTATATAATTGAGGAAGGGATAAATAACATGGATCATGCTTTTTTCGAGCCCCATGCTGGAAAATAACCCCTCAAACACTTTGTCGAAAGCTTCTTCATCAAAATCAATGGACGCTTCCATCATCTGGTTGACAAAGACCTCGTAACTGCTCTTATTGGAAAACTCCAGTGAAAGGCGCTTTATTTCCTCGTTGCTCATGGCTGCAATCCTGGAAATTTTATAGCCCTGGTGATAAAGAAAAGCAATACGCAGGATTTTCTTCAGGTCTTCAGAATTATACCTGCGGTGATTGCTTTCCCTTCTTTGCGGTGACATGATGCCATAGCGTTGCTCCCAGATCCTGAGAGTATGCGCTTTTATACCGCTTAGATTTTCAATATCCCTGATGCTAAAGGTGTTCATACCGTTGAACCAACATGAAAAATTAATAAATACCTGCCATAGGTGCAATAATAAGTTAATGCTTTCCTAATATAAAAGGTTGGGGGTGTAACAATCTGCACTTAAAACCGACAAACCATCGAATCATTGAATTGTCCTATTTTTGGCCACATTTTAAACGACCCCCATGAGTTCAGGCTTGATCATTTTTATCATTGCAACCATCGGTTTTCATATTGGTCTTTACGGTATGTTCCAGAAAGCAGGTATAACACCCTGGAAAGCCCTGGTACCGTATTACAATACCTGGGAAATGGTGGAAGCCATGCAGTTAAAAAAATACTGGTTCTGGCTGCAATTTATACCTATTGTGGGCCAGTTTATCAGTATCTGGATTTACATCAAGTTCGTTGAGCATTTTGGCAGGTTTTCGGTTCTTCATCATGCCGCAGCCGTGATTGTTCCGTTTATTTATTTTCCTTACCTGGGGTATTCAAAAAATGAAAGGTATGGCGGCGTTAAGGTGATGAAGAACTATAAAAAGTCTGCTACCAGGGAATGGGTTGATGCCGCAGTTTTTGCGGTTGTAGCGGCTACTATCATCCGAACTTTTGTTTTTGAGGCATATACCATTCCTACGGGGTCAATGGAAAAAACACTGCTGGTCAATGATTTCCTTTTTGTCAGTAAGTCCAGCTATGGCCCAAGGCTGCCCAATACGCCACTTTCCTTTCCATTCGTGCATCATACCCTTCCCATTTTCAATGCCAAATCTTACCTGGAATGGATCAAACTTCCCTATAACAGGGTGATGGAAACCCCGGTAAAGAGAAACGACGTGGTTGTCTTTAATTATCCTGTGGGAGATACCGTGATTGCAGAGTTCCAGTCGGAGATCAATTATTACGACTACCTGCGGGCGTATATGGACAGGGGCGGCACCAGGGAACAACTGCTTGCCGAAAGGGACGATATACTCATCCGGCCTGTGGATAAGAGAGAGAATTTCATTAAACGATGTGTTGGCGTTCCCGGAGATACCATAAAGATTGTAAACGGAGTATTGTACATCAATGGCAAGACCAGCGAGATTCCTCCGAAAGTCAGAAACATATTATTTTGTCACCACCAATGGGAAGGATTTTTTCTCTGAAGAGTTTTTAAAAGATGAGCTTAACGTTTCCATGGATGATGCCGAACAGCGTGACGTGATGCAGGTGCCGTCGATGCCCAATACTTACCGCATGAACCTGACCCATGAGCAGGTAGCCACCGTTAAAACATTTCCCTTTGTTATGCCCGGAGGTGTTGTTCCGGACCTGAATACCGCGGGTTTCGGAAACACTTTTCCGTACGACAGCACACACTTTAAATGGTCAGAAGATAATTTCGGTCCGCTGTGGATACCGGCCAAAGGCGTTACAGTTCAGCTGAAACCTGAGAATGTGGCCATTTACCGCAGGATCATTTCTGTCTATGAGAATAATAAATGGGAAGAAAAAGACGGAAAGTATTTTATCAACGGAACACCGGCATCTTCCTATACTTTTAAGATGAACTATTTCTGGATGATGGGGGACAACCGCCATAATTCCCAGGACTCAAGGTTCTGGGGTTTTGTGCCGGAAGATCATATTGTTGGAAAGGCATCCCTGATATGGTTCAGCTGGCAGAACGGACCAAGGTGGAACCGGTTGTTCAGGAGCATTCAATAATATGTTGCCGGCCTGCCGTTAAAGCAAAACAAATATGAAAAAACAGCAATTGACCATTGCCTACGAAGTTTTTTCTGATATCTCGGAACTGCCTCCTGATGATGCAACCTTACTTGCCGCAGCACGTCTGGCTACCGGTAATGCCTATGCGCCATATTCCCGCTTCAATGTTGCGGCCACGGCCCGGATGAAGAACGGCAGTATTATTTCAGGCACCAACCAGGAAAACGCTTCCTTCCCGGCAGGTATCTGCGCAGAGCGGGTGTTGCTTTCTGCAGTCTCTTCTGTATATCCCAATGAACCCGTTCAGGCCATCGCCATCAGTTATAATGGAGAAACCAATAACAGCAATAGACCTTTGGCACCCTGTGGCATTTGCCGTCAGTCCATTGCCGAATTCGAGCTGAGGTTCCGGCAGCCGATAAGATTGATACTGGGAGGTATGGAAGGTGAGGTATTTGTTTTTTCCTCCGCCAAAGATTTGCTTCCCCTTGATTTTTCAAAGGATGATCTTGACGCAAATACCAGGTAGATTCTCTTAGTTTACGATCACTTCACCGGCGATCAGTTGCATCGTAGTAGCAGCAACGATAATCCTGAACCGTGCATCAATATACCGGTCCTGTGCATTGCTCAGGCTTTCCTGGGCCTGCCTGAGTTCTATTGAATTGCCCTGCAGCTTGCGAAATCTTTCGGTGGAAATAAAGTTATTTTCTTCAGCCAGTTTAACATTCGCCCTTTCAATTTCCGAAGTTCTTACGGCATTATCATATTCTTCATAGGCAATCTGCATATCCCTATGCAATTCATTCCGTAACTGGTCCGTGATGAATTGTTGTTGTTTCTGCTGCACTTCGTTTACCCGTAACTGTGTCTTGAATATATTACTGTTATAAATGGGAATGGCCAGGCCAAGCCCGATATTGGGTCCAAAGGTCTGGTTGGTGAGGAAAAACCCTCCGGTTGCCTTTGAACGGCCATAACTGGTAACACTGTTCAGGGATAATATCGGAAGCCTTTGTGAATTAATAATTTTCCTATCCTGTATCAGAATCGCCCTGTCTCGCTGGGCAAGCATCAGATCGTAATTCTGTGTTTCTATCTTAGCCTTGTACTCTTCAAGGTTGATCAGTTGAATGTTAAAAGTTGTATCTGATGCTGCCAGGGGGGCATCCGGGCTTCTTTGCAGCAGGTTATTCAGGGCCGACTTGGTAACCTTAATCGACCTGTATATATTCTCCAGGTTAACGAGAACCGCATTCAGGTCGATGGTAGCCTGGAGCATATCTGTTTTAGCCGCACTTCCCACATTAAACCTGGTTTCGGCAATTAATTGTCTTTCTTTCGCCAATTCTATTATTGCACCGGTAGCTTTTACCTGCAGGTTCAACCTGACCAGGTTATAATATGCGACCAGTACATCATAAGTTATACGGGTGATTTCCTGTTTGAAGGTTATATCACTCATTTTTTCCAGTTCTTCAAATCGCTCCTTTGTTGCTCGTACACGCATACCATTATAAAGACGCCAGCTGGCTACTAAATTGGCATTAAGTGCATTGGTGGTTGCCCCGTCCCGTTTGATCTCACTTCCATTCGCTAATGTCTGGTTGAGGTTCGAGACAGAAAAAGTATTATTAATGTTAGCCGCAACAGTCGGCCATCTCCCTGCATTGCCCCAATTGTTGTTGATGCGGGCAATATCCTGGTCGCTCTTGGCAATTTGAACACGGAGATTATTCTGCAAAGCTATGTCAACTGCCTCACGGGCAGAGATCATGCTGTCGGTAGGATTGATCAGCCTATCCTGTGCCTCCGTAAAAAATCCTGATAACAAAAATATAACCAGCAGCTTAAGCTTCATGACTCATCCTTTTTTTCCTCGAGATATAACTGTAAAGTGCAGGTACAACAAATAATGTCAATACCAGCGCGAATAACATTCCTCCTATAATGACAATACCCAGTGGAACACGACTGGTTCCTGCAGAACCATAGGCTATGGCAATGGGTAAGGCGCCCAGTGAAGTGGCCAGTGTGGTCATCAGGATCGGCCTCAGCCTCGCCACCGCCGCATCAATGGCAGCATGATATTTATCCTCACCTGCTTCCCGTTTCTGATTGGCAAATTCCACGATCAGGATGCCATTCTTGGTGACCAGCCCGATCAGCATGATGATACCGATCTGCGAAAATATATTTAACGACTGGCCAAATATTGCCAGGCTGGATACCGCACCGGCAAGCGCAAGAGGCACGGTAATCATTATTATAAATGGATCCAGGAAGCTTTCAAACTGTGCAGCAAGTACTAAATAAATCAATATCAAGTGCAAGTACAAAAGCAAACAATGTGTTGGAAGAACTTTCTGCAAAATCCCTTGAACTGCCACTGAGGGAAGTTGAAAAACTTTCATCCAGCACCTCATCGGCAATTTTTTCCATTTCCTTGATGCCCTCACCAAGTGTTTTTCCCGGGGCAAGACCAGCCGAAATAGTAGCACTTTTCAACCTGTTGAAATGGTAAATAGTTGGAGGGTTAGAGGCTTCCGCAATATTCACCAGGTTGTCCAGTTGTATCAGTTCACCCGTTCGGCTGCGGACATAAAATGATTTCAGGTCGAGCGGTGCATCCCTGTCTTTCCGGTCCACCTGTCCGATTACCTGGTACTGTTTTCCATTGCGGATAAAATATCCAAATCGCCTTCCACTCAGAGCAAGCTGCAGTGTATTGGTGACATCGAGAACGGAGATGCCCAGTTCACTGGCCTTCAAACGATCGATCGTTATTTGTAATTCAGGCTTATTGAATTTCAGGTTTACATCATTGCCCTGGAATACCGGATTCCTGGAAACCTTTTCCATGAAGAGGGGAACCTTTTCCTTGAGTTTATCAAAGTTCAGGTTCTGCAATACAAACTGGACCGGTAAACCTCCCCTTGATCCAAGACCGACAGAAATGGTTTGTTCCTGTATCGTCAATACCCTGACATTGGTGTAATTCCTGAACATGCGATTCATCTGCTGGGCAATCTCGTTTTGTGAACGTTCCCTTTCGGAGGCATCCTTCAATCCTATACTGATAAATGCAGAGTTAACTCCACCAGAACCGCCAAAGCTCGGCGCAAAGGATAACACAATAAATCTCTCCGGTACAGAATCAATTACTTTCTTGGTTACATCCATCACCACATCTTCCATATAATCGAAATCAGTGCCTTCCGGAGCAAGTACACTGGCCCTTAACCTGTTCCTGTCTTCCATGGGCGCCAGTTCAGAAGGAAGGTCCTTACCCACAAGGTATATGACACCCGCACAGGCAGCCAATATGATGAAGGCAGCCCATCTTTTTGTCATGAATGAGGTTAACGCCGATCGATAGCCGTTTTCCAGGCCACGGAAGAATGGTTCTGACTTTATATAAAACCAGGAATGCTTGTGCACGCCTTTTCGGGTGAGATAGATATTCAATACCGGTGTAAGAGTAAGGGAAACAAAAGCGGAAATCAGCACTGCGCCTGCCACCACAATACCAAACTCCCGGAAGAGCCTGCCCACAAATCCCTGTAAGAAGATGATCGGAAGAAATACAATGGCCAGTGTGATGGAGGTGGCAATTACGGCAAAATAGATTTCGTTGGATCCTTCACGGGCGGCCTGCCATTTGTTCATCCCGACTTCCATTTTCTTGAAAATGTTTTCCGTCACCACAATACCATCATCCACCACAAGCCCGGTGGCCAATACCAGTGATAACAGTGTCAATACATTGATCGAAAAGCCGGCAATGTACATAATGAAAAAAGCACCGATCAGCGATACCGGAATATCAATCAGCGGCCGGAAGGCAAGGGACCATTCCCTGAAGAACAGGTAAATGATAATTACCACCAGTATGATGGCAATGATCAAAGTCTCTTTCACTTCATCAATGGCTTTTCGTACAAAAGTGGTTCGGTCAAAGCCTATCTCCAGCATTATATCTTCCGGCAGATCTTTTTTAATCTGTTCAAGGCGTTTGTACAATTCATCAGCGATGGCTACCTGGTTGGAACCCGGCTGAGCCACCACTGCAAGGTTAACTGACCTGAAATTATTTTTACGCGTGGAGCTTTCCTCATTTTCAGGTCCCAGTAATGCATAACCGATATCTTTAAGCCTGATGATCCTTCCTTCCATCTGGGAAATGATCAGGTTGTTGAAATCATCTTCCGTCGCCAGTTTTCCATAAGCCTTAACGGTAAGTTCTGTATTGCTGCCCCTTACTTTTCCACCCGGCAGTTCGATATTTTCGCGGTCCAGCGCATTCCTTACGTCCTGTATGGTTAACCGGTATGCAGCAAGCTTTACAGGATCAAACCATATCCTCATGGCAAAGCGCTGTCCGAATACATTTACAGAACTGACCCCATTAATGGTCTGCAACCTTTCCTGCACCACATTTTCTGCATAATCGGTCAGTTCCAGCAAGGTCCTTCTGTTACTCTGCATCTGCATAAAGACAATCGGATCCGAATCCGAATCCTGTTTGGCAACAGAAGGTGGTGCGTCAATATCCTGGGGCAGGTTACCGCTGGCCTGGGAAACTTTTTCCCGCACATCATTGGCCGCTTTTTCAAGGTCTACACCCAGTTCAAATTCCACGGTAATAGTGCTGCTGCCCTGGGCACTGGAGGAAGTAATATTTTTTACCCCTTCCACACCATTGACTGCTTTTTCCAAGTGGTTCCGTGATCTGCTGTTCAATGATCTCCGCATTCGCTCCAAGATAGGATGTCCGTACGTTCACCACCGGCGGATCAATAGCCGGATATTCCCTGACGCCCAGGAATGAATATCCGATAGCACCGAAAATGATGATTACGATGGAGCAAACTACAGCAAGGACCGGACGCTTAATACTGATTTCAGATAAATTCATTCGGTGCTGTTTTCAATCGCAGTTACTGAATTTTGGTGATCTTAAGTTTTGAATCCGGCCTGATGAATAAGAGGCCGGTCGTGATGAGTGTGTCACCTGCCGACAAACCTTCCATGACCTGTACGTTGCTGGAATCCCTCACTCCGGTAGAAATCGTATTAAACGAAACAATCCCGTTTTTAAGGATCACTACCTGTTTACCCCTGGCAACCGGAATGATGGCCTGGGAAGGTATCATGATGGCCTTATCATTTTTGCCAAGGATAATTTCCACCTTGGCAAAATTGCCGGGAATAAGGTACTTGTCAGACTCTTTACCAATGCCCTGATCTTAAGGTTACGTGAATTTTGTTCAACACTGCTCTCTGTGGCAGAGATGGTTGCTTTATAGATATTGGGAGAACCTTCCACGGTAAAGTTTACATCCATTCCATTTCGGATCTGTGGACCGTATTTCTCCGGAATACTGAATTCAATTTTTAGTTGATTAACCTGGCTGATCGTGGTAAGGATATTGGTGGGAGATATATATGCACCCGGACTCATGTTTTTAAGACCCAACCTTCCGGCATATGGTGCCCTGATCTCCGTTTTGGAAATTGCCACCTGGGCAAGTTCCATATCGGCCTTTATATTATTCAGTTGAAGTACACTAAGGTCATAATCCTGCTGACTTATACCGCTGATTTTCAACAGCTCACGCTGCCTTTCTTCAGTTTTTTCTGCAATCTGCTGCTGAACCTGTAATTTCTGCAATTGTGCTCTCAGGTCACCATCAAAAAGCTTGACCAGCAAATGACCCTTGCTGACCAGTGCACCTTCAGAAATGTTCAGTGAAACGACCCTTCCGGAAATTTCGGGTTTGATTTCGGTGGACTCGAAGGGCAGGATATTTCCGGTGACTTCCAGCCTTTCACTGATGGAGGAAGTTTTTAAAATCTGTGCCTCCACCTGCAGCGGGGGGGAGCCGACTGTGCTCCTGCAGCAGCTGTTTGAGCCTTTTTATCACCACAGGAAAATATAAATAACGATATGATCGGAAGATAGACTAGTAATTTGTTCATGACAACGTGAAATTAAGCCTTAGAGCTGATTCAGATAAACCTTTTACGAAAATGGTGTACAGTAGTGAGGTTAGACGTTCTTCAATGGAAAAACTTGCATTTGGAGCCCGAAACTAAAAAAAAAACCGGTAGCCTTCATCAAAATATCGATAACTGGGAAATTCCCGAATAATGCTTCATTTCATGATCGAGCAACCACTTTTTATTGGGCAGCCCACCCGCATAGCCTACTAACGCTCCGTGTGAACCGATCACCCGGTGGCAAGGGATGATTATCGCTATGGGATTTCTACCATTCGCCGTACCTGCAGCCCGAATCACTTTGGGATCGCCAAGCCTCCTGGCCATCTCTGCATAACTGATGGTATGGCCATAGGGAATCGTGGATAACTGATGCCATACTTTTTGCTGAAATGGTGTACCAGCTGGTGCCAGGTCCAACTCAAAGTGTTGCCTGGTGCCATTAAAGTATTCGTCTAACTGCCTTTTGCATTCAACCAGGCATTCCGGAACGGGGTTAGCCTGTATAACTGCGCCTGTTTGGTCCAATAAAAACTTCACCCCGGTGATATAGGTACCATCAGATTCCAATGCTAATTTCCCCAAAGGAGAATCTATGGTATCCATAAAAGTCAGGGACGTCGATATGTCAACCGATTTTTGCACCATTGTGAACTTTTTGGGACGGGCTGATTAGTACTACTTCCTTATCAGCGGTATATACACCGAGCACCAGGCACTGACTGAAAAAATTTGCAATCTGCTTTTCCGGGAAATTGATGACAGCAATAACCTGTAATCCCGGCAATTCTTCTTTGCGATAAAAATGGGTGATCTGGGCCGACGACCTCCTGATGCCTTCTTCCCCGAAATCAATGGTTAATTTATAAGACGGTTTGCGGGCTTCAGGAAAATCTTCAGCGTTAAGTACAGTACCTACCCGGATATCAATTTTTTCAAAATCTGCCCAGGATATCGCCATGTTTTTATCAAACTTATGAAATTCGTAAAAATGCCCCTGCTTATTATTTTACCAGGCATCAGAATATGATTACCTTATAAAAAAGGCCTTATGAATAATTCAAGAAGAAAGTTTATACAGGATGCTGCCGTTGCTGCCACTGGTTTTATGATCATACCAAGGCATGTGCTGGGAAAGGGATTCATTGCACCCAGTGATAAATTGAATATCGCTGCCATTGGAGCAGGGGGCAAGGGCATGGTTAACCTGACGCAATCCTGGAACAATGGTGCAGAGAATATTTATGCCCTTTGTGATGTGGATGACCGGCAATCGGCCGAAGCCAGGAAGAAATGGCCGTCAGCAAAATACTATAAGGATTACCGTGAGCTACTTGATAAAGAAAATAAATCGATTGATGCAGTGATCGTCAGCACACCCGATCACATGCATTATGTGCAAACCATTGCCGCCATGCAATTGGGAAAACACGTGTATACGGAAAAGCCGCTGACCCATGATATCGCGGAAGCAAGGGGCCTGACAGAAGCTGAACAAAAATTTAAGGTAGTCACCCAGATGGGAAACCAGGGCAGCAGCGGGGATGCCACCAGGAAAATTGAAACCTGGATACAGAAAGGAGTGATCGGGGATGTGACTACCGTTCATGTATGGACGAACCGGCCTACCTGGCCACAGGGCATTGCCAGGCCTTCTGTTGTTGATCCCGTTCCACCTGAATTGAACTGGGAACTGTGGCTGGGAACGGCACCGACCCGACCTTACCATCACGCCTACCTGCCGGCAACCTGGCGGGGCTGGTGGGATTTCGGCACGGGTTCACTGGGTGATATGGGCTGTCATTTTATTGACGTTCCATTCCGGGCTTTGCGACTGGGTTATCCCGAAAAAGTGGAATGCAGTGTAACGGGCGTGTGGACAGGTTTCTTTGAAGAGGCAGATTATCACGAAAGTTGTCCGCCTTCTTCCAAAGTCCATATCCAGTTTCCCGCAAGGGCTGATATGCCTGCCGTTGAAATGATATGGTACGATGGCGGAATACAACCCAAAAGGCCTTTGGAATTGTTACCTGACGAGCCGATGGGGGAGATCGATGGCGGAATTATTTTTGAAGGATCCAAGGGCAAACTGATGGCCGGATTGTTTGGCCGCAACCCAACGTTATTGCCTACCCGAAATATGAATGAGTCGGCTTTGCCCAAACCCGACCGACCACTCGTACCCGGCGGATGGGACGGCCACCAGAACCAGTGGACGGCAGCCTGCAAGAAAGGCTGGGGTGCTCAAACCAGTTCACCATTTTCCATGGCGGGCCCGCTGACAGAAACCGTACTGATGGGCAACCTCGCCACCAGGAGTTATATGCTCCGCGTTCCCGGTAAAAACGGCGGTTATACCTACCCGGGCCGAAAACAATTATTGTGGGATGGTAAAAATATGCGCATCACGAATTTTGAAGACGCGAACCGGTTTGTGAAGAGAGAGTACAGGAAGTTTTAATGTAAAAAAGGGAGACGGCTGTACAGCGTCTCCCTTTTTATAAATGATTTTTTAAACTTACATGGCCCCGTTATTCAGCAATTCTGAAAGCCTGAGGATCTCAAACTGCTTGTAACGATTCGCATCATTGTCGAAGCACTTGGAATATTCTTCCAGCAAAAACTGGAGGATGCGACGGTGTGACAATGGTTTAAAATAAGAGGCTACCGGTGTTACATTAATCCGCTTGAAATAATTCTCCACGTCTTTCTGCGTAAAAATCTGACCGGTCATCGGATCTATGTAAAAATGAATTTTGTATTCCGGAGTCTGCGTACTGAAGTAGTCATGTGAAGTATCGAAATAGGCCAATATATACTGGCGAGGTATGTTTACTGCTTTAACCGGGATATCAAGCATCTGGCAGAGGTACTGGTAAATGATACCATGCGTAAGTGAATTTCCCCGGCGTGTTTCAATGACTTTGTTCAGCAAAAATTCTTCCTGGTGCTGATAGGAAATTTCTACTCCCTTGAATTTATGATAGGAGAAGAGGATCTTATTGACCACGTTCACCTGTTCAAGTGCAGTGAGATAACTGTTGAGTTCAAGCCAGATATTTCTCCTGAATTTTTCAATTTCCTGGATCAATGGTGAACTATGAAGGTCAGGATATTTAAACCGGGAGACCAGCAACGCACCTTCAATCAGGTCCTGGTATTCCTTGCGGTTCCACTCCTGGAAGTCGAAGTGAAGCTCTTTGTAATGCAACCTGTGGATAAGCGTTTCTATCCTTTCCTGTACATCTTCTGCCGGGGTATTTTCCCAGAGACTTTCCAGGTTGGGGATAATTTCTTTTCCAAAACTGATGATCCGGTCGCTCACTGTTGTGAAAACTTCCTCGTCAGGATCATCGATCAGGTGAAATAGGGCTGATATTTCTCTGTTTTCTTCCATTTAGGGTGGTAATCAATTATATGACGCTAAACAATACGAAAATATTGTTATCGTATTCTCAAAATAAATATCGGTGGTTGAACGTTAACAGCGCCTTTAAAGTTTTCCACAAAGGCAAGGCATTTGTGGAAATGTGCAAATATGCAGATACGAAAGTGTGCAAATGAAACCCATTTGCACATCTGCACATTTTAAAATTTGCACATTATTTTGCCGGTTTCTTCCTCCGCGCATTCTTCTTCGGCGGATTGGCAATGGCATCGTCAATCATTTTCTTGACTTCATCAATCGTAAGCGTAGCAGCCTTTTCCTGTTGTTCCTTGGGAATGGGAAAATTCTTTAAACCCTTTTTTATATACGGACCATATGGTCCGCGCAGTACCTGGATTTTTTCTTTTTCAAAAAGCTGGATCGTTCTTTCTTCTTTTGCTTTCCTTTTTTCAACGATCAGCGGAATGGCCACGTCAAGCGTTATTTCATAAGGGTCAAATTCTTTCCCTAATGAATAGAAAAGTTTGTTGTGAGCGATATACGGACCAAACCTGCCAATGTTCACCAGTACTTCCGATCCTTCAAACTCACCCAGGTTTCTTGGCAACCTGAAAAGCTCCATGGCCTGTTCAAGATTGATGGTCTCAATACTCTGGTCCTGTTTTAACTTGGCAAACTTCGGTTTGTCTTCTTCGTTTGATGAGTCGCCGATCTGAACCATCGGCCCATATCTTCCCATTCTTGCAATGACCTTTTTACCGGAAACAGGATCAATGCCCAGGTCCCTTTCACCACTGATGCGTTCTGCATTTTCCATCGTGTTCTCCACATCCTTCTTAAATGGCAGGTAGAAATCATCCACCATTTTATTCCATTTCACCTTGCCTGTGGCAATCTCATCAAATTCTCCTTCTATACGCGCCGTAAATCCATAATCCATTACATCATCAAAATGCTGCAACAGAAAATCCGTCACTACAAGTCCGAGGTCAGTGGGAAAGAGTTTGGATTTTTCTGCACCAAAATTTTCCTGTTCTGTTTTTGCCGTTACTTTATCATCAGCGAGTACCAATACACGATAATCCCTGGCAACACCTTCCTTATCCCTTTTTTCCACGTAACCTCTTTTGAGAATGGTGGAGATGGTAGGCGCATAGGTGGATGGCCTGCCTATACCGAGCTCTTCCAGTTTTTTCACCAGCGAAGCTTCGGTGTAACGTGGCGCCGGACGGGTAAACCTTTCGATGGCTTTCATTTCTTTCAGTTCCAGTACCTGGCCCTTTGCCAGCGGTGGAAGCATGCTTTCATTTTTTTCATCTTCATCTTCCTCATCACGACCTTCCATGTATACTTTCAGGAAGCCATCGAACTTCAATACTTCTCCCTGTGCAGTGAGCAATTCATTGTTGGTGCTGATACTAATTTTTGCCGTGGTCTTCTCCAGTTCGGCATCCGCCATCTGCGAAGCCATAGTGCGCTTCCAGATCAGTTCATATAATTTTTGCGCATCCTGGATATCGACCTGCATCCTGTCCATATAAGTGGGCCTGATGGCTTCGTGCGCTTCCTGTGCTGATTCGTTCTTGTTCTTATACTTTCTTTTTTCCACGTACTGTTTACCGTAAGCCGTGGTGATCTGCGCGGTTACATCCGTAATAGATGTTTCACTCAGGTTCACACTGTCAGTACGCATATAGGTGATATATCCCGCTTCATATAGTTTCTGGGCAAGGATCATCGTCCGGCTTACACTATACCCCAGTTTCCTGCTGGCTTCCTGCTGCAGGGTGGACGTAGTAAAAGGTGCCGATGGTGATTTTTTGGAAGGCCTTACCTGGATATCGGACACGGTATAGCTGGCTCCTTTGCAACTTTGCAGGAATTTTTCTGCGTTGGTTTCGTTGGACTGTTTACTGCCTTCGGCCTTAAATGTGACCTTCTTGTCATTAATGTCTTTGGCAGAAAACAAGGCGTCAATCCGAAATGAACTGGTAGGGGTAAAGGCATTGATTTCCCGTTCACGTTCTGCGATGATCCGGACGGCCACACTCTGCACCCTTCCGGCACTAAGGTTGTTCCGCATGCTGATCTTCCTCCAGAGGATAGGAGAGAGTTCAAAGCCCACAATACGGTCGAGGATGCGCCTGGCCTGCTGGGCATTCACCAGGTTAAGGTCGAGGGTCCGGGGATTCTGTACGGCCGATTGTATTGCCGGCTTGGTGATTTCGTGAAAGACAATTCGCTTGGTGGTGACAGGATCCAGTCCGAGTACTTCACATAAATGCCAGCTGATCGCTTCCCCTTCACGGTCCTCATCCGTTGCCAGCCATATCTCATCCGACTTCTTGGCCATCTGCTTTAACTCCTTGACAACCTTTTCTTTATCTTCAGGAATGATATATCGGGGCTGGTAATTATTCTGTACATCTATACCCATATCATCCTTCTCCAGGTCCCTGATATGCCCAAAACAACTCCTCACTTCGAAGTCGGATCCAAGGATCTTCTCGATCGTTTTGGCTTTTGCAGGAGACTCAACAATTAATAGATTTTTAGCCATATCTGTGGTTTGGTAGCCTCTTAACGCAGGAAGGAAAGTAAAATTTTACCTTCTAACTGATTGTTTTTCAATGAAAATCAATTGATCTCCCGGTTCGCGGCGCTGCAATAATACGGTAATGTGGCAAATTCAAAAAAAACAGGCCAGCGTCGGCCGGATAGAAAAACACCCTTCAAAGAAAGGAAAATACCTTTTTTTTCACCTCACTGTCGCGGTATATACGGCTGTGACCCAGCCCCCGGGTGAACATAAATTCAATGTTAGGGTAGCCCTTTTCTTTTACTTTTAAAACATCGCTTAAGGGAGTAATCTTATCATCTTCGTCATGTATCCATAAAACCGAAGCCCTGATATGTTTCATGGCCCTCCGGACAGAAAAATGGGAAGATTTGGTTCCGCTACGTTCTACGATCAGTGCCTCAAATTCCTTTCTTACCACATCACTGAGCTGCAGGAACCTGAAAAAGGAATCAATAGCCGTGGTGGTTTCCGTAGCAGGAGCAATGAGCACCACTTTCGTTTGACCGTCATGTTTTACCGTCTCCAGGTAATGTGAAACGGCCAGCCCTCCGAAAGAATGGCATATAAAAGCATCTATCGGCCCATACAGTTCCACTATTTTCCTGATCATATCAACATAATCAGGCAGGGTCACTGTCTTGCCTTCGCTTTGTCCGTGTGCTGGTGCATCAAAGGCCAGCACTTCGTACCCCTGCTTTATCCCCCTGGATATAAAATGGTCAAACTTATAAGACGACGACTCGAATCCATGAAGGATCAGCAATTTTTTGGGTTGGGGATGGTTCCATCGAAATCCGCTGATTTTTTTCCCATGCAGTTTAAACACCTGGCGTTCTGAAGTCTTGAAAATATCCGGAGCTGTTCTCCGGGATTTATACTGTGGTGTATTAAATAATATGAGCGCCTGCCTGGCAGCCCGTGACGGAGAGACTACGGCAAGCATGTTCAGTCTTGCCCTGATGTATCCTATCGCAATTTTCTGTGCAAGTTTCATTTGCTTATCTTACGCAAATATATATACGTATTCTTCTATCGATGGATATTGTGATCATTGGTTCCGGAAATGTGGCTACCGTCATGGGTCGAAAAATGGCCTCAGCCGGGCATCGCATTGTACAAGTGGCCGGCCGGTCAATGTCGGTTTACCAGCTGGCTACACTACTCGAAACTTCTTTCACCACAGACTTTTCGCGATTGAACAGGAGCGCCGATCTGTATTTTGTGGCCATCCCCGATGATGCCGTCCGGTCAGCAGGCGAATGGTTGCAAACGGGCGATGCCCTTGTTGTTCATACGGCAGGCGCAGTAAGCATCCGTGCTTTAGAAGCCGTATCATCGCGCTACGGCATTATCTATCCTCTTCAGTCTTTACGATCGGGAGTTTCCGGCATCCCGGAAATACCCCTGCTGGTAGATGGCAATACGCCTGAAACGCTGGACGCATTAACCGACTTTGCGAAGTCTATTTCGTCTCATGTAGTTACTGCAGATGATGAATACCGGAAAAAAATTCACCTGGCAGCCGTGTTCACCAGTAATTTCAGCAATCACCTCTATACCCTGGCTTCTTCCTATTGTCAACAGGAGTCGCTCGACTTTTCACTGTTGTATCCTTTATTAAAGAGAAACAGTGGCAAGACTTGAAACTTATGACGTGAGCAATATGCAGACTGGTCCGGCCAGGAGAAATGACAACGGCACCATAGAAGTCCATATGAAAATGCTGGAGGGCTATCCCGGGTTACAAAAAATTTATGCTTTGATGACTGATTCCATCAGGGCCCATTATCAATAATGAATGTCGTTATGAATGTCTTGCAAAAATTTGAACCGGTAAAAACTTTGGTATTTGATATGGATGGCGTTCTTACCGACGGATCACTGTTGATTATGCCTGATGGAGAATGGATCCGCAGGATGCATATTAAAGATGGTTACGCGCTGCAACTGGCGGTGAAGTCAGGGTACCGGGTGATAATCATTTCCGGATCATCTTCGGAACCGGTTGCATCAAGATTACACCGGCTGGGTATCACTGAAGTTTACCAGAAGGTGACTGATAAGCTACAGCTTTTGCAGGAGATCCTGCAGCAGGATAATGTTGAGGAACTGATGTACATGGGCGATGATGTACCCGATCTGGAAGTGTTGAAATATGCCGGACTATCGTGTTGCCCGCTGGATGCCTGCAGGGATGTTTTGGAGATGGCAGATTATATTTCGCCCGTAAATGGCGGCGAAGGTTGCGTGCGGGACGTTATTGAAAAGATCATGAGGGTACAGAATAAATGGAATCAGGCGACTGATATTGCGAGTACCTGAATCATTATCTTCACCCAATGAAACTGGCGGGAGCATTTTTCAGGTTGATCAGGTATCCTAATTTATTTTTCATTGCGCTCACACAGTCCCTCTTTTATGTTTGCATTGTAGTCCCTTCTTTTCGTCATGCCGGACTGAGTCCTTTGCTGACCAGTGATGGTTTGTTGATCCTTATTGCAGCTTCCATCACTATTGCCGCGGGCGGGTATATTATCAATGATTATTTCGACCTGAATATCGACAGGGTTAACCGGCCGGAGAAACTCGTTATCGGAAAAGTTATTAAGAGAAGATGGGCCATACTCTGGCACCTTGGCTTCTCCGTCACAGGTATACTGCTAAGTATAATTTTGTCTGTCCGGATAGGCAATGCGTTGCCTGCAATTTTTAATTTTATCACTATTATTTTGTTGTGGTTTTATTCCACCACTTTTAAAAAGCAACTGCTGGTGGGAAACATCCTGATTTCGCTGCTCACAGGATGGGTGGTGCTGGTCATCTATGTATCTGCAGGGAACCTGCGAATTTATCCTGTTGCATCGCCCGGCTTTTCTGCATTGACCCGGACGTATAAATTTGCAGTATTGTATGGAGGTTTCGCTTTTATTATTTCACTGGTTCGTGAAGTGATCAAGGATATGGAAGATATGGAGGGGGATGCAAAATATCACTGTAAAACCATGCCGATAGTATGGGGTATTCCTTCCTCAAAAATATTTGTGGCCGTCTGGCTGATCGTGCTCATTGCCGCCCTTGTCATACTCCAGTTGTATGCATTGCAGTTGCAATGGTGGTGGTCCGTTGTTTATGGATTCATATTTATCGTTTTTCCTTTGTTGGTGATCCTCAGGCGACTTTTTCCTGCAACCAGTGCGGAACATTTTCACGATCTCAGTACGATGGTTAAACTTGTCATGCTTACCGGGATATTATCCATGTTGTTTATTAAATGGTATTCCTTATGATTAAAGTAGTGCTTGCATCTTCATCTCCACGCCGGCGGCAGTTGCTGGAATGGGCTGAACTTAAGTTCGATGTATTGTCGAGAGATACTGCGGAAACCTACCCGGATGGATTGAGCCTGGAAGAGATACCCGTATATATTGCGCGACAAAAAGCGCTGGAGGTGCAGGCGTTGGATTTGTACAACAGGTATGAATCCCATATACCCATCCTGGCGGCCGATACCATTGTGGTACTCGATGGGGAAATCATCGGCAAACCCGATTCCAAGGCTGAGGCCATTAGAATGCTGACAGCCTTATCAGGAAAAAAGCACCAGGTCATTACGGGGGTGGTCATTCTATCCAATGCCATGGAAGTTGCTTTTTCCGATATTACGGAAGTAGAGTTTCATCCCATTGAACCCGAAGACATAACGTACTACGTGGATAAATACATGCCGCTTGATAAGGCCGGCGCCTATGCGATCCAGGAATGGATCGGGGTGATTGGTGTGAAATCCGTGAAAGGCGATTTTTACAACGTGATGGGATTGCCGGTGAGCCGTGTGCTTCATGCGCTGCGGGACAACTTTTAGAATACAGGAGACGCAAGACGTAGGAGCGTCCCAGACGCAAAGGGTATTCAAAATCTTCTCTGCGTCTCCTGCCATGGCGTCACCGTTCTTCTTTGCGTCTTTTTTTGCGTCTTTTCTTATTTATTTTTGTTGATTTTACTATGGTATAAAATATTCAAGCCGGTAATTTTCCGGTATGAATGAAAGACTGTTGCAGTTCATCTGGAGATACCAGTATTATAACCAGTGCCAGCTGGTGACGGCAGATATGGATGAACTGTTGATTATTTCACCAGGTGTTATTAACCACGACCAGGGCCCGGATTTTTTATCGGCACGCATTAAGATCAACGGACAGGAATGGTGTGGCAATATTGAACTTCATGTAAAGAGTTCAGACTGGCTACAGCATAAGCACGATGAGGACGGAAATTATCGCCATGTGATCCTTCATGTGGTATGGCACAACGACTGCGGAACAATTCCCCTGCCGCTGCTGGAATTAGCACCAAGAGTGCCCGTACACATGCTTGCCACTTACGCACGCTGGATGGAAACGGGGCATCAGATCCCCTGTGAAAAAAGCATTCACCTGATGGATGAGCATCGCCTCCATTCCTGGTTTTCGTGGCTGACTGCCCGGAGGATATCCAGGAAATCAGGAAATGTACTGGACAAAGTGCAGGCTTTAAAAATGAATTGGGAAGAAGCGTTCTGGCAAGCCATGGCAAGAAATTTCGGGCACCGGGTGAATGCTGATTCCTTTGAAAGGATTGCCGCATCCCTGCCGGTAAATATCCTCATACGCCATAGCAATAGTATCGTACAACTGGAAGCTTTACTGCTGGGACAGGCCGGCCTGCTTCGTACTGATAACGCCGACCAGTACCCGAAGATGTTGTACCGCGAATATGTTTTCCTGCGTAAAAAATATTCGCTGGCAAAACTTAATGAGCCGGTACATTTTCTAAGGATGCGACCCGTAAATTTCCCGACGGTGAGACTCGCCCAACTGGCAGCCCTGCTGTACAACAATGGAAACCTTTTTGCGAAAATCTGCCAGTTGAACGATCCCGATGCAATTCGTGCCCTGCTAAAAGTGACCGCCAATGATTACTGGCATTACCACTACCGGTTTGGAGAACCATCACCTTTCAGGGAAAAAACAACCGGCGAACATTTGATCGACAGCATCCTTGTGAACACGGTGATACCTTTTTTGCACGCCTATCACCGCCACCAGGGAATGGAAGACAGATCAGATGTTTACGCCGGATGGCTCCAGATGATCCCGCCGGAAAAGAATACCATTGTATCAGGTTTTACAGCTGCAGGTTTGAAAACCAGGCATGCCGGAGATACACAGGCCATGCTTGAATGCAGGAGATACTATTGCGATGCTTTTCTTTGCCTCAGTTGCGGTATCGGTAAATTCCTCATCAGAAATCCCCAGGCTCAGGGCCAGTTGAAATGAACGCCCAGTTCAATGCCGGGATGTATGCTTTCTTTCACCGGGCAGGTCATGGCGATCTGTTCAAGCTTTTCCTGCTGCTCGGGGGTAGCCGAAAAATTCTCCGGGAAATGAAATGTTAAATTTATACCTGAGATCCTTCTTGGATTTGACGTCATAATCTTTTCAACGTTGATTTTCACGTGTACCAGGGCCTCTTCCAATTCCTTCGCCTTGATCGCCATGGTCGTCAGCATGCAGCTGGCCAGTGAGGTGGCCACCATATCAGTAGGAGAAAACCTTTCGCCCATTCCCTGGTTATCCGTAGGAGCGTCTGTTTCAATAACGGAGCCCGACTGATGGTGGATACAGGTAGACCTTAGGCCGCCCTCATAAATTACGGAAGATGTCATTGTCTTTTTTATTTAAATTTACATATAAGTAAAATCTGAAGCGTGAAAACATTCGTTATAACCTTATTCTTATTCTCATCTGCATTATCCCTGGCGGCGCAGGACTCGAACCCGCCTAAGTCGTCCAGGAACGATAAAAAGCAGGCCAAGCGGGAACGTATAAACGAAATGATGCGGCTGGAAGAAGAAGGAGAGTCTGGTTTCCGCAAGCATTCCATATTTGCCTTTAAATTTAACAGTGACGGGTATGGCCTTTTTTATGAGCGCGGCAAAATAAAATCTGCCTATAAGACCAACATTTTCCAGATCGAGATCAATGAAAAGAAACACAAAAAGGAGGAAAAGCAGTCCAGGACAGATGGCGCTGTGGTATTCGGGAACCCCTTCATTTATGGCAAACAGAATAATTTTTACCAACTCAAATTGGGGGTTGGACAGCAATATATGTTCGGAGGAAAGGGAAACAAGAACGGTGTGGGTGTTTACTTTATTTATGGGGGAGGTTTATCTCTCGGACTATTAAAACCCTATTACCTGGATATTGAATCACCGACCAATTCAGGTCAGATCAAGCAGATCAAGTATTCACAGGCCGACAGTGCCGAGTTCATGGGACCCGATATTGTGGGAAGTGCAGGATTTGGAAAGGGTTGGGGAGAAGTAAAGTTAGCTCCCGGTGTTCACGCGAAAACGGCGCTGCGGTTCGACTGGGGAAGGTTTAATAACGGGATTTCCGCCGCTGAAGCAGGCTTCAGTTTTGAATATTACCCCACTAAAGTGGAGCAAATGGTGGGTGTAGAGCCTAATCACTTCTTTATCAACTCCTATATCGCCATTCTCTTCGGTAGCAGAAAGTAAGTTATTTTTGCACCCAGATTATTAATATGAAGGAATTACCTGTTTTGGATCCCGTGGTGGAGCAGAGGCCCAAGAAGCCTGATTGGCTTAGGGTAAGATTGCCGATTGGTGAGGGTTATAAGAATGTTCGCAATCTTGTTGATTCACATAAACTGCATACGATCTGTGAAAGTGGCAATTGCCCTAATATGGGAGAATGCTGGGGAGCGGGCACCGCTACTTTTATGATCCTTGGTAATGTCTGCACACGAAGCTGTGGATTCTGTGCAGTGGCCACCGGTAAGCCTGATGCGGTAGACTGGGATGAACCGCAACGCGTTGCAGAAGCTATTTTCCTGATGAAAGTCAAGCATGCGGTAATTACTTCTGTTGATCGTGATGAATTAAAAGATGGTGGAAGTATCATATGGTACAATACCATCAAAGCGGTGCGTGCCCTCAACCCGGGTACTTCACTGGAGACCCTTATCCCTGATTTCAAAGGGGAAACAGAAAATATTCAACGTATCATTGACGCCGCCCCTGAGGTGGTATCGCATAATATTGAGACCGTGGAGAGGCTTACGCGCCAGGTGCGCATACAGGCAAAATATTGGAGAAGCATGGAAGTGCTGAGGGAGCTGAAAAAGGGTGGCATGCGTACCAAATCCGGCATAATGCTTGGTTTGGGGGAAACGATGGATGAAGTGGTTCAAACGATGCAGGACCTGAGGAATAGCGACGTGGATGTAATAACTATCGGGCAATACCTCCAACCCACCAAAAAACACCTTCCTCTTGTCAGGTTTGTCCACCCCGATGAGTTTAATGAACTCACCGCCATTGGATATGACATGGGCTTCGACTATGTGGAAAGCGGTCCCCTGGTCCGTTCATCCTACCACAGTGAAAAACACGTTTTCGCTGGCATAGGAAAACAGGAATGGGAAACTAAAAGGGCGATAAACAGCTAGTTCGACACATCCATCTTTCGAAGTTCATCTTATTCACACCAATAAAAAATAAAGCAGGAATAATCATTCCTGCTTCACATTTTCGCATTATATACTACCACATTTTTTTCATGTGGTTGCTGTTTCGGTTACCCTGCTTTCCCAGACCAGTGCACTTGCACCCAGAATCGCTGCGTCTGCTTCTTTCAGTTCACTGAAAATAATTTTTACCTTATTCTGGAATATGGGCAGCAGGTGCTTTTCCATATTCTCCCTGGTGGGTTTAAGCAGTAGTTCTCCTGCTTTGGACATACCGCCAAAAAGTATTATGGCTTCCGGACTGCTGAACATTACAAAATTCGCAAAGGCAAGTCCAAGTATCTTTCCGGTAAATTCATATACTTCCTTTGCTATCTTATCATCCTGCATCGCGCAATCAAATACCACACGAGCATCAATTTCTTCCCGTGCATAACTGCGCATCAGGCTGTCTTCCCTTGGCCGCTCGTCGAGGAATTCAAGAGCGGTTCGTGCAACGCCTGTTGCAGAAGCATAAGCCTCAAGTGATCCGTCGATGCCAGTGCCCGGATGATGCCTTCCTTCAGGAATGATAATGGTGTGACCCAGTTCACCGGCAAAACCATCGTGGCCGTAGATCAATTGTCCATTGGCTACAATCCCGCTTCCCACGCCCGTACCCAGGGTTATCATGATAAAATCTTTCATCCCCTTTGCAGAGCCATAAGTCATTTCGCCCACTGCCGCTGCATTGGCGTCATTGGTAAGCCTTGCCGATAGTCCAAACCTTTTACCGATAAGGTCTGCCAGTGGGATAATGCCCTTCCATTTGAGATTCGGTGCATATTCTATGGTGCCTTTATATATATTTCCATTTGGCGCCCCGATACCAATGCCGCGTATATAATCCACACCGCCTGAATCTTCGATTGCCGGCATCAGTGCATCATACAATTCATCGATAAATCCTTCAACGGTACCTTTCTTATGGGTAAGAATAGCTCCATGATAGGATATGTCTCCACGGTGGTTCACCAATCCGAATTTGGTATTCGTACCGCCTACGTCTATTCCAATGGCATATTGCTGGGAAATAGGTATCTGCATATTTTGCTTGGCTGTGTCCATATTAATGTCCTCCTTCAATCTGCTGATCAAAATCAAGTCCCTGAGATTTCAAAACGCTTCTCAGTTTAAGGGCGAGAAATGCAAGTATTACAAAACAGGCTGCTGCCACCAGGTAAGATTTATGCAGTCCGGTAATGCTGTCTCCGAATACTCCCTGTAATGGGGGAATAACCGCTCCGCCAAGGATCATCATGATCAGCAATGCTGCACCTTCGCTGGTATATTTGCCAAGACCGCCAACACCAAGGGAAAAGATGCAGGGCCACATAATGGAACAGCATAGACCGCCGGAAATAAAGGCATAGACGGAAACTATTCCTGTGGTAAAAGAACCAATCACCATGGCAATGGCTGCCAGGATTGAAAGGGTCAGCAGGGTCTTAACGGGTTTTTCCTGTCCAAAGAAAAAAGCTGCAATAGCAATAGCAATGCAGATCGAATAAGGTAACAGGTTAGTGACATCGCTTCCGTGGAGCCTGTTGGCTCCCAGCACCACCGCAAAGGCAATAAAGGGAACGACCACCATGGCAATTTTCTTGGCAGAAGGAGAGAGGTTGAAAACGCTGATCGCTCCCGTCCACCTGCCGATCATAAGGCTGCCCCAGTAAAGGGAGATATATTGAGAGATCTCACTTTCGTCTAGTCCCGCAGCATTAAAATAACCGGGTTGTTTCAATAGTGCACCAAAGTTATTGTCAATGGTAACTTCCACGCCTACATACACGAAGATGCCAAGCATTCCATAGATAAGCTGGGGATACTTCATTGCCCCCCATCCAAAATCATTTTTGGTTGCCTGGCTATTACTGTAAAACAATACGCCTACTACTACAACAATGGAAGCAAGTAACAATTCCAGTTTGCCAACGTTGGTAAACTGACCCACGACAATAATGGCACCGATAAGCACCGTCATAACAAGCAATGCTCCGGAAGCTTTATTGGCGCTCTCAAAGGGTTCATCATTCTTTCCCTCCGGCAGGTTGGAAAAAAGGAAGAAAAGAGCCACGGCTGCAAAAACACCCGCAACAATAAGGTAGAGGTTGTTGATATTTTTTACGGTCACATCCTGCACTTCACTGCCAATGGAACCAAAAAGGAAAAAACTGACGATTATGGGACCCAGTGTGGTTCCGAGTGAATTCACACCACCTCCAAGGTTTAACCGGTGTGAACCTGTGGCAGGATCACCCAGGGAAATGGCAAATGGCTGTGCGCAGGTTTGTTGCACAGAAAAGCCAAGGGCAACAATAAACAGCGCACCCAGAATGGCATAAAATGAATTGGCATTGGCCGCGGGGATGATCAGCAGGGCACCCACTACCGAGATAGCGAGTCCATAAATAATTCCCCGTTTATACCCTATTTTGTTGATGATATCATAGCCCATGATATTGGAGAGAATGAATAACACCAGTGAGCCTATAAAATAAGCACCGTAAAAAGAAGATCCAATCAGCTGGGATTCGAATTGCGTCAGCGAAAAATGGGTTTTACAAAAAGGGATCAGGATACTATTGGAAGCGGCAATAAAGCCCCAGAAAAAAAAGACGAGGACCAGGGTACCGAGCGCACTATAATTCGTCGGCTGTTTGGATTGGGTCATGAGCAATCAGTTGAATTGTTTGGTTCTAAGTGATGAAAATAACAAAAATTCTTTATCAGGGATGCTGAATCAAAAAAACGTTCTTATTTTCAACGGAATTAAACCCGGGAATTAAACCTAATGGAAATAATCCACGTAACTGCTGAATGTTATCCTGTTGCAAAAGCAGGTGGCCTGGGAGATGTTCTGGGCGCATTACCGAAGTACCAGATGGAACTGGGAAATATTGCCAAAGTAGTAATGCCCATGTACCGCACCAAATACCTGTATAATAATGTATGGGATGTTGTGCATAAGGGAGGTTCCAACCTTGGCAACCGCTGGTTTGAGTATACTATTATCAAAGAGAAGACCAATAAACTGGGCTTCGACCTTTACCTGGTGGATATAAACGGGCTGCTCGACAGGGAAAAGATTTATGGTTATGGAGACGATACGGAAAGATTTATATCCTTCCAGATTGCCGTGGTCGACTGGTTATCCAAATGGGACCATCGTCCGGATGTGGTTCATGTCCATGATTATCATACCGGACTGATCCCTTTTATGATGAAGCATTGTTACGCCTATCGTCAGTTATCCGGAATTCCTACCGTACTCACGATTCATAATGCGCAATACCAGGGACAGATAGGATGGGATAAGAGCAGTTTTCTCCCGATGTATGATACCTGGAAATCGGGTCTGCTTGAATGGAATAATGCCATCAATCCACTGGCATCAGGAGTTAAATGTGCATGGAAGGTTACTACGGTCAGTATGAGTTATATGGAAGAACTCCGTTTTATGAGCAACGGACTGGAGGCTCTTTTTGAATATGAAAAAGGAAAATGCACAGGAATTTTAAATGGCATTGATACAAAAGTGTGGGATCCGGCGGTGGATACCTACCTTCAGCACCATTACGACGTAGAAACTGCCGATACAGGTAAGCTGGCCAATAAAGTGGAACTCTGTGAAATTTTCGGGCTTGAAGTCGAAAAACCATTGTTTGTTTTTATCGGAAGACTGGTAGGAGAGAAAGCTGCAGATCTTTTACCACAGGTTATCGGCGACAGTTTTTATTATATCGGAAGGAAGATGAATTTCCTGATTCTTGGCAGCGGTGAACCTCACGTTGAAGGACAGTTGGAGGTGATGAAAAATGTCAGCTGGGGAGACTATAACGCGTATATCGGGTATAATGAGCAACTCAGCCACCTGATGTATGCCGGTGCTGATTTCCTGCTGATGCCCTCACGTGTGGAACCATGCGGGTTAAACCAGATGTATTCCATGCGGTATGGTACCGTGCCGGTGGTCCGGAAAACCGGCGGTTTAAAAGACACGGTCATTGATTATGGTGAACCGGATGGTTATGGCGTAACGTTTAACAATGCAGCTGTAGGTGATATCACCCAGGCCGTTTACAGGAGTGTGGAATTATTTGCAGATTCGGAAAAAATGAAGGAAGTCAGGCAGGCGATGATGGAACTGAATTTCAGCTGGACCAGGAGTGCACAGGAGTATGTGAGCCTGTATAAATCTTTAAAGTAAATTGTAATCTATAAATCTAACATTATGACTAAAGATGTGGTCGCCATTATTCTAGGTGGCGGTGCTGGTTCCCGTCTAAAGCCCCTGACTGCTACGAGAAGCAAACCAGCCGTACCTATCGCTGGAAAATACCGCCTGGTAGATATTCCCATTTCCAATTGCCTGAACTCGGGTATCGGAAGGATGTTTGTACTCACACAGTTCAATTCGGCCTCGCTGAATAAACATATAAAGAATACATATCACTTCAGTGCTTTCAGTTCTGCATTTGTTGACATTATAGCAGCGGAACAAACGCCCGACAATCCTACATGGTTCCAGGGTACGGCAGATGCGGTAAGGCAGTCTTTACGGCACATCGAACAAAATGAATTCGATTATGTACTGATCCTGTCTGGTGATCAGCTCTACCAGATGGATTTCCAGGAGATGGTGGACAATCATGTAAAATCGGCTGCGGAGATTACCATTGCCACCATACCGGTTAACCATCGCGATGCGACAGAATTTGGTATTCTTAAGACGGATGAGAACAATTATATTTCTTCCTTCGTTGAAAAACCCAAGGCTGAGGTTCTGCCGGAATGGGTCAGCGAAACAGGTGACGACATGAAACGTGAAGGCAGGGTCTACCTGGCCAGTATGGGTATCTACATCTTCAACAGGAAATTATTGTTTGATCTGTTGCTCGAAGAAAATAAAGAAACCACTGATTTCGGAAAAGAAATCATACCATCTTCCATACAAAAACACCGGGTAGTCAGCTATCAGTACGACGGGTACTGGACCGATATTGGAAATATCCATTCCTTCTTCGAAGCCAATCTTTCATTATGCCAGGATATTCCCCCCTTTAATCTTTTTGACAATTCAAAAACCGTCTTTACCAGGGCCAGGATGCTGCCCCCGGCGAAAGTCAGCGGTACCACCCTGGAAAAAACCATTGTGGCAGACGGTTGTATCATCAATGCCAGCAGGGTAGAGAACAGTGTAATCGGTATCCGCACAAGGATTGGCATTGGCACTACCGTCGTCAACACCTATATCATGGGTTCAGATTATTACGAAACGCTGGAAGAAATGAAGCATACGGCGAGCAGGGGCCTTCCCAAAGTAGGAGTCGGTGAAAGATGTTATATCCGCAATGCCATCATCGATAAGAATTGTCGCATAGGCGACGACGTTAGGATCAATGGAGGCACGCATCTGCCCGATAATGACCAGGCCCTTTATACCGTTAAGGATGGCATTGTTGTGGTCAAAAAAGGAGCTGTATTGCCGAATGGATTTGTTATATAATGTGGAAATGCGAAGATGTGCAAAATGTGAAAATGTTTACAAGACTATTTAACCACATATAAATGGCTTTAACGACTGCAACTTCATCTGCAACGGGTGTCAAATTAAAACCAAGACTCACCACCGCGCAGATCTTTAATATGAGTTTCGGATTCCTGGGCATCCAATTTGGTTTTGCCCTTCAGAATTCCAATGCCAGCGGCATTTTAAGGAACTATGGTGCAGATGTGGAACACCTTTCATGGTTCTGGCTGGCGGCTCCGATGGTGGGTTTGATTGTTCAGCCTATTGTTGGGCATTATTCAGATAAAACCTGGACAAAGCTGGGAAGAAGAAGGCCATATTTCCTGGCGGGTGCCATCCTTTCGGCCAGCGCACTCACGTTAATGCCTAATGCCAATATTCTGAGCAGCATTGCACCGCTCGTAATAATTGGCGCCGCTTTCCTGATGATCATGGATGCCTGCTTCAATCTTGCCATGGAACCATTCAGGGCACTGGTTGCAGACAACCTTCCAGATTCACAAAGGACCAAGGGCTTTGCCATTCAGACCTTTCTCATTGGAATAGGCGCTGTTGCCGGTTCATTATTGCCTTATATACTGTACAACTGGTTTGATATACCTAAGGATGCAGCAGCAGGCGTGGTAGGGCAAAATGTAAAATGGGCATTTTATATCGGCGCCGCAGTATTTATCAGTTCTATAATCTGGACCGTCATCAAAACAAAGGAATATCCCCCCAAAGAGTACGAACAATACCACGGGAAAGGAGAAGATCACGGGGCCGGATTGTCTTCCATCTTCAAGGATTTTGCAAAGATGCCCAAGACGATGAAGCAACTCGGACTGGTCCAGTTTTTCTCCTGGTTCGCTTTATTCGGGATGTGGGTCTTCACAACAGATACCATTTCCACGCATATTTTCGGACTCTCCATTGACGATAAAAGTTCACCCATGTATCGCGAAGCGCAATCATGGACGGGTGTTATTTTCGGAGTCTATAATGGCGTATCTGCGGCCTATGCATTATTGCTTCCCGCCATTGCTGCGAAACTTGGAAGGAAACGAACCCATGCGCTTTCCCTGGTCATCGGTGGGATCGGGTTGATTTCCATTTATTTTGCTCCTAATAAAGAATTCCTGGTATTCTCCATGGTTTGCGTGGGAATAGCCTGGGCAAGTATTCTTTCCATGCCCTATGTGATATTGTCCAGTTCAATCCCGCCGGGAAAGATGGGCATCTATATGGGCATATTCAATTTTTTCATTACCATTCCACAAATCATCAACGGTATCATCGGAGGCCCCATGGTTAAAAATATCTATAATAACCAGCCTGTTTATGCCCTTGTTCTTTCTGGAATTTTCATGCTCTGTGCCGCGGCCAGCGTAATTTATGTTTACGATCCGGGCGCGATTAGGATTAAGGAAGAGCTCTCAAATGCATAGTCTATGTTAAAGAAATTATGGGTACTGTTCATGCCCGCTGTATTCGTGTGTTCATTACTGTCAGCACAAGTAAACATCTACCCGGTGAACTGGTGGGTGGGAATGAAAGATCCGGCCGTTCAGCTGATGCTGCATAAAAAGGATATCGGTAATGCCAAACTCCGCATGACGCCTTATACCGGTGTAAAACTGGTTAAAACATCCGTTCCTGAGAATAAGAACTACCTCTTTGCAGACATTACGATTGCACCCGGCACCAAACCCGGAAAAATCATTTTTTCGATCCAGGAAGGATCCGGTGTGTCAACCTTCACTTATGAACTGAAGGCAAGAAATCCCGGCAATGGAAAAACAAGGGTCAAAGGTGTTAACTCGTCAGATTTTATATACCTGGTAATGCCCGACCGTTTCAGTAACGGCGATACCTCCAATGATAAGATATCTACACTGCGGGATGCAAATGCTGACCGTAACAATCCATTCCTGCGCCATGGTGGTGATCTCAAGGGTGTACAGAATCACCTTGATTACCTGAAGGACCTGGGTGTAACCTCAGTTTGGCTTACACCTGTCCTTGAAAATGACATGCCCTTAATGGACGAATGGAACAATAAAGTATCCGGCTATCATGGTTACTGGTTTACTGATCATTATACGGTAGACGCAAGATTTGGGGGAAATAAGGCTTACCATGAAATGATTGAAGCTGCGCATTCAAAGGGATTGAAAGTAATCCAGGACGCGGTATATAACCATGTTGGAAATCATCACTGGTCTGTGCTTGACCTGCCGATGAAAGACTGGATCAACCAATGGCCGGTGTATACCAATTCCAATTATAAGGAAGAAGTATTCTATGATCCCTATGTCGACAGTATGGACAAAGAAATTATGGTGAAAGGATGGTTCGTGCCGCACCTGCCTGACCTGAACCTGGCCAATCCATACTGTGCAAATTATATGGTTCAGCAGGCTATATGGTCAACAGAAGAATTTGGTATTGACGGATGGCGCGTGGATACCTACAAGTATTGTGATGAGAAATTCATGAACCGTGTGAACGCAGCACTGGAAAAAGAATTTCCGACCATAACCATATTCGGCGAAGCATGGTGTGCCAATGTTCCGGGCAGTGCCTATTTCGCAAAGAACAACATGAACGTCCCCTTTAAGCACAATCTCCAGGGGATCACTGATTTTCCATATTCTTTTGCCATCAGGGATGCCTCAAGGAGAGGCGGTGTCAATAATCTGTATGCCGTTGCAGCGCAGGACTTCCTGTATAAGGATCCGATGACCAACTGCATTTTTCTGGATAATCACGACATGGATCGTTTCTATTCGGTACTGGAAGAAGATTTTTCAAAATATAAAATTGCCGTTGGCCTCCTGCTCACAGAAAGGGGAATTCCACAGATGTATTACGGCACCGAAATTCTCATGAAGAATTTCAAAAATCCGAGTGATGCCGAGGTCAGGAGGGACTTCCCGGGTGGATGGAATGGTGACCCTGTCAACAAATTTACCCCTGCGGGAAGAACTGAAAAAGAAAACGAGGCATTTGCCTTCGTTAAAACGCTGGCCACATTCAGGAAAAATTCATCCGCAATTTCAAAAGGGAAAACACTGCAATACCAACCCAAAGATGATTTGTATGTGTTCTTTCGTTATTCAGATAAACAAAGGGTAATGTGTATTGTAAACAGTTCAGATAAGCCCGTTGATCTGAAAACTGAGCGGTTCGCAAAAGGACTTGCAGGAAAAACAAAAGGATATGACGTGATTGGTAAAAGAGAAGTCAACCTTTCCACGTCTTTGTCATTGCCGCCATCGTCTATCCATGTGATAGAACTTAAATAGTCAGATCAGCATCTGGAAACTGATCTTTTTCATCCAGTCACGCTGTTTGATCAATTGTTCCATTTCGTTCCTGAATTGCGGAATGGTATACTTTTTCCCTTCTTTAGGAATGGTAATGTCTTTCGGTGGCTGGTTGACCAGTTCCAGTTTGGTGGCATACCAGGTGGTATGAAGTCGTGGTATGGCCAGTCCCAGGATCATTCCCGGCAGGCCGCCAAAAGATTCCGGGCCATTGGAAGGTATGATCTCATCGGTATAAAAAGCAATGACGACAACTGAATCAAACATTTTGCAAACAGCTTTCCGGCATTCAAAACCTGCAATAGTACGCGGTTCACCGGTGATCTTCCATGCTGTTCTCTGTATGCTGTCTGTTAACAAATAGTCGCTGCCAAATATATTCTTCTGTGTAATAATCGATGAACGCTGGAAATCCTTGTATACAATATTGGTAATAAAATTTAAGGCCCAGTGAATTCTTTTATCGGTCGGTTCTTTTCCCGTTTGGTATAATGATTTGTTTTCATCAAAGACCAGGTCATAATAAGTGATGGCAAATTTGGGCATACTTTCCTTCATCATTTCTTCCCACATGCCTTCATTCTCCAGCATGGAATGCTGGTTGGTTCGTCGTTCAAATTCTATTTTACCTGCCGTAATAAACTGGCCATAACCAACAAAACATAATGCCAGCAGAAAAAATAAAAGAAAATGTCTTTTCATTTTTATCACTTTTTAAAAACTCATGGGTTTACCATTTTTACTGAAATTCCAAATGACCGAAAACATCAGGTACCGGTTAAAAGTATTGAATGTTCTTTCTGATACCAGGTTGGTATTAATGGTTCTCCTGAATCCTATATTCTGATTCAGGATATCAAACGCATAGATCCGGAATTTAAAGGCATCATTTTTAGCAAATTTCCTGTCGAGCCACATATTCCATAAAATGGCATTGTTATCATCCGGAAAGGCTTCGGTCTTTTGCCTGAACTGCATATTCACTTCACCGTTCAGTTCAAACTTTTTCAGGAAAAAAATGCCATATTCAACATTATATGATTGAGTCCAGTAGTTTGTACTGATATCAGAGCGTATGGATGAGCTGCTGAAATTATAGCTGATATCCGGCCTGAAAGCCGCACTGAATTTTTTCTCTTTCATATACCTGGCCGTAGTATTGATGCCTACCTGGCCACTTCTTGTTTTATTTTTTTCACCATTGACAAAATTTACATTTTGACCGTAACCTAATTGTGAGCCTATGTCAAAATTCCAGTTGGTGTTTTTGATTTTAAAATTAAAGCCAAGGTATCCGTTTCCATAATATACATCATTGACATTGACCGTTTGGTAAATCCTTCTTCCCAGGCTGTCAACAATGTCGCGGGTGGCAAAAGAATTCTGGGTATAGTTAATGGAAAGGTTTGTATAGTAACCACTTTCCGTAATGAAATCGTATCTCTGCATGTAGATGTCGAGATTATGATTTAAAGCTACTTTAAGATCAGGGTTACCAATGGAAATATTCAGCGGATCTGTATTATCGGCAACAGGCTGAAGCATATTGATACCAGGTTGCTGCGTACTGCCACGGTAACTGACATACAGGTTTGTACTCTTTTTCATACTCATCTGCAGTGTGGCAATCGGGAAAAAGTTTAAGAACCTGAAAGTAGACACCGTATCCCTTTTGAGATCTTCCTGTACCAGCTTATTAGCTGACACTGCCATACCCAGGGTATAGCTGTATTTTTTCGGTTTGGAAAACCGGTAATTCATTCCTGCTGTGTTCAGCAATGTATTGAAATCAAAATTATTCGTAAATGCCGGAACTTCCTGGTCATATTTCGGATCAACAGGATTGGATTTTTCCAATGTCTGTCGGAGGGAAGTCATGGCTTTATTTTCGAGCTGATAATTAAATTCGAGGTAACTTTTTTTAGAGACCGGGTGTGTATAGGATACCTTGCCCATCAGGTTCAGGTTATTGCTGTTGTTGATCTTTTGCTGGTCAATCAAATCCTGTCTCACTACATCTCCGTTTTCATTGAAATAGCGGTTATTGGCCTTCAGGTAACCGTTTGATTCGGTTTTTGCATATTGCTGACGAAAGGTGGCAGAAAATGTATTTCCGGGACGCTTGAATTTTTTACGGTAAGTAACCGTTGTATTCAGTGCCTCGTTTTCAGAGCTGCTGTTGTTCTGCCGCCTGGTGTTATTTACCGTGTCGTTTTGATCATTGAGTGATTCGGTGCTGATGTCCTGGTTCATGAATCCTTCCCCCAATGTACCGTTGACATTTACTTTTATGGAGGAAAGGGAGTCCAGTTTGATATCGTAGATCCCTTCGAGTTTATGCCGTTGGCGATTATTGAATAAATTATTTCGTTCATTCACATAGTATAGCGTATCCGGCAGAATATACTGGCTCCTGTTGGTGATCTCCGCATTATTGTCCAGTTTGTTGAAACGGTAATTGCCATTCAGGTGTTTTTTGTCCTTATCCCATTTATTTGAAAAATGCAGTCCGGCTCCCCAGCTTTTTGGAAGGCCTTCTCCATTATACCTTCCGGCATCAAAATCATCATCGTTATTAAATGAAATATACATTCCTCCGTCATCAGTCATACCAGACTCCATGCTTGCGCCCATCCCGCCATAATTCATATTGTCCTGCCAGTCGAGCCCCGTCTTATTATTGCTTGCCATAACCCCAAAACCTGAAATTTTTCGTTTCCCCTTAAACTGGTTCGCCATCAGGGTATTGTTCCAGTAATTATTGAAGTCGCTTCCGGCTTCTGCCTTTCCAAAATACCCGTTCTTTTTATCTTCCTTCAGTTTGAGGTTGATGGTCTTGGTTTTTGATCCGTCATCCACACCGGTGAATTCAGCCTGGTCACTCTTTTTATCAAATACCTCTACATCATCCACCATATTGGACAACAGGTTCCTGGTGGCAATGGTGGGGTCGTCACTGAAAAACTCTTCACCATCCACCATTACCTTTCTTACCTGTTCTCCCTGGGCGGTAATCTTACCGTTTTTGTCGACAACAATACCCGGTAATTTCTTCAACAGGTCTTCCACTGTTGCCCCTGGCTGAACCCTGAAAGAATCAGCCTTGTACACAATGGTGTCTCCCTTGAACCGTATCGCGGGAATGGTCTTTTTTACAATGATTTCCTCCATGAGTTTACTCTTCGGAGTGAGGTAAATCGTTCCAAGGTCAATGTCCTTTCCCTCGCCGGTAAATTCGTCGGAATAATCTGCAAAGCTCGGATAGGAGATCAGGAGAAGAAACCTGCCCGTATCCAGGGAAGGAATCTGAAAACTGCCGTTTTGTTGGGACCGGCTAAAGGTGACCAGGGAAGAATCTGTTTTCCGTAATACGACGATACTGCTGTTGCCCAGCATTTTTTTATTTACAGTGTCGGTGATAATCCCCCTTACAGATGTTTTCTGTGCATTGGCCGCTATGCCGCATAGTAAAAACAGCAGGAACAGGAGGGATATATTCCTCATAAGCATGAGAATAAAACTAATCGTAATTTGAATAGCAGTATATTAGGATTCAATAAGGTAATGTTAAATTAGTCGTTATGGAGGCATCATCAGGAAACAATCCGGATCAAAATAAAGGTACTCAGCAACAGGATAAAAAGTCACCGCAATACATCGGGCAGCAGCGCCGAAAATATTTCAGTTAATTCAGCAGTGGTAAAAGCACGTTATGAAGACACTCATTTTGTGGATTCATTAAAGCCCGTCTGGAATTATTCGCTGTTCAATGAAGAGGTCATAAGTAATTTTCAACAGGGCACACTGTATAATGCCTACCAGTTTTTCGGTAACAAGCAAATTGAAGTGCTGGGGACACCCGGGACTTATTTTGCCGTATGGGCACCCAATGCCACCATGGTAACGGTAATGGGTAACTTCAACAACTGGGATACTGATAAGCATCCTCTTTTTGTACGGCTCGATAAAAGTGGAATATGGGAAGGATTTATTCCCCATGTGAACAGGGGAGAGGTTTACAAATATCATATTACGGGTTTCAAGGGCGTTAAAATCGACAAGGGTGATCCATACGGACATTTCTGGGAGATGAAACCCAAGACGGCGACCATTACCTGGAATTTTGAATTTGAATGGAATGATGATAAATGGATGGAAGGAAGAAAGAAGAACAATTCACTTGATTCCGCCTGGTCTGTTTATGAGGTTCATCTGCCCAGCTGGAAAAGGCCCGATAGAAATAATGAAGATTCATACTTCACCTACTGGCAGATCGCCGAACAGCTGGTGCCCTATGTAAAGGATATGGGGTTTACGCATATTGAACTGATGCCCGTCATGGAATTTCCATTTGATGGCAGCTGGGGATACCAGGGCACGGGATATTTTGCGCCTACCTCCAGGTTCGGACACCCGGAAGAATTTATGGCGATGATCGATTATTTTCATCGTGAAGGCATCGGGGTGATCCTTGACTGGGTGCCTTCGCATTTCCCTTATGATTCCCACGGGCTGTTTATGTTCGATGGTACACATACCTATGAATATGCGGATATGCGTAAGGGTTATCATCCCGACTGGAACAGTTATATCTTCAATTACAAGCGGGGAGAGGTTAAATCATTCCTGATCAGTAATGCAAGATTCTGGTTTGAAAAATTTCATATTGACGGCGTCAGGGTAGATGCAGTATCATCTATCCTGCGGCTCGACTATTCCCGTAAACATGGTGAATGGGAGCCCAATGAACATGGTGGAAACGGCAACCTTGAAGCCATCGCTTTTATCAAAGACCTGAATGAAACCATTTACCGGGATTTTCCGGATGTGCAAACCATTGCCGAGGAGGCTACTGACTGGCCCGGGATATCAAGACCTACATGGCAGGACGGGCTTGGCTTTGGGATGAAATGGATGATGGGGTGGATGCACGATACACTGAGGTATTTCAAGCAGGATCCATTGTTCAGGCAGTACCAGCAGGACCAGTTCACTTTTAGTATGATGTATTTCTATGATGAGAATTTCATGCTTCCGCTCAGTCATGATGAAGTGGTTCATGGAAAGTCGCCCATGCTGTATAAGATGCCGGGGGATGACTGGCAGAAATTTGCCAACCTTCGTTTGCTCTATACGTATATGTTCACACACCCTGGTGCCAAATTACTTTTCATGGGTAATGAATTCGGGCAAACCACTGAATGGGATTATACATCGGAGCTCGACTGGCATTTATTACAGTTTGATTCACATAGAAAAATGCAGGCATGTGTAAGGGAATTAAGCATGCTGTATCGCAATGAACCTGCACTTCACGAACTTCAATTCGACATTCACGGGTTTGAATGGATAGACCTGGATCACCGTTCCGAATCTGTCATCGTATTTCGCAGGAAGGGAAAAGATCCTGCCGATGATATATTGATCGTTTTAAATATGACCCCGGAAGTAAGGAATGACTGGTCCATCGAAGTGAGGGGAAAATCTTCCTGGAAGGAAATTTTCAACAGCGACGACAAAAAATTCTGGGGCACGGGGAATGTTTTCAACCCTAAACCGGTAACTACTGTTAAAGACGAGGAAAATAAGATTTACGATCTCAGGATCCACCTCCCGCCATTGGGTGGGCTAATATTGAAGTAGGCAATTTCAGCGATGATGACTCTTCCGTAATTTGTTGTTGAGTATATGTCTTAAAGGCAACCTTGCCATTGGTTCCGGGAAAGGTCAGGACAAGGGCCTCATCCACCGGTAATACTTTGAGATATGCCTGGCATTGGCCCCCGTTTCCTGTAAGGGAGCGATAATCTCCGGAACGGATCAATCTATCCAACGGGAAAGAGGAAATGGTATCCAGCAAGGATACATGCCGACTGATAAAAATATCGTTCATCTCCAGCAGCATGGCATTATCTTCTTCATGTTGCTCATGGCTTAATAATTCTTTTCCCGGTATAAGTGCGTATTGCAGGTGTGTTGTACTAATCCAGTCTCCCAGGTCTTGTACACTGTTTTTGCGTGGCATAAATACTTTGGCACCCATGGTCACCAGGGTGATAAAATAAATGTTCTTTAATATTTCGGAAGAAGCTGGAAAAGATACCAGCATGATGCTGGTGCCTTTATGGATTCCCATTTCATTTAATTCATCGTGAAGCAGGCTGACTATCCCCTGCAGTTGGGAATTAGTAATGCTGATTTCTATACCATCATAGGTTCCCTGCATTACTACCGGGTCGTTGATATTCTGGCGATGTCCAAACAGCATCTTGCCGGCTGTCTGCATATGATTGCCCTGGTCTGATAAGGAGCGGATCGGTACACCTGAAGCATTATTCATTACTGCCGTTTTAGTTTGCGAATAATTTTTAGTGTTGATGCCCATATTCATGGCTGGTAATTAATACAACAAATTTAACTCCAACATTACCTTTGAATAATGACCACCATCAGCTAATTCATTGAACAGGTTGGTATTATAATAATATTAACAATCCCTTTAAGTTACATCCTTTCCGGCACTTTTATTCCAAGAAGTGACATGACCGACTTTATAACATTGGCAGTGAAAAGACATAGCCTCAGACGAAGTTCTTTTTTCTCCGGCGATTCAGCATGGGTCACGGAATGTTCCGTATAAAAGGAATTGAAGGTCTTTGCCAGGTTAAAGACATAGATGGCCAGTACGGATGGATTGTGTTCCGCAGCAGCCTGTTCTATCACTGTTGCATACTGTTCGATGGCAGTAATGAGTTCCTTTTCCAGGGGTAGTAAGGGGGTATGGGAAAACTGTTGTGCACCCGGTTGTTCTTTTCTTAGAATGGATCTTATCCTGGCGTGAGTATACTGAATAAACGGCCCCGTAAATCCATGAAAGTCTATGGATTCTTCGGGATTAAAGATCATTTTCTTTTTTGGGTCAACCCTTAACAGGAAAAATTTTAAGGCGCCGATGCCAATGACCTCATATAATTCGATTAATTCTTCGGGAGTAAAATCTTTAACCTTTCCAAGTTCCTGTGTATGACTTGCTGAAATCCTGATCATTTCATCGACCAGGTCATCCGCATCTACTACCGTGCCCTCACGGCTTTTCATTTTTCCCGAAGGAAGTTCTACCATCCCGTAAGAGAGATGATAAATTCCTTTTGCAGAAGCAAGGCCAAGTTTTTCACATATAAGCTTCAGTACCTTGAAATGGTAATTCTGTTCGTCACCCACCACATAAATGCTTTCATCACATTTATATTCATTGTATTTGTCAACGGCAAGACCGATATCCTGGGTGATATATACTGCTGTGCCATCGCGCCGGCGAACGATTTTTTCATCCAGTCCATCTGCCGTGAGGTCTATCCAGACACTTCCGTCTTCTTTCTGAAAGAAAACTTTTTTCTCCAATCCTTCTTCCACCATTTTTTTCCCCAGCAGGTACGTCTCGCTTTCATAGTAAGTGCGGTCGAAGTCTGAGCCGATCCTTTTATATGTTGCTTCAAAGCCTGCATATACCCAGCTATTCATATCAGACCAAATGCGCATCACATCCTTGTCACCTGCTTCCCAGTCCACCAGCATCTGCTGTGCTGCTTTCATTATGGGAGCGTCTTTTTCTGCAACTTCTTTTGTCGCCCCCTTACTGATTAATTCTTCAACCTGTTGTTTATAAACCTCATTAAATTTTACATAGTAGTCACCCACAAAATGATCGCCTTTAATGCCCGTGGAAGCAGGGGTTGCACCATTGCCATACCATTTCCAGGCCACCATGCTTTTACAAATATGGATTCCCCGGTCATTAACAATACAGGTCTTGATCACTTCATGACCCTTGGCCTTTAAAATTTCTGCAATGCTCCATCCAAGGAAATTATTTCTGAGGTGGCCGAGATGCAGGGGTTTATTGGTATTGGGAGAAGAGTATTCCACCATTACCTTTTCTTTCTTTTTTTCGCCTTTGCCGAAACAGGCGTTGTTATATTCTTTTGAAATAAGTTGTATCCACTCTTCCTCTACAATGGAAAGGTTGAGAAACCCTTTTATGACATTATAATCTTTATAGAATTCAGGATAGCTTTTCAGGAGCTGCCCACCGAGTTCATTGCCTAATTGTTCAGGCGACTTTTTAAGTGATTTGATCAACGAAAAAAGAACAACCGTATAATCGCCCGTGAATTCAGGTTTTGTCTGGTTCACCTGGAATGACTCCGGGCTGAATTGTTGTCCGGATAGTTGCTCAAGTGCGTTTAAAACGGTTTCCCTTATTTTCGATACGATCATCATCCAATTGCTTAACTTGTTACCAGTAAATGTGTGCAAATGTACGATACCGGCCGTTTATCCGGATGGTTGCTTTTCCTGCTACTGCTTCCATCTGTTTACTGCAAACCACCGCAAAAAACATTTATGGCGCCTGAATTTGACCTCCAGGGCCATCGTGGCTGCCGCGGACTGATGCCTGAAAACACCATACCGGCCATGATCAGGGCCCTTGACCTGGGTGTCAATACCCTGGAAATGGATGTGGTCATCAGCAAGGATAAACAGGTGGTGGTATCCCATGATCCTTTTTTCAACTGGGAAATTTCGACTACGCCTGCCGGAAATGCCATATTACAAAAAGACGAGAAACAGTTTAATCTCTACAGCCTCAACTATAACGATATCCGGCAATGGGATGTAGGCACCAAGCCACATCCAAGATTTCCTCAACAACAGAAAATTCCTTCGGTTAAACCATTGCTGGCTGACCTTATCGATACAGTGGAACAATACCTCCTGAAGCATCGGATCCTGCCGGTTCAGTATAATATTGAAACAAAATCCCTTCCGTTAACTGATAACATATTTCATCCGGAACCCGAAGAATTTACGGAATTGCTGATGCAGGTCATTAAGAAGAAAAAAATCGAAGAGCGGACCATTATCCAGTCATTTGACGTAAGGACCTTACAGGTAATCCATAAAAAATATCCTTCCATGAAAACGGCCCTGCTCATTGAAGGATTCAATAAAAAAACTGCCGCCGAAAACCTCGATCTCCTGGGTTATACGCCGTCTATATATAGTCCGGAATACAACCTGGTGACGCCTGAACTGGTGTCTTTCTGTCATTCAAAAAAAATAAAACTGATTCCCTGGACCGTAAATGACAAAAAAAATATGGACAGGCTTCGTGAAATGAAAGTTGACGGGTTGATCACCGACTATCCGGATCTCTTTGTCCGGTAATGCATCCTTTTATCATTAACTTTGCCGCCGAAAAATGTTTCATGCAAATAATTGAAGTAAATACCAGGGATACCCGAAAAGCATTTCTTGATGTCCCCAGGGTGCTGTATAAAAACGATCCGCTCTGGGTTTGCCCGCTTGATAAGGACGTGGAATCCGTATTTGATCCTGCAAGGAATAATTTTCATTCTTTCGGTGCCTGTACACGGTGGATTCTAAAAGATTCCAATGGTATGCTGATAGGAAGGATTGCCGCCTTTGTAAATAAGAAGAAAGCCTACCACTACGAACAGCCTACAGGAGGATGTGGTTTTTTTGAATGCATCGACAGTCAGCCTGCGGCAGACCTGTTATTCGATACTGCCAAACAATGGCTGATGGAACAGGGGATGAAGGCCATGGACGGACCCATCAATTTCGGTGAAAATGATATGTGGTGGGGGTTGCTGGTGGAAGGTTTTACAAAGCCATACTATGGCATGAATTATAATCCGCCGTATTACAAGAGGCTTTTCGAACACTATGGTTTTAAAGTGTTATATGAGCAGATCTCCAATAAGCTTGTGAAGTCCAAAAAGTTCCCGGACAGGTTTTATAAGATTGCGAACTGGGTCATCAAAAAACAGGGGTTTCATTTTGAACACCTCAGGGTAAAAAACCTGCCAAAATACACGGCCGATTTTAAGGAGATATATAATGATGCCTGGCAGGATTTTGAAAATTTTACGCCGATCACGGATGCCACCATGCTTGAATCATTTGAAAAAATGAAACCCATCATGGACGAAAAGATGATCTGGTTTGCCTACGTTGACAATGAGCCTGCTGCTTTCGTACTGACCTTGCCCGATGCCAATGAACTTATTGAAGGACTTAACGGGAAGCTGGATCTTCTGGGTTCATTGAAATTCCTATGGAATAAATATGTAAAAAAGAACTCCAAGATGAGGGCGGTGATCATGGGGACTAAAAAGAAATTTCAACGGCTCGGACTGGAGTCTGCGCTGTTTGTGAAATTAAACGATTATGTTTTTGACTTAAACAGGTATGAAGAACTGGAATTGTCCTGGGTAGGAGATTTTAACAAACAGATGATTGCATTACACGAAGCCACCGGCGCTACTTTTGCAAAAAGACACGTGACTTACCGCGTGATTTTTGAATCTTAGTATTAATCTGCATTTTTAGCAATTTTTGCTAATTTTGTGCCCAATTTACATGAAGGGATTAATTACTTCTGTCATTGACTTCTTTTATCCGCCCTTTCAAAAGGTTATGGATATTAAAACTTTCCGCTACCTCGCTTGTGGCGGGGGGAATACGCTGCTCGACATTTTTATCTATTTCATCAGTTACAATTTCATCTTGCAGAAGAGTGTGGTACACCTTCCCTTTATTGCGTTAAAACCACATATTGCGGCCTTCTTCATGGCATTCTGCATCACTTTCCCACTTGGGTTTTTGCTGATGCGCAATATTGTTTTTACAGATTCTTACCTCAGGGGAAGGATACAGTTGTTCAGGTATATTGTGCTTGTTCTCGTTTGCATTCTCTTAAATTATATTTTCCTGAAGCTTTTTGTAGAACAGTTCGGCATATTCCCAACTGTAGCGAAGATAATGACGACCTGCATTATCGTGGTGTTCAGCTATCTCACCCAACGTCATTTCACCTTTAAGACCGCTACGGTTAAAAGCTGACATTATTGATAAGGATTTCCAGGTTACCTGCAGTGCTGAACCTGATCACGAGATTTTCGGTAAAGGGATAAATCTTATTGATGGTCATCGACTTTACTTCTCCTATCATACTGATACCTGGTGTAAACTCTGTTTTAAGCTGTGCGTTCATTTTCTCCAGCACCATTTTTTCATATTGTGAAATGTCAAACCTGCTGTATGCCTGCAATTCTTTTAAGATGCGTTTATTGAACAACCATTCAGCAGATTTTACCAGCAGGTCCCTGCTCCTGATATCATAGTCCAGGTTTTCCATCATCAGTATTTTTTTGCCGGCATCATATACCGGTTTACCCGTCAGGTAAAAAACGCCTTTTTCTGATCCTGAAAAATCTACCCTGATCACCAGTTTTTCGTTGTTGGCGCCGTAGACAGAACATTCGTCAACAATAACATACTTGCCAGCCTTTTCAAGATCGATTCTCTTATTCCTCATACTGGTGTTGATGATCTTTCCCAGTGAATCATAATTCAGGAGCGCGTCGATGTAAATACTGAATCCTTTGGCTGGTGGAGTGGTACTGATATCGGGTATAACGGTGCGGGATACCTGTGGGAGTTGTTGTGTAATGACCGGCCTGGCAGAGATGCCCATGGAAAACACCATGGTATCATTTATCGCTGTCATATTGCTGATCCTGATTTTTTGAGGATTGATCTGCAGGTAGCCGTAATTATACAGTGGCTGAACAGTATTCAGCAGATCCCATACTTTTTGAAACTGGGGTCGCAGGTTGATGGATTGAAGCGTATCGAGCATGGCGTTGCGTGCCTCATCGAGTTGAGCTTTTAGTCTTTGCATGACAGTGGACGTCATATCCTGTCCCCAGAAACATACCGTGCATTTATCCAGCGGTACCGGTTCAAGCCGGTTAATGGTTGCCTTAACACCATAGTTCCCTGCCATGGCAAAAGATGCCGTAAAGGCCACAGTGACCTTTCTTTCCCCTTCCCGTAAACCACAGGTGCAAGTGGGCGACCAGGGGCTAACGGCCACACGATCGCTTCCTGAGCCCGTACAGACTCTTTGTCCGCCTGCCATCTGGTAATAGCCGGTGAACCCCATATTGATCTTACTGCCATTCGCTTTGATCTGTAGTGGCCCCCGTCGAAACCGGTACATATACCTGGTGTCGCAATTTTCAACTACGTATTCCGTGGGATAGCCCGGTGAAGTGTATACCTGGTCGACTTCTTTTTCGGCAATGGCATAGATTGGGCCAAGGTTGATTTTGACCGGGATATCTATTTCTGAAAGGGGAAGTGTATCCAGTTGACGGATGGTATTATTCAGCTGGGGTTTTTCCGGAATAATTTTTTTGGAACATGCTGAAAACAAAACGGTAAGGATGATCAGCAGGGTGAATTTAACGCTCGGCATTGCGATAAAATTAGGAACTTTCCGTTCATGGAACAATTTGACGTGGCGATCATTGGTGCAGGACCGATAGGAATGGCATCGGTCATCGCCTGCCGTAAGGCAGGGCTTTCTCATGTAATGATTGATAAGGGTACACTGGTCAATCGTATTTTCAATTACCCGCTGAATATGACTTTCTTCTCCACATCCGACAAACTGGAAATAGGAGACGTGCCTTTTATTTCTCACAATCCAAAACCTACCCGTGATGAAGCGCTGGAATATTACCGAAGGGTTGCCCAGCACTGGAAACTCAATGCCCGGCTGTACGAAAAAGTATATCATATCAACCGTGAAAACGGGTCCTTTATAGTGCAAAGCTCCCGCAATGCATATCATGTGGATGCGGTGATCATCAATACCGGTTTTTACGACATCCCGAACCTGATGAATGTACCGGGTGAGGAACTTCTAAAGGTGCACCACTATTATAGAGAGCCGCATATCTATTTTAACCAGAAAGTACTTGTGGTAGGCGCTGCCAATTCCGCTGTTGACGTGGCACTCGAGACATTTCGAAAAGGCGCCGGCGAAGTCACCATGGTGATCAGGGAAGACGGTATCCGGGAGAGTGTCAAGTATTGGGTAAGGCCGGATATTGAAAACCGGATCAGGGAAGGGGAGATCCGGGCTTATTTCAATGCCGTGGTTACGGCGATCCGTGAGAATGAGGTTGACATAATGACGGCCGAGGGGCCATTGACGATGGACAATGATTTTGTGTTGGCGATGACCGGTTACCGGCCCGATTTTGAGTTTCTGACCAGCCTGGGCATAACGCTTATTCCGGATGACGGGTTGTACATTCCCAGCCATAACCCGGAAACGATGGAAACCAATGTTCCCGGCATTTACCTGGCCGGGGTGATTTGCGGGGGCATGCAGACCAACAAGTGGTTTATTGAGAATTCAAGAGTTCATGCAGATCTGGCTATCCAACATATCCTGGCCAAAAAACAGGCGGAAATCGCCGGTATTCAGCCTTCCTGATGAAACATAAAGGAAACCTGCTTTGTGTCTTGGCCTCTCTCCGCGTCTCTTGCTCTCTCTGCCTTCTCCGCGTCTTTTCCCTCCCCACCTGACAATTTAGCACATTCTGCTCCTGCGGCATATTAGTTGTTAAACAGACTATACATTAAATTCATTTTTATCATGGGAAAAATAATTGGAATCGACCTAGGAACAACCAATAGCTGCGTAGCAGTAATGGAAGGCAATGAGCCCGTGGTGATTGCCAACGATGAAGGACGTCGCACGACACCTTCCGTTGTGGCTTTCCTGAAAAACGGCGAACGTAAAGTGGGAGATCCGGCCAAACGCCAGGCTATTACTAACCCGGTAAATACGATCATGAGTGTAAAGCGTTTTATGGGTCGCCGTCATGATGAGGTGACCGAAGAAATGCAACACTGGAGCTATAAAGTGGTAAAAGGTGACAATAATACAGTCCGTATTGACATAGACGGACGCATGTATACTCCACAGGAGATCAGCGCCATGATCCTTCAGAAAATGAAGAAAGTGGCTGAAGATTACCTGGGCCATGAAGTAACAGAAGCCGTAATTACGGTTCCTGCTTATTTCAATGATGCACAACGCCAGGCTACAAAAGAAGCCGGTGAGATCGCCGGTCTCAATGTGCGCCGTATCATCAACGAACCTACTGCAGCAGCGCTGGCCTATGGACTCGATAAAAAAATGCACGACAGCAAGATTGCCGTATTCGACCTTGGTGGTGGTACATTTGATATTTCCATACTTGAACTGGGCGAAGGCGTATTTGAAGTGAAATCCACCAACGGTGATACGCACCTGGGTGGTGACGACTTTGATAAAGTGATCATGGACTGGCTGGCCGACGAATTCAAGAAAGACGAAAATGTTGACCTGCGTAAAGACCCGATGGCGCTTCAGCGTCTTGAAAGAAGCTTCTGAAAAAGCCAAGGTTGAACTGTCGTCTTCTTCTGAAACAGAAATCAATCTTCCTTATATCACGGCAGTTGATGGTGTGCCTAAACACCTGGTAAAAAAACTTATCCGGGCCAAATTCGAACAGCTGGCGGATAACCTTTTTGCACGTTGCCTTAAGCCATGCGAACAGGCGTTGAAAGATGCAGGACTGAATACGATACCAGATCGATGAAGTGATCCTGGTAGGTGGTTCCAGCAGGATACCTAAAGTACAGGAGATCGTTGAAAAATTCTTTGGCAAGAAACCCAATAAGAGCGTGAACCCCGATGAAGTCGTTGCCGTTGGTGCTGCCATTCAGGGTGCAGTACTTACCGGTGAAGTAAAAGATGTACTGCTGCTCGACGTTACACCGCTTAGCCTTGGTATTGAAACCCTGGGTGGTGTGATGACTGCCCTGATCCCTTCAAATACCACTATACCTACCAGTAAGTCAGAAACATTTTCAACAGCTTCCGATAACCAACCGGGTGTACAGATCCATGTATTGCAGGGTGAAAGGCCGATGGCTAACCAGAATAAGACGCTGGGTATTTTTAACCTCGATAATATTCCACCGGCACCACGCGGTGTACCACAGATCGAAGTAACATTTGATATCGATGCCAACGGTATCCTTGCATGTTACTGCAAAAGATAAAGGCACCGGCAAGGAACAAAAGATCAGGATTGAAGCAGGTAGCGGTCTGACCAAGGAAGAGATCGAAAAAATGAAGAATGAAGCAAAAGTCAATGAAGCTTCTGATAAAGCAGAACGTGAAAAAGTGGATAAACTGAATGCGGCAGATGGATTGATCTTCCAAACCGAGAAACAATTGAAGGAATTTGGCGAAAAGATTCCGGCGGAAAAGAAAACTGCCATTGAAACTGCATTGACCAAACTGAAAGAAGCGCACAAACAGCAGGATCTTGCAGCTGTCGAAGCCGGTACGAAGGAATTGAATGATGCCTGGATGGCGGCCAGTTCTGAAATGTACAATGCTTCACAGCAGGGTGCAGCCCAGGGCGGCGCGGAACAACAAGCCGGTCCTCAGCCAGGCGGACCTTCCGAAAATGTCACCGATGCAGAGTTTGAAGAAGTGAAATAAGGTTTCTTGTAAGAATAAAAAGCTTCGTAATCAGCTAAAAACAAAAAAGCCCCGTAATCAGCGGGGCTTTTTTCATGGGCAAACAAAAATTCCGGAATACAGTGGTTTATTTTTTTTCCGGAAAAAGCGTTCAGGTCAGTAAAACGGAAAATACCAGGATCACTGCCAGGTAAAGAACGGCCATGCCGATTACCTTTAAATTTTCAGTGTACAATGTTACATTCTTCATAGTTGAGAATTTTAATGTGAAACCATGAAGGGTCGGATAGAAAACAAGCTTTCAGGGGGGTAGGGGATAAAAAACTCAAGCCGCGGAAACGGGAACCGCAGGAGAATAACGTTATCCAAATGGAACTTATTGTATGAAAATTGCGGATTTCGGATTACGGATTGCGAAATATAAAGGCAAGGTCAATATGGAGAATCCGAAATCCGTAATCCGCAATCCGTAATCGTAATCAGATCTCCATCCAGGTATGATCTGCGAGAAGTTTAACGGCAGCGATAAAACGCTTGAAAGGACCGGCTCCGCCGCCCCATTCCTTGGGACTAACCAGGGACAGTAGGACACTATCGTCCTTTCTTTCATAGAGATAATAAACCTGCCCGATGACCGGTTGAAAATTAAGCTTGGCGCCATAGATGGTCATGGACAGTTCCTTTCTTTTCTGTATCTCCTGGGCCTGCAGGGCCAGCAATTCGATCTGTTTGCGGATCTGGGACAATTGCATATTGGTCTGTTCCTCCATGGCGGTAAGTGCCTTATGGCGGATCACGCCTTCCTCGTTTGGCCTTACCACAGCGCCGGACACCGAGGCAGAATAAGGCAGAACGCTCATCTGCTTATGGTATATCTCCGTATTGGTATAGGCAGGCTTGCCTGGCAGAAAACCCTGCTGCGTAACTTTCAGGTAACCGTTAGGCATGATTTCATGAATAACGTGGAGGATCACCTGCCCGCTTCGGTAAAAATGAACTTCAAACTGTATTCCGTCCGGGAAATTTACCTGAACATGATCTGCCATATCCTGGTTTTCACAGGGATGCAGATCTCCATCGGCAATTACCGAATAAGAAGAAGTAAATGCATTGTTTTCAAGGCTTACCCAGTTATGGTGAATGGTCAGTGATTTCCTGTCGTCATCCGAAATCACCTGGTAAATTCCACTCTTCGGCCGTTCTCCATGTTCATAGGTCCCTTTTTCGGGAAACAATTGCCAGCTTGCCAGGAAATTATATGCCTTTATCATTGGTAGTTCAAAGAAACAGTATTTAATGAAAATAGTTTTGAAATCGACATAACAACTAAAGTTTTCCTGCATAGCCCCCATTTCCCCATTTGCACTTTCACACTTATCAATTTGTCACATTATCACATTATCTTCGCGCCTATGACACAAGAGCAGATTAAAGATATGAGGGACCGCGTTCTCGTCCTGAGGAGGTTTCTTTGACGTCGCTAACCGACAATATAAAATAAACGAGGACAAGCAACTATCGCTGTCTCCCGGTTTCTGGGACGATAACAAGCGTGCGACCGAGATTCTCAAAAACATCAAGCTGAACGAATACTGGGTTAAACTCTTTGACGACACGCAAACTGCTGTCGAGGATTTTGCCGTGCTTTTTGAATTCTGGAAAGAAGGCGAAGGAGATGAAGAGGACGTAAAAGCGGCATACCAGAAAGCCCTCCATGGCACTGGAAGAAGCGGAATTCAAAAGCACCCTCAACCAGCCCGAAGATGAACTTCCCGCTGTGCTCCAGATTAATTCAGGAGCAGGTGGTACCGAAAGCCAGGACTGGGCAGAAATGCTGGCGAGAATGTACCGGATGTATGGTCAAAAACAGGGCTGGAATGTAACTGAACTCGACTGGCAGGATGGTGACGGTGCAGGTATAAAAACCTGTACCTTCCAATTTGACGGGCCATTTGCTTATGGTTTCCTGAAAGCTGAAAGTGGGGTTCACCGCCTCGTACGTATTTCTCCCTTTGACAGCAATGCAAGACGGCATACTTCCTTTGCTTCCGTTTACGTATACCCGCTTATCGATGATACCATAGAGATAGAAGTAAACCCTGCAGATATCGAATGGGCTTTTTTCAGGAGTGGTGGCTCTGGTGGCCAGAATGTAAACAAGGTGGAAACAGCCGTTCGGTTAACCCATAAACCTTCAGGGATCATTGTTGAATGCCAGCAGGCCCGTACCCAGGGAGAGAACCGGGAAAAGGCAATGACCATGCTGAAAAGCCGTCTTTATGAAGAAGAAATGCGCAAGCGCGAAGCCATCAAGAATGCCAATAATGCCTCCAAGAAAAAAATCGAATGGGGCAGCCAGATCCGAAGCTATGTTTTCCATCCATATAAAATGATCAAGGATCACCGGACAGATTATGAAGTAGGTAATATACAACCGGTCATGGATGGTGAACTGGATGGATTTATTAAAGCTTACCTGATGATGGAAAAGGAAACTGAAAACGCAGACCAACGGTGACGGGTAACCGTATGCTCTTTAAAATAAAGCTATGAGCTGGATATTCCTGATTTTGGCTTCCTTGTGTGAGATCGCATTTGCCGGTAGCCTGAAGCAGACCAATAACTTTACGAACACACGGTGGACAATCATTTTCGTTGTCTTCTATATCCTGAGCATTGTTTTGCTGAACAAGGCCATACAGAAAATACCGATCGGTACGGCATATGCGGTTTGGACAGGAATTGGCGCGGCGGGAACAGTGTTGCTGGGAATTTTTTATTTCAGGGAACCTTTCCATTTCTGGAGAATATTTTTTTTATGTACGCTGGTACTTTCCATCATAGGATTGAAATTTGTATCCGAATAAATTTTTCCTGAATCATCATTTCACATCAGAAATAAACGACATGAACACAGGTTATTTTAATTATCCGCTTCCCGTAAATGAACCGGTATTGAATTATGCTCCCGGTTCACCGGAAAGAAAAAGGCTGAAAGAAGTATTGTCAGAACTGAAGTCGACCGTAGTGGATGTACCGATGTATATCGGCGGAGAGGAACTGCGGTCGGGCCATACCGTTGCCCTCCATCCGCCCCATGAAAAGGATCATGTACTGGGCCATTTTCACCTGGGTGATGCATCACATGTTAAGTTGGCCATCGATGCAGCCCTGGCTGCTAAAAATGCATGGGCTGAGATGAGTTGGGAAAACAGGGCGAATATTTTTTTAAAAGCCGCAGACCTTATTGCGACAAAGTATCGTCCTTATATGAATGGCACAACGATGCTCGGACAAAGCAAAAATGCCTACCAGGCAGAGATCGATGCTGCCTGTGAGATCATCGACTTCCTGAGGTTCAACGTACACTACCTGTCTGAAATATATCGCCAGCAGCCGATCAGTTCTCCGGGTATGCATAACCGTTTGGAGTATCGGCCGCTGGAAGGATTCGTACTCGCCGTGACACCGTTTAATTTTACTGCCATCGGTGGAAACCTGCCTACTTCCGCTGCCATGTGTGGAAATGTAGTGGTATGGAAACCTGCCAATACCCAGGTATATTCTGCACAGATGTTCATGCGGATGATGAAGGAAGCCGGGCTGCCGGATGGCGTCATCAACCTGGTTTATGTAGACGGGCCAACCCTCGGAAGTGTTTGTTTTGTACACAGCGATTTCGCCGGTGTTCATTTTACTGGTTCTACGGGTGTTTTCAATCATATGTGGAAAACGATTGGCGAGAATATGTCAAATTACCGATCCTATCCGCGCATCGTAGGGGAAACGGGTGGAAAGGATTTTGTAATGGCACATAAATCTGCTGATCCCGATGTGGTAGCGACAGCCTTGTTAAGGGGGGCTTTTGAATACCAGGGACAAAAATGTTCTGCTGCTTCAAGGGCCTATATTCCTTCCAACCTCGCAGAAGACAGTCAAAAGAAAACTCGTGGATGGCGTCAAGAGTTTTAAGATGGGTACGGTGGAAGACTTTTCCAATTTCATCAATGCGGTGATCGATGAAAAATCATTTGACAAGATCAAAGGATATATCGAAAATGTGCAGGGAAGATAAGGACGCCAATATACTTGTTGGCGGCAACTGTGATAAGAGCAAGGGATATTTTATTGAACCAACGATTATTGAAGCAAAGGATCCAAAGTATGTGACGATGTGCGAAGAGATTTTCGGTCCGGTGCTGACCATATATGTTTATGACGCCGACAAATTTGAAGAAACCCTGGAATTGGTCGATAACACCTCTCCATATGCGTTAACGGGAGCCATACATCGCACAGGACAGGTACGCGGTTGAACTGGCAACAAAAAAACTGGTCAATGCAGCGGGTAATTTTTACATCAATGATAAGCCCACGGGTGCGGTGGTGGGTCAACAGCCCTTTGGTGGTGCAAGAGGAAGCGGTACCAATGATAAGGCAGGTTCAATACTTGAACCTGTATCGCTGGCTGAGTGCCCGAACCATTAAGGAAACCTTTAATCCACCTACTGATTACCGTTACCCGTTCATGCTTGAATCATAGGTTTAGGGATTGCTTTATACGCTTATAACAACATATCACATTAACCTTTATTTTCGCTGACATACAGGTGGTCACCATACTTGACACATATCAGTTTACTATTACCCTTCAACGGCTGGCGCATCAGCTGATTGAAAATCACTATCCGTTTACGGATACCTGTTTTATAGGGATGCAGCCAAGAGGAATCCAGGTGAGTGACAAATTAGTGAGGTATATCAGGGAACTTTACCCTGATCTTCAGATAAAATACGGAAAACTGGATATCACATTTTACCGGGATGACCATCGCGCCGGATTACATGTGCCCACGGAGACTGATATCCCTTTTTCGATTGAAGGTAAAAATATCGTACTGATTGATGATGTGCTGTATACCGGCCGTACGATAAGGGCGGCAATGGATGCCCTGGTTGATTATGGCAGGCCCGCCAAAGTGGAACTGGCCATACTGATCGACAGAAAATTCAACAGGCAGCTTCCCATTCAGCCCGACTATTTCGGCAAGGCCATAGATTCCACCATTACCCAGAAAGTAAAAGTGTTATGGGAGCAAGAGCCTAAAGTGGTACTCTATTAAAAAATAATCCGCAATCCGTAATCCGCAATCCGTAATATATTAACTTCGCTTCCTAATGCAACTCAGTACAAAACATCTGTTGGGCATTAGAGACCTTGCCGCACAGGATATCCAACTGATATTAGACACAGCGACTCAATTCAAGGAAGTACTGCAAAGACCCATCAAAAAAGTACCTTCTCTCCGGGATGTTACCATTGTCAATCTTTTTTACGAAAATTCCACCAGGACACGCATTTCTTTTGAGCTTGCCGAAAAAAGGCTGAGTGCCGACACCATCAATTTTACGGCCAGTGGATCGTCTGTTTCCAAAGGCGAAACCCTGCTGGATACCGTCAATAATATCCTGTCGATGAAAGTGGACATCGTGGTGATGCGACACAGTGCCAGTGGTGCCCCGCATTTCCTGGCAAAACATATTCCGGCGGTTATTGTCAATGCCGGAGACGGTATCAATGAACATCCCACCCAGGCATTGCTGGATGCTTTTTCCATCAGGGAGAAACTGGGTACCCTGGAAGGCAAGAAAGTGGCCATCATCGGTGATATCATGCATTCACGGGTGGCCCTCAGCAATATTTACCTGTTCCAAAAAATGGGCGCTGAAGTTACGGTTGCTGGACCGCCAACACTGATTCCCAAATATATCCGAGAGGCATTCAATGTGAGGGTGGAATATGACGTCAAAAAAGCGCTGCAATGGTGCGATGTGGCCAATGTGCTGCGGATACAACTGGAACGGCAGAACCAGGTATTGTTTTCCTCGCTCCGGGAATATAACCTTGCATTTGGGATCAGTAAGAAACTGCTGGATGAACTGGATAAAGAAATATTTATCATGCATCCGGGTCCCATCAACAGGGGGGTGGAAATTGACAGTGATGTTGCCGACAGTAAGCAGTCATTGATTCTCGACCAGGTTGAAAATGGCGTAGCGGTACGGATGGCTGTTTTGTACCTGCTTGCAGGAAACAGGGAAGCAGAATAACTGCACACATTTACACCCTTTCACATTTCCGCATTTTCATATTTTCCCCCTATCTTCAGTACATGCAACGCATCTGCCTATTTCCCGGAACATTTGATCCTGTTACATTAGGTCATGTAGATATCATCAAACGTGCAATTCCATTTTTTGATAAGATCATTGTTGCCGTTGGTATCAATTCCTCCAAAACGCCTATGTTCAGCCCGGAACAAAGGATGCAATGGATCGAGGAAATATTTACAGGGGAACCCAGTATAGAAGGCGCGGTATATGAAGGGCTCACCATTGATTTCTGCAATAAAATTGGCGCCAGGTTTATTCTCAGGGGTATACGCTATGTGAGCGATTTTGAATACGAAAAAACCATCGCAGATGCAAACCGTACCATGGATCCGGATATTGAAACCATCTTCCTGACAGGAGAACCCAAATACACTTCGGTGGCTTCCACCATTGTCAGGGATATCATAAGAAATGGGGGAGATGCCTCTCCTTTCTTACCCGATGCGGTAATCAGGTCAATCAAAAAATAACCAGGTCATACGCCGGCATTCACAATGGCATTCACACTGAGTGCTACGATGACAGTATTAAAAACAAACGCGATTAACGCATGAAATAAAACTACCCTGCGTATTTGCGGGTCTTCTATGACCACATCAGAAACCTGGAAAGTCATACCAATGACAAAAGAGAAATAGGCGAAGTCTACATAATCAGGCTGACGTTTTCCAGGGAAATTCAAGCCACCGCGATGGGTGTTTTTATTTTCTGTATCATTTCCGTAATACATATGTGCATAGTGGAATGCATAAATGATGTGGACCATTAACCAGCACACAATAACACCAGCCAGGTAGATGGCAGCAATCAGTTGTTTATCGAGCAACCAGGTTTGTGTGGATTTGATCAGCAGGGCGATGGAAATCATGCTGGTGATACTGGCCATCACCATGATAATAAACAGGAACTGGTGCCCCATGTCCTGCTTCTGGGCAATGCTCCTGATTTGTGAAGTATTTGTACTCAACAGTGTAAATATGCTGATCAGGATATACGTTATTCCAAAAAAATCCCAACCGATCATCAGTCGGGTAAAGGGTTCCATCAGGATGTACACAGTGTAAGAATAGGCCAGTCCGCCTGCTATGAGGGCAATTAAAAATTTAACCCCGGGGTGCAGGTTTGGAATGGAAGTATTCTTTTTCATGTCTGCCATTTATAGGATGCTTTCCAATTCATTTAGCAATGGTTGCTGACCAGGGATTATTTTTACGACTGCTTCTTCAAACGTGAACCACGAAGCCTTATCCACTTCGGGAATCATTATCTTTTTACCTGATTTTGGAGGCCATTCTATCTCGAATTCATTACTGCTGATAGCGCCGGCATCTGCATCCTGTTCCAGGGCCCAGGCGTATACTATTTTTCCGCTGGCCTGTTTAACGGGCTTTAGTTCAATGAAGTTGCCCTGTGCTATTATGCCAGTTTCTTCCTTCAATTCCCTGATGGCAGCCTGGAGTGGATCTTCGGCAGCATCAAATTCTCCTTTGGGGATCGACCATGTGCCAAGGTCCTTATTTTTCCAAAACGGACCTCCGGGATGTACCAGCATCACTTCCGGAATATTGTTGATCCTCCGGTATAATAGTATTCCCGCACTTTTTTTTGCCATCGAAAAATAGAGAAATTATAAGGTAGCTAATAAATCACGGATTAACGGATAACTCTGATCAAGCATTTTTTTCCTGCGATCCTCATTCGCCCATTCAATTGCAGTAATCTGTTCTTCCAATTGTGGAACTAGTTTCTGAACACCGGGGGAGTGCATGTGGAACCAGTGTGATTCTTTCAGGATATGTTTACCATATTCATCATATACATGGTAGGTAACTGTATGCGGACTGATCAGCTTTGTTTGTTCTATACCTGTTTCCTCTTCTACTTCTCTCACTGCACAGTCTTCCAATGATTCTCCTTTATCCAGTTTACCTTTAGGCATATCCCATTTCCCGCGGCGAAAGATCATCAGGATATCACCATTATCATTTTTTACAATTCCTCCGGCAGCTACGATGATGCCAAATTGTTTACGAAAGGCCTTGAACAGGGCGTCAATATCTTCATGAAAAAAAACGCCGGCATGCCGCTGCGGCAGTTTCATCTCGTGGATCATCGATTTTATTCCAGCATTCGACAATTCATCCATATATACTCCGTCATCATGGTGCATAATGAACTGCATGTCCTGATCAATTTCATTGGTCAGGTACAGCGGATGGTCGCCAAAATAAATTTTATACCTCATAGTTTGCGGAGTTTATCTTTGCCGCTTAAAGTTCGTGAAGTTTATCATAATCCTTACAAGAAAGTATAAGCGCATATATGACAAATGAAAAAGCAGTTGCAGAAAAACTTTTGCAGGTAAACGCGATCCGCCTTAGTCCTGAAAGACCCTTTACCTGGGCATCAGGATGGAAGAGCCCGATATATTGTGACAATCGAAAAGTGCTGGGTTTTCCATATATCAGGGATTTTATCAAAAGCGAACTATGTAACGTGATCTTTGAGAAATTTCCGGAAGCAGAATTGCTTGCAGGCGTAGCCACCGCAGGTATTCCATGGGGCGCCATGGCTGCCGACCAGTTAAAGCTGCCGTATATCTATGTCAGGCCCAAACCAAAGGAACACGGACTGGGCAACCAGATCGAAGGTTTTTATGAAACCGGGCAGAAGGTACTCATCATTGAAGACCTGATTTCCACCGGGAAAAGCAGCCTGCAGGTTGTTGATGTGGCAAGAGAAGCCGGTTTGAATGTTGTGGGCATGGTTTCCATTTTTACTTATGGATTCAGTCATGCAGACGAGGCTTTTGCTGCAAAAGGCGTTAGGTATGAATCCCTTACCAATTACGAGAACCTTATCACCCTCGCGGTAGAGCAGGGAATCGTTTCAGGGGGACTGGAGAAGACATTGTTAAATTGGCGTCGGGATCCTGCAAACTGGAAAGGAATTGAATAATTTAGTCTCCAAAGCCGTATTATGAATAAAGCACTGCTATTATTTTTCATGGTTTTCACTGTCACGCTTACCGCATCTGCCCAACAGAAAAAACCCGTAACCGTCAAAATTCAGACACCCGGTGCCCAGTGTGACGAGTGCAAAAGGAGAATTGAAGAATACCTTAAATACGAAGAAGGTGTAACCAAGGTTGTGGTGTATCCAAGAAGTAAATACACGCAGGTTACTTATCTCACGGACCGGACAAACATCGAAAATATCAAAACCGCCATTGCCAATATAGGATACGATGCTGACGACGTAAAGGCCAACGAGGAAGCCTATAAAAAACTTCCAAAGACATGCAAGAAACCCGAAGACGGCGGACATAAGAAAGGCTGAGGTGCTATTTCCTCAGGCTATGCTTTCCCTGGTACTTCACTGGTACATTCAGGAATATACCTGCCTTTCCAAGTTTGGCAGTGCCTTCAATTCTTAAATTCACTTCTTCCTTAAGCAAAATAGCCAGTGCATTTGGGAAGATTTTCTTCATTTCCACCTCCATACTCACAGGAATACTAAAGGTGTCCCTCCTGGGAATATTGATGAGCGTATCAATTAAGGTATGCCCAACAAACTGATCATCGATATATATGTCGAGGTCTGCCTTCTTCATTTGAATACCAAATCCGTTCGGGTTAAAATAATACAGATCAGTGTACACGGTAGACGTTTTCAGGCCCAGCGACCTGAGGGCAAAATTCCTGGCGTCAACAAATTCAGGCTCCTTAAACAGGAAGGATAGCGTACCCCCGATAATAATCATTAAGACCGTCTTCAGCATGTTCAGATGTATTGAGAGCAAATTAGCACAGAAATGCAAAACACCCGATTTTTGCAGTTCCAGGACAGTGAAAGTCCTGCTAAAAATTTTGGAAAAGTACAGTGGTCAGCCATCGAAAATGATTGCCAGAATTATTAGTACGTTTGTTTTTACATATTTTGTTGTTTTATAATAGATTATAAGGATTTGCAGCATTTTTAATTGGAGCAAAACAGGGATTGACCAATGGTCAATCCGATGATTTTTGTTCACTATAACCAAAAGTTTTAAGCTTAATGTTAATCATTGAATATCAATATCTTCCACCGGTTAGCGTAATTAAAGCTTCAATACATGATACGCATATCGGATATTTACAATATGACAGGTTCAGGAAAATGAGTTTTCGGAACAGGTGTATCATTCCCGCAGCGAATGGACCAGTCACATTATCTGTACCGTTGAAAGGCGGCAGGGAGATTACCCTGCCAATGAAAGAAGTCAGGATTGATAATTCGGTGGACTGGCAACAGAGACATTGGCGTACAATCACTTCAGCTTATGGCAGGTCTCCGTGGTTTGAATTTTATGCTGACGGACTGGAACAATACTATTTGAGGAAATATACCTTCCTGGCGGACCTCGATCTTGAACTTTTACAGTGGATTTATACCTGCCTGGGCCGCAAAATGACGATCGATTTGCTGGCACATGAACCTCCTGAAGGACTCAAAGAACCAGTTTTGGACCTCCGAAATAAAATTTTACCAAAAAATTTTAAAGATTTTCACCAGGTAAAAAACCTTCCCGTCTACACCCAGGTGTTCCAGGATAAAATTGGGTTTCAACCTAATATGAGTATAATCGACCTGATCTTTTGTGAAGGAAGCAATGCCGTTAAATATCTTGGGTAATCGCCATCGTATATTTACTATTGCAAATACGTAATTGCCGTATTAGTTTCGTCCTGTAATCTGATACCCGGCAATACGAAAACAATTCGCCATTCCCCCGGCGTTCAGGCTTACAACAACCCGATATCCAATTCCTGCTGAATAGCCTCCATTCCTACGAAATCCCTTTCTGAATCACCTCTAACACAAAAAGTTCATGAAAAGGAATTTCACACTCTTGATCATTGCCTTGTTATTTTTGCTTGTATCTGCATTTGCCGGAGAGGATATCCCTGCCGGTGAGAATACCAGGGCATTCCCTGAAGAACAGGTAAGTTTTTATCTTACCCGCCAGGAAAATGGCAATACCATCGTTTCTAAACTCAGTTTTGCTGAAGGCGGAAATATTGTTCCGGTTGATGTACAGGCTTACAAAGGCCTTAATTTGAATGCTGCCGGATATTATAAGGGCTTTATATGGATGATGGGACAGAAGCCCGTTTCCAAAAAATTGTATAAACTCATGGCTGATGGCTCCACTGAAAACTGGGACATCGAAGGTCTGCCTGCTGCAGCATGGAAAACGGCCGTGGTTGACGGACAGGGGATGATGTACCTGGTACATGAAAACAGCCAGGTTATTTATAAAGTAAACCTTGAAGGCGTTACCCCGCAATTGATGGGCAAAGTTGAAATCAACGGCGTTGAAGCCGCCAGCAAGTCAGGAAATTTTGGCGACCTGCTCATCGACCCTAAAACGGACAATCTTTATGGCTGGTATAATGACCAGGCGGGTAACGGTGGAGGTCTCTATAAGATCAGTGCCCAAAACGGGAAAGCGCGAATGATTGGAATGTCTTCAAAAAGGATCGTTACTGCCCTTATGGGTTTTGATAAAAATGTGATCTACGCATTTGGCGGAACAGATAAGAAAGGTGCCGCACAGGATCGTTTCCTGAGCCTCAATATTCAGAATGGCGTGGTTTCTGAACTTAACCGTTCATTTTCCATATCGCAGGCCAATGGCTGCCAGTTTATTCCCAATAAAGTGAACGCAAACGGACTGCAGTATTTTGGTGTAGTACGCGAAAAATCGAAAGTGAATATATTCTGGCAGGTATCTTCTGTTGAGAATAATAAGTATTTCGAAGTTCAGCGCAGCGTTAACGGCGCCGACTACCAGACTATCGCTGTTGTATATCCAAAAGAAGCCGAAACTTTTGGAGCCGACTATAGTTTCACTGATCAGCAGTTCGAAAAAATGGATAGCAAGAATTTCTGGTACCGTGTGAAGCGAGTGGATCCATTGGGCCTTGAATATTTTTCTGCCATAAAGCAGGTAGATCTTTTAAGGGAAACCAAGGGTTCATACATCTCAATCCACCCCAATCCTTTTAATACTACCGTACAGGTAAAGTTTGAGAGCGAAAAGATTCGTAAAGTGGATGTACGGGTAGTAACTGAAAAGGGTGTAGTTATGTTTGAGAACAATGTGAAAGTAAGGACGGGCTTCAATAATGTCCCCGTAGAAGCTGAATACCTTATTCCAGGCATATATTATGTGGAATTGTCGAGCGAAGGAAACCTGATCGAAAGGCTTAAAGTTGTAAAACAGTAATCGAACGGGTACCCGGTACCTGCATCATACTCAGTAATTATCCTGTTCTGCTGTTTCCGAAAGGGACGCTGAACAGGATAATGCATTTAGATAGTTGTCAAAAAGGGCCGGTTAAACAGTCATGCATTGTGTTAAACAGGAAAAAGATATTCACTGAAACTTTGGCCGGTATACATTCGCAGTATATTTTTAATTGAGTAATTTCAGATGCCGGAATAGTCCTGTTCTGCCTGGCAGGATGTTTGGCCAATGATTAGGGTAAGAGGATGAAGCGTTTTTACTTCTGCATAATTTTCTTCTGTAATGTTTTGCTTGCACAGGCTCAACAAAGGCCTCATTATACACAATACATCCTCAATAATTATGTTGTCAATCCGGCACTATCCGGCATTGAGAATTATGTGGACCTCAAACTCAGTATGCGGAAACAATGGGTTGGAATGGATGGTGCCCCAACCACATTCTATGTAACCGCCCACGGGCCAATCGGCAAGACGGATCTTAAACAAACGCCAACTTCCTTTGATATGAAAGGCGAGAACCCCAGGGGAAAGCGATACTGGGAAGAATATACGGCTTCAGAACCTCACCATGGCCTGGGGGTGAGTATCATGAATTACAAAACCGGTTATATCAGCCGTTTTTATGTTACGGGTACATATGCATACCATATGGCCATTAATTCAACCACTAATTTATCGGCCGGTTTCGGTCTTGGTCTGTCCGGTACCAGTATCGACCGTACACGCATTGAACTGGCTAACCCGATTGATCCCGCCATTGGAAATGCATCCGGGGAGCAACGGAGAACCACACCCGAACTGAATGCGGGCCTGTGGTTGTACTCGGGTGATTATTTTGCCGGGATATCGGCCCAACAGATCATACCGGCAAAATTTGTCCTTACGGATAGTTCCCTGAATGGATCAACCACGGTACCGCATTTATTTGCCACCGCGGGATACCGGTTCTTTGTGAGTGATGATGTCACTGCATTGCCCAGTGTAATGGTTCGATACATCTCAACAATGCCCATTTACACAGATCTCAATATAAAGGTGCAGTACCAGGACAGGTTATGGGTAGGGGCCAGCTATCGTTTCAAACAGGGATTTGCGGCCATGACCGGAATCAATATTTCCCAGTCGGTCAACCTCAGTTACGCGTATGATTTTAATACATCTAACTATCTGCTGCCGTCCATGCAGAAAGGCAGTCATGAAATTGTTATAGGGTTCCTGCTGAATAACACTTTTGGAGATATGTGCCCCAGGAATGTATGGTAATTACCGGTTATCCTTTACCGTTATCTCAATTTTTCCATTGTCGTGAACAATACTGATGAGCGTTCCATCTTCACTGGAAAAAGTGCGAACAACGGCTTTACTTCTTGTCCTTTCACGTGTCGTCTGTAAAAGATCTTCGTGTAAGGAGGCTTGCTCTTTTTCATCCCTCATTGCTTTCTTCCGAAGGATCTGTTGTTCAAAATTTCTTACTTCCGGCATGAGATTTTGCAATGGCTGGCCGGCGATGGCTACTTTAACCTTTTCCTGCCCGGCCATCATTTTTTCCAGATCTAACTCACTGTAGATTCTGAGCAGTGATTCTTCATCCATTGCAGGAAATTCACCAGGATTAACCTGGCGTTTCTGTTTATTCTTCATCCATAGATCAGGAGCAGGGCTGCGCCGCCTGCTGTCTTCCTTAACCTGGACATCGGGCTGCACGTTAAAAAAATATTTCTTGTCGGCAGCAACGGGAGGAAATACTGGTGCGGTATTTACTTCGGGTGAAAAGAAGGCCCAGGCATCTTCAGGTGCTATGGGAGTCATTTGATCGGCCACTTCCTTAAACCGTTCTGCATTTTCGGCAAATACGAAGGCTTCAGTACGATCAAATTTATTTTTCACTTTCTTTTCCAGCCTGGCCGTCTTTTGCTCTTTTACTTTGATTTCATTATCTGTGGAGATATTGACCGGGGGAATTTCTTTTCGTATCGAATTAAATATGGTGGGCAGGCTATAATAGAATTTATTCCCATCCTGTTGCTGTGACAAAGAACTGGCGGAAGCAGTATAATGCAAATTGCTTTTTGGAGGATTCAGGATAGCCGTTAACATGATCATTGTGGCTACTACAAATAAAGCCATAAGGTGATGGCGGTATTGTATTGGCTGGTCCGGAACCTGCAGGATTCTTTTCACACGGCCAAGTAATAAAGTCTCTTTACCGGTTGCGGCCATGGCCAGCTTCACGGAATTCCTGGATTTTTCGAGCGACAACAGCGCATTGGCGTAACACTGCGGGTCACGCTGATACTGAATCACAAAATCATCACAACAAAGTTCCCTTTCCTTCCTGATGCTTACCGATAATAACCGTGCAAAAGGATTAAAAAATAAAATCGTTTCAACAATGGAGACAACAATATTGATGAAGTAGTCAAATCTCCTGATATGGGCAATTTCGTGAAGTATGATCGCTTCGGCCTGGTTTATGGTGAGATTATTTAAAGTGGCTACCGGAAGAAGTATGACCGGTTTGATAAAACCTATGGTCGCCGGTACAGTGATCGTTTCACTCAGGTATACCATCACTTCCCTGTTGATATTTAATTGAACGCATAAACGATCAACAAAATGTTGCCATTGAAGGGAGGGATATAATCGTTTTGAATTACTGATCTGTTGGGTAAGTACAAGGCCCTGTACGAGCCTGAAAAAAAGTAATGCCAACACCACCAGGTAAGCGGCAGAAAAATAAGGCAGGAATTTTTCTGCTTCTGTAATTATCGAAGAAAGGCTTAGTCCTGAATTCAGCATCGAAACCTGCGTTTCTGAATCAATCCTGTAGAAATACGATTGTATTTCCCTTATGCTGTTTAACCTGTTCACAAAGGTTAACAGGAACCATATTGCACCTGCTCCCAGCAACATAACTGCAGACCCGTGTTTTATACCGGGCTTCTGTCGGAAGGGAAATACAAATAATAACTGGTGCACCATCCACAATAACCCCATCTGCCAGAAACTTCCGGCTATAGCCCAGCCCAGGGCATATAAGACCGGTGATTGGTAAAGATCATTCATGATAACTTATTGTTTCTTCAGGTTATCCAATAACTTTTGTATTTCATCCAGTTCTTTCGGACTGGCCTGGTGATTACCCAGGGCCTGCATCACCAATTGTCCGGGGGAGCCCGCAAATAACGAATTGATCATTTTACCCACTAAGTGCTCCTGGGTTTTTTCCCTGGTGATAGCGGGAGCGTAGATATGGGTTTTGGAAGAATCATCGCGGGTTACAATCCGTTTTTCAAACATGATCTGCATTAGCTTCAAGGTTGTAGTATACCCTGCATCCTTGTGTTTGGAAAGTTCCTCATGAACTTCCCTTACGGTCGCTTCGCCCTTTTCCCATAAAATATTGAGAATTTCCAGTTCGCTTTCTGTTGGTTTGATCGGTTTTTTATCCATACTACGAATTATGTCGTAATAAATATACGAATTGCCTGGTTACTGCCAAATCCATTAATGGAATTTAGTTTTCATTAACTATTTTCAGGAAATAACTATAAAGCTATTCCCAATGTCTGCACAGCAAATATTTTCGTTGATCAAACAAATGCAAGTAAAGCCAGGGAGCAGGGTTAACCTCAATAAGTACCCCACCGATTTTGACCATAAGTTGATAACAAAGGAGGAGGGGGAGCAAATGCTGGAGCGGGGCATTGAGCAATTGGCAGAAATGCAGGATAAATTGTATGCGCATAACCAGTACAGTATGCTGATCGTTTTCCAGGCAATGGACGCCGCCGGAAAAGACAGTTCCATTAAACATATCATGAGCGGACTGAATCCACAGGGTGTCAGGGTCTCAAGTTTTAAAACACCTTCGGCTACAGAACTTGACCATGATTATTTCTGGCGGCATTACAGTGAACTGCCGTCGCGTGGAAATATCGGGATTTTCAACCGTTCACATTACGAAAATGTATTGGTTACCAGGGTGCATCCTGAATTTATCCTGAATGAAAATCTGCCCCATATCAACAGTGTGAAAGATATTGATAATGCATTTTGGGAACAACGGTATAAACAGATCAACAGGTTTGAAAAAAATATCAATGAGAACGGGACCATTATCCTGAAATTCTTCCTTCATCTTATCCAAAAAGGAACAAAAGAAGAGATTTATTGAACGCATAGAAGATCCCACAAAAAACTGGAAATTTTCACTCGGTGATCTGAAAGAAAGAAAGTTCTGGGATAAATATATGACGGCCTACGAAGAAATGATTTCCGCTACATCAGTCTCAAATGCGCCATGGTTCGTTATTCCCGCAGATGATAAGTGGTTTGCCAGGCTTGCCATTGCCGCCATTATTTACCGTGAATTTGAAAAGATGAAATTTTCATACCCCGTGGTGGATAAGGCTGCAAAGGCTGATTTGCTGGAAGCAAAAAAAATTCTGGCTGCAGAAAAAGAATAAAAAAAACCCCGCATTTGCGGGGTTCCTTTTTTATAACAAGCAATCACTGCTCCCTGACGGTGATTTTGAGTTTATCACCTTTCAGAAGGTCTTTATATTTAGCAATATCAATCGTATTGCCGTCAACTTTCAATGTTCCATCAGCCAGTTCTATAGTATAACTTTCTCCTTTTATAACACCATCAGCCTTCAATGCATCAACAAGCGGTTGTGCATTGTCGATAGATGTCGTTTTACTGTCGGCGCTCGTTACCGTTACGTTCACTTCCTTCTTCATTCCATTAGCAGCATGAGCGCCACCGGTATGATGTATTTGTGCCAGGGTAGGAGCAATCACCAGTGAAACAATCGACATCAGTTTGATCAGGATATTCATGGAAGGACCTGAAGTATCTTTAAATGGATCACCAACTGTATCACCGGTTACTGAAGCCTTATGTGGTTCAGATTTTTTATAATACATCTGGCCATTGATCTCAACGCCTTTTTCAAAGGATTTTTTTGCATTGTCCCATGCACCACCGGCATTATTCTGGAACATTCCCATCAATACACCACTTACTGTTGCACCGGCAAGAAATCCACCCAATGCTTCAGGGCCCAATCAGGAAACCAATGACCAGGGGAGAGATAATCGCAATGGCACCGGGCAGCATCATCTTCTTAATGGAAGCCTGGGTGGAAATGGCAACGCATTTATCATATTCAGGTTTGCCTGTTCCTTCCATGATTCCGGGAATGTCACGGAACTGGCGGCGAACTTCTTCCACCATTGCCATGGCAGCTTCACCAACTGCACGTATGGCCAGTGAAGAAAAGATGAAGGGAATCATACCGCCTACAAAAAGACAGGCAAGCACATCGGCCTTATAAATATCAATACCGTCAATTCCGGCTACACCAACAAATGCTGCAAACAATGCCAAGTGCAGTTAAGTGCTGCAGAAGCAATGGCAAAACCTTTACCGGTAGCAGCAGTTGTATTTCCTACAGCATCCAGTACGTCTGTTTTTTCCCGAACTTCTTTTGGCAATTCACTCATTTCAGCAATACCACCTGCATTATCGGCAATTGGTCCGAATGCATCAATGGCCAGCTGCATTGCCGTGGTGGCCATCATACCTGCAGCTGCAATGGCCACACCATATAAGCCTGCACAGGCATAAGAACCCCAGATACCGCCGGCCAGTACCAAGTATGGGAAGAAAGTAGATTCCATACCCACAGCAAGTCCGCCAATGACATTCGTAGCATGACCTGTGGACGATTGACGAATGATAGACAGCACGGGGCGTTTACCCATGGCCGTATAGTATTCAGTAATAATGCTCATTAACGTTCCCACCAGCAAACCAACGGCGATGGCACCAAGTACACCCCATTTGGTAAATTCATTTCCGCGTAACACCATTGTGTCTGGCAGTATGTAATACACAAGACCAATGGATGCAATGGCTGTCAGAACAATGGATCCCCAGTTGCCCATATTCAGGGCTTTCTGTACATTATTGGTATTGATGCCTGCAGAATCACTCACTTTTACAAACTATGTTCCTATGATAGAAAAAAAAATACCTATTCCTGCAATCAGCATGGGAAGAAGGATAGGAGACAGGCCGCCAAAATTGTCAACCGCTGTTGTTTCCTGTCCGAGTACCATTGTCGCCAACACGGTAGCCACATAAGATCCGAAAAGATCGGCACCCATACCTGCCACGTCACCTACGTTGTCACCCACGTTATCTGCAATGGTTGCGGGGTTACGGGGATCATCTTCAGGAATACCGGCTTCCACTTTACCCACCAGGTCGGCACCAACGTCGGCAGCCTTGGTATAAATACCACCGCCCACACGGGCAAAAAGTGCTATTGATTCAGCGCCCAGTGAAAAGCCTGTCAGCACTTCAATGGTGCGCAACATTTCTACAGAATTAACGGCTGCATCCGGTGCAAAAATCATCTTGAGGATGATAAAGAGGGAACCCAGTCCGAGTACAGCCAAACCTGCCACACCCAGTCCCATTACCGCACCTCCGGTAAATGAAACAGATAATGCCTTGCTTAGGCTGGTACGGGCTGCCTGTGCAGTACGTACATTTGCCTTGGTGGCAATACTCATACCAATATAACCGGCAGTGGCGCTAAATACAGCACCAATCACAAAAGCTACGGCAATTGACCAGTGAGAAGTGGGATTTGCCCTGGCCATGACGGCCAGCAAAATGGCAACAATGGCAACAAAATAACCAAGCATTTTCCATTCAGCTTTCAGGAAAGCCATTGCACCTTCTGCGATATAGGTGCTGATTTCCTTCATGCGGTCGTGACCCGGATCCTGCCTGGAAACCCATTGAAATTTGATAAAGGTGTAGAGTAATCCAATGAGGCCCATCACAGGAACGAGATAGATCAACTTGTCCATAAGCAACTTTTGTTGTGTTTAGGTACTGCCAATGCCAGTGGTCGGATATAACCAAAATGCATTTAACAGGCCGGCAAAATTAGGGGATTCAGGGGAATAACCTAAGTTTATGAGGGATAATTTACAGGTATTCATATGCGGCGGAAGATCAGTTGTTTAACCCATTTTTTTGAATGCATCGCCAATCTCGTCGATGATGTCGGTGGGCAACATGGCATGTTCTGAATGCCGGTCACGGGCAAGGTCACCCGCAATTCCATGAAGGCAGACGGCCAGTTTACAGGCCTCCGGGACAGGGTAGGACTGTGCGAGAAAGCCCGTGATCATTCCTGTGAGTACATCTCCGGATCCCCCCTTTGCCATGCCCGGGTTTCCGGTCAGGTTGAAATATCCCTTCCCTTCGGGTGTTGCAATAAGCGTATACCTGCCTTTCAGGATAATATAAATTCCCTGTTGTTTCGCCCGGTCAAGCGCCAGTCTTAACCGGTCAAAGTCGTTAGCTGAAGTGCCGAAAAGCCGGGAAAATTCACCCAAATGCGGTGTTATGACGGTGTCGGGGGGCAGGTTTTGGATCAATCCGTCTTCCGCAATGATATTCAGTGCATCAGCGTCCAGTACCAGCGGCTGCTGTGGCTGGCTAATAAGATCTCTAACCAGCTGCCGGGTGGCCATGTCCTTACCCATGCCCGGGCCTGCGCCCACGGCTGTAAACCGCTTCATATCGTCGGGCAGTCGGCTTAATCTATCCCCGGACGGGTCAGGGATACAGATAGCCTCCGGAATAGCCGATTGCAGGATCGGCAGGGCAGGAGAGGGTATGGCACAGAATAATTTGCCCACCCCGGTCCTCAGGCATGCTTTGGCCGCCATTAGTGCCGCCCCGATCATTCCACGGCTTCCGGCAAGCAGCAACGCCTGGCCGAAATTCCCTTTGTGGGCAAAGGCATTTCTGGGCCTGATAAGTGATTTAATATGCTCTTCGTCGATAGTCTCGAAGACAGTATCAGCCTCAGCATAGAAATCCGGCTTCAGCCCGATATCCAGAATTTCCACTTTTCCCAGGACATCATGATTTTCCGGCACGAAAAAGCAAAGCTTAGGAGCCTGAAGGCTGAGTGTATAACTGGCGCGTATCCGGGGCTGGTGGACCGAACTTTCATCGCTATTCACACCGGAGGGAAGGTCTATGGAAATAACCGGCAATCCTGAATTGTTGATGGCCTGGCAGGCGAGCGCATAGAGTCCCTCCATGGGTCTCGACTGACCCGTACCAAAAATGGCATCAATAATGACCTTGCCTTCTCCAAACTGGCCGGGTATTTTTTCCTCTGAATTGACATCAATAAGCGGAAGCCTGAGTTGAACCCATCGTTCACGGTTTACTTCACAGTCTTTTGATGGAGCGGGACTGGTAAAATGGTAAACCTTTACATTTCGATTATTGGCAGACAACATCCTTGCAATAGCAAAACCATCGCCTCCATTATTGCCGGGGCCGGCGAAGATTATAAAACTGTCACGACGGTCAGCAATCTCTATAATTCTGTTGAAACATGCGCGGGAAGCCCTTTCCATCAATCCGATGGAAGAAATTGGTTCATGCTGAATGGTGTGCCTGTCCCAGTCCCTGATTTGTGCAGTGCTGAATATTTTCATGCTTGCCTAAAAATAAGCAATCAATCTTCGCCGCCCGTATTACCATCATAATTACCAAAAGCGGTAAAGAGTTTTTTGGCGTCATAGATGCGCCGGTTGTATTTGTTGCCCAGGATAATAACCGTTGCGGAATCCTGCACCAGGCGGGTGAATACAGTGTTATTGCCATGCCACCAGCCATTGTGGTAGATGATCTTTTTCTGGTTGGGATATAAATACAATCTCCAACCGAGACCATAATTCTTTACGCCGGGTTTTTCATTGCTATAACCGGTATATGCCGCTTCCAGTGTTTCCGGCTTAAACATATTGCCGCTGCTGAGGCCGATATCCCATTTCAACATATCCCTTGGAGTACTGTAGATATTCTTATCGCCATACACGGCGTCGAGATAAGTAAAGGGTTCTTTTTGTTTACGCCAGTTATAAGATGGTACCACCGTAGATTCCATTTCCGGGGAAAAAACAAAAGTGTTCTCCATCTGGAGCGGACTGAAAAAAGTCTCTTTTAGATAATCCTTGAAAGACTTGCCACTCACTTTTTCAACGATGAGCGCCAGCAGCGCATAATTAGTATTACAATAGGAAAATCCCCTGTCGGGCCTTCCAACAAGTAATTTGTTCTTATTGTCAATCATGAATTGCAACACATCCTGGTTGGTTACCATTACTTTTTTGTCCCAACCCTTTTCCTCCATAACGTGAACATAATTAGGCAGGCCGCTGCGATGATTTAACAGGGTTTTGACGGTGACCCCGGGATAATTAAAGCCCGGGAGATAGGCGGAAACCTCGCTGTCAATATTCAGTTTGCCATCTTCCCATAATTTGAGGACGGCCATTCCGGTAAAGGTTTTGGAGACAGAGGCCAGGTGAAAGGTGGTATTTACATCAATACTGTCTTTTTCTTCAAGGTGTTTATAGCCGGAATATTTTTCAAAAACAACCTGCCCGTTCTTTGCCACCAGCATGGCGCCATTAAACCCGCTGGGCTTAAGGTAGAGGTCATAAAATGATTCAGAAACCTTGTAATACCTGTCGAAGTCGGACTGGGAGAGGGTGGAGCCTACTCTGGCTGCTGCAGGGACCTCTTCTTTTTTGGCTTTATCGATGATTCTTTTGTCCGTTGTGGCGTAGCAACCATACAAAAAGGAAATCAATAGGGTATATACTAAAAGATTTTTCATACTGGATTATAATTGGATAGAAACGATACTAAGTTATTAGTTATTATTTTCGCTGCAAACTATTGTACCACAATTTTATGCCTGAAAATAAACCAACCAGTTACCCTAAGGAAAAGATCAGTATACTTTTTCTGGAAAATATCAGTGATACTGCGGTAAAACAGTTCCGCGAAGCCGGATATTCAGATATCCGTAAACTGACCGGCGCACTCAGTGAGGAACAACTTATCAATGAAGTTAAAAATGTTCACCTGCTGGGGATTCGGTCGAAAACACAGATTACCCGTAATGTCCTTCAACATGCAAGCAAACTTCAGGCCATAGGTTGTTTTTGTATCGGTGTTAACCAGGTTGATCTGAAAGCCGCCAGCCAGCAGGGTGTGGTGGTATTTAATGCTCCCTATAGCAATACACGGTCTGTGGCTGAACTGGTAATAGGCGCCTCCATCATGCTGATCAGGCGGATACCAGATAAAAATATTGCGGCACACAAGGGCATCTGGCTTAAAGAAGCCAAGGGCAGTTATGAGCTTCGTGGCAAGACGCTGGGAATCATTGGCTATGGCAATATCGGGTCACAGGTAAGCGTACTCGCAGAATCATTCGGGATGAAGGTGATCTTTTACGATATCGCCACCAGGCTTCCGCTGGGCAATGCGGAATCCAGGAGAACGATAAAGGAAGTGGTCAGCAAGTCAGATATCATTACGCTTCATGTTCCGGATACCCAGCTAGACCAAGAACATGATCAACAAGAGCCTGTTAAAAAATTTCAAAAAAGGATCCATCCTGCATCAATTATGCAAGGGGCGAAGTGGTGGACATTGATGCGTTGGCCAAAGCCCTGCATGAGGGACGTTTGGGTGGAGCTGCCATCGATGTATTTCCCTGGGAACCTGAAAAGAACGGTGATACATTTACCACCCCCCTGCAGGGTCTACCCAATGTGCTGCTGACCCCGCATATCGGAGGATCCACTGAAGAGGCTCAACAGAATATCGGCGCAGGATGTGAGCCACAAACTTTTTCATTACCTGGAAATGGGCATCAGCACCGGTTCCCATTCCATCCCTGAACTCAGCCTTCCTCCACAGGAAGGAACACACAGGATTCTGCATATTCACCAGAATGTCCCCGGTGTACTTGTCGTCCATCAACACCACCTTATCCAAGCACAATATCAATATCCTTGCGCAGTACCTCAAAACCAATGAAGAAATAGGATACGTGGTGCTGGATGTTGATAAGAAAATTTCCAGTCATGCCATCCAGCTACTGAAACAGGTAAAGGAAACCATTAAAGTGAGGATGTTGTATTAATGGAAGAAAATATACAGGTGATCATCAGGGAATTCGGACTTGAACCATCTGAATATTCAGCCACCGCTTTTGGCAGCGGACTTATACATAAAACCTATGTGGTCCGCAAAAACAGCCATCCGGCCTTTATCCTTCAACAGGTCAACCATCATGTATTTAAAAAGCCGGAAGATATTTCCCATAACCTTCACATTATAGGGAACTATATGCTGGCCCATGCTCCTGAATATCCTTTCACTTTTCCTGTAGCATCCACATCAAAATCAGATTATGTGATCTCTGAAGGAAATTATTTCAGGATGTTTCACTTTATACCCGGTACCCATACCATTGATACCTGCATTGTTCCCGATCATGCTTATGAAGCGGCGCTGCAATTTGGTCGATTCACAGCCGTATTAAATGAACTGCGTACGGATATGCTCAGGTATACCATTCCAGGTTTCCATGACCTTGCGTACCGGTTTGATGAGTTCACTAATGCAATAAGACTTGGAAACCAGGATCGGCTTATCGAAAGCAGGGACACAGCAGCCTGGCTTTCTGAACAACAAGAGATTGCACTGAGGTATGAAAATATTATAAAGGATAATAATTTTCATAAAAGAGCAACGCATCACGATACCAAGATCAGTAATGTATTGCTGGACCACAATAACAAAGGCGTTTGTGTGATTGATCTCGATACAGTGATGCCGGGTTACTTCATCAGTGATGTGGGAGATATGATCAGGACCTATGCTTCCCCCGCCAATGAAGAAGAAAAGGACCTGGATAAAATTGAGATCAGGAAGGATTTTATTGAGGCTATCTACAACGGATACATGGAGAAGATGGGCGATATTCTTTCAGCAGCGGAAAGGGCCGCTTTTATTTATGCCGGGAAATTTATGATTTATATGCAGGCACTCCGTTTTTATACTGACCACCTGAACAACGACAGGTATTATGGTGCAAAATATCCCGGTCATAATCTTTCCAGGGCCCGAAACCAGGCCAGGCTCCTGCAGGAACTGATCCGTATGGAAAAAGATAACCTCAGGATTTTTTAGGCTTCAGTTCGGTGGTATCTGTCGGTAGTACCGGCAACGTATAACCGCCGGTATCAATGTTCACTCCGGGAATCTGCTGTTGAATCGCCTGGAGATTCGACTTGTTGAAATCAGAACCAAATACATAAATCCTTTTGAGCTTTTTTAATCCCCGCAATTGGGCAAGGCCTGCTTCTGAAGTCCTTGTGCCGGTAAGATTAAGTGTTTCCAGTTCCTGTAGTGCACCCAGCTGTGATAATGATTCATTGGTGACCAGGCTATTGGCCAGGTTGAGCTTTTGAAGGTTTACCAGTTTGCCGATACCTGCCATTGCATCATTCGCAGTAAGTTTCCCTGAAGCATCGAGGTAGAGTATATTTTTACCCAGCCTCGCAATCTGTGACCATATGGTATCGGAGATATGGGTAAGGTTAAGCAGGCTGACAGACAGTGCATTCAGAGTTGCCCGATAAAGGAAGCACCATTACGCCCGCTGTTTTCAATGAATCAATAATTTCTTTCGGGGCAGGCTGCAAATCGGGAATGGTTGATGACACCGCAGTTTTTTCCGGTGTAGACTCCTGCAGTGAAGCCAGCAGATTTTTAATAGTATCTGTCTGTGCAATATTTTCAGCCTTTACGGTGAAATCAGCACCAGCATTTATCCACCATTTGATGAGGGCCAGCTGCCGTTCACTGAGCTGTCCCTTTTCCTTTGGCGGCATATGGTCATCATCGGCAGGCGGAAGTAAGATCCGTTTCAACAGTTCCGGAATTTCATTGGGGTCTGCAGTAATGACATCTCCGTTTTTTCCACCCTTCATGATGTTTTCTTTTCCATCCAGCCTGAGTTTTCCTTTTTGTTTTTGTGGACCGTGACAGGCGTAGCATTTTTGCTGCAGTATGGGTTGGATGATATCGTTGTAAACTACTGCCTGCTGTGCATTTGGCAATGGTTTGAAGACATCGGGTTTGTTCTCAGCCAGCGCTGTGGAAAAAAGAAAATTACTGCCATGTGTCATGGTTCCGCCGAGATGTGCCGTGTAAATTATGGTACCAAAAAGTAACAGGGCGATGACATTTGTGAATGGTACGAACCACCGGAGTCCGCGAATGCCAAGGAACAATAAAAATGAGATCACAGCCACACCGATGCCCATCCACTGGTGGCGGTTAAGTATGGTTGTGTCATAGTCGCCTGTCTGTGAAAGCAGATACCCTGATATGCAGGAAAGTACTGCAGCAATGCATCCTGCAAGATATAGCGGCAGCAATGCCGGCCTTAAGGCGTGATTTCTGCCGTTACGGCTTAACCAGTGCAGCAGGAACCCTGCCAGCAGGATACCTATCGGCAGATGTACGAGTAGCGGATGCAGCTTTCCTGCCAGCGAGAACATTTCGAAATCGATTAACATCAGCGGTTAGGCATATCTTTTTCGGAGAAGATTCATCATGTATACATTTATGTCCCACTGAGATGCTACAGGCTGGCGGGTATACGGCAGGGTGGGTAAATAGTCAGGCGGACCAAACTCAGTGAGTATGGTGAGTCTTTTACCTTCCTTCTTTTTCCTTTCAGCAACCTTATCCCACCAGTTCATATGTGCCTTTACGGCGGATTCCCATTCCGGAGCCCGGGGATCATTCACCTGGGGACCTTCAGCGTGGCCGATCCTGGCATGAATATGATCGACCCTTTCAAGCACCCTGGCAAGGGTTTCTGCCTGGTCGCCCAACAGGCTTTCATGAACATTACACCAGTGGGAAACATCAAAAGTTAATCGCAGGGATGGAATTTTCTTTATGAATTCACCGGTTACATGTGCTGCAAAAAGGGAACGGCCACGATGCGTTTCATGGTAAATGGGAATCCCGGTTTTCAATGATAATGGTGCCGTATAGTTGATAAATTGCGTGTTTTGTTCGGCAGTAAAATAATCTTTCCCTGAGTGGCAATTGATATATACAGGTTTGTATTGAGTCGCCTGTTGAATGCCGTCTGTAAACTGTTGTAAGTGCTTCACCGGGTCCGCATCACCGCCTCCGTAAAGAAAGGCAAGGGCAAGATTGTTTTTCAATGCCGCTTCAGCAATTTCATTACGTGACTTTTCATCTCCGGGCATCCAAACCTCAATGCCATTATATCCTTCTTTTTTTGCCGCCTCACAAAACGTTTGTGCATTGCCGTTGAAGCCCCAGTTGGTGGCCATGATCAGGAGTTCGTAACCGGCATTGCTACGCATGTCCAGCGGTTGTCCGTATTCTTCAATGGCGGGCAGGAACAGGGCAGATCCTGCCATTGCTGTTTGCTGTAAAAAGTTTCGCCTGTTAATTGTCATTTATTGTAGTTAAACATTTATGTGATGATGTCCTGGATTACGTTTCCCTGTACGTCGGTTAACCTGAACGGCCTTCCCTGGAATTCGTAAGTCAGTTTTTCATGATCAAATCCCAGTTGGTGTAGTATAGTTGCCTGGATATCGTATGCGGAAACTTTTCCGCTGATTCCATAGTAACCAATCTCATCGGTTTCTCCATAGCTGAAACCTTTCTTTATTCCGCCACCCGCCATCCACATGGAAAATGCATCCACATGATGGTCTCTTCCTTTAAAAAGATTTTGTTTGCCTTCACGGTTTTCCTGCATGGGAGTTCTTCCAAATTCACCTCCCCACACCACCAGGGTTTCTTCCAGCAAGCCTCTTTGCTTAAGATCCAGAATTAATGCGGTCATGGCCCTGTCTACCTGCCGGCATTTATTGATAAACCCAATATCCAGGGATGCGTCAGCACTCGTGCCATGACTATCCCAGCCCCAGTCAAAGATCTGTACAAACCGTACCCCTTTTTCCACCAGTTTTCTTGCCAGCAAAATATTGTTGGAGAGACTGGTCATTCCGGGTTTGGTTCCATACAAAGTTTTGATATATTCTGGCTCATCATTGATGTTCATTACATCAGGAACGGCTATCTGCATTTTGAATGCCATTTCATATTGTGCAATACGTGATAAGGTTTCCGGATCTCCAAATTCTTTATATGCCGACTGGTTGACTTTATTGATGGCATCGATAGATGCTTTCTTCAAGTCCCTGTCCATTCCTTCAGGATCGTCAATGAATAACACCGGATCACCTTCTGACCTGCATTGAACGCCCTGGTAAACAGATGGAAGAAATCCGCTTCCCCAGACACTTTTTCCAGCATCAGGATTATTACCGCCGGATGTCAGTACTACAAAACCAGGCAGATTATTGTTCTCAGTTCCCAGTCCATAGGTTACCCAGGATCCCATCGAAGGTCGTCCCAACCTGGCAGACCCCGTATGCATCATCAACTGTGCAGGTGCATGATTGAACTGGTCCGTATGGACTGCTTTCAGAATCGTTACATCATCAATAACATTCGCAAAATGCGGAAGATGGTCTGAAAGCCATAAACCACTTTTTCCATACTGTGCAAATTTTGCCTGTGGTCCCAGTAATTTAGGAACACCACGTATAAACGCAAATCTTTTTCCTTCGAGCAATGAAGCCGGACAATCCTGACCATTCAGTTTCATTAATTCGGGTTTGTAATCAAACAATTCAAGCTGGGAGGGAGCTCCGGCCATATGAAGGTAGATGACAGACTTTGCACGGCCCGGAAAATGAGGAGCCTTGGGTAATAGCGGATGTGCCGGATCAAATTGATTAACGGACCCCATATCCTTTGAACCAAGCCAGTCGCACCCACCGATCATTGATCCCAGCGCCATTAAACCCATTCCCGTCCTGCATTCCTTTAAAAAATGCCGCCTGGTAATAAATTCAAGAGATGATTGCCTGGCCTCCCTGAATATTTTATGATCGTTTTTCATATTGTTTCAGGATTTTGTAATGACTTCATCCAAATTAAGAATCGCCTGCATAACTATAATCAGTGACGCTGTTTCAGGATTATTATGTTCATCCTGCAATCCGGTAACTTCACATGTTTTGTCAGGGTCCTTTGAAAATTGGCTGAATGCCTGTTGATAAAGGGATACAAGGATTTGTAATTTATCGGTTGATATTGGCCTTCCTGCAGCAATATAAAATGCCTTTGATATCTGCTCTGCTACTGTTGAAGATGTTGCTTTCATGGCAATCGCAAATTGCCTTGATAAATCAACATAGACAGAGTCATTCATTAAAGTAAGGGCCTGCAGCGGAGTATTTGTCCTTATTCTTCTCGAAGAACAAACCTCGCGGGCTACGGCATCGAAATTCAGCATTGAGGGATAGGGACTTGTTCTTTTCCAATACGTATAAATGGCACGCCGGTATTGACCATCGTCGATGTTTTTTTGCCAGTAAGCACTACTATAGGGAGATGACCAAATTCCCTTTGGTTGCCATGGCATAACACTTGGACCATACATTTTTGCAGACAGTTTCCCACTGAAAGCCAATGCCTGGTCACGTATCTGTTCGGCGCTTAGCCTTACCCGTGAGCCCCTTGCATAATACCTGTTAAACCGGTCTTTACTTAGCTGATCCGGGCCAACTTTAGAATCCTGCCGATAGGTGGCTGACATCACCATTTCCTTCATCAGTTTTTTTAGGCTCCACTTGTAGTCATTCATGAATTTCCAGGATAAATAATTCAACAACTCAGGATGGGTAGGGGGAATACCCTGCGTGCCCAGGTCTTCCAGGGTTTCAGCGAGGCCCTGGCCGAAGAACTGCTCCCAGATGCGGTTTACCATTGTTCTGGAGGTCAGCGGATTTTTTTTATCAGTTATCCAAACTGCAAGACCATAGCGATTTGTCGGAGCATTGGCTGGCATTTTGTTTAATGAACCGGGCACAGAAGGGGTAACCTCTTTGCCTTTCGCCAGCCAGTTTCCCCGATCAAAAACATGAGTGGTGCGTTGCATGTATTGGGGATTTTCTTCCATCACCGGGGTAATGATAACGTCATTCGAATTGAGTAACTTATTGTACCATTTCTTTGCACTGTCATAACCCGGTTTACCACTACCCGGAAAAGGATCTGAGAAATAAAACCAGTCGAACATCATACCATTGTCATCCTGTTTTTTGAGTTTCCGCGAATGATATGTAATATACAGATCATGTATGCCGGTGACTGGTGTGATACTGACTTCAAGCTTTGTCCATTCATCCTTTTTCCCCGGAATATGAAATGATGCAATAACTGGTCCGTCCGGCGAATCAATATGTATAGCCATCTGCCCATCGCTCACATATGGCACGTAGCGAATCAGCATTTGCGTTTTTCCGTCCAGATCAATTTTACGTAAACGGGCACTCGAAGTTTTACGCATAATGACCCATTTGGTATCCCCAAGTTCACTATTTACGAAAGAATCCATCACCAGGCTGTTCACTGCCGGTTGCCAGGTTTTGAGAAAATGCAAAACCGGTTCACGTTCAGTTGGTGTTGTATTTTCTGTGAGCCATCGTCCTAAATTTTCCATGCGCAGACTGTCGTCCTTTTTATATTCATGCAGGAGCGGGTATTCAGCTTGAGTATCTTCATCGCGCGAATTATTAAAAAAAGCCATGAACTTATAATATTCCTCGTGCCGGAAAGGATCGTACGGATGACTATGACATTGTACACAGCCAAATGTAGTACCCATCAAAGCCTCCCAGGTGGTATTGACGCGATCAATCACTGCAGCCGTTCTGAACTCTTCATTGTCCGTCCCCCCTTCATCATTGGTCATGGTATTGCGATGAAAGGCAGTGGCAATGAATTGTTCGTTAGTTGCATCCGGCAGCATATCACCTGCAATCTGTTCTACCAGAAAGCTGTCATAGGGTTTATCGTTATTAAACGATTTTATCAGCCAGTCGCGATAGCGCCAGATATTGCGCTTTTCGTCTTTTTCATAACCCTTGGTATCGGCATATCTTGAAAGGTCCATCCACATAGATGTCCATCGTTCTCCAAATGAAGGAAGCGCAAGTAATGAATCAACCAGTGCTTCATATGAACTGTCTGTCGGATTTGCCAGGTATTGTTCCGCGAGATGTTTAGGTGCAGGCAATCCGATGAGGTCGAGCGAAAGCCTTCGAAGTAAGGCATACTTGTCAGCCTGCGCAGAGGGTTGCAGTTTTTGTTCCTTTAGTTTATCCAGGATAAAATAATCTATATCATTTCTTACCCAGGGATTTTTAGCCGCTGGCCATAAACCCCAAAGGGCACCCTTAGGTTCAGGGACTATTTCTTCTTTTACAGGAACATAAGCCCAGTGGTCTCCCCATTTTGCCCCCTGGCGAATCCACTTCTTAAGGATATTAACTTCTTCCTCCGGCAGGGGATGCGCCTTATATGGCATTCTGTCCTCGGGATCCTTCAGTGTTATGCGCCGAATCATTTCACTATGTTCGGGATCACCTGGAATAATGGCGGGTTTTCCGGATTCATTAATAGCAAGTGCATCCGAACGGAACAGTAAACTGAATCCGGCCTTTCTTTTCACACCGCCATGGCACACAATACATTTCTTATTGAAAATGGGTTTTACCTGCGTGTTGTAGTCAATAGTATCCGAATTGAAAAGCCATGAATAGCTAATGATAGCCGTGGTGATCACCGCGATGGAAAGGAACCATTTATGTCGAAAAAATCTCATCAGGCTTCAGTTTCAAGTTCACCTTGCAATTTACGTAAAATGACTGCCATTGCCCTTACTTCTTCATTGTCCAGATCAGTCACCTGTAATTGTTCTGACATACCCGGATTCTGGTACGACATATCGCTCTGCACATTCCTGCGGGCCGAAGAATGAAATTCCCTTGCGCCGGTTATCCTCGCGATCGATTCAATATTATCTGAACGAAGTCCGGACCCGGGCATGATAATAATTCTGTCCTCTGCTTTTTCGACCAGTAATTTCAGTATATCAGCACCTTCGTTTACCCCAGGCCGTAAACCGCTGGTCAATATTCGTTCACAACCGCATTGGATCACCTGCTCCAGGGCTTCTTCAGCATCTCTTGTCCTGTCAAAGGCCCTGTGAAAAGTCACACCCATTGGATATGCTGCATTTACTAACCTTGCAGTCCTGATACTGTCGACGGTGCCATCCGGTTTCAACAGTCCTATTACAACACCATCACATCCCGTTTCCCTGCATATGCGGATATCCTGCATCATTATGCTGAACTCTTCGTCAGAATAAAGAAAATCTCCGCCCCGCGGCCGGATGATAGGGTAGAGCTGAAGACTGGTTTTTTCCCTTGCCATCCTGATCATTCCATAAGATGGCGTTGTACCACCTTCACCGGGATTGTCACATAATTCAATACGTTGGGCTCCGGCTGATGCTGCTTTCAGGCAGGAAGCAATAGTAAAAGCAATGACCTCCAGTGTGTACATAAAAAGATTATGAAAAATAATACTTACCCGGAATAATCGTTTCCGTAGTGCCTGATTTCACTGCATAAGTAAATCCTTTCTGCAGGGCAAATGCACCATGCTGTCCTTTTTTATTCATTGCCAGGAAACCTACCTGTATGGTTTTTGATTTTGCAGGATTTTTTTTCACGATCCTTTCCACCGCTTTTTTACAGGCGGCTTCGGGAGACAGACCCTGTCGCATCAGTTCCACTACAAGATGTGATCCCACACACCTGATCACTTCCTCACCCACACCGGTAGACGTAGCGGCGCCCACTTCATTATCCACATACAAACCTGCACCGATCACCGGGGAGTCACCTACGCGTCCCCTCATCTTATATGCCATACCGCTTGTGCTGCAGCCTCCTGAAATATTTCCCTTGGCATCCATGGCAAGTAATCCAATGGTGTCGTGATTTTCTTTGCCGCCAGGCATCGGAACATAACTATTATCTTTTTTGATCAGTTCATTTTCAATATTCATCCTCGGTTCATACTTCGATGTTTTCAGCCATTCCTTCCAGGCTTTCTCACTTTCCGGTGTCAGGAGATTTTCTTTTGGAAAGCCTTCCTTCAGGGCGAATTGTAAGGCACCTTCGCCCACAAGTATGACGTGAGGCGTTTTTTCCATCACCCTTCGTGCCACAGAAATGGGATGTTTGATATGTTCGAGTCCCATTACTGATCCGCAATTACTGTCCTGGTCCATGATGCATGCATCAAGCGTCACAAAACCATCACGGTCTGGAAGTCCGCCATAACCCACTGTCTGGTTTTTTTCATCAGCTTCAGGGATCTTTATTCCGGCTTCCACCGCATCCAGGGAAGTCCCGCCCCTGGACAAAACCTCCCATGAAGCTGCATTGGCTTCTTTTCCAAAATCCCAGGTCGAGATCACGATGGGGGAGTGTTTTTGTGTGGTTAAAAAGTCGCCGGTCTGCAGTGCGGGAATGGTCAGTGATGATAAACTGATGAATTTTCTTCTGTTCATTTTCTCTGTATTAAGCAATCATTCGGGTAATCTGGAAAAACCTTTAGCCTTATTCAGCTAAAAATATCCAAATTGCATTGAATTTAGGAAAAAAGAGCATTTATGGCAAGGAATAGAGCAAACCGTGAAATGGATGAGGCCGATAAAAAAGTGAAACTCAGTAAAGAGAACTGGAAAGAAGCACTGGCATTATTTTCATTCATAAAACCGTATCGATTTTATTTTGGGGGCGGATTGATTTTTATTGTTCTTTCGAGCTTATCGACCCTTTCATTTCCATACCTGTTGAAAAGGCTGATCGACAGTGCTAATGCGATGTCAAAAGGTGAATTGGTCGTTAGTCCGAATACCATTGCCTTATGGATGTTCGGCATACTGGTATTGCAAATGATATTTTCTTACGGGCGTGTATATTTTTTCAGTTATGCAGGAGAAAATGCGCTGGCTGATCTCCGTAAAGAAGTATATAACCGGATGGTTCAACTGCCCATGGAATTCTTTGCGCAGCGAAGGGTAGGCGAACTCTCCAGCCGACTGAGTGCTGATCTTTCGCAAATTCAGGATGCACTGACACTGATGCTGGCAGAAATACTTAGAGGATTACTCACCCTGATCATTGGCATCGGCCTTATCTTTTATATTTCTCCAAAACTCACGCTGGTGATGTTATCGGTGATCCCGGTCATAGTCCTTATTGCTGTTTTTTATGGTAAACGCATCAGGAAACTTTCACGGGAAGCACAGGATAAACTCGCCGATTCCAATACCGTGGTGCAGGAAACCCTGCAGGGCATCAGCAATGTAAAAGCATTTTCCAACGAATGGTTTGAGATAGACCGATATAGAACAAGTCTTAAAAAAGTAGTGGACCTGGCCGTCAGAAATGGCAAGGTGCGCGGACTTTTTGTTTCTTTCCTGTTGTTCAGTTTGTTCGGAACGATCATTTTTGTAGTATGGTTTGGTGTCGGGTTAATGCAGCAGGGACGGCTTTCATTTGGTGATCTTACTGCGTTTGTAATCTATACATCATTTGTGGGCGGAAGTATGGCCGGGTTTGCCGACCTCTACAGCCAGTTACAAAAAACCCTCGGCGCAACGCAAAGGGTAAGGGAACTGATGAGAGAACCAGGGGAATCAGTCTCCACGGTTAAAGAAAAACTGAAAGATGAATATAAACTCACCGGGAAAGTATCCTTCAGGAATGTACATTTTGCTTATCCTTCGCGCAGCGAAATTTCCGTATTAAAGCACCTTAACCTGGAAGCATTGCCCGGTGAACAGATTGCACTGGTAGGGCCCAGCGGTGCCGGGAAATCAACTGTTGTGGCTATTTTATTGCAATTCTATCAACCCGACAGCGGGGTTGTTTTATACGATGAAATGGATGGAAAGGAAATTCCCTTATCGCAATTACGGAAACAAATGGCTTTTGTTCCACAGGATGTAATGTTGTTCGGGGGAACCATCAGGGATAATATTGCTTATGGAGATCCTGATGCCACCGATGAGATGATCATTGAAGCAGCAAAAAAAGCCTATGCCCATGATTTTATCACCGGTTTTCCGGAAGGCTACCAGACCATTGTGGGCGAACGCGGAATAAAGCTCAGCGGCGGACAACGGCAGCGTATTGCCATTGCGAGGGCCATATTAAAAGATCCCGTTATCCTGATCCTTGACGAAGCTACAAGTTCACTGGACTCGGCTTCAGAATCCCTGGTCCAGGATGCGCTGGAAAACCTGATGAAAAACAGGACGTCTTTCGTTATTGCCCACCGGTTGTCCACCGTCAGGAATGCTGATAAGATCTACGTATTGGATAAAGGTCACGTGGTAGAAAGCGGAACGCACCAGGAACTGATTGACATTCCCGAAGGATTATACAAGAGCCTGAGTAAACTTCAATTTGCGTCGGTTCAGGAATCTTATTGATTGAAAAAGTTTTAGAATATCTGTTTAGTTTTTAGGCCGCATGGTTTTTTCACCCAACCTAATAGCGTTCTATTATGCTGAATATCAGTATTTATATAACAAATACTTCAACTAAAAAATTAAAAGGCTATCTATCGAATTACAGGTGTTAAACCGCGACTTCTGAAGTCTCATACAGAATGCATTAGTGAAAACCGCCAAAATACAATGTCTGATAATTAATATTATGTTAAGTAGAAAAAAGGACTAACTGGCAATCGTTGATGTCCAAAAGGAAAGTCGTTATTCTTCTTCCAGGTTATGGTCGGCCGGACCGTTCTCTCCTCTCCATATTTTCTGGGAAGTAAATGGCTGAGCCGGAGCTGCCCAGAACTCATCCGTGTCTGGAAGTCCGAGTGCTATGAGAATGTTTGCACACATATAAAGGCTGCCTGTGGTAATATAAACATCACCCAGGGCCGGCTGGGATCCGTAGATACCGATATTGAGCCAGCCTGCAGCATTGAAAGTATTGGGATTCTCTGTAGTCTTTTTAATAACGGCAGTCAGCGCTGTTCGCACCTGCGCGGGCGTCAGTTGGGTTGGCAGGTCTTTTCTAAACGCCATATCAGACAGATGGTGAAATGCACCACCACGGTAAACCAGTGAACGGCCTACAATCGCATAAGTGCCGTCGGTATTGATCATTCTTTCGAGGATCACCGAATACCTGTCGTTCCTGTATTTGATCTTCTCAGTCAGGATCTCGTAATTGCTTTTTTCGCCTTTCACATCACTTTTCAATTTCTGGAAAGCACCGATGCCGTCTTCTTTTTTCTTATGAAACTCCTGGATGATTCGGGTTAAATATGGATGAATAACGTAACTGTTATAATAGTCGGCGTGGAACAATGGCCCGTCCGAATACAATCCGTCACCCGCATACCAGCTTTCGAATTCCCTCATGACAAGATCTACACGCATTTCATCATGCGGATAACCATAATGAAGCATGAAGGTCTCAATCATAGCCGACATCAGGGTCCAGTTATTCACTACCGGTGTAACTGTCCTGGTTTTGGCCAGGGCCGTTACCAGTTGTCTACGGGTGGTATCGGGCAGGTTATTCCATAACCAGGGGCTCCTTAAAAATGCCAGGGCCAGGTATGAAGCATCCACCAGTCGCTGGTTACCATTGCTCCATTCCATATAATCTTTTGCCTTCGGATTAACGGCATTGGAAATGGCTTTAATAACCAGTGGCCTGTATTTGTTGCGTAGCGCGATTTCTTCCGGACTTCCTCCTTCCAGGTTCAGCCAAGGCGAAATTCCTGACATAAGCCTTCCAAAAGCTTCCAGGTATGCAGATTTGATGCGTATCTCCGGTTCCCAGTCCGGTGCTGCGAGGACCACCGGCATATTTTTGCGCAATTCATCGTTGGCAAGGTTGGTAATAACAGGACCGGCAAGTTTGTCGAGGTGATCGAGCCAAACCTGCCGGTCCGTTTTATTTTGAAATTCCACAGGTCTGAGACCTGTATTGACCGGACCATTTACTTTTTCTTTACCAAGTTGCTTGCATCCTGAAAAAGAGAGAAACAGCAACAAAGTACATAATATGGTCCTGTTCATGCGGGAATGGTGATTTTTGTGTCTAACCTACAAAGTAAAATAATTTCATCACAAAAAAGGAACCATTCAGGTATTCCACTATCAATATGGCAACTGGAGCAAAAATCCAATCGAAAAATTTGCATCCCAGTCAAATACAAAGGTGTCGCATCCTGTTGCGTCGGCAATGGCCTTGTATATATTCAGCCCGCTTTTGGTCTTGGGTTTGTCGGCCTTATAATCACCCGGGGTTTTCAACACAGTATATCTTTCCTCACCTTTTCGATGTTGTTTGGCCAGGTCAAAAGGCGTACCGCCGATGATAAAACATACTTCCCTGTTGGTGGCAGGAATGCGTGAAGCCTTTGTTTTAACTTCATTGTAAATCACATCATCAGCGATTTCCTTCTCAAAATACTTTGATCCGGGTGCTTCCAGTGCTGTAAGGTTTCCCCCATTCATCCATGATATCTTGGTATTTCCAGAACCCATGTCAGTAACAAAAGCATTGCCGTAATAGCTTGGCGGAAGGGCACTTTTCAATGCCAGTTTTCCCTCCTGTTCAGGCGTTACCAGGTTCACCACAAATCCCATTTTTTTCAGTTCTGAACTGATAATGGAAGTTTTGGGTTCTTTTTGCGCACCGGAGCTGATGATAAAATGTACGTTCCTTGACTTTACACCCTTATCAAACATTGTTGAAATATATTTTTTCAACCCTGCCCTGATATCATCTGTGGTTGCCAGTCCTTCATATACCAGGCTCGTTCCGAAATCCTTTGTTACCACCTCCCATCGTTTTTCCTTATCCATATTGATGATAAAGGAATTAAATCCGGTGGCGCCAACTTCAACGATTCCTTTTAACTCACCGTTCACGGGCTTTTCCGGCTGAAAGGCAAAAATCCTTGACTCTTCCTTTTTTGCAGGCGTTGAATTGTCAGCTGACTTATCTGTTTCCTTTTCTTCTTCAGCAGCATTGCCCTTTGCCACCCGTGGTGATCGTACGGTCGATCACTGCATCATCTGTTGCACTGAACCATCCGTCATTAATGGCAAAATAGCCAAAGGTAATAACGGGTAAAGCGATCAGTAATGCTTTGAAAGGCCATCTTAAGCGACTCCAGGTTGACGTTGCCATGTATTTCGATTTTACGTTTTTGATTTAAAAATAGTGATGCGGTCAGTTTAATAAAGAAAATCCTTTATCGATCTTTTCCTCGTTCTTCAACTCATAGTTGCTGCTGGCAATCATGGGAACATTCAGCATGGTCAGGTTACGCTCGTCAACTTTTTTCACAAAAGCTTCAAGTTCTTCCTGTGATGGTGTTCCGCCAACAGTGATATTGTTATTCTGGTCGAGGAATTCGAGGTTTGAACGGATGGAAGCGATATTCTGGCTGATGGCCTGTGTTGCAGCGCTCATGGCTTCCTGGAATACCCAACCGTCTTTAATATTGAATACATCTGCAAGTCCTTCGGTAGCGTTCTTCATTTTCTGGGTAGCTTCCAGTTTTTTCTCGAGGATGGAGATACTGCTGTCGAGCGTACTTACATAAATGCGTGCCGCGCTTTCATTGTCTTTCAGCACTTCAATCACTTTCGCAAACTGGTTGGCGTACTGGGCATAGCTCCTGGCATTCATTTCCTCTGCTTCTCCTTCCTTTCCCAGTAAAAACGCCTTGGTCCGGGTTTCTTTGGCATAACGGTTAAGGTCATTCGCTTTTTCAATGTTATTAGCCTTGCCAGCCTCGATCGACATTTCTTCCTGCTTCGAAGCATCCGCTACCAGTTTTTTCACCAGTGCATATTTTTCTTCAGCGGTTTTTTGGGAATGTGTTCCGCTTTGTATCATATCGATCCTCACACCGTCAACATGCGAAATTTTATCCTTTACCCTTTTCAGCGTGTCTTTTGCGTCATTTAACAGCAATTGCAGTGCAATGACCGGGTTATTGCGTACAATGGATTTTTCACTTTTAAACAGCAGGGTTCTGCCAAGCCGGTGCAATACACTGACAATTTTCGGCATCAGCAACAACAAGGTCACCAGCACTATACTGAACACCACAAACAGCACGGATTTTTGTGCAAAGGCAAGAAGGTTATCAAGGTTTTTAAAAAACCAATAGGCTCCACCTGCAATAAGTATCCAGTAAAATACCGAAGCAACGGTCTTTTTCCCTTCTTCAGTTTTTAACGGAGCTGGTAATCTATCTCCCAATACCTGGAAAATGGGCAGTTGATTTTTTAATTCTGCCGGAATCACCGTAAGCGCATTGTTTGAATTGCTCATTGTATGTTTAATTTAAATCCTTTTTAATAATGTCAAGTACCTGTTGCATTTCCGAAAGTACACTATTGACCGACTGGCGTCCAGATGTTATTTTGTTATCGATGTCAATAATCCTGGGTTGATATTTCGCATGAATATTTTCCCGCTCTGATCTTTTTTCTGAAAGTTTTTGCTGAAGTGAACTGATCTGTTGTTCAATAGAATTGATTTCGTTATCAAGGCTGGTTTTCACCTCTTCCATTTCTCTGTCCAGCCTGTTTTTTTCTTCCAGCCTTTTTTTTGATTCCGTTTCTATGACTGAGCTAAGCCCTGAAATGTATGCCGCACCGGATTCCAGTAATCTCGACTTTGATAAGGACTTATCTGCATACTTCAATGAGGTGAAGGCCGATTTTATATTGGTGCTGTTGGCTCCTCCCATTTCCACAGCTGCATTCCACACTTCAAAAAAATCTATTCCAGGTTTATTGAGATTTTCGAGCAACTGGTAAACCTTAAGTTTCATATCCCTGGTGCCTTCGACTTCGCCCTGGTGTGCAGGTCCTTCAACCTTCGACAAAGACGGTTCGGATTGAGGTGCGGGCATGGCTACCTGCGTTACCGGAGTATTTTTTTCGGAACTTGCATCACTGTGAAATAAAACTTTCTTCAGTCCTTTAAGAATGCCACTCCCGAAATCATCATTTGCATCGCTCATGTAATTAGGTATTTAGTCTTCCAAATGTATAGGAAAAATAAAAAGACGTGGAATCAATTCAAAAAGTTGCCAGTTTGTTAAAAAACAGGAGATTAGGCGCCTCCGGGCGCAAATAGTTTCATCGCAACCGCAGGCTGGTGTTGGATAATAAAGTTGACAAGGTCGTCTATGGTGATCCCTGCCTTTTCTGCGGCATCGTTAATTTCTTCCCTGTTTACGTTGGCGGCAAAACTTTTTTCCTTAAGGCGCTTTTTTACGCCCTTTAATTCCATTCCGGAGTATCCTTCCGGACGCATGAGAGAGTATGCATGGATCAGGCCGGAAAGCTCGTCGAATGCATACAGCATTTTATCGGTTTTCGTTTCGGGTTCTACGCCAAAATGTTTTGGACCATGGGATGCTATGGCCCTGATCACTTCAGGGTCCACTCCCCTGCTTTCAAGTTCTTCTATGATCTTTCGACAATGTTGTTCCGGCCACTGGTCCCAATCGGCATCGTGGAGCAGACCCGCCAGTTCCCATTTCCAGCAGTTCATTTCATCCATTCCTTCCTTTTCTTTTGCCCAGGCCGCCATCAGGTGAGCCACCTGTAGCATGTGGAGTTTAAGCCGGTCATTTTTTACCCAGTCATGAAATAATGCTGTGGCATCTTCCCTGCTAAGCAGTTTTCCTGCATTGGCAGGATCTCCAAAATTTGTTCTTCCTAATTGTAACGACATAAAATATAAAAGGGAAAGTTATTCACTTTCCCTTTTAGTTTATAAAAATTATACTGTATTAATGATTCTTATCTGCCTCATCATACTTTTTCTGGTACATATCTGACTTGGCCTTGTCCTTTTTCTTTTCATAGCTATAGGAAAGCAGGCTGCAGGCAGATTTATAATTCGATTTATCGTGTGTCTTCAGTTTGCCCTGTCCGTCAAATGTGTTAAAGACTTTTTCCAATGGTTCGATGGATTTCGAAGCGGTTTCAGCCACCTGCGCAGTGAGATCAGCCTTCTTCTTTACGTCTTCGGGTTTTGTGCCTCTGATTTTGTTGGCATCTTCTTCCATGAACAATGCCATATTATAATAGTGCTTTCCAAGTGCCAGCAAAGCATCCGTATTATCGGGCTTCACGGCAATAGCTTTTTTATACAGTTCCTCGATCTTTGCGCAATTGGCGGTATAATTTGCCGGGCGCTTTGACGCATCTGCTACGTGTGTTTCCAGGAACAGTTCATTTCCATACTCAAAAAGAACATCGAAATTGTTGGGATTTGCCGCCACCATTTCATCGAATTTTTTGTATAGTGCCGCCTTGTCTCCCTTCTCCCTTACATAATCCAGTTCCAGCAGTGGCAGGTATTCATCCTTTGGATAAAGTTCCATACCAGTCTGGATATACTTGGTCATATTGGCTTCGTCCTTTTTATCGTAATAATATTTCGCGAGGTAACGATAAGTTGTTGCCTGCTCAGGAGTAGTACCCACTTTTGCATCACCGAGTTTGGTGAAATACTTTACGGCTTCATCTTCTTTCTTTGCATTCAGCGCAGAAAGTGCGGTGTAATATGTCAGGGTAGTGTCAAGTTTATACAGACCCCATCCATTACTGAAAATATAGTCACCGTACACACCACAGTTCTTGAATTCCTGTAATGCTTCCTCGTACTTCTCACTATTGTACAGTGCTGCTGCTTCTTCAAAATTGGTAGTGTACAAAGTAAACACCGGTTGGTACTGATCAAGCGTCAGATAAGTAGTGGCAACGGCTTTATCCAGTTCCATGGATTTTTTAAAGGCATCCAGGGCCTGCATTCTTCCATCAGGTGCTACCAGTGATTTAAAACCCGGATTGGCCGCACAGGCACTATATACCTTTCCTTTAAGGTACCATGCTTCGGCATTTTTTTGATTTTTAGGATTGGCCAGGGTCTGATCAATAGACGTCTTGGCTTTATCCCATGCATTGGCCGTAATGAATTCCTTGGTTTTCTTGATATCCTGTGCGAAAATACCGGAAACCGCGATGACCAGCATGGTGGTTAAAAGGACTCTCTTCATTTGTATACTTTTAATATTGAGAATTAAAAAAATTATGCCGGATCAGTTTCAGCAGGCAGTGGATCAACAGGATGATCACCATTTGTATCATCCGGTTTTTGCTCTTCAGCTCCCGTTTGCTCAACGGCTTCTTCGTCAAGCTGGGTTATGGCTGCAATTTCATCTCCGTCATCCAGCCTGATCAGTTTTACTCCCTGTGTGGCCCTTCCCTGTTCACTGATCTGTTCAACCGACATCCTTATAGTGATACCGGAAATACAGGTGATCATCAGATCCTCTTTCGACTGCACATCCAGAATACCAACTAATTTACCAGTTTTCTCGGTTACATTGATCGTCTTTACACCTTTTCCTCCCCTGTTCGTAATCCGGTATTCATCTACCGGAGTTCTCTTACCATAACCTTTTTCAGAGACCACCAGGACGGTTTTGGAGTTATCTCCCTTATTTACACAAATCATACCAACCACTTCATCACCTTCCTGTTCAACTTCAATGCCAGCAACACCAATCGCTCCTCGTCCGGTCGGACGAACCTTGTCTTCCGGGAAACGAATAGCCCTTCCGCTCTTGACGGCCATGATGATCTCGCAATCACCATCGGTCATCCGGGCGTCCAGCAGCTGATCCCCCTCCACGACGGTAATAGCATTCACTCCGGTTGCACGGCGACGGCTAAAATCCTCCAGGCTGGTCTTTTTTATGATTCCTTTCTGAGTACAGAGCAGGATAAAATGTTTTGACACAAATTCCTTATCCTCCAGGTTCTTTACGTCGATTACCGTCCTGATCTTATCATCCGGAGGCAACTGGATCAGGTTCTGGATGGCACGGCCTTTACTTTGTTTTTCACCATCCGGAATTTCATACACCCTTAACCAGTAACACCTTCCTTTTTCGGTAAAAAATAACAGGGTATGATGTGTTGATGCGACAAAAAGGTGTTCAATATAATCTTCCTGCCTGGTCCGGCCCCCTATCGAACCCCTTCCTCCCCTTTTCTGAATCCGGTAATCGGCAGAGGGTGTACGTTTGATATAACCAAGGTGAGATACCGTGATGACCACGTCTTCTTCCTTGATCAGGTCTTCCAGCCTCATCTCGTTTTCCAGGTATACGATTTCACTCCTGCGTTCGTCACCGAATTTTTCCTTGACATCCCTCAATTCTTCTTTAATAAGGTTAAACCTGAGCACCGGGTCGGCAAGCAATGCCTTCAGTTCGCCGATGAACTTCATGATCTCCTCATATTCGGCCTTGATCTTTTCCCTTTCCATGCCGGTGAGTCGCTGAAGCCTTAACTCCAGTACTGCCTTGGCCTGGATTTCACTCATGCCGAAACTGGTCATCAGGCCTTCCTTGGCCTCTTCGGGGTTGGCACTGTTCCTGATGAGCCGGATGACTTCATCGAGGTGGTCAAGGGCGATGAGATAACCCTGAAGGATATGCGCTTTTTTCTCCGCCTCCCTGAGTTCAAAGTTTGCCCGGCGGATAACGACTTCATGACGGAAGTCCACAAATTCTGAAATCAGGTCCTTCAGGTTCAGTGTCCTCGGCCTGCCCCGTACAAGGGCCACATTATTTATACCGAATGAGGTCTGTAATTCGGTGAACTTATAAAACTGGTTGATGATCACATTGGCTACAGCATCTCTTTTCAGATCGATGACGATGCGCGTGCCTTCTTTTTCATTGGATTCATTATTAACGTGCGCAATACCTTCAATGACCTTATCAATAACGAGCTGCCCGATCCTTGAGGTGAGTACATCACGGCTTACCTGGTAAGGAACTTCTGTAATGACGATCTGTTCCCTCCCGCTTGGCTTAGTGTCTACATGAAGTTTTCCCCTCAGTACTACCCTACCCCTTCCCGTCATCATCCCGGCCTTGACGCCTTCCATTCCGTAAATCATACCGCCGGAAGGAAAATCGGGGGCCTTCACATACTGCATCAGCTCCTCTATTGTAATATCACGGTTATCAATAAACGCAATACATCCGTCCACCACTTCCGACAGGTTATGCGGCATCATATTCGTTGCCATACCTACAGCAATACCGCTTGATCCGTTGACCAGCAGTTGAGGGATTTTTGTAGGAAGAACGGTAGGCTCCTCAAGGGAGTCGTCAAAATTCAGTTGAAAATCGACGGTATCCTTATCTATATCTTCCAGCAGGTATTTTGCCATCCGCTGCATTCTTGCTTCTGTATACCTCATTGCCGCAGGTCCTTCTCCATCAGGCGAACCAAAGTTACCCTGCTTGTCCACCAGCGTATACCTCAGGTTCCAGTCCTGGGCCATCCGTACCAGTGAATCATAAACGGCAGTGTCACCATGGGGATGAAACTTACCCAGCACTTCACCCACAATACGGGCGCATTTTTTTGTGGGCTTGTTATAATCCAGGCCCAGTTCATTCATGGCGTGCAGGATCCGGCGGTGGACCGGTTTTAGTCCGTCCCTCACATCCGGAAGGGCCCTTCCAACGATTACACTCATGGAGTAATCGATGTAGGACGATTTCATCTGCTCCTCAATATTTACCGGAATAATCCGGTCATTATCCTGCGTTTCACCAGGTTGCTGCAAGTTCTCATCCATACTGTTATTTCCTTAAACTACGGGGTTATTTAAAAGTCCGCAAATTTACCTTTTTTCGGGCGTAATACCTGACAGATATTACCCAATTTGCCCCCAATTTTTCGGTTATTTTGGATGGTTCAAATGGCATCTATTATAACTAATCATTCACAACAAAGGGAAGGTTTGTATGGTATCTTAGTATTCGCATATTTTTCAACCCGGATTTCGTAAATTTATGCCGACTTCAGCCATGAATAAATACCTGCTCTTACGCGATAATAAACAGACCGGTCCTTATACCCTCGAAGATATCAGGGCCCTGGGCGTAAAACCTTATGACCTGATCTGGGTCGAAGGGCGGAGTGCTGCCTGGCGTTATCCCGGGGAAATTGAAGAATTTAAATCTTTTGCTCCTGCTGTTGAAGAACAGCCTTTTGACAGGTTCTTTAAAAAACCTTCAGGAGAATCGTACATGCCGAGGCCCGCTGCTGAAAAACAAATGACAGAAGAAAAGCCGCGGATCATTGCAGAAAATAAAACCAGGATTATAGCAGGAGACGAGAATAGCAGTAACAAAGAACAGGAATCGAAACCCAGGACTGCTGATCTGAAACCTGCCGCTGATGCATCAGAGAGCATTAATACTCCTTCAACGCAGAAACCGGGAGACAAGGAAACAAAGCGTCCAAAGTATGTTTCCGTGTCTATGCCATCGGGAATGCAAAAAATAAGTCAGCCTTCCGCTAAGGATGACCGTGAGCAAAAACCGGTAATAAAGAGCCAGACTGAAAACAGCAGGAAAGAAGTTGTCACTAACACGGTTCAACCCGAAAAAAAATTACCTGAAACAACAAGGGAAGAAAGGATTTCAGTATCTCCGCCACCCGTGCAACATACGCAGAGAAGCCAGTCGGGTGGAAATGTAATGCAGGTATTCGCCCTTGCCGCTGCCGTTATTTCTTTGTTGGCGGTAGGCATACTCATAGGTATGGGTATTGGCAGTTCCCGCATACAGCAGGACGCTAAACCAGCAGTTCAGCATGTAGCCGCAGAATCTGCAGAAACCGCCCAGGAAAACGCCCCGGTGAACAATATTTTACAACCGGTTTCCAGTCTTCAGACGGATACCGTTAGTAAACCCATGGTGAATGATCAGAAAGATAAAGTCAAAAAGACAGCCGTTAAACCTGTAGTGAGTGATAAAACTGTTCCGGTGGAAACAGTTGTGGTAAAAGAAAACCCGCCTCCGGCGCCGGTTGAAACCACCAAAATTGCAGATCCTAAAGAACTGGCAAAGCAGAACATTTCCAAAATGATTTCGGTCCGCACCAATGATTATAAAGTGGGCATGTTTGGAGGTATCGATGACGTAGAGGTTACTGTGAACAATACTTCTGATTATCCGGTAGACCTGGTAGTGGTAGACGTTACCTATATCCAGAGTAACAAAAAATCCTATAAAACAGAATCCCTGCACTTCAAGGATATCGCCGCCAATTCCAGCCTTACCCTGGTAGCGCCAAAAACAAACAAGGGTATTAAAGTAAAGACCGCCCTGACCCATATCTCTTCCAAAGCGCTGGGCGTTTCAGAAAATATCTGGTAATAAATCTTTCATTTCAATCCTGGCCTGTCTGCATTTGTAAGTGTGTTTATATACATTGCAGCATAATGTTTTTATGAAAGATATCCTTATCCTTGGCGCCGGAAAATCTTCCAGCGTATTGATCGAATTCCTGATAGAAGAAGCACAATTTAATGACTGGCACGTGCATGTGGCAGATGCGGATCCTGGTATCGCCGCCAGCAAAACGGGTGGTCGTGACAGGGCTTCTGCCTATGGCATTAACCTCGAAAACAATGACCAGCTCAGCCAGCTGGTGGAAGGCGCCGATCTTGTCATTTCCATGCTTCCCCCCTTTCTCCATACCACAGCGGCAAGGTGCTGTCTAACATATAAAAAGCATTTTCTAAATGCCTCTTATCTCACACCGGAGCTACAGGAAATGGATGCTGAGGCAAAAGCAGGCGGACTAAGTTTCATTTGTGAAATGGGACTTGATCCCGGCATCGACCATATGAGTGCGATGGAAATGATCGATACCATAAAAGCAGCCGGTGGATCGATCAACAGTTTCCGGTCACATTGCGGCGGACTAATCTCACCGGAGTCAGATGATAATCCATGGCACTACAAGATCAGCTGGAATCCCCGCAATATCGTCATGGCCGGCAGGGATGGCGCAACTTTCCTGGAAAATGGCAATATTACACATACCCCATACCAGGAATTATTTGATCCCGGGAAAACCGTTTCTATTCCGGGTCATGGAGAATATGCGTGGTATCCTAACCGTGATTCACTGGCTTATATTGATAAATATGCGTTGCATGAAGCTTCCACATTTGTACGCACCACCCTGCGGCATCCCGACTTCTGCCTGGGGTGGAGTAAAATTGTGGCCCTCAGGCTAACCGATGATAAAACCGTTTATGATACAACGGGAATGGATATGCGAAGTTTCTTTTCTGCCCATTGCAGGCAACATGGAATTACTTATACTGCCGGTAATGAAACAGTAGCGAAACAAATCGAATGGCTCGGATTTTCATCGCAGACCATGATTAACCGGGGAAAATGTACTGCAGCCGATGTGTTGCAATGGGCCGTGGAGAACAGGCTTGGGTTACAGCCTGGTGATAAGGACATGATCATCATGCTGCATGAGATTGACTATACCCTGCATGGTGAACATAAAACTACCAGGAGTCACCTGGTGGCCAAAGGGAGCGACAGTATCCATACCGCAATGGCAACGACGGTGGGACTGCCACTGGCATTTGCCGCAAGACATATTCTGAATGGGAATATTCGACGCAGGGGAGTGTTCATTCCCATATATCCTGACATATATAAACTGGTATTACCTGACCTGAAAAAACATGGTATCGTTTTTCATGGTGAAGACCGGTAGTTTATCCTGCGTGATCCCTGATCAGGATTTCTTTTAAGGCTTCCATTCCCGATGTAGCCGGCATTTCAAAAGTTGTGAGCCTGTTTTGCCCGGATGTGGGAGGGATTTTTTTATCTACGATAAAGCAGGGTGTTCCTGGTCTTGTGGCGTGGATAAGTCCGGCTGCGGGATAAACTACCAGCGACGTTCCCACAACGGCAAAAAGATCTGCCTCCGCAGTTAATGAAGCAGCAGTTTCAATTAGCGGCACAGCTTCACCAAACCAGACGATATGCGGCCTCAGTTGATGGCCGTCTTCAGCCAGGTCTCCCTGCCTGATATCACCCCTGATGGGGTAAACGAGGTCTTCATCCACTGAACTGCGCATTTTGAATATTTCTCCATGAAGATGAAGAACCCTGGAGCTCCCTCCCCTTTCGTGCAGGTCATCTATATTCTGTGTGATGATCTGTACATCAAAATAATTTTCCAGTTCAGCGAGTATATAATGGGCTTTATTGGGACGTGGCTTCTGCAACATTTTTTCTGCGGAAATTGTAAAATTCCAGCACCAGCGCCGGATTTTTTCTCCAGGCTTCAGGTGTGGCCACATCTTCAATATTATATCCTTCCCAAAGGCCATCGCTGTCACGAAAGGTCTTTAGTCCGCTTTCTGCGCTGATGCCTGCACCTGTCAATACCACAAGCTTTTTCATTGCTGTTGTTTACATGCCTGCCAGTTCCATGATAACCTTCCATTCTTCTTCGGTTACCGGTCCAACCGAAAGCCTGCTGATTTTTATCAGGGCCATTGCAGAGAGTCTTTTTTCGGATTTTATCTGGCTGAGCGTCACCGGTTTTTTTAATTTCTTTTCAGCTTTCAGGTTTACGGCCACCCAGGTCTCATCGTTTGCAGAGGGATCAGGATAGGCTTCTTTTATCACGCTGGCTATTCCAACAATTTCCAGGCCTTCATTGCTATGATAATACAAAACCTTGTCGCCCTTTCGCATCGCGTTCAGGTGAATCCGTGCAGCGTAATTCCGGATACCATCCCAGACAGTTTCCTTATCCTTTACAAATTTATCCCAGGAATATTTGGAAGGTTCTGATTTCACTAACCAGTATGCCATGATATCAATTTTATACCTTACCAGCCCATGGTAAGAACATCGGCAAGGTGAAGTGTTTTAATGGGGATGTCATTTTTTTCACTGTATCCGCGTATATGCATCAGACAGCTGAGATCGGTGGAAATGATATACTCTGCACCTGTTTCCACGGCATTGAGCACTTTCTGGTCGGCCATGCCTGCAGATATGGAATCAAATTTAACAGCAAAGGTTCCTCCGAATCCGCAGCAGGTTTCCACATCCTTCATTTCAGAAAGGGATAAACCGGCTACTTTGCCGAGCAGTTGTCGTGGTTCCTGTTTTATTTTGCATTCCCTGAGTGCAGCACAGGAATCATGGTAGGTTGCCCGCGCATGTAAGCTTGCGTTGAAGTCTGTTTTTTTAAGTACGTTGACCAGGAAATCACTGAGCTCAAAAATCCTGGAATGAATGGATTTCACTTCGAGGTGAAGGGACGAATCGGCAAACATGGATTGATAGTAATTCCGTACAAAACCAACGCAGGAAGCGCTGGGTGCCACGATAAAATCCTTTCCCTTAAAATCCTCAATAAATTTATGGCAGACCATTTTGGCTTCTTCCCTGAATCCGGCGTTGAAGGCAGGCTGGCCACAACAGGTTTGATCGGTATTATAGCTAACGGTACAGCCGGCTTTTTCCAGCAGTTTCACCATATTAAATGCAGTTTCGGGAAACAGCTGGTCAACAAAACAGGGAATAAAAAGCTGAACGTTCATTGTTCCCTATTTAAATGATTTTATAAGTGAAATCATTTTCAGCGCGGTGAGGGCGGCTTCTTCACCTTTATGGCCATGTTTTCCGCCAATTCTTTCCCTGGCCTGCTGTTCATTATTAACGGTGAGCAATCCGAATATAACAGGTACGGGCAACTGCAAATTAAGCTGGGTGATTCCGGAGGTCACTGCCTGGCAGACGTATTCAAAATGCGGCGTATCACCCTTAATAACACATCCCAGGGCGATAAAGGCCAACGGCCTGTTGTCCTTGTATTTTATGGTATCCCAGTAACTTTTAATGCCAAAAGGAATTTCCACGGCACCCGGAACGGTAATGGTGCTGATCATCTTCACCGCTTTTTTTTCAAGAACTTTCCGGCAACCTTTTTCAAGCTCATCAACTATTTCGGCGTTCCATTCCGTTTTCACAATAACAACACAGGCACCCGAATATTCACGGGCGCCTGTGTTTGATTTTGTTAACCGGGCATTACCTTTTGTTGCCATCTTTCAATTTCAAAGATTAGTCTCACCAAGCCGGGCCAGGTATTTATCGATATTATAACCCTTTTCTGAACGCGGGAATTTTTCCTTGATCTGTTTGTATTGTTCGATGGCTTCTTTGTTTTTTCCCATGATTTCATACAACATGCCCGCCCTGAATAAATATTCAGAACTCATGAATGCATCTTCCGGGAAAATTGTTCCGGCCTTCTTGTAATGATCAAGGGCTTTATCGTTTTGTTTTAATTCAGCATATGCATCACCCAGCATCCCTTCCGCTTTTGCTTCAATCTGTTTCGCTCCATGGGCATCAAATTCTTCCAGGTATTTGGCGGCATTTTTATAATCGCCAAGTTGCAGATAGCATTCCCCGGCATATAATTTTGCCAGGTTACCCGTACGCGTATTGCCGTATTTTTTTATGACTTTGATAAAGCCAGGAGTGCTGATATTGCCATTAAGTGCGAGCGCTACAGAATCTTTCCTGAAATTGGTCTCGGCCTTAAAAATCTCTTCCTGTGCTTTTTGTTCGTTTGGCAGTACAATGAGGTATTTATAGGCTAAATAACCTCCCGCTAAAATAATAACAGCAGAACTGATGTATAGTATCAATTTACTGTTCTTTTCCCAAAACCCTTTTGCCCTTTCCAGCACTTCTATCTGTTCTGGTTCCGGTTGTGTTTTTGCTGACATTGTTAATTTTAATTTTTAATAAAATAGTGCTGATAAACTATTGTTTTTCAGTAGATATTAATCGGTGATAAATGGATAATCGGGTTGTATATAAACATCTTTCAGCAGTTCGTCTTCTGCCGGCCATGGACTTTCTTCGGCAAATTTCACACATTCCTCCACCTCGAGCCTTACCCTTTCATTGATGGCTTCAATCTCGATTCAGGAACTTTAAAGTACTCCAGTAACCTTGCCTTTGAAGTTTCCACCGGGTCCCTTTCCTTGTATTCTTCCACTTCTTCCTTTGTCCGGTATTTTTGCGGATCGCTCATGGAGTGACCCTTATAACGATATGTTTTCATTTCCAGCAGGGTTGGTCCCTCACCTGCCCTCGCCCTTTTCACTGCCCTTGACACAGCTTCGTGGACGGCTTCCGGATCCATACCGTCAACAGAATCGCCCGGCATATCATAAGCATCGGCCAGTTTATAAATATCCACTACGTTAGACGTACGCGCAACCGAGGTTCCCATTGCATAATTGTTGTTTTCGCAGATGAAAATAACCGGGAGTTTCCAAACCATGGCCAGGTTAAAGGTTTCGTGCAGCATACCCTGGCGGGCAGCACCATCTCCAAAAAAAGTCAGGCTCACATTATCCGTACCCTTGTATTTTTCAGCAAAAGCGAGTCCGGCTCCCGTACCGATCTGGGCACCCACAATACCATGTCCGCCAAAAAACCTCTCTTTTACACCAAAGAAGTGCATGCTTCCTCCCTTGCCCTTGGAACAACCGGTGGCTTTGCCATACAATTCTGCCATACAGGCCTTGGCAGTGATGCCCTTTGCAATGGCCAGTCCATGATCCCTGTAAGCGGTTATGAAGGTATCTTCCGGTTTGGTAGCCGTCATACAACCTGCTGCCAGGGCTTCCTGGCCTATATAAAGGTGACAGAATCCCCTGATCTTCTGCATTCCATAGAGCTGGCCCGCTTTTTCCTCAAAACGGCGCAGGAGCAGCATCAATTCGTACCAGTATAAATATGTCTCTTTGCTGAATTTCGTTGCGACTGCTTTGGTTGTACCCACGTTGGCAAATTTGAGGGGCAAATATAAGGTGAATTCCGTTAAAAATATTGAGTCTCCGTCGCTTCATGATATGCAATGCCCTTGGTTTATGTTTGCGTAAATTTTGAATTTGCTGAGGCTTGATTCCATATCACTTACCCGCTTTAAAAACTATACCGACCGGCAATTCCGGTTTATGGAGCGGATTGTTGGTTTTTGTGGCCCTAATGGTGCGGGCAAAACCAATTTGCTGGATGCCATTTACTACCTCTGCCTCACAAAAAGCTATTTTGCCAAAACTGACCAGGCCAGTGCTTCATTCGGATACCAGGGTTTCCGTATCGAAGGACAATTTACGCGTCAGCATGAAAAGTTTACCACCGTCTGCATTGTAAGGGAATCCGGCAAAAAGGAAATTGCCCTTAACCAGGAGGTCTACAGCCGATTTTCCCACCACATCGGCAAGTTCCCGGTGGTTTTTGTGGCGCCCGACGACATACAGCTGGTCACCGGGGCAAGCGACGAAAGACGAAAATTTATTGACACCATTATTTCACAGACAGATCCCCAATACCTGCACCAGCTCATACAATACAACCGTGTACTGCAGCAACGCAACGGACTGTTGAAACAATTCGCAGAAACAGGCCGCCAGGATGAAGCACTGCTGGAAGTGTTGGATCAACAGCTGATCCTGCCGGGTGAATACATTTTTTCGCAGCGAAAGAATTTCCTGGACACCTTCATCAGTGAGGTGAAATTAAAATATGAGATGATCGCCGGTAAAGAAGAAGGTCTGGACCTGCTGTATCAAAGCCAGCTACAGCAGGAAAAACTAAAAGCGTTGCTGCTGATGTCGCGTCAAAAGGACTTGCTGTCACAACGCACTAATTCAGGCATACACAAAGACGAACTGGATATCAGGCTTTCCGAACAGCCGTTAAAGAATATTGCTTCGCAGGGTCAACGAAAGAGCCTTTTGTTTGCCATGAAACTTGCTGAATTTACCATACTTCAACGAATCAAAGGATTTCCTCCCCTTCTACTGCTGGATGACGTATTTGAAAAACTGGATGAAAAGAGAATGCATAACCTGTTGCATTGGGCCTGTGTCGACAATAATGGCCAGGTCTTCCTTACCGACACACATTGTTCAAGGCTCAGGGACGCGCTCGAAAAACTGTCATTGCCATTCCAGGTGGAGGAATTGTAACCAATCTTTTGTGTAATTTGCTCCTTCAATTTAACCGGTGGCGCAATACTCCTTATCACAGGCCCTGCAACAATTCCTTAAACAAAGCAGGCTGAAGGGCGGCATACAATCCCTGCAGATAGAGGACGTATGGGAAGATTTGATGGGCAAAACGATCGCACGCTATACCGATTCCATTCAAATTATGAACCAGACCCTTTTCATCAGCACTTCAGTGGCTCCCCTTAAAAATGAATTGCTGTTCCAGAAGGAAAAGATTATCCAGCGAGTGAATGAAGCACTCGGAGAAAAGGTGATCAAAGATGTGGTTATCCGCTAAGCAGCCTATACTGAAGAATGAATATAGTTCTGTAATTGTTCGATGGTATCTTTTTGTGCCAGCATTGTTTCCTTAACCACGTCAATAATGGAAATAACACCAACATAATCGCCACTTTCGAAGACAGGCAGGTACCGTATATTATGGTTGGTCATGATTTCCATGCAATCTTCGAGGGTATGCGCGGGCGTTACTACAGGAAGATACTCACTCATGATCTCACCTACCTGGAGTTCACTGGAAGATTTACCGTGCAGGATAACTTTCCGTGCATAATCCCTTTCAGTAAACAATCCGCAATATTTCTCATCATCCATGACAACAACAGATCCGATATTCTTTTCTGCCATGATCTTCAGGGCATCCAGAACCTTTGAATCCGGTGTTACGGTGATATTATTTCTACCCTTCCTTTTAAAAATGTCCGCAACCGTTTTCATGATGCAAAAGTTTTAAGTAAACAAGTCAGATGAAAATACTATTTTTTTTTGATTATTTAAGACCGATGCGGGGATCGACAATACTATACAGCAAATCGGCAAGGATATTCACCATAACAAACAGGCTGGCCGTAAGCAGTACGCTTCCCATGACTACCGGGTAATCGAGTTTTTCCAAAGCATCTACTGTAATTTTTCCAATGCCTTTCCATCCAAAAATATATTCAATAAAAAATGCCCCTGCCAGCAATTCTGCAAACCATCCGGTGATGGCGGTGATCACCGGATTAACGGCATTTCTCAGGGCATGACCAAAGATCACCCTTTGCCTGCTAAGACCCTTGGCGTAGGCCGTACGGATATAATCCTGTCCCATAACGTCAAGCATGGAACTGCGCGTCAATTGGGCAATTATCGCCAGGGGCCTGATGCCGAGGGTGAGGGCGGGAAGTATGAGATTCTGCAGTTCCATCCGCCTTCCGGTAAACGCGTCTGTCATATAAAGACTGCCGGTCATATGCAAGCCGGTCCATGAACTCCATGCAAAACCAAATAGCCAGGCAATCAGGATGCCCATGAAAAATGAAGGGGCTGATATACCCACAACAGAGCTGAATATGGCTGCACTATCCCACCAGGTCCCTTTTTTTACCGCTGCAAAAATTCCCAGTAACATACCCACCACGGTAGCAAAAACCATGGCTGCTCCGGCAAGTACCAGCGTGCCCGGTAATGCATCTGTAAGTACATCCAGTACTTCCCTTTTGCTCTGGTAAGAGCGTCTCAAATAAGGTATTTTAAAGGCCAACTTTTGATTTCCCCCGATAAAGACTCCCCTCAGCTTTTTGTCACTGATTTCCTGTGCTGTATGTATAGAAATTGGGGAGATATCCCGCAGGTAATAAAGGAACTGCTTGCCTTTAGGCTGGTCGAGGTACAGTTCTTTCCGGATATTGTTAAGTGTCTCTGCATCCCCGGTTTGGCCGAGAATCAGTCGTGCCGGGTCACCGAATCCCTGGAATAAAAAAAACACCATCACCGTCACCCCCAGCATCACCAGGAAACCGTACAGAATTTTTCGCAGCAGGAAATTCAGCAAGTGAATTTATTTTTTTAATTCCTTTAATGCTTTGTCCATATCGGCAAAGGCCCACTTGCCTTTTATCGTGGCGCCGTCAATAAGATAAATAGTGGGATCCACCCTTGCCGCTGTCTTGATCGCCACCAGGTCCGACTTCATAACGGGAACCTGTACCTGCTGTCTTGCTTTATCGGCAGCAGCAGTGGATATGATAAACCTGGTATTATTAGCTGCGGCCGTTTGTGCAAGTTCTTCAATTCCCCTCTTCCAGTCATCTTCCCATCCCTGTGAAAAAAGGATCATCAGTTTACCCGGTGTGTTCAGGATGGCCTCGGTGGAATCATTATTGGCAGCATCGATCAATACAAAATCCTTGATGGGTGGTTCAGCATTCCCCAGCCTCACCAGTTTGTCGTACCGCTTTACAAATTCATAAAGGGAATCGGAAAAATCTTCCGGGAAATGATCGGCATCAAATTCAATTTCCTTTCCCTGTTTTTTATACACAAAACTGATGACGGTACTGTCGGATATTGCGCCTTTTGGTATTTTCCTTTCTTCGACAATGTTATTGCCCACTTTATAAGGCAGGCAGTCGATAAAGGGCAGGTGATTCAATACATACCACTGCATGCCGAAAGACAAAACCGTTGCGGCAAGCAGGCTTACGATCGCGAGGTTTTTGCTGAGTCGATAAGTGACCAGGTTTCGGTTTACAAAAAGAAATACGATCAGCAATAACAGGATAATATCCTTGATAAATGAATCCTGTGCCGTGAGTTTGAAACAATTGCCAAAGCATCCGCATTCCCTGATCTTACCGGAGAACAATGCATATCCTGTAAGAAAGGTAAAGAATACGATCAGCAATAATAAAAGCCAGCTGAATGCCCTGAACCTCCAGCCAATGATCACCGCAACACCGGCAATGATCTCAAAGGCGATCATCGCTATGGATAATGGAAGGCTTATGGTGTTAAGGCTGTGCAGGTTCCAAACTTCAAAAAATTCCTGCATTTTATAACTCAGGCCCATGGGATCGTTAGCCTTAACCAGTCCCGAAAAAATAAACAACAGACCCGTAATATATCTTGAAATTGTCAGTAATGTCTTCATGCTTTGTGTTTGCCTTCTTCAATCAGGATCAGCCCGAATACGGCGTAGTTAATGATGTCGATAAAATTTGCATCGATGCCTTCGCTGATCAACGTTTTACCCTCGTTCAAAAGAATCTGTTTTATCCGCAGCAGTTTCATCAGGATAAGGTCAATAAAGCTCTCCTGGCTCATATCGCGCCATGCTTCACCATAATCATGATTTTTGTCGAGCATTGTTCGCCTTGCCTTTCCTGCATTTTCATTATACAGTTGCTCTACGGTTTCTACCGGCAGATCTTCCATGGAAATAGTACCTGATGCGAGCTGTATCAACCCGATAATACCATAGTTGACAATGCCCTTCAGTTCAGATGGAATATCGTCTTTCACGAGTTGAGCCTGTTTTTCCTGTAGGGTCCTGATGCGCTGGGCTTTTATAAAGATCTGATCAGTCACCGAGATAATCCTCAGCACCCGCCACGACGTGCCGTAATCACGGGTCTTTTTGAGGAAGATGTCCCGGCATTGCTGTATCGCCCCGTCGTATTGCTTATCCGTGTTTATCGTATTTTGCATGAGCATATGATGGAAAAACCCAAAAATACTCCAAAGCGCGCAATTGCGGCATTGAATTGCCGGGGTCGTTTATTTATGCTCGATAAGCCGATGGTAATGGGGATCATTAATGTAACACCGGATTCTTTTTACCGGGGTAACAGCCGCAGGGAAACGGCAGACTATGTGGAGCAGGCCACGATGATGTACAGCCAGGGAGCCGACATCCTGGATATCGGCGGTCAAAGTACAAGGCCAGGAAGTGAACGGGTAAGCGCAGATGAGGAGTTGAACAGGGTCATTCCTGTTATCAATGCCATCATCAAAAAAATTCCGGATGCCGTCATATCCATTGACACCTATCAGTCATCCGTAGCCGAAGCCGCAGTTCTTGCCGGGGCGTCCATGGTTAACGATATCAGTGGTGGTGAGATGGATCCGGCGATGCTCGATATTGTTGCGGCACTGGAAGTACCTTACATACTCATGCATATGAAAGGAAGGCCGGAGAATATGCAGATGCAGTCGGGCTACGCGGATATTGCGCGCGAAGTGATGGACTATTTTATTGTGAAAACGGATAGTTGCAGAAAGGCAGGCATCAGGGATATCATCATTGATCCGGGTTTCGGTTTTGGAAAGCATCCTGCTGATAATTTTAAACTCCTTCGCCAGTTGCAGGTATTTTCCTTTATGGAAATTCCCATCTTATGCGGATTGTCCAGGAAATCCACGATATACAGAACGCTGGGGGTTACCGCAGATGATGCATTGAATGGTACAACAGTGATGAATACGATTGCCCTGTTAAACGGCGCAATGATACTGCGCGTGCATGATGTTAAGGAAGCCAGGGAAACCATCCGGCTTACCGAAGCATATCTTTCATAGACAAAAAAAAATCCCCGGAGTACGGGGATTTTTTTTGCTAATAAATGAATTAATTACCTCCGTTAGGATTTCCCATTCCGGGTGGTATACCCGTGGGTTGCTCAGGCATATTTTGAACGTCAACTACTTCGAAATCAAATATCAGGTGTTCATTGGGTTTGATGGCTGGCGGCATTCCCTGTTGTCCGTATCCGGCAAAGGATGGAATAAATATTCTTCCCTTTCCGCCTTTATTAAAAGAGGCAACTGCTTCCAGCATTCCCATAATCGCGCCCTGTTGCTTGGAGACAAAAGTGAAAGGTTCTAATGGGTGTTTTTCGACCTGTTTGGTGCTGTCCGTATTTGAATCAAAGAATTCACCGGCAAAATTATACCCGGTGTATTTTACAGAAACCACTTTACCAGAATCTGCCGGTGCACCGGTTCCTTTTTCCTGTACCTCAACAAAAGCATTACGGAGTTTTTCCGCCTTGATATTTTTCTTCTTCAGGTATGCCTCAACTTCAGCCATCTGCCTGTTTTTGAACCCCTCCAGTTCTGCCTGGTAGTCGGTCATTGCGCTGTCCTGCTTTGAAAATACTGCCAGGATTTTCAGGGATGTCTTCAGTTTATCGCCTTTCTTCATAAATGAAGGGCCTCCCTGCGGGTTAGCCTTGATCAGCGAATCATACTGCTGAATGGTAACGGCGCTATCCCCCACTTTCATGAGCTTCAGGATTTCTGAAAAATCATGCGGGCGGCCACTACTGTCTACAATGATATAACCGGGAATAGAACCATAGGTTTCTCCCAGTAAGGAATCTTTATAAGTAATACGGATATCAAATTTTACCACGTCTCCCTGTTTCAGTGATGTACCAGGTTTGTCAGCAGCGAAAATTTTATATTCCAGTCCTGATTTTGTTTTTTCATAGCCAATATTGGTACAGGCAACTCCCATGATAACCGGTAATACCGCAAGCCAGATCTTGTTGATAGATTTCATTTTTAATATAATTATTGTAGTTGAGATGAAAATTCTTTAAGTGCAAGTTTGAATTTGCGGACATTTTCTTCAATGTTATCACTGCTCCTTCCACCTGCAGCATTAAAATGACCACCGCCTTCAAAATAAGTGCGGGCAAAGGTATTGGCGTCTACGTCGCCCTTACTGCGGAAGGACCATTTTCTTTCTTCATCACGGTCAATCAGCAGGGCAGCCATTTTAATGCCCTGGATCGACAATGGGTAATTGACCAGCCCTTCAGTATCGCCTGTCCTGATATTAAACCGCAGTATATCTGCTTTGGGAATGGCGATCAGGGCAGTATTATATTCGTAAAGTATTTCCATCCTGTTCATCAGTACATGCCCGATAAACCTTAACCTGTTTTCCAGGAAACTGTCATAGATATGTTCATGAATGACCGAATGATTAAATCCCGTTTTTTTCAAGTTTGCCACCATGAAATGGACGCTCGCCGTGGTAACAGGGAACCGGAATGAACCGGTATCCGCCATCACACCCGCATACAGGCATTCGGCAATGGGAATATCAATCAGGTCACCGTGGCCTGATTCAACAATAAAATTATACACCATTTCCGCCGTAGAGCTCATGGGAACTATGCTGAGGCCATATGTAAATGACGAAGTCTGGGGTTCTTCATGATGGTCGAGCAGAATTTTATCACATTTCAGGCTGGCCAGTTTTGATGCCATGTGACGTGTCCGCGAAAGGGTGTTGAAGTCAAGGCAAAACACCCATTCAGCCTTATCCAGGATAGCATCGGCTTTATCCCGGCTGTATTCGTAATCCACTACTTCCTTTGCGCCCGGCAT